>CAZCJL010000266.1:0-2509 GCA_964498785.1 uncultured Cytophagia bacterium | reverse complement strand
TACGACATAGCGGCAAGCGCCCATATCTACCATAAAATATTGAGAAGATACTTTTATGTGATAGATACTGAACAAATATGAAGGCAAAATATGATAACAAAAATTTTAATTGTAGATGATAATCCGCTTGTGCGACAGCAACTAAGCGGAATTATTAAAAAGCATCCGGAGATGGAATTGACGGGAGAAGCAGAGAACGGGAAGATGGCAGTTTTTATGGCAAAAAAAATGAAACCTGATATGATTATCATGGATATTAGTATGCCGGTAATGAATGGTATTGAGGCTACAATCCGAATCAAGGATCAAACTCCGGCGATGAAAATTATTGCAACCTCAGTACATTATCAAAAAGTTATCGTTGATAACATTCTCAACAATGGGGCTGCTGGTTTTGTATTAAAAGATTTTCTTTCAGATGAATTATTAAACGCAATTGAAACGGTGAATAATCAGAGCGTTTATATGAGCCCCGATGTGGAAAAGCAACGTCTCTATATTAATCAATAACCGATAATTTTGTGGAGTTAACGATGATAAAATTTAATGTTTATGATTTACAAATTATCAAGGACGCCAATATCCCGCCAACAACGCTAAGAAGGCAAATCTCGAACATGCTGGAAAGCTCGGAAGCCTGTAACGCGAACGTATTACGAATCGATTCCAAAACAGGCGAGTATCAAATCGTTTTAGAAGGAAAGTTGGCAACAGAGGATAAAGGTCACCATTTTTTATAATGATTCTGTGAATAATAAAGAGAGTCTTATGTCAAAAGAGTCCAGCCTTAAAAAGTACCTTAATTCGTGGGATGTTAAGTATATTTCCTGTTCAAAAAATCCCGGGCAGGATAGCGAGAAAAAGGATTGTGGGACGAGTGAAATATGTAAGACGTCGATACTTAATCTGGATAATAAATATGCAATATTGTTATTGGCTGATTCAGAATCAATAAATCTTGAACATATTAAGATGTTATCCGGGGTACGTTCTGTACGCATTGTCAGTGAAGATGAATACCATAAATCTTTTCCCGATATTGAATATAGCGTATTATCGCTATTGGATTCCATTAATAATGTACGAGTGTATTGCAGCCGAAAGTTATTTAAACAACCGGATATTTGTTTTAACATCGACAATAATACCGAGATTATCAAAATACCGATGGATGAATTTATTCGAAGGACGACAACTACCGTCGGGTCGTTCGATTAGATTTCGGATGATCGTAACGTTTTAATAATTCGTAAAATTAAAACAAAAATTCACATTTAGAAAGCTACAAAAATGGACCCAATTTCAGCAATAAAGCGGCATAAAACCGTGGACAGGCTTGATGGTCTTATCGGTAGTTCTTATGTTATGCAAGGCGTCTATACACAGATTATCAAAGCAGCGGCGACAGATGTTCTCATTTTACTCATTGGGGAAAGCGGGACTGGAAAGGAGCTGGCAGCAGCAGCAATTCACCGTTTTAGCAAGCGCCGCAACGGACCGTATATCCCGATTAATTTAAGTGCGCTACCAACAACATTAATGGCGAGTGCGCTGTTTGGGCATGAAAAAGGGGCTTTTACCGATGCAATCACTGATAATAAGGGCGCTTTTGAAAGAGGCGTAAATGGCACAGTATTTTTAGATGAAATCGGATCGATAGATACTAAAACCCAGGTTAGCCTGTTGCGTATGCTTGAAAATAATAGCTTTCGCATGTTGGGTGGAAAAAGATCAATCCAGAACAAGGCTCGCATCATTGCTGCCACTAATGCCGACCTGGAAAAATTAATACAGAAAAAAAGTTTCCGGAACGACCTCTATTTCCGGTTGGATGTGTTCCGTATATCAATACCGCCGCTGCGAGATCGGAAAGGAGATATTCCGGCGCTTGTGGATCATTTTTTGAGTGAATTCAATATTAAATTTGATAAAAAAATTAAAAAAATAAGTTCCAATTGTCATCAGCTTTTTGTTGAATACGACTGGCCGGGCAATGTGCGGGAATTAAAAAATGTGATTCAACGAGCAGTTGTTGAATGTGAGACGAATGTTATTACGCCGGCGCTTCTTCCGGATCGATTCCGATCCAAACAAAAGAAGAAATCAGGTATTCGTTTTCAAGTGGGGACGCCTCTTAAAAAAATTGAACGAGAAATGATTATCCAGGCGCTGGGTGCTGTCAATAATAACAGAACCGAGGCCGCAGAGCTTTTAGGTTTAAGTCGCAGAGGATTTTACAACAAACTGAGCAAGCATGATATAAAATAATCAAATACCCCGTCTCCCTCAATTTACTATCCTCATTATTTAAGATGCATCATGGTATTTCTCCATTGATCTTTCATAATGAGGTAACACCCCGTGCGAAGGGTTGAAGCTTCGCCGGGGTTTTTTTATATTGACGTTTAATAAAGAATGTAGTCATTATTAATAATATAGTTGAGTTAAATTACCTGTATCTTCTCAATATTTTATGGTAGATATGGACGATTGCCTCTATGTCGTATTT
>CAZCJL010000265.1:0-2544 GCA_964498785.1 uncultured Cytophagia bacterium | reverse complement strand
ATTTAAAGAGAATCCGAAAGCTTTGATGCACACCATCAATTATTGAATGGATACGAAATATATTTGTTAAGTCTAAATAAAAAATTTTTAAGACAAATGAGTGAACTTTTCCTTCTTTCTCACACCGCTGATCCAGTTGAAAAGTGTTTTCTTTATTAATATATATTTCAATCCACTGCTTCCTCGGATCCACCAGCCAGTATTCTTTGACGCCATATTTTTCATAAAGCTCTTTCTTTTCGATTAAATCGTAGTACGCGGAAGACGGAGAAATGATTTCGATGATTAAGTCCGGGGCGCTGCTGATATTCTTTTCTGTAATGATAACATTGCGTTCGCTCGAAATAAATAAGATATCGGGTTGGACGACATTGGTTTCGCTCAAAACAACATCAACTGGCGCATGATAAATATTTCCAACTTTTTCTTTTTCAATATAGAGTCGTAGTTGAAATTCCAGGTTACCGCTCACTTCCTGATGAATCGTATAAGGCGCTGGAACCATTAGCAGTTTTCCGTTAATAATTTCATAACGTTTTCCGTCATCTGGCAGTTCTAAGTAGTCATCGTAAGTATAGGTTTGTGGGAGAGATTTATATTTTGCCGTGCGTTCTTTTACTTTCATGGTTTTTACTCAATTCTAATACATGGATATTGGGACGTTAAAATATACGTAAGTATAATGATAATGTCAAGCCAGTTCTATTCTGTTAAAGCGGAACAACGCATTTGTAATTTTCTTGAGACTCAATTAACTTTTGTCAACTTAATGGTGGGCGCTGCGGTATGCAGGAATGTCGATTTAAAATCGGCTTACCTTTAATTCCTTTTTGATTTTCCGGAATTTAACAAAAAAACACCTGCCGGACTATCCTTGTGTGTTAAATTTATTCGAGTTATAAACGGACACTACTGGGTTAAAGTAAATGATAATTTGAATAAATCGGAAATTTCAAAGACAATTCAACTGTACCTAATGTAACGAGATATAAAGAAGGAAATCCGGGGACAATTGCAGAGCGACTGGAAGACAGGCAGCCATAAGTCTCTGCAAACTGCCAGTAACCTTTGCTGCTGATGCCGACCACGACTGCCTGTTTCTCCACTGCACCACGACTGATCAACTTCCGAATTCGTGTATGGCGGCAGCGGTAACTGTGAAATGTTCGTTCATGAAAATAAGATCAATAAAATTCTTCTTGATTTTTTAAAATAATTAACGTACATTATGACGTACGCTAAAATTTGGAGCTTTAACATGAAAACGATAAGCATAACAAAAGCCAGATCGAACCTGTATCAACTCATCGACGAAACGGCGAAACTCCATGAACCAATTCAAATCACCGGTAAACGCACAAATGCAGTTCTGCTATCCGAAGATGATTGGAGAGCGATACAGGAAACTTTATATTTGCTTTCAATTCCGGGCATGAGAGAATCAATAAAAGAGGGTTTGGAAACTCCACTCGAAGAATGTTCTGAGGAGCTTGAATGGGAAAATGGAAAATAGTCTATACAAAACAAGCTCAAAAAGATGCAAAAAAAATGAGTTCCTCTGGTTTAAAATCAAAAGCTCTTGAAATATTAAAAATATTGGAAAATGATCCATACCAGAAACCACCTCCGTTTGAGAAATTAGTTGGAGATATTTCAGGAGCTTACTCCCGCCGCATTAACATACAACATCGAATTGTTTATCAAGTCATCCAAGATAAAAAAGTCGTAAAGATTATTCGAATGTGGACACATTACGATTAATATGCTATATCGGTTATGAGCGGATTATTGAGATGAAACCAAAACAATTATTTTTTGGATTAATTTGGGTAGTTTGCGTAATGTTTTGGTAGCCGATTTTTTCAATTCAATTGTGTATTTCAAAGATCAAGTTCCTTTTTTAAGTCGGATAACTTAATATTTTCTCCCGTTTCTTCAGTTTTAATTTTCCAGGCATCTTTGATATCTTGTTCGTCTATGAGTTGTTGTAGAAGCTTGAGATCATCAATGGATACCAGAGCAGCAAGTGCTTTTCCTCTTCGGGTAAGAATAACTGTATCTTTGCCATAAGCAACATTGTTTACTATTTCAGCAAGGTTCTTTCTCGCTTCGGCTGTGGTTATTTTTGCTATCATTTTCACACCTTTTAAATGTACATTATGTACGTATAGTACAATAAAATATTGTAAAAATCAAGAGAAATTTATGAAATGCTTCATACAAAAATTTAGAAAATAACACTGTGTCAAATTTCATATAATTTCTATTGAAAATTAGTGTATATTTTTGTAATATACAGATACTATGGAAGCCATACTATCAAAGTGTGTCGGATTTGACTGGGACAAAGGAAATGCCGATAAAAATTGGATTCGTCACCACGTCACAAGAAACGAGTCTGAACAAGTTTTTTTCAATGAGCCACGGATTATTGCTGATGATACGAGACATTCACAGTATGAAAAAAGGTGGTATATACTTGGAAGAACAGTATCCATTCAATAATTGATGGTGTGCATCAAAGCTTTCGGATTCTCTTTAAAT
>CAZCJL010000264.1:0-2561 GCA_964498785.1 uncultured Cytophagia bacterium | reverse complement strand
AGACTCCTGAAAGGAGACAAGCCATGGGAGACCGACATCTCCTTCGTGCCCACGTGCGGGGGGCCTATGACCTGCAGCACCTCAGAATGGCGACAGGTCTCAGGATCTGCGCCAACTTCAAGACAAAGCTGGGCGTCGAGCCCGGCAAGAAGGAAGAAGCCGCTGACGGGGAGGACGACAAGCTCCTCAAGCGGATCCGCGACGAGTTCAAACTCATCACGGAGGCGATCGTCGAGCTGAAGATGGGGCGCCGTCCCCGCCCCAAGCGCGACTACCCGGTCGACCTCACCCTGGCCGATTTCCGTAAGTACGAGGCCTACGGCCAGGGCCTGATCAGCAACTTCGCCGAGCTCTCGCTGGTCTTCTGCTTCGACCAGCTCCTGGACCAGGAGAAGCGAATCCTCGGTCCGTCCGGCATCATCAGCAAACTCCTCCCGGACTTCCCGATCTGGGAGGAGTTCTTGAAGGGCGTCAAGGGCTGCGGCCCGGCCATGGCCGGCGTGATAATCGCCGAGATCGACATCCACAAGGCCCGCTACCCCAGCTCGCTCTGGAAGTACTGCGGGCTGGACGTGGGGTCGGACGGTCGCGGCCGCAACCGCTCGGTGGCCCACCAGCGGGACATCGAGTACCAGGACGCCCAGGGGAACACGCAGACCCGCAAGGGCCTGACGTACAACCCCTTCGTCAAGACCAAGATGGCCGGGGTACTGGCCGATTGCCTGGTCAAGGCCGGCGACCGGTACAAGGCGCTGTACGACGATCGCAAGCACCGGCTCGCGAGCCACCGAATCTATGGCCAGCAGAACGACGGTCAGCAGGTCGAGGGCTACGGGTGGGTCAGTCCCAAGCGCCGGGACGTCATGGCCAAGCGACAGATGATTAAATGGTTCCTGGCCGACCTCTACAACGCTTGGCGGCCGCTCGAGGGCCTGGAGGTCGCCCCGACCTACCACGAAGCCAAGCTGGGCCACGTGCACAAAGGAGGTGCCGCATGAAGCTCCTGCTGATCGCTGGGTTTGACACCGAGGACCAGGCGCAGATGACGCGCATGGTCCGCACCCAGCAGCTGCTGACTGAGAACGAGGTTCGGTTCGATCTCGTGCTGGAATCGGACGAACGGGCCGTCAGCCTGAACCAGGTCAACAAGACCCTCGGCCTCCTGGAGGTCTCGACCGAGAAGCAGATCGCGGCGCTCGAGGACGCGATCGCCGAACGGATCGAGGCGCTGGGCACCTCGCTCCTCGAACTGATCGACGAGGTGGAACGGCCGGGGCCCTTGCCGAAACTGGCCGAGGCCGAGGCCGGCGACTGCGAGCCCGAGCCCCCGCCCGAGCCCAGTCCCGAGCCCCGGGAATATCAACGGAGGTTCCCGGACATCGAGGTCATCGCGGTCGGCCCGACCGGCGTCCCGCTGGCCGGCCGGGAGGACGGCAAGATTCTGCTGACCGCGGTCGGCGTCGGGCAGCTGTTCGGCGTGACCGAGGGCCCGGCTTACGCCTGGGTCAAGGCCTGTGGGGCCAAGCGCGGCAAGCGCCGGCCCGTGGCCAACGGCCAGCCGCTGGCCAAGAACCCGCGGCTGTTCGTCGACGACCTCGGGGCGCTGGCCCGGTACGTCGCGGCCGACGGTGCGGAGGTCCACCAGGCCCGGGCCCGGGAGGTAGCCAAGGACCCGGAGCGGGCGATCACCGAGCTCCTGGAGCTCTGGGAGGCGCGGGAGGGCTCGGGCGCGGAGATTGTGACCGCGCAGACAGAATCCCCCGAGCCCCCGCCGCCGCCCGCGCCCCCGCCGCCGCCCGCGCCCCCGCCGCCGCCCGCGCCCAAGCCCGGCCGCAAGTGGCCGCCCGTGCTGTCCAACAACAGCACGGGCGAGGACGTCATCAGCTTCCTTGAGCTGATTGACGTGCCCTACGTCATCAAGGGTAAAAGCAAGAAGTCGCAGTCGCTCGAGATCCAGCTGGGCGGCCGGGGCGAGCCGCTGCGCATGGAGTGCCGGGCGCAGCACACGACGCCCGCTGTTTTCCGGCCGCTCAACGAGATCCTTCGGCAGCTGAAGGACGCGGCCAAGGAGGGTTAGTTGAATCTCTTCGTCCTGCACCCGGAGCCCATGTGGGCGGCCCGCTGGCAGGTGGACGACCACCTGCGCAGCCAGACCAAGGAGACAGCCCAGCTGTTGTCCACCGCCCTCCGGCTCCGGGGCATCGACGCTCCGGGACTCTACAAGTCCACCCACCTGCACCATCCGTGCACGAGGTGGGTGGCTGAGTCCTGGGGTAACTTTCAGTGGGCGTTGAAGCTCGGGTACTGCCTGGGCTTCGAGTTCGCCTATCGCACGGGCAAGGACCACGCTTCTCTGGAAGTGTTGGATGTCTGTCGGGCCGTAGCCCGGCAGGCCTGTCGGTCCGAGCCCCTGACCCCCTGGGCGCAAGCCATGCCCAGGCACTACAAGCGGCCGATCGCTGACGAGCCGCTGAACGAGGACCATCCGTCGATCTTGGCCTACCGGGACTACTACCGGTCGGTCAAGCATTGGTTGGCCGGCAGGCCGACGGACTGGTCGA
>CAZCJL010000263.1:0-2596 GCA_964498785.1 uncultured Cytophagia bacterium | reverse complement strand
CGCCCCGAAGTAGTGCATCCTCGATTTCTTTGGTGAACAATGCTTTGTCGCCGATCTTTGACAGCGGGGTATCCTGAATGATATCGCCCTTGGTTTTAATGATTTGGCTCTCGACAGTCAACGTCGGATAATGAGTTTGCAACAAAGAACGAACAATCTCTGTCTGTACTAATGCTAATCTGCTGCCTCTTGTACCGATTATCACTTTCTGTTTCACGACACCGACTCCAATCCGAGCACGTCTTTAACAGTGCAACGTTCACATAAATTGTCCGTTTTAGAGCAGGATTTAACGCGCATTATCGGGCTACGCAGAAATTTTTTCATCAGGGTCTTTGAAAATTTTTCCATTTGTTCCCAGTCTTCTTCCTTAAAATGTTTACGATTGCGATGAATCTCCTCCTCTCGAATGGATTCGAAATGTTCCTGAATTTGACGGATGGTGTAAATGGCTGGTTTTTGTTTCAGCCACTCCATAAATTTATTTGATTCCTCGTTAACAATACTCTCTGCCCTTGGAATTTCAATCCTGCGATTTCCGATATTCTCTATAACAATAGCTTCCAAATCGTCGATATCGTATAAAAAAGTATTGTAAATTTTTTTAACGCCAGGCTGGATATTTCGAGGAACCGAGATGTCGATAAAAAAAACCGGACGGTTCTTTCTTTTCAACATTACGTTTCTGATCATTTCGGACGAAATAATCGGTTCCGGCGCTGCTGTGGATGCAATGACGATATCAGATAACGCAAGTGCGGGTATTATTTTATCGTACGGAAATGTTTCCGCGCCAAATTTTTTCGCGAGCGTCGTGGCACGGTTCATTGTGCGATTTATGATATATGTTTGTCTGATTCCACACGAATTTAATTGTGAGAGAGTTTCTACTGCCATCTCTCCGGCGCCGATAAGAAGTATTTTCTTACCGCTTATATCCTGGAAGATTTTTTTTGCAAGATCTATTGCAGTAGAAGCAACCGATATTGAACCCGCTCCGATTTTCGTTTCTGCACGAACTCTTTTTCCTGTTCGAAATGCAGAATGAAACAGTTTGTTTAATGTCGATCCTGTTGTGTTTGATTCAGTGGCTAAACTGTACGCTTGTTTAACTTGAGCTAATACCTGATTTTCACCAATGACCATTGAATCTAATCCTGCTGCAACCCGAAACAAGTGATTTACTGTATCATGATCCTTCTTATGATAAAACAGTTGTTCGGGTAGATCATTATGCTGGATTTTAAATTGAGTTATGAACTTTGAAAGTTGACCATTTAAATTTGAAGAATCAGAAACAAAGCCGTAAATTTCTGTACGATTACATGTTGACAACGTAACTGCTTCCTCTACAATATTCCATTCAATCAATTTTTGATTCGCTATTTTAGCAGACGCCTGGTCGAAAGAGAGTTTTTCTCTGAGTTCAACAGGAGCAGTTGTATGATTTATTCCGGTTACAATTAGTCCCATTTTTCTATCAAACGATTGATAAACTTTTTAATTTCAGTTTCACGTTTTTCAATATCATGTGGATAGTTAGTTTTTAATTTTAATCTTTGTTTATCTATCAACGTAATTTTTTCGCTTATTTTATGTGAAAATTGGTCATGCTCCAAACGTTGTTTTATGCGCTTTGCCAGATATGGCGCCTTGCCATTCGTCGAAACAGCGATTGCCAAATCTCCGTCCCGAACCACTGCTGGGACATAAAAATTGCATAACTCCGGAACATCGACGATATTAACAAGCAGGTTAAGTGAGTTTGCCTCCTCCCATATTCGTTTGTTCGCTTCAGGATTATTGGTCGCGGCGATAACGAGAAATGCATCTTCAATATCTCCGCTTTTATAGACGCGATTTATGTGCTCGCAAATACCTTCATCCACTATTTTGCTGAGAGAAGAGCAGAGCTGCGGAGTAATAATTGTGACATTTGCTTGAGAAGCTAATAACGCTTCTACCTTTCGAAAAGCAATTGTGCCACCACCGATAACAATACAATTCTTTTTAAATAATTTGAGGTAGATTGGATATAGAGTATTCATTGTATTCTGCTTTTTATCTTAAAAGGTCTCTTAGTAAACAAATACAGTACCAGAAAATTTAAAATTTTTAACTTATTAAAAAACAGTACTAAATAACGACAATGTACTTCATAAATGATTCAGTTGTTTTTTCAGAATGAAATAATTTTTCCCAAAATGAAAAATTTTCTATGTCTGTCAGAATAAAAATCCCTTAACTTCAATAATTCATAAACCGCACACACGCCATGACGAAACGCATTATTCTAAATAGCGGTAGTCTTTTTTTTTTATTATTCTAACGAGGCCTTCGGCATGCTCCGGATCAAATGCCCGACAAAGCATATCGTTCAACTAAGTTGATGTCTTTGTTATAGTTCGTTGATAAGATTCTTTATTTGTCAAAGGTGAATTCAAAATAGAATGTAACTATTCAGGTGTCGGGGCTGTATCATAAGTCATTTTTTGGCGTCATTCCTGCGAATGCAGGAATCCCCTAACTATATAATAATTCGGAGATTCCGGGACAAGCCCGGAATGACATTTTACAAAAAAATCAGACTTATGAT
>CAZCJL010000262.1:0-2600 GCA_964498785.1 uncultured Cytophagia bacterium | reverse complement strand
CTCAAACCTCTAATCAATTTGAAGGTTTCTAAAACATAATGATAATCAGTGATAATTAGAAAAATAACAATTGCATTTTTGATTACTGTTTCAATTGGACAATTATTCGGACAGACTGATAATAATGGAAATCCAGTTTTTAACTCGATATCGACAAGTGAAAAAACTATCGATGATTTTCTTTTGATTTCAAATTACTACACATTGAGAAATAATATTGAGAATAAGCAATCCTCCGTTTATATTTCAGATAATCCATCAATTGAGCAAATTGAAAACGCTGCTATAAAATTACAATCAGATTTCTTTATTCTGACCAAACAAAGCAAAATGGTCGCAATGATAGTTTTACTAAATGACCCAAATAGAGAATTTATGGTGGTAATTATGTCAAAAAATAAGCAATTGACTTTCCCATGTAATCTAAAAGGAGATATTACAGAAAACAGAGCAAATGAGCTACTAAATGAAAAATATGACTCGACTGCAATAATTAAGAATGGGATATTAAAATTCAATCAAAAGAGCTTTCAAATAATTAGAAACGATGATATTGAAAAAGCGGTGGTTGATTTGATAAAAAATGAAAAGCTTGATAAAAATAAACCATCAGACATTATGCTCCCTTCAAAAAAAGAATTAAAGGATTACATTTTAGCTGAAACAGCAGAAGGTGGAAAACTTGATTTTTTTACTGAAATTAAAGGACACGAGTATGACGGTATACAGATTAAACCAGGTGTTTTTAGTACAAAATTAGGTATTGCTCTTTACAAATGGGGTCGAGCTTGTTATGACATCGGAGTAAATACATTGGATGATACTTATGAGATTTACTCGGAGTTTAAAGGGCGAGAACTACACCGAAATGAACTTGATTATATAAAAATGGGATTTAATAAAGAATTAGAAAAATAACTGGTGCTAACAGCCGGTCATAAAACATTGCGCAGATAGTGCTAATTTTAAGCAACATAACATTTAATCAGCGGCAGCAACGATCTGATACGAAAGTGCTTCGAAATGCGCAACGTTTCATATACGTAACCGTTACAAGCAATAATAAAAATGAGCAGTATTGAAATAAAAACGGAATTAATGAAAACAATCGTTTACGTCTATTCGCATAAAAACAGCAACAGATATTTAGCCAACAAAATTGCTGCTGATTTGAAATGCGAAATGGAAGAAATTAAACCACGCTTAAATGTCCATTTGCTTATGTTAATGGGATTTAATTTCGGAAACACAAAACTAAAAAGCAAAGTTGAAGATTACGACAGAGTAATACTTTGCGGTCCAATTTGGATGGGGAAACTTATTGTTCCTTTGAAAAATTTTTTAAATAAGCACATCAGCAAAATCAATAAACTGATATTTATTACCTGTTGCGGAAGTACTTTTGATAAGAAAGACGAAAAATTTGGACATAATCTGGTTTTCAATCAGGTGAAAAATCTTTCGGGTGAAAAATGTCAGCATTGCGAAGCATTCCCAATAACTTTGGTACTTCCCGATGAACAAAAAGAAGATAGTGATGCTTTTATGAGAACTCATTTAAATGATTTGAATTTTAAAGGCGAAATTGTTGATATTTATGATAATTTCATCAGGAAAATACAGGCATAAACTTCTTTTCATGAAAACAAAATCAAAATATCTATTTTTAATACTATTATTTTCAATTATTTATACTGATATTTTTGCTCAAAATGATACTGCATTTACAAAACACTATAAATTAAAACATTCTATCAGTACTGACCCATTACTTCCTTTATTTAATGCTGCTGCAATTATTTACGAATACCAAAAAACTGAGAAAAGCAGTTTTATTTTTGGCTTTTGGTATGGCAAAGCAACCGAAACTTATCCCAAAATGCTTCAATATCCCGGTTATTCAGTAAATATTTCACCTATTATTGCATACAGGCATTATTTTTGGAAAAAATTGCATGCTGAATATCAACTTTATCCAGGATTTACGAAGTATTACGAGAAGAGTGAGGACAGATTTTATAAAAGTTTTAATCTTTTCAATGAATTTCGTATTGGATATAAGTTCACTTTTCATATTTATAAAATGCCCTTTATTTTGAACCTGCAATTTCCAGTCGGATTTACAATTTACGACACGAATGAGCCGAAAACCTTCAAGCAAATTAGAAAACAAGACCCAATTTTTTATATTTTTTACCCAAATATTTATTTAGGTATTAGATTTTAAAATCATTATTAATATGAATTTTAAGAAATTAAAATATTGAATAGTAAAAATTACATGCTTGTAACACGCGGTATAAAACATTGGGGTTTAAGTGGTTATGCAATCATTCTGCCACGTATCAAGTTTGGTGTAACTGGACAGGAAAGTAGCTCCGAAACCCCCAACGATTTCATACCGCCAACCGTTACCTTGCATTATAAACAGAAAATAATCTAAATAATGATGAACTCGTAAAAAGTCATAAACAGATTTAAGTTAATAAAAATAATAAAATAAAACGCAAAATAAATATTGCATTTAATTCTCAAAATAACTATATTCAGACATCACAGTAAATCACCCTGAATTTTGCTAACATCATAAAAAACAGTCT
>CAZCJL010000261.1:0-2699 GCA_964498785.1 uncultured Cytophagia bacterium | reverse complement strand
TGTTTGTCATGTTCACTATGCAGTTTTTCACCGTGACGTTGTTCTTGTTAGTAACGTTTATGCCGTAGGAGCCCCAGCTCTGCAGGTAGTGCCCGGCGCAGTCCAAAGTCACGTCCGAGGCGTTTATGTAAAGGATTGTGCCGGCGCAGCCGGTTATATTTTCCGTTAAGACGGTGTCCTCGGTTATGTAAGAGCCGCAATCCAGGGAACTTTCCAGGGTTATATTGTGCTCCGAGCCCAGCTGGATTTCAAAAGAGGGCAGGACTCCGGATGAATCCGTTTGCAGGGTGTCCACGGGCTGGGAGTTGTTGTAAACCTTGTAGTAAGTGCCGGGCAGAAGACCGCTTATGTTGTAGGTCACGGCCACGTTTGCGCCGCTTGAATCTGACTCGTTCCACTGGAGGAGGGACTGGTTCAGGTTAAATAGTTCTCTTTCCAAAACAATTGTTCCAATGCCTATCACGGAGCTATTGAGCCACACGCCTCCGGAGGTCTGGTTGTTGTAGTTGAACCGGTCGCTGGAGGAGAAAAAGCCTATTTCCCTGGGAGAAGTGAAGTTGGTGTTTCTGAAGGAATTGGTGGAGCCAACATTTTTCAGGTTGTAGTCCGTGTAGTTGGCATTTATGGAGCCACCCGAGAACGAGGTGTCAGAGGCCGAGGAAAGCCACAAGGCGCTTATATTAGCGCTCAAGTTGTTCCCGGTGAAATCTCCCTCCGTTCCATAGAAATATACGGAATAACTGTCCTTTGCCTCAAGGCTGTTTCCCGTAACGTTGGCATAGGAGCTGTTTGAGAAGTAGAGCGCATAGTCTCCGCTAACAGCTACTGTGTTGTTTTCTACGGTGCCGTTGTAGGCATCCTTGTAATAAATCCCGTAGGAGCCCCCGCTTACGTTTACGAGGCAGTTCTTTACCGTGACGTTGTCCCGGCCTGTGTTGTTTATGCCGTAGGAGCCGCTGCTCTCTATGTAATAGCCGGCGCAGTCCAGCGTCACGTCAGAAGCATTTATGTAGAGGATTGTATCGGTGCAGCCGGTCACGTTGCCGTTAAGTTCCGTGTCTTCGTTTATGTAAGCCCCGCAGGCTTCTACCGTTAGCGTAACGTTGTTGCTGTTTTCTGTGTTGGCACCGTTTGTCGCCGTGAAGACCACGTACTCTGTCCCGTGCCATCCCGTGTCCGGCACCAAGGTAACGAGGCCCGTGTCGTTGTTTATCTCCGCAGTTATGCCTGTCCCGGTTATGTCGCAAGTGTAGTTAAGGTCTTCATCGCTTGGGTCAAAGAAAAACTGGGTTAGGTTCAGCAGGGTGTTGTTCTGGTTCATCGCCCAGCTCTGGTCCTTTATCGTGAAATTTATCTCAAGTTTCGGGCCGTGTGTGGAGTTACCGTCGTCCCTGAATTTCCGGTGGGCTACGCCTCCGAAGGGAGGCGCGGTGTCAATGTAAGTCCCGTTGTTCTGGGCCCCGTCAAGCCACTTCTGGACGTCCGCGGTTATGTTCCAGCCGTACCACTGGCTGGCGGAGCTTATGGAAACGCTGTCTGTTGCCGTGGAGTTGTAGGATGGTTTGTTGTTCCATGTAACCGTTCCGACATCCCAGTCTTCCGTAATCATGTAAGCCGAAGTGTCGCTGGAAGCTGCGTTTTTGTAGTAAAGGTACAGGCTCAGGTTGGAGAAGGTTACGAGAGACTGGCTGGAAAGCGAAGAAAGGTTGAACCTGACAAGGGCCTCCTTATCCGTGCTTGGCTCAAGCATCTGGTCAAATAGATAAATCTCTTCCGGGTCGTCCTCGTAGTTCACGTCTCCGTTGTTCTGGTCAACATAAGTGTCGTCAACCCAGTCACTTTCGCCTTCCTCTTCTTCTTCTTCGGCGGTTTCCTGGATTAACACGTGGCCGAAAACAGGGGGGTCGCCTCCCCTTTCTACATTTATCTCATGCTCCGAGCCCAGGAGTATCGTGAAGTTCAGGAAACCCGAGGAATCCGTCTGCCTCGCGTATGCCAGCACGGAGTTGTTGTAAACCTTGTAATAGGCGCTGGGGAACAGGCCACTTATGTTGTAGGTCATTGTTACGGAAGAGCCGGAGGTGTTGGTTTCGTTCCACTTCACCAGGGTCTGGGTCATGTTCAAAAGTTCTCTTTCTATTGTTGACTGCACGCTAGGGGAGCTGTTCAGCCACACGCCTCCGGAGGTCTGGTTGTTGTAGTTGAACCACTCGTTGCCTGTGTAGAAGTTTATCTGCCTTGCCGCGGTGAAGTTGGTGTTCCGGAATAAGTTCCCGGGACCAGAATTATAAAGCCTGTAGTCTTCCGTGCCCGTGGCCCTTACGGAGCCTCCTGTGAAGTTGCTGTAAGAAACTTGATACAGGTACAGGACTCTGTCCTCACCCTCAATGTTATTGTTCTGGAATGTGCTGTTTCCCGCGCGGAAGAAAGACATCGTATAGTCTCCGGAACTCGTGACGTTGTTGTTGGTTATGTTGTTGTAGTAGCCGTAGTTGGAAGAGAAATACAGCCCGTAATTGTTTCCCGCGGCTACGCTGTTGTTGTCTATGTTGTAATAGTAAACGTTCCCGTTCCTGTAAACCCTTATTCCGTAATACCTGCCCACGCTTATCACGTTGTTCTTTATGGTCCCGTTCTGGGCGTTGTAGAAATACACTCCCCCGTCGCTTGAAGCCCCAGGACTTCCTTCACCGCCAATG
>CAZCJL010000260.1:0-2730 GCA_964498785.1 uncultured Cytophagia bacterium | reverse complement strand
GTCATGGATACCTGTTGCGATACATAACGAGGAATTTTAGCAATACTTTGGTAATGGCTACGGAGATTAAAAAAATATATTGTGACGAAAATACCGGAGAAACTTTCCCGCTGGTTGTGGAGGCGCTGAAGGAAGGATTGAAAAACGCAATTTTGAATAATGCCTGGAAATATGCCCGCAACAGAACCGAATTTGATTCAAGTAAAAAGAACCTGCTTCTTTCTGCAAATCTTGACCCAAACATCATCGCAGTTGATGAAGCAGTGTATAAAATTGTCTGGAACTTTGAAATTCTTAATTATATCAATCCATCAAATATTGAGAGTGAGAAAAAGAAATTTTTTGAATCGGGATGTGAACGGGAACCCGAATTTACCTATCAGCAGTTAAATATTAATCCATTCTATTTCAGACAAAAATTATACAATATACCTATTGACAAAATCGAAGATATTGGTATTCGTAATGTTTACAAGGAAACCATAGATGCATATACCGATAAAATTGATATGATCGCTTCCATCGGGCAGGAGAAATTTTTGTATAATTCTTTGAGGTACTATGGCAAACCGGATGAAAAGGACATTATCAATGCCAATTACCTGATCTGCCTTCCTGACGGACATGATGACGAAGAAGAGCATATTTCATCCGATGATGCGGTAAAATATTTCAGGCAGGAAATAGAAAAATACGGATTTGTTTGTAATATTGAATTATCAGATAATATTGTTGCAAAAGCAATCGTGATCAATCATAAAAAGCTTTTACTTATCAAAAAAGATGCATTCTTTAGCAGAAGAAGCATCAACGCACTGGTCAATCATGAGATTGGTATCCATATGCTCACAACCATGAATTCCAGGAAACAACCGCTTCATTTGTTCAATATCGGTTTACCTTTGAATGATCATACCCAGGAAGGATTGGCAATTTTGAGTGAATACCTGTCCGGAAACCTAACCCTGAACAGATTAAAAGAGCTGGCACTAAGGGTGCTTGCTGTAAATTACATGCTGAAAGGACATGATTTTCAACAAAGCTTTAAATACTTAACCGATACTTACAAGATAAACAAAGAAAGAGCATTTTATCTTACGGCAAGAATATACAGGGGAGGAGGCTTTACAAAAGATTACCTGTACATGCGGGGATTCAGCGATATGCTGAAACTATATATAAAGAATGGTTCCCTTGATGCTTTACTTATCGGTAAAACATCGCTTGATTCTTTGAAGATCATTAAGGAAATGCTTGACAGAAAAATGTTAAGGAAACCTGATTATATTCCTTTTTCTTTTAACAAAGAGCATACGAATGATCCTATTTTGAATTATATCATTTCCGGTATTAAATAATTGAAAGATGGCAAGAGTTAAAAAGAACGATTTTTTTGTAAACCTTAATCTTAATGTCAGAGGCCTCACACCATCGGCTACATTGGCAATTAATGAACAAAGTAATAAATTGATAAAGTCGGGCAGAAAGATATTCAAGCTGGGATTGGGTCAGTCTCCTTTCCCGGTACCTGAAACAGTAGTGGAATCTTTGCGGCAAAATGCCCATCAAAAAGATTATCTCCCCGTTATGGGTTTTCCGGCTTTGCGTGAGGCTATTGCAGGATTTAACAAGCGGACACAGAACATCGAAACCGATCCGCAAGACGTATTGATAGGGCCGGGATCAAAAGAGCTGATCTTTATTTTACAACTTGTTTATTACGGAGATTTGATCATACCGACGCCAAGCTGGGTTTCGTATTCGCCCCAGGCAAAAATAATCGGCAGGAATGTTTACTGGGTTCCTACCACAAAAGACAACAACTACCGGCTAAGTCCGGAAAGGCTTGAGCTGATTTGCCGAACAGATCCTAACAGACCACGCATCGTAATACTAAATTATCCTTCCAATCCGACAGGATATACCTATCCTGTTGAACGTTTGAAATATCTTGCAAGAGTTGCATGGAAATACCATGTTGTATTGGTCTCGGATGAAATATATGGATTGATTCACCACAAGGGTAAACATGTTTCGGTTGCGCATTATTACCCGGAAGGGACTATAATAAGCAGCGGATTAAGTAAATGGTGCGGTGCCGGTGGCTGGCGATTGGGAACTTTCTCCTTCCCGTCATCACTCAGATGGCTGCGTGATGCCATGGCGATCGTTGCCAGTGAAACCTATACGGCTACATCAGCTCCTATACAATACGCTGCAGTAACTGCTTTTAATGGAAATGAGGAGATAGAGGATTATTTGTTTTACACAAGGAAGATATTGCAAAAGATCGCCAATGTTCTTATCAGAAAACTTGAAAATCTTCATATTCAGGTCCCACATCCTGAAGGTGCTTTTTACTTGTTTCCTGATTTTGGTTATTATGAGGAAAAGCTAATCAAAAAAGAAATATATACTTCTGCTGAATTTTGCAGAAGATTGTTAAATGAGGCAGGAGTAGCTTTACTTCCGGGTAGCGATTTTGGAAGAGCCCCGGAAGAGCTAACTGCCCGTATTGCCTACGTGGATTTCGATGGAAGCAATGCCCTTGAAGCAGCCCGAAAGGAATACCCTGATAAGCCCATTGATACTGATTTTGTTAAGATATATTGCCCAAGGATTTGTGAAGCTTTTGAAAGATTAAAAGGCTGGTTGAAAAGTTTATAATTCTCTCTTTACGTATAATACCAATTTGAAATGTGCCTTTGGTTCGTTTCACTCCTAAAGGCA
>CAZCJL010000259.1:0-2945 GCA_964498785.1 uncultured Cytophagia bacterium | reverse complement strand
CGCTTCTAACGAACGCTTATGCTGGCGAATGGAATTACTATCTTCATGACCATCTCGGCAATACCAGAGTTGTACTTGATGAGGACGGCGATGTTAAGGAGTATTATGATTACCACCCCTTCGGCAAAATTTTACCCGGTCGCAGCCTGGTTTCCGGGGAACGGCCGGCGACTTTTAAGTACACCGGCAAAGAACTCGATGACGAAAATGCGCTGGAGTGGTATTATTTTGGGGCGAGGTATTATGATCCGAGTATTGGGAGGTGGATGGTACTGGATCCATTGGCGAATAAATTTCCGAGGTGGTCTCCTTACTCTTACTCTTTCAACAATCCTTCGAGATTTATCGATCCTGATGGAAATCAACCTTTTGATGCATATAATCAGATGGTTAGAAATACATATAATGATTGTACTAATTATATTGGTTTACAAATAAGGAAACATCTTCCAACTACCTTTGATTTAGCAGCTTTTGGACTTACTATTTTAGGACAGCCAGAGGCAGCAATGATATTTAGCGCTGGTTCGGTTTTTCTTTCGTTTCAAAATTCAAAACTTGATGGAACTGTTAGTGTTACAACAGCATTAGGTGGTGCTTTAGCAAAAGAGAAAAAAACAGCGTTGACATGGGCAACAATACAATTGATATATGATTTATTAGCAAGTGGGTATGATTATGAAGATATAATTCAATACTTAAATGAACAGGAAGAAAAGAATAAAGAAGAGAATAAATATAAATCTGAAGAGAATGAAAGTAATAAAATCGATGATGAAACGTCTGAAAATGAAAATGATGAAAAAAATAATGCTGAATTTAATTATAATATAAATTGGGAAAATGAATGGGCACCACGGAATCCATAACTAAAAAAAAGTAAGGTAATAAATGGAAACTAGAATAATTTTTTGTATAATTTGGTTGATTCTCGGGATTATACTTACACTATTTAGTAAACAAATCACAGAACTAAGAGGTACGTACACAGGTAAAAAAGGTGAGTTCACTAAGAAAGAAAGACAGAACAGAGTAAAAATATTGGGAATTGGTTCAATAATCGGAAGTATAATAAGTATTATTCAATTAATGAATTAAAGCAAACGAAAACACTTAATATTAAATCTTTGGTGGCTACACTTTTACAAGCTATCCTCAGCAGCGAAGAAGATATCGAAAACCATTCCAGCGGCAACTAAATCTATGATAGCAACGGCAACCTGATCACCGATGCCAACCGCAGCATCGATCTGAGCTACGATGTCCGCAACTGCCGTACGAAATGGCATTTGCCATGGGTTACATTAAGAACGCTTATGATGCTACAGACAATCGGATTATTAAAAAGATCAGAACCGGACGAAAGCGAAAGGTACGGATACTAATACTATTTATGCGATCACCTCGGCAATACATGGGTGGTAGTGGCGAAGGACGAAAATAACGAGGTTTATGTAAAAGAATACTATGACTACCACCCCTTCGGCAAAATTATATCCGGTCGCAGTTAGGTTTCCGGGGAACAGCCGGCGACTTTAAAGTACACCGGCAAAGAACTCGACGACGAAAATGCGCTGGAGTGGTACTATTTTGGTGCGAGGTATTATGATGCGGAGATTGGGAGGTTTTGGGTGGTTGATCCTTTAGCGGGAAAGTATCCTTCGTGGTCGCCATTCGTTTATGGCTACAACGATCCTTTAAGGTTTTATGATCCTAATGGCGAAGGTCCATTCGATTTCTACAATAAGATGGCAATGGATACATATAACAGGGCTGCGAGCCATTTTGGGGAATTATATTTAAAATATACTCCTGCGATTTTAGAATATGGCAGCACTGCAACTGGATTAGGTGGTTATGCATTTCCTCCATTAGGATGGATTTCTGCCGGTTTGAAAATGTTATCAATAGGTTTGAAGGCGGATAATCCTTATTATCAAATTGAAGATATTCCGGGCGATATAATAGGACTTTTTGTTGGATTAAGGGATCCAATTACTGGAGAATTACTTAATATTACAATTGATGAAGCTCTTAAGAAAAACTACCTAATAGAAACAAATTTAAAAAATATAAAAAATTATAGCCATCATCAACAAGATATAAATTATGGTAATCAACAAAAAAAAGATGATTCCAGAGATCGAAATTATAGTAATAACTCAAATAATAATAATGATAAAAAACTACCAAATTTTAAAAGGTGGATGAATGAGGACGTTTGGCAAGATGAAGACGGAAATTTCCATTTACGATGACTCAATAAATTAGGAGATCATTATGTCATATTCTTTAGTTGGCATATTATCAATAATATGCGGTTTAGTCGGAATTATATTGAGGAAAAATATTGTTAATCACAGGGCAAAATTATATTCAGAACTCATAAAAACTAAAGATCCCGAAAAAATCAGAAAAGCGAAAGACGATTACCGGATCGCAGTAATTATGGGCTCCATTTTTCTGATTCTATTTGGATTATGGTTATTGTTAAAATAGATTGTTTCTTGATTGTACATTCTTAAAAAAAATTCTCTTTTGGAAATAGCAACAACCGCCTCCGACACCCGAATCAACCTGAACTGGATGGGCAATGATCCGGATGCCGAGGGCTATAAAATAGAACGCCGGGCAGAGGATGATTCTTCATTTGTATTCATGCCAATTATGGATTTGGCAACCAGCTATAGCGATACCGGCTTAATCAGCGATCTGACGTGCCACTATCGGGTGTCAGCGTATCAGGGGGATGTAAAAGAATCGTACGACTACCACCCCTTCGGCAAAATAATGCCCGGTCGCAGCCTGGTTTCCGGGGAACAGCCGGCGACTTTCAAGTACACCGGCAAAGAACTCGACGACGAAAATGCGCTGGAGTGGTATTATTTTAGGGCGAGGTATTATGATGCGGAGATTGGGAGGTGGCCAAAAAAAGATCTATTAGA
>CAZCJL010000258.1:0-3030 GCA_964498785.1 uncultured Cytophagia bacterium | reverse complement strand
TAGATAATTTTTAGAAAATGCAGGCTTCATCAATAATCATGCCACTGATTCAGGTTCAAGTAAAGGAGGTAGAATGTCTATATTACTGAAAAAATCAATTTTGTTTTTTTTATTCTTAATAAACGCTATATTTTGCAATCGAATAAAAGAGCCGGAAATGATATCTACATCCAACACTTATTATCCGTTAAACGTTGGGAATGAATGGCAGTACCATAGACTAGAATCTCAGCCTTTTACAATTTCAATTACTTCAAAAGAACTAATTGATGGCAAGACTTATTTTATAAAATCATCATCAAAGGATCAATTCTCTGAAGTACTGAGAGAAAAAAATGGCGTCGTTTATAGAAGAATTAATGGTAAGGAATATTTATATTTAGATTTTAATCGTTCAATTGGGAATAACTGGCAGCAACTACCTTACCAACGATATGCTTATATTGCTTCCCGAAGTGAAACAATCTCATTAAGGGACAGCACTCTCGTTGATTGTATTAAAATCGTGAGCGAAAGTGAATTGGACATATCTACAACATGGTATGCACCAGGAATTGGCATGGTAGTTTGCGATGTTGTGGCTAAGAAAGACGTTATTATTATCAATGGTAGCTGCCGACTTTATTCGGCTATAATAAACGGTAATTCGTTCCCATAGACAGATGTACGAAGGTACAAAATTTTGCGATAACTAATTCATAACTGAAAACAAGGAGGTTACAATGAGAAAGAATTTATGTTTTAGTCATTACACGGCCATTATCTTCGGATTAATAATTTTTAAAGTAAATCTTTTTGCAGGGCATGGATTGGCAGATTATGCTCCAGGTGGTCTTATTGTTAAATTTTCTGGTCAGGCAATGTCATCTTCAGATTTTCACATTCATTTGGAAAAAGGAATTGTAATTACTGGTTTATACACCCTGGATTCTTTAAACTCTCATTTTTCCGCTTTATCTTTTAAACCTTTTTATTTTGAATTATTCGATCCTGTTGAAGATAGAAAACAAGGCAAAGATAGATTGTTCGTTCTTCAATTTCCAGCGAATGCTGACATGGAATACATCGCAAGTATATATTCAAATAATCCTAATATCGAAGAAGCATATCCAAATTATTTATCATATGTTGAGGAAACCCCGAATGATCCATATTATAGTAGTCAGTGGGCACTCCCCCAAATTTCAGCTCCTTCTGCATGGGAAGAGCATAAAGGAAGCTCGAGTGTTAAAATCGGTATTATAGATACAGGAGTCGACTTAGATCATCCTGATTTACAATCCAAATTAACTTCGAGCAGTGAGCAACGCGATGAGGTTGATATTAATACCAGCTCATACATTGCTAGGGTATCAATTATATCCAGATGAAGATTACACGATCCCTGACAATGATCCGCAAGATAGACATGGGCATGGTAGCCATGTAGCAGGTATTTCAGCGGTGGCAACAAATAATAGTATTGGAATTGCTGGTGTGGCATGGAATTGTAAAATCATGCCGATTCGCGCAGGCTTTAAGATATATCACCCTTCCTATGGAATGCTTGGCATTTTAGAAACAGATGATTGGGCAAGAGCCATTGATTGGGCACGAAATACGGGTACTGTCAAAGTATTAAATATGAGTTTCGGTGGTTATAGCCCAACTAATGAATCTGAAGTTGCAGCAGCATATAATGCAGGTATAGCTCTAATTGCTGCATCCGGGAATAATAATACAACGAACGAACATTATCCCGCTGCTTATAATAACTATGTTATAGCTGTTGGAGCCACAGATGAAGGTGATTATCGCTGCGATCCGGGAGACTGGGGAATTGGCTATGGTAGCAATTATGGTTCCTGGCTTGATGTCGTTGCTCCTGGAAATTCGATTCGTTCAACCGATTACAATAATACTTATTCCTACAGAAGTGGCACCTCGATGGCTGCACCACACGTTGCAGGTCTCGCAGCTTTAATTCTTTCAAAAACATCTTCATTTACACCTATAAATATTAGAAAAAGACTTGAACATACCGCTGAACAGGTTGGAGGATATACCTATAGTTCGACTACTGGTAAATCTAATGAGCTCGGGCATGGTAGAATAAATGCAGTAGATGCCTTAAAATATTATTTTGTACCTTCCACAGAATATACCACAATCAAATCAGCACTTGAAGATGCCGTATCAGGATATACAGTTACAGTTGCAACCGGGACGTATATTGAAAACGACAATTTAACAGTTAATTCAGGAGTTACACTACAATTGAATCCAGGTGTTACTGTTAAAATGGCCAGTGGAAAAAAGCTTACCATCAATGGCACGCTGTCGGCTCAGGGAACATCTTCCAACAAAATTACCTTCGATAAATCAGGTGGGTCAAGCTGGTATGGAATCAAATTCGAATATTCCAGCGTGGATGGAAATTGCATTCTGGAACACTGTATCATCAAGAATGCCAGCTATGGAATTTATTGCAACCAGGCAACGCCGATTACAATCCGATACTGCGATATACGGGATGTCGGATATGGCATATTTTGTTATTACTCACCGAATACCGGCTATTTTGAAAAAATTCAATCGAATAGCGTTCACGAAACATCAACCCGGGGCATCCTGTTCAGTCATTCCTATTACAATATCTTTGGCAATGACATCTATAGCAATTCGTCAATCGGTGTACATTTTGATGATTCCAATCCCGATACTTATAATAATGATATCTATCAGAACGGCGACAGGGCGTTTATCTCAGCGGCTCAAGTCCCAAAATGCATGATAATGATATCTACGGTAACTCCGGCGTTGGAATTTACTGCTACGGATATTCGAGTCCCAGTTTAGTGAATATTGATGGATATGGTGAAAATACTATTTCCGGAAATGGTCAGCATGGAATTTATGTCGATGCAACTTCCAGCCCTTATCTCGGTTCGGATTCTCAGAATGCAGAGAATAGTTTGTACAGTAATACTCAAAAAGAACTCTATTCACTGCAAAGCAATCAAATTTGGGCAAATAATAACTGGTGGGGCA
>CAZCJL010000257.1:0-3078 GCA_964498785.1 uncultured Cytophagia bacterium | reverse complement strand
AAAAAATTAAGATTTAAACTTTTATAAAACTGAATAAATCAACAGAATCATATATCGGCAATCAGGAGACGCACCATCGAAAAGTATCATTTAAAGATGAGTTCAGGCAATTATGTAAAAAATACGGTGTGGAAATCGATGAACGATATGTGTGGGATTAATTCAGTATTGTTGTAGAATCCCGCTGGGGGTGCATATTGCTGTCGTTTGTCATACTTATGGTGCCCGGAAAAGACGGGCACTTTCAGCGTATTTTGATCATTTGCTGAAATAAAAGGGTGAGTATTGCGCAATGTGGCGACAGCAGGTTGGGGCGTGGTAAATATATTGTCCCGATAGGGACAATTGAGAATAGGGGGCTGTATCAAAAGTCAAGATATTTTGTTTAACCACAGAGAACACCAAGCATGAAAAAAGCTCACAAAGAAAAAATATTTAATAACTTATCCTTTGTGTTTACTTTGAGAACTTTGTGGTTAAAAAAGCACTTTTGATACAACCCCTTAAAATGCACCCGATATTAAGTCCCGAACGGGACGACTGAAAAACTCTTCATCATTGGTATTTCGGTCGTCCTTACAGGACTTATATTTTTTTCCATTTAAAGGGGCTGTACAAAAGTCAAATTTGATGTAAATATACCACAATGTATTAATACTTCACAGGGCAATTATCTATATAAAGTGGTGCTAAACCATTTTTAACCACTTATGATACAGCCCTCTATTTTCGAAAGTCCCTCCGGGATTTCATCTTTTGTAAACTAAATAAATTCATTGTTTATTTCAGATTTCCGAAATCTTTGAGATTTCGGAAATCTCTCCACGGTGACATCCTCACAAGGCCTATCTAAGAACTCTGAAAAGTGTCATTCTGATGATCCCGCCCGGCGGGAGACGAAGAATCTAATACCACTAAGCGTATGATTTTACTAAATTACGTGGTATGAAATTCTTCATGCGCCAAAAAGACGGTGCATTCAGAATGACACTATTTATGTTATCATCTAGATACTGCATTATTGCTAAACATTCTCAAGGGTTTATCCAACGACATCAAAGTTCCTGGACACGTTCAAAATCCCCTATTTTTAAAAGGCGCAGGAGGCTCAACTTATTAAGATATGATAATTTACTACCTTTTTCGTCCGAAGAGAGGGTACCGTGAGGTGAGTTCTGACTGACACCATTGCTGTTTCCGTTCAGACGTTACAACATTTTAAACGCCTCAATGGATTTCTGCGCGAGAACAAAATTCACCACTACAATCGCGGCCATACTTTCCACCACCGGGACAATCCGGGGTACAATGGTCGGGTCGTGACGGCCCTTGACAGAAATTGTCGTTGGCTGGCCATTTTTTGTCAGCGTTCGCTGTTCAATAGCAATCGACGCCGGCGGTTTCACTGCTGCCCGCAAAATAAATTCTTCACCGGTGGTGATTCCGCCAAGAACCCCGCCTGCGTGATTTGTCGCTGTGCCAACGCGATCACCTTTCAGCATGAAAGCATCATTGTGTTCAGATCCCTTCATTTTTGCGGCGTCGAATCCCGCGCCGATTTCCACACCTTTGACCGCGCCGAGTCCGACAATCGAGTATGCCATCGCGGCGTCGAATTTATTAAACACAGGATCGCCCAGGCCCGGCGGCAAATTCAAAATCCGAAGTTCAACCACTCCGCCGATGGAGTCATGGTTGTCCTTTAATTGTTTAACCAGGTCAATCATTTTCGCAGCAGCATCTTTATCCGGCGACCGGACGATATTTTGTTCAATCTCTTCACGGTCAATCGTATGTGCTTCAATACTGCCGATGGCACGGGTAAAAGCGAACATATCGATATCAAATCTGCGCAAAATGAGTTTTGCCACTGCGCCGCCGGCAACCCGGGCTGCGGTTTCCCGGCCCGAGGCCCGGCCAGAGCCGCGGTAATCCCGAAATCCGTATTTCATATCGTACGTATAATCCGCATGTCCCGGACGCCATATATCTTTTATGTCTTCGTATTTTGAACTGTCCGCATCTTTATTAAAAATTTCCAGCGCAATGGGCATTCCGGTGGAAATGCCGTTGAGCACACCGGAACGGAGATGCACGCGATCGCTTTCACTGCGCGGGGTTGCGATTTCGCTCTGCCCCGGTCGACGGCGGTTCAGTTCACGTTGAATGAATTCAAGTGAGATCGCTATTCCCGGCGGACAGCCATCGATCACAACGCCAAGGCTATTTCCGTGGGATTCGCCCCAGGTTGTTATTTTAAATTGATTTCCAAAGCTGTTATTCATATTCATTGTATTTGTGTCGATAATTTGTTCGATAATATTTTTTTTTATACAACTGCCGATCTTAACAATTTAATGGCAAATTTTCGAAATCTTTGAGATTTCGGAAATTTCTGTGTGAATTACTCACCGTTCCATCCAAATCGCTCCAGATCAACCCGGTCTGTGTAGAAGATGACGCCCTCCTGTTCCAGTAACGCCCGCTGTAAATTATGATAGCCGTCTGCCGTGCGCAGCGAAATTTTTCCGCGGGCATTGATCACCCGGTGCCAGGGGATGTCGGATTGTTCCGTAAGGTTGTGAAGCGCATACCCCACAATCCGGGCATGTCCGCCAAAACCGCCTAATTCAGCAATCTGTCCATAAGTAGCGACTTTGCCGGCCGGAATTCGCCTGACAACATCCCATATCCGGCGATATGTATCCGAGTTTTTCTTCATTTTTAAACGAGAATATAGGGAATTAAATGCAATGTGTCAAGTATTTTGTATGATATCTAAAATTCTAAAAAAAAAATTATTATACAATTGTAGTCCACGAAACAAACAAAAATACAAGAAATATTATTTTTTTATTTTGAATTAAGCGCTATTTCGTGGGCAATAAATCAATTTTTTCATTGTTATAATTCATTTTAGAAATTTAGGTGATAGTTAAAAATTGTCTAACCTGAAAAAGTTATAGCCACAGAGGCTCAGAGTACACAGAGTTTTTATTTTCAAAACGTTACGCAAAAAATAGTGTATCCATTCAATAATTGATGGTGTGCATCAAAGCTTTCGGATTCTCTTTAAAT
>CAZCJL010000256.1:0-3089 GCA_964498785.1 uncultured Cytophagia bacterium | reverse complement strand
ATTTTTAGAAAATGCAGGCTTCATCAATAATCATGCCACTGATTCAGGATAATGTAAATAGTAAACAAAATGGGCGTCTGTTATACTTGAGTTCCGGAGCTTCTTCTAATGATAAGCTCCGGCAAAAATGACTTATGAAGCGGCGCAGAATTGTTGCCGGATATTTTATTCATGATTTGGTCAACCGCAATTTTGCCGATCTCGCATTTTGGCTGCGACATTGTAGTAAGTTCGACCCACTCCGCCAGCTCGATATCGTCGAAACCGACAATCGCCATATCATCAGGTATCGTCAGTCCTTTTTCAGAGATTGCCCGTAGTGCGCCGATTGCCTGGATATCACTGGCAATAAATGTGGCAGTCGGACGTTCAGCGTCCAGTTCTATCAAACTTTGCATAGAAATGTAGCCAACCATTTTATTGAATCCGTGATCTAATAGCAGCTCCGATTTATCGAACGAATCGGCAGTAACCAGATATTTTTCATTAAAGGGAATATTGTGGTCTTGCAACGCTCTTTTATAACCGCTAATTCTTTCTTTTACCGGAAAACTGTTATATTCGCCGGTAATGATAGCCACCTTTTTATGCCCGATTTCAATCAGATGACTCGTGCCGATATACGCTCCTTTTTCATTTTCCACGGTAATCGAATCGACCTTCGGATGATAGCTATCTACTAACACAAGCGGTAATTTAGATTGATGAAAGCGTTCCACATCCCGTTCTTCAATGGGCATGGATAACAGAAGAACACCGTCGACTTTTTTCTCGCGCAGCGTACGACGAAGGAAGACTTCTTTTTTGTCTAACTCGTCAACACAGTACAAAATCAAATCATACCCGTGCTTGCTTATTTCCTGTTGAATACCCCGCAACAATTCGACAAAAAAGTAGCTGGTAAAATCAGGGACAATACAGGCAATGGAATTCGAACGCTTGCTTGCCAGTCCCTGAGCCATTGCATGCGGCTGGTATTTCAATTCGTTAATGACTTTTAACACTTTGTCCTTTGTAGTGGGAGAGATATGCGGGCTATTGTTAATCACCCGGGAAACTGTTCCGATACCAACTTTAGCTTTTTTTGCAACATCATAAATTGTTACTGCCATTAAAATTCTCCCAAATAAATCAATTCAGAGGACTTGTTCCTAATTTGTCTGGCTGTGAATAAAAACAACTCCCTCTTTCGCAGGAATCGTCCCGGAAAATACACCATTTTTTGTGCTGACAGGTTGCCCGGTCAATGCATTCGTCCAGTTATCGCTTCCAAGATCAAATTCGACATTCTGCGGTGTATTTGAATTATTTATCATTGTAATAACTGATTCATTTTCAGAGGTCCGCTTGTAGATTAGTAATCCTTTCAGATCGTCTGTAACCAGTGTCCGATAGTTACCAAATCGCAATGCCCCGGAAGATTTCCGGATCTGTATCAATTTTTTATAATATTTGAATAAATCTTGATTGACATCGTTTTTATCGGGTTTACGGTTTTTTCCAAACGGATGGCTTGCTTCATCTTCATAAGTCAGATCAGCCCATAACATCGGTTTGCGCTCATCCGGGTCGCTGGCGCCCCACATACCCACCTCGTCGCCGTAGTAAATCATCGGCGCGCCGAGATATGTCATTTGAAAAAGCACAATCAATTTTTGAATTTTAAGATGTTCGGCAGATGGTTTGCTCACGTCATAATCCCGGTTTGCTTCCACCCGGTTTTGATGTCCGTAAATCCGGTCGGGATTCATGATCATCGATGGCAGTCGATCCGTGTCGTGGCTGTCCATCAGATTTTGAAGTACGAAATTCGCTTCATGAGGATAATCTTCGCGCACAGTCGCTAATTCATCGTCAAATTCAGTAACAGATATCCGCTTTTCCTGATCAATGAAAAATTTGGTTACTGCGGCTGAAAACCGATAATTCATCACCGCATCGAACATATCGCCCTGTAACCAGGGGGCAGCGTTGAACATCTTGTGAGGCCAGTCTTCCCACCAGACTTCTGCCACCAAATAGGACTCCGGATTGATGGAGCGTGTAAACGTACGAAATTTACGCCAGGAAGCCGGCGTCACTTTTTCCGCCACATCCAGTCGCCAGCCATCGATGCCGTCTTCAGGATTGCCGTCGCCGTTCGGATCCATCCAGCGGCGAATAGCAGCTTTAAAATAATCCCAGGCCACATCCACGAATCCGTTTTCCTCATCTTCCCGAATTTCAGGCATACTTTTAACGTTGGCCCAACTTTCATAGCGGAATTCGTCGGCTTCTGTTTCAGGATTATCCCATTTCTTTACCGTAAACCACTCTTTAAATCGCGAGTTGCGCTGTTTCTTCCGTAAATCCTCAAATGCGAAAAAGTTATAACCGACATGATTGAACACACCATCGATAATTACCCGAATGTCGCGCTGATGACACTCACGAATGAGTTTAAGAAAAAGTGTGTCAGCAGCCGTCCATTTCCATGTGGAAGGATCATCCGGGACTTCGGATTGAATAATTTTTTTATCTCCTTCCGGATCAGGTCCGAAATTGTCATCAATGTGGTGATGCATCGTCGCATCGTATTTATGAAGCGAGGGAGATTCAAACAACGGATTGAAATAAATCGCATTGACGCCCAATTCCTGCAAGTAATCTAATTTATCCAATACACCCTGCAAATCACCCCCGAATCGCCGACGCTGCGCATTGTAATAAAATCCCTTGTTATTCTTTTCTTCCCACGGCTGAAGCTTATACCAGTCCGCTGTCCATGGTACGATATCAAATTCAGAGGTATCATTAAACGGCCAGGCGCCGTTAATATCCTGTAATTCAGGATCATTGCCCGGATCACTATTGCAAAATCGCTCCGGGAATATTTGATACCACACAACTTCTTTGGCCCATTCCGGCGTTTGACAAAAAGATTTTTCAAAATGGGTTAGTGAAAGTGTGATAAAAAATATAATTAAATACAGAGGGATGTACATTTTTCGCAATTTATCACCTTTTCTTTTCTATTTAAAACATATAAATTTTGGGTATCTTCTCAATATTTTATGGTAGATATGGGCGATTGCCGCTATGTCGTATTT
>CAZCJL010000255.1:0-3116 GCA_964498785.1 uncultured Cytophagia bacterium | reverse complement strand
TTCAAAAAATTAAGATTTAAACTTTTATAAAACTGAATAAATCAACAGAATCATAAATATAAACAAGTTTTGTGGTTGAACTCGTACTTACATCTAATCCGGCAGCAATCGCTGCATTTTCGGCATCTGTGAAAATGGTATAATTTGTGAGATAATGATTTTTATTATTTGATAAATGAACCCATTCCGGCATACCACCTGGTGAATTATTGATCACGGTGGCATTTATTGATACATTTCCTTGTGACATGGTTTCGTAATAGTAGGACATGCTGCCGTACGCTTGTTCATTATCTGGAGATTCGATATAATTGCTTCCTGACAACATATTTTCAAAATCTGATTTTGTATAATCTGGATCTCCTACCACATCTGTAAAATCAACAAGGACCACCTTTAGAGTGTATGACGTTCGCATTCCTTTGAGTGGTGGTTCATCTTTTATTTCTGGACGTTGCACAGGAGTTTTTACAGCTAATTTTTTGGTAATATTCACTGGTAAATCTATCCCGACTTTTAAACTTGAAAGATCATATTGGTTATTTATTACTCCAATGGCAAAATAATAATACCCATCTTTAAAATTTTTATTAAATGGGAAACCTTCTTTTGTTAAATACTGATACTCGTATTCATCCCCTTGCTGTCTCCCAATAAATGTTGTGCCGTTTGGTTGTTTGAATTCCTTCCAACCAGTGTCAAAATAAGCCGCAAATGAATTCGTTACAAATCCCCCAATAATTGTTAGACATAGAAGTAATCGTTTCATATTTAATCCTCCTGTTTAATTAAAAACTTTTTAAATAAGTTATTTTTCCGCCAGCCAACCATTTATCTTTGCTGCCAATACGATAAAAATACACGCCATGAGCAACCTCAAAGCCGTTTTGATCTTTACCATCCCATTTTATTTGTACAAGATTGAACAAATTATTTTTTAATTGAAATCGTTTCACCTCCTTTCCGAGCAGATTATAAATGATGATAATATGATCATCGTTTAAATTGGATTTGAAAGAAATTGTGGTTTTATCAGTAAACGGGTTGGGATAATTATAAGCTAAATTAAAATCTATGGGAATAGAATTACTATGTTTATCTTGAACAGAAGTCACGAATCCTAAGTTACCGTCTTTATCCACTTTTTCAACATACGTTCCCCGGGAGCGAAACTCCGGTTCATAAACATACAAAGCATCTACAACTATAAAGGCTCCTCCTTCTGAGTCAGGTAATAAATGAGCAACGGTACCTATATTTTCCATAACTAAAATTCCATTGTTTTTCCATATAATCTCTCCCTTGAGATTAATTTTCTGCGCTTTCAAGCTAATGGGATCGAAAGGATTATATCGAGTACCTGAATATATTAGCATTAAATTTTCTTTATCAATTTGGGATATATCCTTAACTTTACTGAAGTTTGAATCGGGAATGATAACTCCCTCATTTCCCCATAAATTTATACCTCCCTTATCAATACAATAGATATGCTTATCAAGGGAAAAAATCCATTTATCATTATTCCAATTTGCAACTGGGGTATTGAAAAATAGATCTAAATCTCCTGATATAATGACAGTATCTTGCAAAATTGGCTCACCATTCGCAGTAAAAATACGACAATGGATTCTATCATTACCTTCATAAAGGATAAAAATGTCACCATCATCATTTGTAGCAGCCGTATAACGGGGATAAGGTTCTGGCAATCCTGCTAATAGTTCTAATTGCCATATTATTTCACCGGATATATTGAGGCAAGTTACCCAGGGTCTATGGAGCAGATAACTGTTTCCGCATTTGCTAAATAAAATTTTCGACGCCTGTTCGTCTAAAAGTTTTATTCCAGTGGAGTCTAATAAGAGTTCACCAGTGATTGGATCCACTTTTTGGAGATAGATGCTTTCAATATTTGGTCCTCCGCCAATGGTATCGGCATCGAACCATTGCCAAAAAACCATCACATTGCCTTTATTATCATATCTAAGTTCGAGTACATCAGCTCCGCCGAACCAGCGAACATTCATGTTCGTTAAATTAATTCCATCATTGCCCCAGAGCACAACTCCTTCGGGACTGACGCTTTGAAGCACTGGATGAACAAAATAGATATCTGTTCCATATTCAGTGAATTCCAAAAATTCCAGGTACTCATAAGCGAAAAAAGCGCCACCATCTGGTTTTGGCAAAATAAAAGGATGGGTGGTCTGGTCCCCTGCTTTTTGTGCAAACGACAATCGCACCCCGAAGGTATTATTCGGCCAGAGAAGATGACCCTGAGGATTGACTTTTTGAGCGATCAATGGGAAATCTGTTGTCCAAAATATGCCACAACATATCACATTATTTTGATAATCAAGGCAGGCAGCGGGTTCTAAAGCATTATCGAGTACTAGCTTTGGAGTTTGCGCATAAATTATAGACGGATAGAATAAAATCGAAATTAACATTATGTTATAAAATTTAGAATGAAACATGATGAATTCTCCTGAAATATAAGTTAATATTTAAATCATTCCCCGTAACATTCATGCGTACTTTGAAAACAAAATTTAATGTGAATTTTTCTTCAAGGTATAATGTTACTTTTAGCAATGAACAAAATCAAACAAACCGGATGTCTTATCAAAAGTCAACTATTTTACATTATACAGCAAGATTGATCGTACTAGAAGACGGTGACAATTTTATTTATATATTATAACTATCACCTAACGCAGACAAGCTGCAATTAGAAATAAAGAATGAAAAACTCATAGAATCAATCAGAAAATTTTTTTGCCAAAAAAAGCGCAGAATTTAAACTGTCAGGTATCAACAGCATAACATGATGTAAATTCTAATTCATTTTTAAAGACAAGCATAACCATCACCTCCTTTCAGGAAAAAAGGCGTTCGCTCATAGCCAAAATTAACGCAACTATTTCAACATAACCAAATCGTTAAAATATATCAAGAAGCAAATCACAGGAAAGTTATATCAGGGAAAAGCAGGACAGAAAAACCGGCACCACCAGCAGATGTATTCCATCCCTGATTTGTTGCAGTATGATGTAAGTTCATTTATCGTTAAAATAATATATAAATTATGTTTTAAATTGTCAAGTTAACTT
>CAZCJL010000254.1:0-3164 GCA_964498785.1 uncultured Cytophagia bacterium | reverse complement strand
AGACTGATGTTGTTCAGGGTGGTGCCTTCGCCGGCAAGATCGCCAATTTTGCGACTGATCGCGAGACTTTGGGTTAAATAGTCCAGCGCAGTGGCGTAGTCGCCTTTGGCTCTGTGTATTCCACTGATGTTGTTCAGGGTGGTCGCAATATTTTTAAAATCCTCCGGATTTTCAGGATCTAATTGCTCCAATCCCTGCTGATAAAAAGACAGTGCGGACTTCATTTCGCCAAAATGATCGTAAACTAATCCCAACCGATTGAGCAAATCCCACGGCGCGCTTTCTTTCAACAAACGATATGCATCGTCGCCGGTTTGCCTGCATTCATGATACAGCGAGCGACCGAAATAAAATCGAGTTAGCTCGGCGCCCAACTGCGCCACCCGGGCTTTATGTTTACCGTGTACAAAATGGCGGAATGCCTGGGCTTTTTCTGCCATATCTCCCTTCTTAATTATTGAATGCACATACAGGTGGTAATTCCCGGCGCGGCAGAAAAAAGTATGGGATTGTTCGGCGGTTAATTCATTCCGGCGCAGCAGCTCTTTTAACAGCGGCGGCAGATAAAAATAGGAAAGTTTTTTCTCCCGGTCGAAGTAAATTTGCAGCAGGGTGCGGTTTTTCAGGGTGATCAGAGTTTCCTGTTCCTTTGCCGCAGAGCCCTGCACAGCCAGTGCTTTCCACAGCACCGGTATCTGGTAGTAATAGAGCCATTGCAGCAGTTTCAGCTCTGCCGGAGAAATCGTGCGTAGCAAATCACTGAAAAATAAATTTAGCGCCATGTGTGTCACTGTCTGCTGTGTTGCTTCTCCAACAGATTGTTTGAATTTTTCCAGTGTGCGGAAACCCGCTTCCCGGTCCGCGGGCTGTCGGTATTTCTGCGTGAAAAACTCCAGCGCCCGGTAGTTGCCGCCTAAATTTTCGTACAGAAATTTCACCTGCGATTCGGTCAAGCCCTTCATGCCCAGCAGCTCCAGCTTGCGCCAGAAATCGGTGAAGATCACATCGGAAAGGCCGTGGGTCGCGGGTTTGTCCCCCAGTTCCGGGATTGCGTACCTGCCGGTGATCAGCGTATGCACCCGGGGATTGTTCACCATCGCCAGCATGATCTGCAACAACTCCTGCTGCGCCGGGTCAAACGCGCCGCTGTCAATATCCTGAAATGTTTCGATATTTTCGAACAGCAGCAGCAGCTCGAAATCGTCTACCAGCATGTCTGTCAAATACGCACAGCGTTTGGCAATGGTGTCGTAAACAGCCTCGTTATCATTCAATGTCCGCACCCACTCCGCCTTGCCCTGGCGCCGGCAAAAATCTTTGAGATCTGTTTCAATATCGCTGATCTCATATTTGCGCCCGCCTTTACCCTGATAATGAAAGGCAAACGCCGCGACGCCGGGCGTGTGCGCTTTAAACCGCTGCACCAGTTTCCGGGCAAAGCGGGTTTTGCCAATGCCGCCCTGTCCGTTCAGCACCACCGGCGAATTGCCGAAAAACGGCGGCAGGATCGCTGCCAGATCGGCTCTTCTGCCAATGAACAGGTCTTTTTCGTCCTCTGCCTCTTCGAGGTCATTGTTCACAAACAGCTTTTCGAACGCGTAACCGGTGGTCAACGGCTGCAAGGCGGACCAGTCCACCAGCGCCACCTCCTGCGTCAGGTAGAGATTGGGGATCAGCCATTGCAGCGGTGCGTAACGGTTTTTCAGTTTCATGGCGTCATTAAACGGCTCGGAGCGGATGTATTCCACCGCATCTTTGAACGCCTGTGGCAGGGATTTACGATCCGCCAGCCGCTTGTAAAACTGCGCCGCAAAATGGGTGGCGTAGTCATCGCTCACCGACATGCTCATGGAAACCTCCGCGGGAATGCCCTTGCGCAACAGGCTGGCAGTGACGCCGGTGAAATTTCCCTGCGCGGTTTTACAGGACGACAGCACCACCAGCGGGATTTTATGCTCCGGTTTCAGCAGCTTTGCGGCAAACGCCTCGCCGCTCACTTCGGTCATGTTCAGCGAGAGATGGTGTTCCAGCAGCAGCGTGCCCCGGTCTTCCGTTTCATCGTAATTGCCGTGCCCGCTAAAATGGAGGATGTGGTAATCGTTGCTGTCAATTTTCTGGTGCAGCGCATCCAGGGAGCCGTTTTCCGTGAAATCGATCTGCACTTCGCCGGAACGGCGCAATTCGGTGAACGCATTCAAAATCTGCCGTTCTTCCTCCTCATAATTGAGGCGATATTTGCGGGGCAAATTGAGCGGCGCGGCAATCATCACCAGTATTTTCAAGGGTCCATCCGAGGCAGGGAATTGGGGTTTTTCATCCTCGCAATTGGTGCGGGAGAGATACAACTGCTGCAAGCGGTACAGCTCGTTCCCGGAAACGGGATCAGTCGCCAGTCCCCAGGGCAGGTTCAGCACCGCGTTGTCGGGGTGGCACAAATTGATATGCCGGAATTCGCCGTCGCTGTCAATTGCCCGCAGCGATTCCATGAATTCACCATTGGACTCAATCGCGCCAGTGAGGTGCTGCTGCAGGCTGCGCACCGCATCGAAGCTGAGCGATTTCCCCTGCTCCAGAAAATCGATGATCTGCTGGTGATCTTTTTTCAATGCCTTGATTTGTTTTTTGGATAAATTTAGTTTAATTTTTTGGGTATGAATCATATCCGGCTCCTGTGATTGGATGGGTAGCCTTACGAAGGTTTAAACCTTCGCAAGGGTTCTGTCATTATTTTTTACGTATAAAAAATTTTAATACATTGGCATCCGGCGCGAGCTCGCCTTTTATTTCAAACTGAGTCATCTCGCCGCAGTCCGGGCAAAAGACCTCGAGTTTTGACACAACTTCATCGGTTCCTTCGACCACATCCACGACCACCGGAAATTCATGGGACGGATCGTTGCAGCAGACGCCGGTAAAGGTTTTGGAAATGATATTCTTTTCTTTTGTCATGAGGAATGGCTCCTTTTTTTGATTTTCATTTTGCTCGTTTCTCGTTGCGATGCTTTGCGTCGCAACGCATTCATCGACGTTTTGCATCGTAAATCTATCTTCCGTGCGTTACATAGCCACCGACGCACTCCGTCGGGTAAGGCGTGCGCACGCAGAGCGTACGCACGAGAAGAGATTTCCCCAGTCATTCTTCTGGGGGAATCCATTCAGCATAC
>CAZCJL010000253.1:0-3174 GCA_964498785.1 uncultured Cytophagia bacterium | reverse complement strand
TACGACATAGCGGCAATCGCCCATATCTACCATAAAATATTGAGAAGATACATAAAAAATATCGTAACTGTTTTTCATTCAATAAATTAAATAGGATTTGATCAAATGAGATACGGATATTTTAACGACCAGGACAGAGAATACGTAATAACCTCGCCCAAAACGCCTTATCCCTGGGTTAACTATCTCGGGAATAAGGATTTTTTTTCAATAATGTCGAATACCGGAGGAGGTTATAGTTTTTATAAAGATGCCCGGCTAAGAAGAATCACCCGGTTTACCTACAATACGCCGGCCATTGATATGCAGGGAAAATATTTCTACATCAACGATGAGGGCGTTGTGTGGAATCCCGGCTGGAAACCTGTTAAAACCCAGTTGGATAATTATGAATGTCGGCATGGCTTAGGTTATACTCGGATAATAAGTAGTAAAAATGATATAAAGGCTGAATTGCTGGCATTTGTTCCCCTGAACTTTACCGGAGAGATTCAACAGCTAACGCTGACCAATACGGGAAATTCCGTTAAGAAGTTCAAACTGTTCTCTTATGTTGAGTTTTGTTTGTGGAATGCGCTGGACGATATGACCAATTTTCAGAGAAACTATTCAATAGGCCGTGCCGAATGTATAGAAAATACCATTATCCATTTTACTGATTTTCGTGACCGTAGAGATCACTACTCGTTTTCGGCTGTAAATTGTGATATTCGGGGATTCGACTGCGACAGGGAAACTTTTACAGGGACACATAACGGTCTGGATTCTCCGGATGTTGTAATGGAAGGACAATCACGGTCATCTCGTGCTTTTGGCTGGTCACCAATTGGCTCCACGCAAATTGAGGTGGAATTAAAAGCTGGCGAGGAACGAAAGGTGATATTCATGCTGGGTTATGCTGAATATGATAAAGACGAAAAATGGGTGGCTCCCGGGCGCGTCAATACCGCAAAAATTAAGGAAATGAAAAAGCAATTTTCAAAACCGGAACAGGTGGACATGGCCATGGAAAACCTGTCCGGTTTTTGGTCTGAACTTCTTTCTGTTTACAATGTAGAGAGCCATGATGAAAAGCTCAATCGCATGGTTAATATTTGGAATCAATATCAATGTATGGTAACCTTTAATCTGTCCCGAAGTGCTTCTTATTTTGAGTCCGGTATTGGCCGGGGAATGGGATTCAGAGATTCGAATCAGGATTTGCTGGGTTTCGTTCATCAGGTTCCGGACAGAGCACGGGAACGATTGATTGACTTAGCCTCAACTATGTATGAAGACGGTGGCGCATATCATCAGTATCAACCACTTACCAAAAAAGGGAATCATGAGATTGGCGGCAATTTTAATGATGATCCGCTCTGGTTAATTTGCTCCACGACGGCCTATATCAGAGAGACCGGGGATTTTACCATACTTAATGAACAGGTACCGTTTGACTGTAACCCTGAAACAAAGGCGTCCCTGTTTGATCATCTCAAACAGGCATTCTATCATGTGGTAAACAATAAAGGACCCCATGGTTTGCCACTCATCGGGCGAGCAGACTGGAACGATTGCTTGAATATGAACTGTTTCCTGGAATCCCCGGATGAAGGTTTTCAGACTGCACCGTTTACAGTGGACGGCAATACCGCTGAATCACTTATGATAGCCGGTGCATTTGTGGTATATGGCAGAAATTATGTTGAACTTTGCCGGTTTATAGGCAAACAACAAGAGGCTAAAGATGCGCAGAATCATATTGATGAAATGATTGAAGCCATCAGACTATATGGTTGGGATGGTGAATGGTTCCTGCGGGCTTACAATGCTTTTGGCGAAAAAGTAGGCTCCGGCGAAAATAACGAAGGTAAAATATTTATTGAATCCCAGGGCTTTTGCTCGATGGCTGAAATTGGTATTAAAGACGGTTGGGTGCACAAAGCATTGGATTCTGTGAAAAAATATCTGGACAGCCCTAATGGTATAGTACTGAATAATCCTGCTTTTACAACTTACCGCAAAGATTTGGGCGAAATCTCCACATTCCTGCCCGGGTATAAAGAGAATGCAGGTATCTTTTGCCATAATAATCCCTGGATTATGATTAGCGAAACGCTTATTGGCCGGGGAAATCGGGCGTTTGAGTATTGGAGCAAAATAGCCCCCGCTTATCGTGAAGATATCAGTGAGGTGCATAAAACCGAGCCGTTTGTATATTCACAAATGATCGCAGGAAAAGATGCCCATAAACCCGGAGAAGCAAAAAACAGTTGGCTAACAGGAACCGCAGCATGGAATTTTGTTGCTATCGCGCAGTATATCCTTGGGGTTCAGCCAGACTTTGATGGTTTGGTAATTAATCCCTGTATTCCGAAAGAATGGTCAGGATATATTGTTAACCGGAAATTCCGCGGAGCTCATTATAAAATTAAAGTAAAAAACCCGGATAATATCTCGAAAGGTATTAAATACATCAAGTTAAATGGAGATATAATCAGAGGAAATAAAATACCGGTCATGCCGGAAGGAGCTTTTTGTAATGTTGACGTTGTTATGGGTTAAGCCTGTTAATGGTTGTCCACGAACTACAATTGCGAAGGTTTTTGAAAATGAAATAGCCTATAATACTTCTTCATAATTATCTATATATTCAGTATTTAATCTTTGCAAGGATTTTTCCAACGTTCATGAATTCGAGGACAGCATGTTTTACGGATAAATCAAGCAGAAGTTCACATTGCACTGCCTTCAGGCCGTAAGTATTCCATTGGAATTGTCGAAAACCAGGATAGGATGACTACTCAGGTTTCCGCAAGTTCATGGAAGGGACAAAATAACGGTGGATTTGTGGAAATTTCCGCAATGCCAATAAATCACACGGAACGCAAACATGATATTAACCCAAGTTCACCACACTATTTTGGAAAATGTCCTTAAATTGGCAAAAATAAAGGCTAACTTCAATATTTACCTTCAAAAAATAGATGTAGTGACCCACAAATTTAATACTTGACTTTAATGTTATTTTTACAGTAAATTAAAGGTACAATTATTGAAGACAATAAAAAAATTCAAACCAATATTAAAAAAAATGAAAAAGCACAAATCTGTAGTGACCCATTAACGTATTTGTGAACTAAAAATGTATCCATTCAATAATTGATGGTGTGCATCAAAGCTTTCGGATTCTCT
>CAZCJL010000252.1:0-3199 GCA_964498785.1 uncultured Cytophagia bacterium | reverse complement strand
TCAAAAGTCTGATTTTTTTGTAAAATGTCATTCCGGGCTTGTCCCGGAATCTCCTGATTATTATAAAGTTAGAGAATTTCTGCATTTGCAGGAATGACGCCTGAATAGTTACAAATTATTTAAAATTCTTAAAAGAAAATTATTATAAAATTGTAGCCCACTAAACACATAAAAACACACAAAATGTTATTTTTATTTTTTTAAATTAAGCACTATTTCGTGTATTTCGCGGGCAATAAATCTATTTTTTCATTATTATAATTCATTTTAGAAATTTAGCTGTTATTGATTTCATTCCCGGGTTATTTTGACTGTTTTTTGAAAGCCATATCCACCAGCACGGCGATTATGATAACCGAACCAATTACAATCTGCTGGACAAAAGAAGAAACGCCCAATAGGTTCAAGCCGTTTCGCAATACTCCCATGATAAATGCGCCAATCAGAGTGCCGATAATTGTCCCTTCGCCACCCATCAGACTCGTGCCGCCGATGACGGTTGCGGCAATCGCGTCCAACTCGTACATGATCCCGGCAATGGGTTGTGCGGAGCTCAGACGGGCGGTTAAAATGACGGCCGCGAGTCCGCTTAACATTCCGGAAATTCCGTAAACCGCGGCTTTATAAAATTTCACATTGACGCCGGATAATAGTGCCGCTTCCTCGTTGCCGCCAATGGCAAAAGTGTATCGTCCTAATTTAGTGCGTGTGAGTACAAAGTGTGCGAACAGGTAAACGAGGATCATGATGATCACAGGCATTGGGATATGCAAAAATTCGCCGTTGGCTAAAAACCGGAACGATGTCGAGAACCCGGAAATTGGTCGTCCCTGCGAATACAACAGCGCCGCGCCCCGGGCAACGCTCATCATTCCCAGGGTGGAAATGAACGGAGGGAGCTTTCCGTACGTAATCAACAATCCATTCACAAGTCCGCAAAATAGCCCGACAGCCAATCCTGCGGCTATTGCCACCGGAATTGGGGCGCCGGTTTGCGCTACACTTGCTAATACCACACCTGAAAAGGCTAATATGGAACCAACGGATAAATCAATGCCAGCGGTGATAATGACAAATGTCATTCCAACGGCAATAATCGCATTAATAGATGTTTGTTGAGCAATATTTAAAAAATTTGATACGGTGAGAAAAAATGGTGATAAGATCCAGAGCACGATGCACAATACAAGTAAACCAATCAATGTTCCGAATTGTCTGCCATAATGGTGGACAATGTCCTTCAGATTCATCTCAAACTCCTAAAGCACAGTGTAAAATATTTTCCTGAGTTACTTCTTCAGCAGCAAATTCCCCGTTAATTTTACCATGATACATTACTAAAATGCGGTCACTCATTCCCAGTATTTCTGGTAATTCAGACGATATCATGATAATCGCAGCGCCTTGAGCGGTTAATTGATTCATTAATTGATATATCTCAACTTTGGAACCGACATCAATCCCACGGGTTGGTTCATCAAAAATGAGAATGTCCGCATTCGTGCACAGCCATTTACTGATTACGACTTTCTGTTGATTGCCCCCGCTTAAATACAGCACTTTCTGATTTAAACCCGGCGTTTTAATGCGCAGCTCGCTGATGTATTTTGCGGCTGTCATGTTTTCTTTTTCTGAACTGACAATACCGAATTTTGAGAATTGATCGAGATTTGACAAGCAAATATTATCTTTGAGCGATAGATCCAAAATCAATCCGTGTGACTTTCGGTCTTCGGTGAGAAGTCCGATTCCCAGATTAATTGAATTTCGGGGTGATTTAATATGGTGAAGAACACCTTTGACATAAATATTCCCGGAATTAATTTTATCGGCTCCGAATAGTGCGCGGGCTAATTCGGTGCGACCAGAGCCCAGCAGTCCCGATATTCCTAACACCTCTCCCCGGTGCAGCGAAAAATTGATGTTCGATAATTTACTGTCAATATTGAGGTCTTCTACGCGCAGAATTTCTTCCCCGCGCTCGCCCTGCCTTTTCGGAAACTGCTCGGTCAGTTCTCGATTGACCATCTTATGGATTAGTTCGTCTTTGGTTGTGTTCCGGATATTGTGCGTGCCCACGTATTTCCCGTCCCGCAACACGGTTACGCGATCTCCGATTTCAAACAACTCTTCCAGCCGATGGGAAATATAAATAATGGATGTCCCGTTTTTCTTTAGCCGGTTGATCGTCTTGAATAACTCCACGATTTCTTTTTCAGTAAGCGCAGATGTCGGCTCATCCATGATCAGGATTTTGGCGTTTAACGACAACGCTTTGGCAACTTCAACCATTTGCTGCTCGGCAATGCCAAGTTCCTTCACCAGGCTGCGGGAGTTGATTTGTAACTGAAATCTATCCAATATGTTTTGCGAGAATTGATAAAGCCGCTGACGGTTAATAATCCCAGGTGCGTAAAGTGGTTCACGACCCAAAAGGATATTTTCCGCAACTGAAAGGTGGGCAACAAGATTTAATTCCTGATAAATGATCGCAATACCGAGCTCTTGCGCGTGTTTCGGATTTTTAATTTCGATCGCTTTGTTCTCGAAAAAAATATCGCCGCTGGTTTTTTGATACGCGCCGCTCAGGATTTTTACGAGCGTGGATTTCCCGGCCCCGTTTTCGCCTAATAAGATGTGAACCTCCCCCTGGCGAAGTTCATAATTAATGTTTTCTAAAGCAACGACTCCGGGAAAAGTCTTGCAAATATTTTGCATCTTCAGGATTACATCATCATTCATTTATCGTAACTCACGTTAGTTTCGAATACCACGGTTACTTTGAATAATATTCCTGTTGAAAACAATGGCAAAGAACTATCATTTCGAAATGTCAACAACATCACTGACAAGGCTAATTGTTCATCTTTTAGTTAATTGTATATACAATTGTACAATATTATAAATCAAAAGTCAAGTATTTTTTTATTGGTCTGATTCATTTACCCTCAATAATTTATACGCTGCAAAGACGCCACGAGGCAACCCATTTTTCTAAATAGTCAGGATCTGTTTTTATAATTTTGACGAGCCCTTCGGCATACTCAGAATAAATTAACCGATAAAGCGCCTTGATCCACTAAGTTCATGTCTTTATTATTTTTTAAAATAAATGTTACTATTCAGCATAGAGCTGTCATTCCGGCGGATGCAGGAATCCGCTCAGATATCTGTTTTAACGAAATCATTGTATAAGTCT
>CAZCJL010000251.1:0-3412 GCA_964498785.1 uncultured Cytophagia bacterium | reverse complement strand
TATCATAAGTCTGATTTTTTTGTAAAATGTCATTCCGGGCTTGTCCCGGAATCTCCTGATTATTATAAAGTCAGGGGATTCCTGCATTCGCAGGAGTGACGCCTGAATAGTTATCTTTTTTATTAATATCCAGATTCAGATTTAATACATGTTCCAGTGTCCTCGATAAGGCCATTGGGTTGCATCTTCGATTTCGGGAAATCCAGAAAATCGAATTTAATCAATCGTAAGACTGTTCAGCACACGTTTTGCTGCGCCTTCATAGGCATTTTCAACTGCAACCTGTACCTGGGCGAGTATTCACGTTTCCCCGCAAAATGACATGTGCGTTTTCTACTTCAACCTGAATATTCTCACTGTTTATATGTGAATTTTTACAATTCCTTTTTATCGTAAAAATCTGGTCCAATGTTTGTGTATAAATGGTTCTTCACTCCTACTGCTCCTGCTTTTATTGCTTCAACAGGCGCAATATTTCTTTCATACCAGCTATCCACTTCACCAGACAGAGTGGCAACGCCATCTACTACTTCGACCTCAATCTTTTTGCTATTGATTATCGGATTCCAATAAAGCGCCTCTTTGATATCTTCTGTCAGTTCCCAGTCAATTTTATCCTGAGGTATTGCAGATGTTTGTAAATTATTTTTTATTGCGACAACACCTTCGACATTCGAAGCTAACTTTTCAACGCGATCAGCTTCAAAAGGTGAATAAACAGAACCAGCAAGATAGACTTTCCCGTTCCTTGTAAAAATTGATATTTCGTATTGTTGTAAACTAATATCACTTTCAATTGCTTTTCTTACATTTTCTGAAATTCCCTTGTCAGGTACTTGAACTTCAGGTCGTACTTTAATATAATTTTTAACACGCCATACCCCAACTGTATTTAACGCATCTTGTTTAGCGGCTTGTTTGGCCTTGATATGATCCATGACGCCAGTTAAAATTGCCACACCATTGTTAACTTCAACGTTTGGGATCGTGGGATGTACGCGAATATCATATTTCAATGCATTCACAACTGCGTTTTTGATTTCTTCATCGGATTTTGGTATGTAACGGTTGTGTTTCATTTCATCTCGCAGCCAGTATTTTACTTCAAGCTTTTCTGCATCAACAGACATGACGCCAGTAACCCAGGCGTCTCCAATAGCCTGTACTTTTTCAATCGCGCTTCCGATAGACCCTGATAATTCAACATGCCCCTTATTTACATCAATTTCAACAAACGCATCTTCAACCCGAACGTCATGTTGCAGGCGACCCTTTATTTCGGCTTCAATTTCATGATCTGGTCGAACAACTTCATACTTAACATCTATCTCATTGATAATCCCGATAACACCGTTCACACTTTTGGCCACTTCTTCAGATAATATCTTTTTTTGATGTGACCCGACAATTCCTGTAAGCGTAACGATTCCGTCCAGGACACTTATTTTAACTTCAGAAGATTTCGTTGCCGGTTCCAGCATCAAAGCCACGTTCACATCATTTTTAATATCAGCATCTGTTCTGGTATTCCTTGGATTGACTTTGATATTATTGACAACCGAAAGAACACCTGTTGTATTTTTTGCAATTTTAGTTGCTCGCTCTTTTGCTAATAAATTATCGACCCAACCGGCCAGGTAAACAATCCCTTTTTTCGTTTCCACATCAATCATATTCGAAAATATCGCATCATCACTCATAAACTCGGATTCGATTGCATTTGTAATATTCCTGTCCTTTATTTTCTCATCATTTGCCATTGCGATTTCAGTCATCAACCCTGTGATAGAAATGATCAAAATCGTAATGAACAACGTATGTATAACCAACGTTTTCCCAGTTATCTCGCCTTTTAAAAAACGCATAAATTAGCCTCCTTCGTATTTTTATCCTCAAATTTAAAAAATTTATCCCCAATACGAAGGTCGTCCGTAATAATCATATAAACGCACTTCATACTCTCGATTTACCGGAACTGACGGATCGAATTCGGGGCTATTCTTAATTTGCTCACGAGAAAGTCCTACAAAAACTTTTGATTCGGCCCAATCGACTTTTCGCACCCATTCTGGCGAAATAAGGACTTTTTTACCGCCAGGCAGCCAGTGCATCCATTGTCTTGTATCAATAATCAGATATCGAATAATCCAGGTATTGTCTTCGACGATGAAATCATCAACCTGTCCGATTTCACCATCAGTGGCATGAATTTGATATGTGCTTACTTCTTCGGTGCTGCGCAGATGCGGATCCTCCTCCTCTTTTCCGGCAGCCTCTTCTGCCTCGCGATTTGTTATGGCCTGGTCTGCCACAGGTAATACGCCGGGATATTCATTGCCAACGCCGGCCCAGTATGTTGGCCAGCCATAATAATTAACCAAATCCACTTCTTTCTGACGGGACACCGGCCTTGCCTCATCAACTTCCGGGCTGTCTTTTACTTGTTGTTTTGTCAAATTGACAGGTAATTTATCACTAAACCAATCGGGTTCCTGCAATGTAAATGGTGAAATCAGTACAAGCCGACCTGGTAACCATTTTCTTGTATCAGCAACAAGATAACGGATCGTCCAATAGCGATCATCAAAATAAAAATCCTGTGCTTTTCCCAGTTCTCCGTCAATCGCAAGAATACGATAATCTTTTAATTTTGCCAAACTTCGCAACATGGTTTCCTCCTTCTATTATCGATTATGCAATTTTGCGCTATTTCGATTTAAATTGGGAAATAGCGCCCTGTAATGCATTGCTAAATTCATTCCAGCTCTTTTCAAATCCAGTCTTTAATGTACTCCATGCCTCATCACTGGCATCGCTCATTTCGGCTAATCTGTTTTTTAGCTCTGACCTTCTTTCTTTTAATTCTTCAATTCTTTTTTGGTATTTTGATTTTGTATCCTCTTTTGCATTGTCAAAATCTGATTCAAGTTTTTCCAGTTCATTATCCAATTTTTTAAGTTGGTTACTAAACTTTTCAATATAAACTTTTCTGTCTTTCATGATATTCATCGCTCCCTTTTCATTTAAATAAAAATAATTTTAATTGCTCCTATTATGACTTCCGCAACTTATATGCCAATGAAAGTGACAAACAAGTTATCAAACTGTTTTTATTGGAATTGATAATATCTTAAAATCGGAAAGAAAGAAAGGATCGGAACTGTTTATTTTATTTCTGTAAATAAAAGGTACATCTGGCATGAAAAGGAGTGTGAACTATGAAGAACATGCACATTCTAATTTATATTGCGCGATCGAATAATGAAAGTAACAAATACTAATTCCATATATCCTGAATAATTTTAATATGTAAAATTTCTTTTTATGTATCTTCTCAATAATTTATGGTAGATATGGGCGCTTGCCTCGATGTCGTATTTAAACAGATTCCGTAGGTGTCACTTCGAGCGAA
>CAZCJL010000250.1:0-3434 GCA_964498785.1 uncultured Cytophagia bacterium | reverse complement strand
AAATACGACGCAAAGCGTCGATCAATACATGGGGCTGTATCAAAAGTCATTTTTTAACGTCATTCCTGCGAATGCAGGAATCCCCTAACTTTTTAATAAGCAGGAGATTCCGGGACAAGCCCGGAATGACATTTTACAAAAAAATAAGACTTTTGATACAGCTCTACGAGAAATTACCAACTTTTGGGATTTGCTCCCTACATCAATTAAAATGTCAGTATCTACCAGTACCTGGTTGTTCATGAGGGGTTTCCCCATTCTTCTTCCCGTTTTTTTCGCACCCAGTCACTGCTATCACGCATATCATCTCGATTTTGCCACATACCGAGAAAGGGTTCCTCAGTAATCGGCTTTCTTTTTACTCTTTTTTTAGGTGTATTGTCATTATAACGCTTTCGAAGAAATGAAATGAAATCAATCACCTCTCGCTGTGCTTCCTGGGGCAGACTGGTAAAATCATCCATGACCTTTTCTTTTTCCATAGTTATTCCCTTTATTCTATATCAAAATATTTTATTATACCAAATAATTTAATCTCAGGCAAGTAAAATTTAATCGCTACATAATTACGCCAGCAGCTTGATTCGACTGAAGATATAATCCAGCGAGTCGCTTTTTAATACTGTGCGATAGTACCCGGTAGGTGAGAGCTGTTCCGGTGAGTATTCCTGGTGCTTAAAATATGTTCCGTTGCGGGACCCGTCAAACCAATAAATCAGATGGATCAGGTCCTTCTCAATTTCGATGGCGGTAATACCCCGTTTTCCGATGGCACAGCCGGAATTGAACAGGCAGGGAATCAGCAATCTCGAGTTATAAAGACTGCCGCGGGAGCCATGCTTTCGATTTTTCTTGTATTGAAATTCAAGTTTTTGCTTATGAAACTGAATCTTTCCTTCAATACTTTTTTTCTCGGTAGAGGACGCCAAATGATACGCGCGGCACATCTGTTCAATTCTGAATTTGAGCGAATCGATTTTTGCCAGCGATTCAAACAGCGGCCGATGCGTATGTCCGATAATGGAGATAATTTTATTTTCACTGGAAAACCGGTAGGCATTCTTTTCGATGCGAAATTTTCGATGCTCCCGGTGTGCAGTCGAGCGATTTTTGATGTGCAGTGGATTTGCAAAATTACGAAGCACAAAGGCAATCAGGTCCTTGTTTTTTATATTCAAATGCGATGCCTGATGCCCGTGAAATACAAAAATGGTCTGATCATCATGATAGATAAGTTTCAACGCCTCGGACAACTTCTCCCGGGCCCGATCGTGCTTTAGTGAAAACAGCCGGATGTCGTGATTGCCAACAATTTTAAAGAACTTATCCTTACGAATAAATTCATCAAAAATGGAATACAACCCTGACCACTGGCGCCGGATATCCGAATACGGAAATCTGTGCAATTCTTCGATATCCCCGTTTAATACCAGTGTGTAATCCTGCGGCAGATAATAATCTCTCAGAACCGACATGACCAGATCTGCATTTTTTTTAAAGTCATCCAGATTTCCGCCATTTCCCAGATGCAAATCACTGAGAAACACCATTTTCGGGTGATCCTCCACATAAACCACCGGCGATAACATATAAAGCTGCTTCAATCTTTTTTGAATATATTCTGCTCCCATATCCCTGCTATAATTAAAATAAAGGGAAAATAGTCTAACAGGGTTATCGGGATGTTACGGATTATTTAAAATTGTGTGAAGATGGGGGGATATCATACAATCATTCCAAAATTAATGAGAGCGCGAACTTGAAATATATTAAGCATTAGAGCAGTTCGGAACAGAGGGACTCAATTTTGTTGGAATGTTGATTGTTAAAGGATTACTTTTTCTTAAAAAATAAATACTAATCGCACTTCAATTCTGCCTCACGGATCATTATTATTCGATCCATTTGCCGTCGGTTATGACGCAGTACTCTGCCCAACAAACAAGCAAATGCCAGATATATAATAATCGCAACAACCACAATGATTAATTTAATCATTTTAAAAATTCCCTTCCCCGGAATTGATAAAAGAGATATTTAAATCATTATACAAATTAGTGAGATAAATGTTTCTGCCAATTTATATCTTAACTTTTTATGAAAAAATATATTCATAAATTATTTGTTACCCGATTCTTCTCCATCAATGAAATCCAGAGGAACCGATCACAGCGTAGAAATTATAGTGTTATAAGTTATTGTAAATATGGAGTGCAATCCCTTTATGGATTGCACTGCGACGCATAAACAGGCTGTCCAAAAACTACCCTTGCGAAGGTTTTTCAAAACGGGACAAGCTGTATATTGATACATATTCATGAATTTATCTATATATTGTGTTGTCACGCAACCTTCTCAAGGGTTTTCCCGACGATATCAAAGTTACTGGACACGTTCTAAAGGCGTCGCACTCCAACTCTTCAGATATTAAAGAATTCATTATTATTACCCAGTGATCAGCTACAATCCAGAGTATACAGGAATTAGTAAAATAATAACTTGCGGTTCTCTCTTTTTTTTTCTATATTCTTAGAAAATCAAACACATGAAAATGTTAATTCATCCATTAACAAATCGTTAAAGAGCAATGAATCGAGACAAACTCTGGTATCTAAAGCAGTTTAATTTTCTTAATGCCATGCCTGAAGAAGAAATGGCATCTTTAAGTTCTGTGTTGATTGACAACAAAGTAAAGAAAAAACAACCAATCTATTTAGCTGGCGATCCCGGTGAAAATTTATATTTCCTCAAAGAGGGGCGTGTAAAAATTTCCAGGATCGACCAATCTGGCAAAGAATTCACCCTGACATTACTTGAGCCTGGTGAAATATTTGGTGAGCTGGGTCTGTTTGATGATTCACCTCGTGAAACAACTGCTATTGCCCTGGAAGATAGCATTATCTGCATGATGAAGCGAAGAGATTTCGAAAAATATGCATCGAACAGGCCGGAACTATCTCTCAAGCTAAATAAACTAATGGGATTACGGTTGCGTCAAATCGAAAATCGGATTGAGGAATTACTATTTCAGGACGTTCCTTCCCGCCTGGCAAGACTGCTGCTACGACTACTCGATCAACACAAAAGAGAGACAAAATATGGAACGCGCATCAACATTAAACTATCGCAACAGGAAATAGCGAACCTTATCGGCGCAACCCGTGAAATGACCAGCACAGTCTTGAACTCATTCAAAAAAAATGGTATCATTAGGGTTGAATCAAAATATATCTATATCATCGATAAAAACAAACTGGCCAAATTAGCACATTTATAATGACTACCTATCTTCTATTCCAATTTGATAATCCGTTTCTCTGCTGTTAAACTTCAAATCGAAAATTCTAACCTGAAAAAGTCATAGCTATAGAGGCTCAGAGTATCGATTCAATAATTGATGGTGTGCATCAAAGCTTTCGGATTCTCTTTAAATT
>CAZCJL010000249.1:0-3437 GCA_964498785.1 uncultured Cytophagia bacterium | reverse complement strand
TGCGTGCGCACGGAAATCAGCAGACAAATCAGATTTCCGAAGTCTCCAAGACTTCGGAAATCTCCGGCTATTTAACGCACGGAAGCCGGAATTACGACGGACTCCATCGCAACGAGGTTAATTATCCAAATCCCCTGTATTTTTTCCCGCTCCCATTCGTCTATCCATTTCGACAGTGATACCACAACCATTTACTGGTCAGCGAATATCAATCCCGCTTATGTTCAAGTGGCTTTGCCGGAATCCCAAACCGTTTCCGCCGCATGGGCGTTGTTGGGAGAACCCGGTTACCAGCAAACGTGGAATCCCGTTGCTATTCTTTCCACCATTGATCGATTGAGTGATTATTGATTTACGAACAAGAATTAACGATTTTCGATTTATGAATTAAATGGTGACGCCTGATTCTAAAATCTTATTTCGTTGTTCGTTATTCCTTGTTCTGCTATCCAAAATCAAAAATCTTTACATCCCAAACCCGCACGTGCAATGCATCTTTCGTTAGCTTCAGCACTTTCATCACTGCTAAAAAAATGTTGCAAGTTATCATGCGAATGTGTATATTTATTTAGAAAACACACATTCAATCAAAAGGATTTAGAATGAGAACAAATATTGTAATCGATGATAACTTAATGGAATTAGCTCTCAAAACGACTGGCCTAAAAACCAAGAGAGAAGTTGTGGAGGAGGGCTTAAGAACACTCATTAAGATTCAGAATCAAGCAAAATTAAAATCGCTCCGTGGTAAGTTACACTGGGAAGGTGACATTGAACAAATGAGAATTGATAAATGATATTTTTGGATTCTACAGTCTTAATTGATTATTTCAATAATGCTAATACCTGGCAAGTTGAAGTGCTGGATACTATTCTCGGAAAAGAATTAGTTGTAATAGGAGACTACGTATTAACGGAAGTTCTTCAAGGCTTCAAAAGTGATATAGAATTTCAAGAAGCTAAAACAACTCTTTTGGCATTTCCCTGTTATGATATTGGAGGGAAAGAAATTGCAATTCGGAGTGCAGAGAACTATCGTTATTTGAGAAAAAGAGGAATTACAGTTCGAAAAACGATCGATGCTATGATTGCGACATTCTGCATAGAGAATGAGTTTACTTTGCTACATAACGATAAAGATTTTGAACCATTTGAAAAGCACTTGAATTTAAAAGTCTATAAAAAATGAATTCATCGGCAAATCATCAAGCGCCATTGTAGGATGGAAAGGTGTGCCGGTTGATATTGGGTATGAAGAAATATTTTCGCAGGAGTCGGTTTATAGAGACGAGTATCAGAAACTCTGGGCAGAGGCGCATAACTGATACGTGCGCACGTTGGAATTGGAAAATTTTCGACCGGAGCCCATGTATTAAATGAGCTCGCCTCACGGTGTCTCTGTCAAAAATGTTTTTTTCACCACCAGCACACGGGAATCACAGGTGTGAACCAGATTTCCGAAGTTTTGAAAACTTCGGAAATCTCCGGCTAATCAACGGACAGAAACTGAATTTGCGACGCTGAGCATCGCAACGAGGATCAACGCTGAAAGCGTTAAACAGCAAAGCCGGGGGTCGAGCGTAGCGACACCCCCGGTAACCAATGAAGAAATAAACGAATCATGGAAACATTGAGAGAATTCAGATGTTCACGGGTAAATTCCCTTTCTCTGTCATTGCCTACCGGCTTTTATTTTAAAAAAACACATTTTCTTGTTTGAACAAAATCATCCGCCATCATTCGTATAAAATATGTTCCTGATGGATAGTCGGATGAATTCCAGTTAACAGCATGATATCCTGCTGGTTTTCTGCCGTCAAAGATTTCGGCAACGATTTGTCCGCTTAAATTAAAGATACTGATTGTCATTTTACAACTTCTTGGCAACTGGAATGCTATCGTGGTCACCGGATTAAAGGGATTGGGATAATTTTGCTTGAGTAGAAACTCAACCGGAAGCGCAGGATTCTGAACGTCGACAAAGGTCGGAGCTCTCAACAATCTTAGAGTTGATTTCATTAGTACAACCGTGTAGGGATTCCAGGTGGATAGGGTAAAATAGATCGTGGTAGAAGAATCATTTCCGGTTGCAAGGTCTTCAAACTGATATGGTCCATATTCACCACCCCATTCATATTCCCTGCCCGGATTATGGACACTGTCGCACTGGCTGAACTGCCAGTTGACGTGCATGAAATGACAGTAGCCGTTATCTTCCCACGGTTCAAACAAAATCTGTGGTTCTGACCAGGGTCCCCATGGAACATCTGCTGTTCGAAAATTTATTCCCCGCGGGGATTCGCAATTATACAACATGAGCCACTTGCGCAGGAATGGATTGTACGTGACTGAAAGCTCACCAACAAATGGCTGCGGGAAAAGCGGTGTTGCATCGTCCTCATTTTCGCTCCATAAAGGAGCGCCATCAGGATCAAGCCCGGTGAAGTATCGCAAACTCTGCGCGATTTCGATCTGGTCAGCAGGTTGACAGGCTAATCGTACATCACTCTGACGATAACTGCCGGAGCCAAAAATTACCAATCCATCCCCGGTGTCCCCGGGAAAACCTGGCCATTCTGTAAAATCCACTTCAACGACCGAAACATTGATGAAATGTTTTGTGGAAAAATCATACAAATAGCGAAATGAATCTCCGTCATCGCCGGAAACTGCCACCACCGAGCGTCCCATCATGACCGTGTTACTGTGATCGGTTGTATGGTAAATATACATTTTATTGCCAACGCTAACACCTTCCACAGGTACCTCGAACGCATTTTGACTAATACCCGGAATCAGGACCGGTTTGTAGGTACCATTCCCATACGTATTGAACGTAAGATTTATTCCATCTTCCGGATTCGTGTCAGTTGTGTAGGCAATGGCATCACCATCATTCGCACCCCAGCTATCGCCAAAGAGCAAATAGGTACGTCCATTATGGTGAAACGGAACACCAAGGTCCGTGCTGATAAGCCCGTAGCGGGTTTCTGTGAGATTAAGCGTCTGGGCTTTCTGCTGGCGATCATAATCACCGATGAGTTGAGAGATTTTCTTTGTGCTGCCGGGGACATACTCAACCTTATCGGTTTGTGCATAAATTGACATCGTTAAGAGAATGAATAAAGAAGTTAACAAATGAATTTTCATTATAACTACCTATCTTTAATCCAGGAGGCAACGAATTATATTTACCAAATATATATTTTAAGAAGATAAGAATCAAGCAGAAATTATCTTTACTGCTTTTTTATCCTCAATGACTTGATATACAATGCGATGTTGTATGTTAATGCGGCGGGAGTAAGGTCGTGAAATATCTCTGACTAAAAAATATAAAAGCAATATTTGTATTACTCACCATGATACACACAAGCGTCCAATGTATCTTCTCAATATTTTATGGTAGATATGGGCGATTGCCGCTATGTCGTATT
>CAZCJL010000248.1:0-3630 GCA_964498785.1 uncultured Cytophagia bacterium | reverse complement strand
GTGTGAGAGGCGCACTCCGGTAGGTAACTGCCGGAGCCGCCTACTCGATTAGCCGATAATAATACGTAAATTTGAACACTAATCAGAAAGGATTCTCTAACGTTCGTTCCATTATACTTTCATAAGTCGATGAATCTAAAGGAATTACTGTTTTTAGTTCTTTATAATCTTTTAAAAGTATGGTATCTCCTGTATAAATACCTAATAATTTTCTTAATTCATCGAGTGATATTTTTTTTCCATCAAATTTGAATAATCCTTTATAAACAGTAATTCCACTATCATCGTCATAAACTTCACAATAAAAAATATTGGTGGAATCTTTATATGGAACACACCAAATCCAATTACCGCCATCGGGTCCGCCATCGTATATTGCATCGAGAGGAACATTAGAAGGTCTTTTAATAGGTTCTACACGTTCCAATACAAAGAAAAAAATTATTGTAAGTGATAAAACAAACACAAAAATAATAATTCCGACAATCTTAATTATCTTTATCAGCATTTTTAAATTTATCCTTATATTAGCTAGTAACTTATCATGGATTATATTCAACTCCGTCTATCATAACTTTATAGCCAGCAGTATGATATCTATTGGCAATATCCAATGCTTGATCATGATTTTCTACGGTAAATGTAACTCCTGAATTGGAAATACTATATTCAAGATTTGGATACAAATCTCTGAGCTCTTCAATATAAGAATTAGGACGAGGATCAAACATGGAAGGGGTATTTACTCCACCAGCATTTAATACACTTTTCATAAAATGATTACAACTATTTGCCCAGATGCTATAGGATTTTCTATTTGGATTTTTGTTCTGTTGACGAACACTTTCGGCATAATCCATCATTGCTTTAAAGTTATCATCGTGGATATATGCAGCCGTAATCATTCCGCCTTGTCCAGATTTGTTTGCAATTTTCCATAATACTTTTCTCAACGATTCTTCAGTTGGTAAGCCTGTATCATTATCCATAACAACATTAGGGACTCCATAATTATTAACAATGCCCATTTCTGCTTGATCATATCTTCCGTATTCATAATATCTAGTGTAACCTGTTTTATTATCAATCAATAATATTCCAGCATGTCCTAAGTATGGTATTTTTCGTCCCTGATAGTTTATTAGATAATCTTTAAAAACTACTGGAATAGCGTCTCTGCCGTCGGGATCAATATATTTTAGTGGGTTGTTAAAACTGTAAACATAGGGACTTAGATTTGGGTGTTTACCAGCCAATGGATCAGGGATTAGCCAGCGACCAATAGTAGGATCATAATAACGACCCAAGCAAGGCATACTCAATAATACAAAAAACAATCCGAATAAAACAACTACTTTTCTCATTTTTAAGCTCCTTTCAATGAATGAATTAAGTTTATTATTTTATATTTTCTAACTCATTACTTGTTTTTTTGTCTTTTTTCCGCAAATAAAATTCTCTTGTTGTTTCGAATACCATTCCCAGTTCTTTTGCCATATTTTCGTGCCATTCAGACAAATTTTTGAAATAGCTAATTGCTGATGAATATTTACTCATTGTGATTTCTGTCAAATGGTCATAATTACTTGGCTCCATATCTGAACGTTGATTAGATTTAGGGGCTGGAACAGGATTAAGTTGTGGTTGAACTACCATTGGTTCTGGAAGTAATCCAAATCTGTCTTGTGCTTTACTTTTATTTTGGTGTGGCGACATCATATTCCTTATTCTCTCTTGATTTTTTTTGTTTTGATTCATTATTTCTTCTGGTGTTGAGAGATCGTATGGATCCGATGACCTTGCTTTGCTATTTTGCTCAACTACCAGATACGCTAACTCATTATCCATTAATCTTGAATAATGTTTGGCTTGAAGCTGGCAAATTCTTCCCATAGCCCAATGAGCTTCGCAATTTAGAGTATCACAAGACAATGCCAATGTTAAACAATTTCCAGATTTCTCTAAATCAACCATACCGTCATTATCTCGATACAACAATAAATTCCCGTGAATAATTGAGCCAAGATACTCTTTTTTTGTAAGCGTTCTAAGATAACAACCATTTCTTACTCCAGCTTCTGTTATTTTAAAATCTTCGATATACATTCCATTATCAATTATCATTCCTTTAGATGTTGTCTCGATATTATAATATTTGTTTGAATCTTGGTTGACAATATATCGACAGAAAAAATGTTGAGGCGCTCGGACAGGATAAATAGGCCATCCTAATCGATCTGCTAATACCAGATAAAGCATTGGCAACGTAACACAGCAACCTTTCTTAGTTGCAATTAGTCCATTTAAATAACGATTATCTTTTTTCCTACCTTCCATGTCATCATAATCAAAGGTAAAAGAAATTGAATCATTCCAATTGCCAGTGACAAACAAATATTTATTTAGAAGAGCGATTCTTGATTCTGGGTCTTGGTTTTCTCGATTGTAAAATTGTATTTTACTCACCATATAATTTATCGCATAATTAAAAAATGCGATATTTAAATTTGGATAGGCTTCTTTCGCAATTACAAGACATGCAATTCCTAAATCAATTTCTTCTTCTTGTAATTCCAGAATTTTCTCAATCGTCTGACCTTCGTATTTTTCTTGAGCGAATGAAATGGAAAAGAGAAACAGAACTGATATGATAATTATAATTTTTTTCATTATTTTCCTTTCGCATTTGTTGTACGGGGACCGAGTAGTCAGGCGGGGTTACCCCCGCCGTTCCCTCTAAGAACCGTACATGAAAGTTTCCCTTCATAACGGCTCAAGCATTTACGAAAGCAGGTTTTATAGACCCGCCCACCAGTTCACTTCAAAAATTCAAAGCCAGACGAGTTTGTCTGGATGTCAAGCCTGCTAAAAACGTGGATTCCTTGTCGTGTCGTCTCTGGTAAAAATACGCCCCATACTCAGCAAGATAAGGATTCGCATCCGCTTTTATCTTCCTATGTCTTCTGATTCCAATGGAGCACGTTCTAATAACGGACATGATTTTCGTTTTGCCTTTCTTTGTCCGATAACTAACAGAAAACAACCATCGTTTGCCATAAGCCAGCCAATATTTCTTGGCCAACCAGTTCTTTGACCTGTTCGGGTGTCTCCTGCGAATCATACGCCATAATTGCTCATAGACATAAGTGTCAACGCGTCTAAACGCTTCCGATGCGACGACATGACGATGGTAATTCGCCCATCCTCGTAATTTCTCATTGAGCTTCTTGATGAGAATAATCATCGGTGCGTTCGTATGCTTACGAGTTAACGTCCCCACTTCCCGAATAAGAGAGAGGATTCCCTCTTTTGACGGCGTGATGTGGAGTTTATTGCCCGTCTTGCGGAAAGTTTGGCCGAGGAACGTAAAACCCTTTTTAATATAGGTATCCGCGTTGTTTTAAGCTAAATATCGCCTGCCATTTGTCTGCGGCGGTTTTCCATAATACGCCGTCGACGCCAGGTGTTTTGCGACCTTTGTTTGAAGTCACTCGTTTCACAGCCAATGCCTTGGCGTAGAACGAATGTGTTAGAATCCATTGAAGAGCCATAACTCTTCCATATCTTCCTTCCTGAACTGATTTCGCGATACGCATCTGGAGTCTTCGAACTTCCCGTTGAGCTTTCTTC
>CAZCJL010000247.1:0-3675 GCA_964498785.1 uncultured Cytophagia bacterium | reverse complement strand
GCTCGAAGTGACACCTACGGAATATATTTAAATACGACATAGCGGCAATCGCCCAAATCTACCATAAAATATTGAGAAGATACTTATGATGATTATTCTGTTTTGGCTCAGCTTCGCTCTATTATCAATGGTGTTCTTCGTCACGCTGTTTAATTTTTTTACAGCCCCTCTAATTGCCAGATCATTGCCACTAAAATCGACTCCGAAAGTATCCGTTCTAGTTCCGGCGCGCAATGAAGCTGAAAACATCGGGCGCTGTTTAACAGGATTGCAACACCAAAATTATCCTGATTTTGAAATTATTGTCCTGAACGACCATTCCACAGATGTAACACCGGAAATCGTTCAATCTTACGCAAAATCAGATAACAGAATAAAGCTCGTTCATGGCGAGAATTTGCCCGCTGGCTGGTTCGGGAAAAACTGGGCCTGCCACCAGCTCAGCAAAGCCGCGTCCGGCGACATTCTAATTTTCACAGACGCCGATAATCAACATGCCCCATTTGCAGTACGAAATTCCGTGGCCTGGATGCAAAAACTAAATCTTGGTCTGCTGTCCGCCTTCCCGCAACAGAAAACAGTGACGTTGGTCGAAAAATTAGTTGTCCCGGTAATGGATCTTTTTGTGTACGGAACGCTGCCGTTATGGGCAACCTATTTTGCCAGACATTATTCGTTAGCTGCGGCAAATGGTCAATGGCTGGTATTTACACGAGAGAGTTATGACACATTGAACGGACACCAGGCTGTTAAAAATGAACTTGTGGAAGACACGGAACTGAGCCGTCTTGCAAAACGGTCGGGAATCAAAACACTCACAGCCGCCGGAACAAACGCTGTTTTCTGTCGCATGTATCACAACGCCGAACAAGTGTGGAACGGCTTTTCCAAGAATTTTTACGGATTGACCGGATATAATAATGCCGCGTTTTTTAGTGTGATTACGTCCATGGTGCTTGCATTCATTTTACCATACGTTTTGTGGATATTCCCGCAAATGCGGGAACTGTTCCTGCTCTTAATTGCGTTGAACATCGCAATTCGTGTTCTTATTTCATTGAAGTATAAACATCCGTTTTGGGTTAGCGTACTACTTCATCCAGTGGCGATGTGTTATGCACTCGTTATCGGCTTAAATTCATTTTATCATATCAGGAAAGGAACGATTCGGTGGAAAGGACGAGACATAAAATTAGTACCCAAATAAATGCTGAGCACATCCGGATATTCGCATTATATTTTTTCCTCATCGCCGGAGGCTTGTGGCATATTCTCAATGTATTGCAACCTGTCATGCGTCTGCTTGCCTCTCCCCTGCTCATCTTTCTTGCGATATGGATTTCTGCGGAATACATACAGCACCTGTCACACACATCTGTTACGGTTACAAAAAATCGAATCGTTTTTTTACTGTGGGCAACAGGCGTCATTATCATTAGTTTTACAATTGAATTGATCGGCGTGAAAACAGGTGCCATTTTCGGTTCCTACAACTACGGAACCACATTATCCCCACAGATTGCATCTGTACCGGTCGCCATCGGTTTTGCATGGCTGTGCATGTTAATGACATCTGTGGCAGTCGTTCAAAAAATAGATCGTCGGTTTGAGTTGCGCAACGATTTTATCCGGGCGACTGCAATCTCTGCATTGATGGTACTGTTCGATGCAGTCATGGAACCTGCGGCAACCCGTCTCGGCTACTGGACATGGCAAAATGATACAATTCCACTTCAAAATTATGCGGCGTGGTTCATCATCAGCTACGGTTTTACATGGATCGGATTGAAAGCAGGGCTTTTTAACAACCGTTTGCCAGCCGTTGCCTTTCATGCGTATGTTGCACAATTCATCTATTTTGGAATGGTCATTTTTAAATAAAAAGAAGGACATAATGAAAGATAAAACAAAAAAATCCATTATTGGATTATTCATAGCCATTGTCATTTTAGGAACATGGGGAACGTCTCTTTACCTTCTTCTGACCGTCGATTTTTCGTCACTGCATCCTGTAGTAATCGCACTGGCAATCGCCTGGATGACGTTTCTCTACACCGGCCTCTTCATTACCGCACACGATGGTATGCACGGCAGTTTGTTCCCAAAACAATTGAAAGTCAGTCATTCGGTGGGTGCAGTCGCTGTGTTTCTGTACGCCATGTTTTCATTCAACAATTTACTCCAAAAACACTGGCAGCACCACAAACATCCGGCATCGGCAAAAGACCCGGATTACCACGACAGCGCTCACAAAGGATTTTTCCGGTGGTACATCCATTTTATCCGCAATTACATCACCTGGAAGCAATTACTGGGAATGGCAATTGCTTTCAATATTTTCCTGCATGTATTTAAAGTACCAACGATCAATTTAGCTCTCTTCTGGGTCGCACCGTCTTTGTTGAGCACATTCCAGTTATTCTATTTCGGCACATACCTCGTGCACAAAGACACCGGCGAACCATTCAAAGACCACCACCGCGCCCGCAGCAATAATTATTCACTCTTATTATCTTTTCTTTCATGTTATCATTTCGGATATCACTGGGAGCACCACGAGTATCCGAATGTTCCCTGGTGGCGGTTGCCGGTGGTGCGTTCTGGCAAAATGTGAGATGCAGGATTTTGAGCTTGTCAAAGTCCGGAGTGCAGTCCCCCCTGTGCGCCTCAGGAGCATTTATGGACTGCTTGTGTGATATGTGAAACGGGATTTGGGATATGGCGAAAAAGCAAGAGTTGAAATATTATTCATTTCCTCGAAACAATTTTCAATTTTACTGCAAAAAGCAAACGTGATTTATCACTGCTACATTTTATTGCATAAAATCACATAACTTGTTGAATATCCGAGATATATATTTTTTTCTTGCTTTTTTACGAAATGTTTTTATTTTGATTGCTATCGCTACAGGTTAAATAAGTTTACATTCTACATTTTCATTTCGATTATGCCCACTTATTCAAATGCAGGGGTGTGCATTAATATTTGTTGTTTTGCTTCCAAATTGAATTGTCTAAATAGATATCCTTTTAATATGTATTTCCTTTTTCCTGAATATAGACATCGAGTTTGTCGGTGTTTTAGAGACTATTAATGAGTTAGACCGAATAACAAATTCAACTGCGCTCTTTATTGGTTTGCAGGGTAATAAAAAGTGATCAACATGAAACTTACTTGGAAAATAGAAAAAGCAGATATTCTAAATGTTAACAGCTTTTTTGAAAAAAATAAAAACAATGCTTTCGTTCAAAAAAGAATCGGTAGAAATATAAATAAGCAACATCTCGAAATATCAAAAAGTAGTATTTTTAAGACAATGGTTTCCTGCTTACTTACTACTCAACAAAGGTCTGGGCCTGATAGTGCAGTCACTAAATTCATTAATACGGAGCCATTTGGGTGCAATTCCATTTTGTTGGTATTTTAAAATCCTAAACAATGTTCTCGTTTCAATGCTTTGCGTTGGAATGGATTTCAGGACGCTTTGCGTCCAGTAGTAAAAATACGACGCAAAGCGTCGATCAATACATGGGGCTGTATCAAAAGTCATTTTTTGGTGTCATTCCTGCGAATGCAGGAATCCCCTAACTTTTTAATAATCAGGAGATTCCGGGACAAGCCCGGAATGACATTTTACAAAAAAATCAAACTTATGATACAGCTCCACGAGAAAT
>CAZCJL010000246.1:0-3690 GCA_964498785.1 uncultured Cytophagia bacterium | reverse complement strand
TTAAAGAGAATCCGAAAGCTTTGATGCACACCATCAATTATTGAATGGATACAATTTTGGATCGATAACCAACTGTTAAAATAAAAGACTATGGTAATAATCTGGAAGCACTTCCACAAGATGTCGATTTAGTATACAAAAATTAATGATAATTGTCAAGTATTTTTTGTGATTCCAGATTATAGAACTCTCCGTTTTATGAGCAATATGAATAATCACTCCCTGTTCAGAAGCATTTTTAATAAATGAAATTTGCGGATACTCCAAAAATTTTCTTGCTTTTCGATGAAAATATTGATACTTTATTTCAAATTCTTAGCATTTTAATTTAGAAGAAAATTGGTGTTATGTTAATTCTTGGAATCTCTGCCTATTATCACGATAGCGCTGCCTGTCTTATTGAAGATGGTAAAATCCTGGCCGCGGCGCAGGAAGAACGCTTCACACGAAAAAAACATGATCACGCATTTCCGAAAAATGCGATTCAATTCTGTCTGGACTACCGCAAAATCAAGGGAGCGGATCTGGATTACGTTGCATTTTACGATAAGCCATTTCTAAAATTTGAACGAATTCTGGAAACATATCTTCAATACGCGCCGTTGGGAATACGTTCATTCATAAAAGCCATACCGCTCTGGATCAAACAGAAATTGTGGATAAAGCTACTAATCCAGGAGGAACTGGATTTTGAAGGGCAGATTATTTTCCCGGAACATCACGAATCTCACGCGGCGTCTGCATTTTTCCCCTCGCCATTTCAGAAAGCAGCGTTCTTAACCGTGGACGGCGTCGGCGAATGGACCACCACCAGTTATGGCGTCGGAAAAGATAACACCGTGGATATTTGGGCGGATATCCAATTCCCCCACTCGCTCGGATTATTGTATTCTGCATTTACTTATTATACCGGATTCAAAGTCAATTCCGGTGAATACAAAGTGATGGGACTGGCGCCGTATGGCGAACCAAAATACAAAGACCTGATTCTGCGAGAATTAATCGATGTAAAAGAGGATGGTTCGTTTAAATTGAATATGAAATATTTCAACTACTGCGCCGGGCTTACCATGACAAATCATCGGTTTCACAAGCTTTTTGGCGGCCCGCCCAGAAAACCGGAATCAAAATTAACACAGCGGGATATGGATCTGGCGCGCTCGGTGCAGGATGTGACTGAGGACGTCATTTTGCGGATTGCGCAACATATCAAAAAAGAAACCAGGCAGGATTATTTGTGTCTGGCCGGCGGTGTGGCTCTGAATTGCGTCGCGAACGGGAAATTATTACGAGATGGTTTGTTTAAAGACATCTGGATTCAACCTGCAGCCGGAGATGCCGGCGGCGCACTGGGAGCGGCGTTATTTGCGTGGCATCAGTATCTTGGCAACAAAAGAAACGCCGATGGTCAACAGGACACACAACATGGTTCTTATCTGGGTCCCGAATACACGAATGGCGCTGTTTTCAATTTTTTAAGAGAACAAAAAATTCCATACACAGAAGTTACCACAGCAGAAATTCCCGTTATTGTGGCTGATTTGCTGGCAACAGAAAAAGTGGTCGGCTGGTTTCAGGGCCGGATGGAATTCGGTCCGCGTGCCCTCGGTTCACGCTCCATTATTGGCGATGCCAGATCGCCGAAAATGCAGGAGACCATGAATCTGAAAATCAAGTTCCGCGAGAGCTTTCGTCCGTTTGCGCCATCTGTCCTAACTGACCGGGTATCGGATTATTTCGAAATCGGTCGCAGCAGCCCGTATATGCTTCTCGTAGCGAATGTTCACGAAAAACGGCAGAAAAAAATGTTGGATTCTGACCAAAATCTGTTCGGCCTGGATAAATTAAAACTCGTTCGCTCCGATGTGCCCGCGATTACGCATGTCGATTATTCGGCGCGCATCCAAACCGTTCATAAAGAAACCAATCCACTGTATTACGATCTCATTAAAACGTTTGATGAAAAGTATGGTTGTCCGGTTATCATCAACACTTCATTTAATGTGCGCGGCGAACCGATTGTGTGCACACCGGAGGATGCCTACCTCTGTTTCATGCGCACAAACATGGATTATCTGATCATGGGGAATTACATTCTGGACAAAAAAAATCAGAAGCCACTGGAACATGACATTAACTGGCAAAATGAATTTGAACTGGATTAAAAAATTATGTTGTGGGAAGAAATTAAGACTATCAAAAGTACAGATAAAGATTTGAAAAAATTCGGGATCACGGTTGGCCTGGTGTTGGGTCTTATCGGGATTGTGTTGCTATTCAAGGGAAAAGCGAGTTATATCTATTTTGTGATTTCAGCGCTCCTTCTTATCATTCCGGCGTTCATTTTTCCGAAAATACTGCTGCCGGTCCAAAAAATATGGATGACGCTCGCGGTTGTTTTGGGCTGGGTGATGACTCGTGTTATTTTGAGCATCTTGTTTTACCTCATCGTCACGCCAATTGGCGTCATTTCCCGTGCGTTCGGGAAACAATTTCTTGACATCAAATTGGATCGATCACAATCCAGTCACTGGCATCCACGGGAGCGCAACAAAATTGAACCGAAAAAGTATGAAAATCAATTTTAATGTATATTCAAAACCTGAATTTAGCGATTGGCATTTGGCTATTGGCTTTTAGCTAATAGCCAAACGCTGTTTTTAGGTAAAACAAATCAACTAAATCCGGTGAAATCAAGATGACTATGGAGAGGACATTATGAGCAAATTTGAAATTTTAAAAGAATTCTGGGAATTTCTAAAGGTGCGGAAAAAATGGTGGCTCATGCCAATTATCATTTTTCTCGTTCTGCTGGGCGCCATTATTGTCCTGACAGAAGGCTCTGCCATTGCACCGTTTATTTATACGTTGTTTTAATCTATTGTCCGGTCGTGATATTTTTCGACTCTCGCCGAAGGATTCAACGCAATGATTCCAAATATGACGACTTGTTAATCCGTATTCTGAAATAAAAGATTGATAAATCGTTAGAAAGTCGGGGATGTTGTTCTTAACGAGGCTAATATCTCACCGGGGCTGTATCAAAAGTCGAAAAATTGTATTTAGAAAATTCGTGAAGAATAGCGCTCCCATCGCTGGTCTGATAAAAAAATCTTATATACGAAAGACTCACTTTTGGCGCAGCCCCACATCCTGGCATCGTTCTCGATAACTGATTTTTGCCCGACATCTAATTTCCGAAGTTTCTAAAACTTCGGAAATTTTCACTTGCTATCTTGTAATCCCGCCCATTCGTTTAAATTTAATAGAATAATCAACATATTATTTTCGATTATAAATATTACTGTTCGTTATCGTATTTAAAACTGATTCGAAAATATGCAAAATATATTACAAAATATAAGAAGTTAACTTGACAATTTAAAACATAATTTATATATTATTTTAACGATAAATGAACTTACATCATACTGCAACAAATCAGGGATGGAATACATCTGCTGGTGGTGCCGGTTTTTCTGTCCTGCTTTTCCCTGATACAACTTTTCCTGTGATTTGCTTCTTGAAATATTTTAAAGATTTGGTTCTGTTGAAATAGCTGCGCTAATTTTGGCTATGAGCGAACGCCTTTTTTCCTGAAAGGAGGTGATGGTTATGCTTGTCTGTGCGACTGATAATTCTGCTGTAAATCACTTTGGAATATGAAGGATAGATGACTATGAAATATTC
>CAZCJL010000245.1:0-3717 GCA_964498785.1 uncultured Cytophagia bacterium | reverse complement strand
TTCAATCACATTATGAGACATACTTTCCGCAAATAATTTATGAGAAAATCTCTGAGACCTCTGTGTCTCGGTGGCATTTTTCATAAGCCTGAATGGTTACAAAATTTATTAGTATCAAATTCCTGAATTTTTACTTGACATAGTACGTCCGATTATGCATTAAAATCAAATTGTCTGCCAGATAATCTTATTTGACCTTTGTGTCAAATGAGATTATCACAAGATATTGTTGCAGGATTCAGCCTGATACAAAATGCAAATTGTACAATCTTGTATCCATCATGAGATTAAAGGATACTATTTTGTATTCGGAAATATTTCCTTATTTCACAAGCGCCATCTGTCCGATTTTTGTAAATGAGCCCGCGGAAAACCGGTAAAAATAGGCGCCGGATGCTACAGGTTTACCCGCGTTGTCTGTACCATCCCATCTGATTTGATAATACCCCGCACCCAGAGATTGGTTTCTGATCAGGGTTTTTATGCATTGCCCGGTAATATCGTATATGTCCAGATTTACCCGGTGTTCACCGGCGGGTAAACTGTACTGTATGGTTGTATTCGGATTAAATGGATTCGGGAAATTGGCAGATAGCGAAAAATCCATTGGCACATTGACGTTTACCGATACCTGCTGCGAGTATGTCGCGCTGCCGTCAAAATCCACCTGCTTCAGGCGGTAACTGTATTGCCCCTGATCAACGTTGGGGTCTTCAAACAGATATTCATGGGGAGTTGTCGATGTGCCATGCCCATCGACGAATCCGATGTTCTTCCATTCATTTGATGTAATTAATTTTCGCTGAATATAGAAACCGTAATTGTTTGATTCGGTCACTGTTTTCCAGTGCAACTGCACAGCGCTGTTTTGTACGGTCGCTTCAAAACTGCTTAACTCCACCGGTATCATGTCCTGAACCACGAAATTTACAGCTTGTGAATCTGCATATAATTTGTGTGTGTTCACATCACTCGCAATAAACACGACGCTTTCACTTCCGATCCATTGGCTGTCCACGACAGCGGCAGAGGCCAGCTTGTTCTCCTCAATTGTAATTGTCAGAAATTCGGCGTTCAGACAATAGGGTTCCAACGGAGTGCCAAATTCTGCATTTTCGGAAAAGGTTAATTGCTGCCGGACAGGAAATATCGTTTTCAGATCGTCATTATAAAATTTGAAATGAATCGATTCATTGTCGCTATTGGAGTAAATAGTCATAAAATAGAAGGCTGCACCCATCAATTCAGTTGCCGAAACAATGCCACGGCATTCTTCGCCGGAAAATGCTGCGAGCAGGTGGCTTGTACCGTCGGTTGTGTCGCCGCGTGTCAGCACAATCGCGGTAATTGTCATGGATGATTCATAATCACCCGGTCTAACGGACCATTCCGGCTGTGGGGCATTTTGTAATTCGGCAGAGAACGTATGACTAAAGCAAACGCTGTCGCTGTCAATTATTGTTAAATGCTCCTCAAGATTAATTGGGGAAAAGTTCTCATTGACCCGGATGCTCTGGTCGCCGATATCGGAAAGTTCGGGTGGATAATCTTTATCTTCAATAGAAAATGACACTTCTGTTGAATCGGATAACGCATTGCTCGTTAAGTCTATAGCCACAAACCAGATAGATTCACTGCCGCACCAATTTGTATCAACCGGATCGATGCTGACAATATTGGTTCCATCCAGATCAACATCAAGATAACTATTCCCGTGGAAAGACCATTGGACAGGTTCGTTGTCGAATTCAGTCAGATAGTCATCCAGATCAAACTGAGTAAAACTTTCTCCCTGCTCAATGATCTGGTCAGGAATGACTTTTACCGAAGGAGCATGATCCTGCAAAATGGTGAATGTTACAGTTGTGGAATCGGAATAATTATTGATCGTGCCCTGGTCTGTTGCCCGGAATTGAATTATTTCACTCCCGACCCATGATGTGTCGGTTGGCTCAATTTTGGCGATAGTTTCATCGCTGATTGTAACGATTAAATAGCCCGCGTTCAGAATTTCCGGGGAGATAGGGGAGCCATACGTTTTGTTCAATTGGAACGTAAATTGTTCCATGACCGGGAAAATGTTACTGCTTGCGGCATCAAAAAATCGCAGTCGGATTTTTTCGCCGTTTGTATCTGAAAAAATAGTCAGATAATATTGCCATGTATTCATCACATTCACCGGTTGGGCAACGCCTCTGCATTCCCACAGGGAATCGGGTTGTCCCGCATCGACAGCAAATGCAGCCAGCAGATGGGAACCCGCCTGCGCCTGTTCTCCTCTTGTCAGTACTTCGGCGGTCATTGTCATGGACATTCCAAAATCCGATGGCTGAACATACCAGTCCGGAGGAGCGTCCGATCCCGTTTCCGAAACGGTGGAATAGGCCCAGATGACAGTGTCACCATCTTGTTCAATCAGATAATTATTCAAATCGATGTGTCGAAAATTTTGATTCAAGCCGATTGTCTGATCCGGGATTTGCAGAACTTCCGGCGGATTATCGACGTTAAGAATTGTAAAAGCCACTGATTGTTCCGCTGTTAATGCATTGGGCGTTTGTTCGGTTGCTGTGAAAATAATGCTGTCCGTACCGGTCCAGGTTGTAAAAAGTTGCAGGACCGACGCGATATTATCGTTGCTTATCGAAACGAAAAGTTGATTATTTTCACGATAGCTCCACGTCACAGAATCGTCATCCGATTGTTCCAGATAATCGTCCAGCGCAATCGGTTCAAATGATTCACCCTGTGTAATGGTCTGAGAAGGAATGGTGGCCAGCGAAGGCGGAAAATCGTAATTGAAATAAATATTTAACTGAAAAGGATCAAACGGATCGCCATAACTTTCATTTAGCTTAAATGTAATTGATTCATCGATTTCAAATATCGAATCCATAACCGCAATATATGCTTTCAGAGTCATGACTTCTGATGTATCGCTGTAAATGGTAATGAAATACATGCTCTTGTTCATTATGAATGTCGGAGAGGCGACTCCCCGGCATTGATCTTCGACAAATACACCAACGATGTTATTTGCATCATTTGTAAGGTTTTTATCAAAATAGAGCGCCGCCGTCATGTTTGCATTCATCTCGAAATTCGACGGATTTACATTCCAGTCCGGTGCGACCGCGCCAACGGGGTGATTCATCAGAAGCATTACGAGTAATAGCCAAAATATTCTCTTTTTCACCATAATCATGTCTGTTTTAAATTATTAATTCGTGGTTTCCATTTAATACTGAATTTCAAAAACAGATCGTCTGGAATTTCTGTTAACTAATCAGTTATTTAAAATTAAAATATAACCATTGATGTCGCAGATTACACAGATTTTATCTCAGCGAAATCTGTGTAATCTGCGGTTCCGGGAACAGGCTTGCCATTTTCACTTTTATATTTTCGTCATCATTAAAAAAATTACTTCGCCAAAATCATTTTCTTCACACTGTTGATACCATACTCAACACCACGAGATGGATCGCCGGCGTGCATGTGGATCAGGTACATTCCTGATGCCACACTGTTGCCAGATTGGTTGGTTCCATCCCATGTCACGTAGCGATATCCTGCATTCAATTTTTTCGACAGCAGGGTTTTTACTTTTTCGCCACGGATATTGTACACAATGATTTCCACGTGACAATCTCTGGCAATACCGTACCCGATTTTCGTTACCGGATTAAACGGATTCGGATAATTATTCCCCAGAAT
>CAZCJL010000244.1:0-4088 GCA_964498785.1 uncultured Cytophagia bacterium | reverse complement strand
AAATACGACATAGAGGCAAGCGCCCATATCTACCATAAAATATTGAGAAGATACCAAAAGGAGAATTGAAATTGCATAAAAATAGTTTGATGAACTCGTTTATATTGATTAGCATATTATTCTGCACGAATCTATTTTCGACAGGCAACAATAATTCAGAGAGTTTTGTGAATGGCGTAAATGTGCAGGGAGCTTTTCGCTACAGCCTGCACCCGGGATTTAGTGAACAGCAGGTTGTCGAACGAGTTGGAGACGTTATAAAGGATCTGGGTTTTGAATCGATCCGATTGGGAGGCACAAGCTCGTTTGGCGCGACATTCGACGATACCTATAAAGGATATGGCTGGTCTAAATATAATCATATTCCGGAAGTTGCTCTTATTCATCCGAATGACTGGGGGATGAATGATCCCTGGAATTACAATGTTATGGCTTTAAAGACAGCCGCGTATGCCGGCGTCTCTGTCTGGATCGATCTGCACGTGTATATGACGCAGGAGGATATCGATTTAATGTATCACCTCGTGGATTCGCTTGGAGTGACGATTGAAAATATTACTCATGATAATGAACCCTATGTCCCATTGCGATTTGATAATGCGGCTGTGAATTATCATACGTTTGGCACTGATCCGAGATTTGCCGGACATGGTTATGCCTGGCCCGCAATGGCGGTTCTGTTTACTCAGGGTGCCAACAGAAAAATGAGACAAAATGCGATTATCGGATATTGTAACGAATACAAACCATCAGGGGATCCTGTAGAGATCCATGCATATTACCCTTCCGAGGCTGTTGGTTTTATGTCACCGACGGATTGGATAAATTATGCAATCGAGCAAAGTGCCATCAAATATGATTGTGCGGAATCCGACGTGATGGTCGGCGAATGGTCCGGGAAAAATCAGGAAACCTGGAATGACGATGACCTGGAAGATATTATACGTCAATATCTGATTGTATTCAAAGCAAAAGGAACACAATCCTATTATCAGATACTCGGAAGCGATAATGATAAGCACGGTTTGTGGAATTTCAGTACAAAAACCTACAACCGGGGCGCGCTGATTTTTAAAAATCTCTCGAATGCAAAACCGCTGATGCTATCCATGGATAATGTCAAGGGAGAAGCCGGCGATAACGTCGCCATGCCTGTCATCGCGGATTTCGGGTTTAGTGATGTGGCAGAGATAGAACTGCATATCGGCTTCGATTCGAATATAGCAGCTTTTTCCGGAATTAACAGCAATTATCTGGCAACCGAAAATGTGAATACAGAAAACGGACAGGTGAATATCATCTGGCAATCTTCAGAAATGCCAATGAATATCCCTGATGGTGAACGCGTTCTTGAATTGCAGTTTACAATAAGTGAAAATGAAACTGCCGGTGATACCTGCCATATCGAGTTCATTGGGAACAATAGAATTATCGATTCAGAAGAAAATTTATTTGATTTAAATCTTAACAATGGTTCTATCACCGTTATTTCAGATACAGGAGAATGGACGAAAATCGGCGATGAGGATGAGAGTTGGATACTTTCCGAAGGCGCTCAGCGAGTGGATCCGACTGATTTTGGACTGCCGGCAGGGGATAATAATTCAACGATTCTGCTGAATGGCGCCGGAAAGTCCGCAGAAATTACCTTCACCGGTACAAAGGTAAGAGTTTATGTGATTACCAACCCAAACGGTCAAACAGGAGATATCATCATCGATGCAGACACAGTGGCGAATAATTTGAGCTGGAACAGTAATCCACCAATGGAGCATGTCATTATTTTCGAGTCCGGTGATTTGGATGAAGGAAGTCATACAATTAAAGTAGTTTCCGGCGGTAAAGGAATAGATGTGGATTATATCGAAGTGATTGGCAGCGGTTCGACCGGAGTCGCTGAACATCACTCTGATAACGTCATTGATCGATTTCGATTATACCAGAATTACCCCAATCCGTTCAACCCGGAAACTCACATCAATTTTGATCTAAAAAAAACCGGTGCTGTTGCTCTCTCGGTTTATGATATGCAGGGCAGAATGGTGCGCAGGCTGATTCAGGGCAGGCTCGCAGCCGGAAGGCATGAGTCAGTATGGCATGGCGACGATGACAACGGACGGATCGTGGCAAATGGCGTTTATTTCTATGTCTTACGCGTGGATGGGCAACTGTTGAGTAAGAAATGCGTGTTTATGAAATAGTATTAAATGACCAGGCATATAAATATTTACACGGTATTAATTCTCTTACTGTGCTGTTGCTTTGTTGTGAGCGCTGTAGAAAAGAAGCCGGTATATCTGGACACCAGGCAGCCAATAGCTGTGGGGGTGCAGGATTTGCTGGATCGCCATTTGGAACGAATCGTTGAGCCGGGTATCTTTGAAGTGATGCTCGGAAAATCATCTGACAATATAGAATTACGGGGGGAATTTGATATTCTGGCTGATAAAATTAATGCCATGAATTTAAATGCTATTCTTCATTTAGTTGTTGAAATTCTAAAATTTTGATCTCAAGTCGAGTTGAACTGAATCCTTCGACCTCAAAAATGCTTTCAAAATAGCGAGGTTTTTGATCGATTGTTTTAGCAACTTTATCATCGGTCTCTACAGCGATTGAAGGATTCATCATAAATCTCAACGCGCCGTCAATTCCGATAAAGAAAAAACCGGCGAATATAATAACATGATTCTCTGCCGGACCGGGCATTTTTATGACAGTAGCAAAATCCTTATTATATTTTTTAAACGGGACTTCTCCGTAAAATGACTTTAGTACTTTAGTTGTATCCCCCTGGTCATTCAGTTGGTAAATTTCATGCGGGAAAAGCCCAAAGCGAAAATGGGATTTTTGCATGAAATAATTTAAAATTCCAAGAGTTCTGAAACCACCCATAAAAATAATATTATGATCCTGCACATCCTGCCACGTGAGCCGGGATGCTACTCTGATTTTTATTTTATCATAATAGGGATAAAGAAGGGGGACTGCATTCCAGAAGGCGATTATATTACGGACTAATAGCGCCGAGATCCCTTTCCGAGTAATCGTTTGATTTAAATCGGGATTCTCTTCTAAAAATTGATTCAGTTCTGCCTCTGAATTGATTTTCTCGTCTCTTATTTTTAAGGTACGATTTACATCATTCTTATAGACTTCATACGAATAGTAATCACCGACCACCAGAAGAATCGGTTTATCGTCATTTAAAATATCACTCCATATCCATTTGTTTGAATTATCCTTGTAGTGGCTGATTTTTTTTTGAATTGATATGTTTTCATTCCATAAATAAACAATGACAAAAATTAATGCCAGTAACGCTAAAATACGCGCTATTTTTTTATAACGGAAATTCCAGCGAATATTTGATTTCGGTTCCTCTTTTGGCTCAAAGGTAACTTCGTATCGTCCTTTTGGAGCATAAAGCCTTATTTTGTCATCTTTTCCTTCGGACAGGTAATACGTTCTTAATTTTTTCCTGAGATTGTGAAAATGAACGCGAACAGTCGGATCTTCGGCTGGATTAAATTTTGCATCTCTTCCAAAATATTCTATCGCAATCGTTGCTTCTTTCAGGCATTTTTCTTCTATTGACGCTTCAACGAGGTAGAATAGAAATTTTTGATAAACAGTATTATTGACAAATTCTTTGCTATCGATTATTCTCTGAACAATTTGTCTTTTAGTGGAAGTGTCAATCTTAATATCGGACATTGAGTATCCTCCTGATGTTACCAATGATTTATATTATATAAAAAAATTGTAAAAAATGCAAGCGTATTATTGTTATAAATTTGATGTTGATTTTCATGGAGAGGCGAGTCTGAAAACGCAGAGAAGAAATCAATGAAAGAGATATTTATCTGTTTGGTTTCAAATTAAAAAAGTAGTATTTTTTATGTTATAAAATTTTGAAAGCCCTTCGGGGAGGTATCAATTCAATTTATTTGAATTTTTCCCTTTGCACGTCACGATAAATGGTTTAAATGTGGATAAACGTATAATAATTTTAACGATACTAAAATGTTTTTGTATCCATTCAATAATTGATGGTGTGCATCAAAGCTTTCGGATTCTCTTTAAAT
>CAZCJL010000243.1:0-4107 GCA_964498785.1 uncultured Cytophagia bacterium | reverse complement strand
TAAAGAGAATCCGAAAGCTTTGATGCACACCATCAATTATTGAATGGATACGATTTGTATATGTTAACTGTTACATTTAACAGAGATTGCCCGGTTACGGCTTTGATTTTTTTAATCAACTCGTTGTTTTTGTACAACAGCTCAAAATCTCAATAACTTGAGGAGGTTTTATGAGAAAAGTTACTTTAATAACAATTTTAGGAGTCTTATTGTTTTCATTGACCGGCATCGCTCAAGAAAAATCTTCCCTGAACGAGCAATTGAAATCCTATCTGCACCAGGATTTTTTCAAAATCAATATTTTATTACAAAGTGAAGGTTGGTTCTCTTTTAAAGATGATGATTTCCAGGGGGCAGAACTTTTAACGCTGTCAATGCCCGGGTTAGCCTGCGCGGCAATCTTGACGGCGGATTCTTTTACCGAATTTACATTGATGCTGCGCCTGAGCCGGGGCTGCTTGATGCTTATGCAGGTTATAAATTAGACGATGAGGAAGACAACAGACACGGGGCGTCATTTATTTTTCAGGTGCAGTTTTAGTTCAGCACCACGCTTATAAATTAACAGGGCAATTCTGCCCCAAAAACCGCTTGCACCTCCCGGCGTGCTATCAAGCCGAGTATAAACTAAACCAGTAAAAGAACTACATCGTGTTAGTAAAATTACCAGTTTTGCAAATATCAAGTGATTAAATAATTTATAACCTCAGTAATTCATACGCCGCAAAGACGTTGAGACGCAACGCATTTTTCTAAATCGCGGTTGCTAATTCTTATCATTCTAACGAGCTCTTCGGCATAATTAAAATAAACTGCCCTACAAAGCTCCTCGCTCCATTACGTTTATGCCTTTATTACGGTCGTTGAATAAAAATCTTTATCTATCAACGGTGGATTCAAAATAGAATTATTCGTATTTTTGCCCTGAGAAAAAAATGATAGTAATTTTTCAAACAACCAAATTTAAAATTCTGTTTTTATTTCTTTGCGCCTTAGCGTCTTTGCGGTAAATATTTATGAATATTTCAGGTTCTACAATCTTAACAATTCATTTAAAAAGAATATCGCATAACGTCAATAAAAGTGATTGTTTTTGAAAAACAATTTTTGTATGTTCTCACGAGTTACGCGAATTGCTTTTTAATACGAGCGAAAAAATATTATTCTGGCTTTGGCCCGTTTCTTTTTTCGATCAGATGCATAATGGCTGGTAAAAAAATAATAGTTGTCAAAAAACAGGCGGCTACTCCCAGAAATAGCGCTCCTCCGAGTTGTCCGAATCCTCTCCAAACAGAAAAAATCAACGATCCGAATGCTAACATTGTTGTTAATGAAGTCAGGAAAATCGCTTTTCCGGTACTAGCGAAAATGGTCATCAGCCTGCCTTTTCCTTCATTTCGCCAACGATGAACAATATGCACCCCGTCATCAATTCCGATGCCGATTATCATTGGCAATCCCATCACGTTCATTACAGTGAATTGCATCGCGGTCAGATGCATAAATCCAACCATCCACAGCACGCCAATTGCCAGCGGTACCATTGCCAACAGCGCATATTTTGCCTGTCGAAAATCAAACAGGAGCAGGAGGAAAACGATTAGCAGCGTCAAAAGCATGGCGTTCCGACCATCCCGTCCGATGATTTCGATAAGCGCTTTGAAGACAGGCGGCATCCCCGTTGCTTTTTCCGTAACCTGCTCCAAATCCTTAACAAAATGGTTAAGAAAATCCGCATTTTGCCAGACATTACCAGAAGGGAAGACTGTCACTAAAAACTGATCACGTGTTTTATTACTATAGCGATCGAGAATTGATTCTGGTAATTCTTCCAATTGAATGGGAGCAGTGGAGCACATTTCTAAGACAGAATATTTGTAATAGGGTGCAAACTTCTGCTGCAATTTTGAAAATCCTTTTCGTGATCGCTCAGTTCTGTTTTCAACGATCGTTAACAAATCCTGAATAATATTCATAGATTCCGGCTTACCCGGGATGCCGACAATTTGTTTACATTTATTATCCACTTTATCCTGTCCGCCCAGGAACGCCATATCCTGCATTTCCATAACATTCATTTCCAATCTTTTGATCTGATCAATTAACAGCGGCATCTCATCTTCGGTAATGTTCTTTTTAATCACAGCAGACTGCATCGCGTTTCGTACATCTTCTATATGGGGAGTCCTGTTTGATTGCTGTTCGGGAGATGGTAAATAAAGCGAAATATCTTCCGTAATTGCAACTGAACCCATTTTCCGATATTCCTCAGCGTAATTACGGGACTGATCCACATCATCGGTTAAAATCAGTGCGTAATCCATACTAAGGTCAAATTTGTTCAAGACCGTGTCCTGTAGCGTAATGGAAGTCAATCCTTCGGGTTCGATATTCATATAGTTCTGATCAAAAGTAATATTCGCGGCAGCCCATGTCAGCAAGATAGTGACAATGATTGCAGCGATGAGCGTGAAGCCATAATGTTTGCCAAGAAAATCACCAATTTTGCCCAGGAAGCGAAATGAAATATCTCGCTGCACCGGAGATTTGGATGTCCTTTTTTTCAAAAGTTTTCTGTCCAGTCGTCGTTCACGAAAGACCAATAAAACCGGCAGGAACAACATCGTTGCCAACAGGATGGCAATTAATCCAGCGCCGGTAACGATTCCCATTTCTTTCATTCCGCGGGAGCTACTGATGATCATCGTTAAAAATGCACAGGCAGTGGTTAACCCACCAGTAATAATTCCTTTACCGCTTTTCAGAAACGTTTTTTCCATCGCTGTTTGAATGGAATCTCCGGCCGCACGCCATTCTGTAAATCCGGAAATCAGGTGAATCGAGAAGTCAACTCCCAATCCGAGCAGAATAACAGACATCATTTGCGTCATGATATTCAATTGACCGACGAGAACGGCTGTCGCGCCAATTGCCCAAATAATGCCAACAATCAGATTTACCAGCGCCAGAACAGGGGCAACCCACATTCTGAATGATAGGATCAGCAAGACTAAAATTGCGACGACAGCGATGATTGTGGTTTCGCCAAGACTTTGCTGTGAATAAACCATCTCATCGTGACCGATGGGGATCATGCCTGTAAGCCCGGCTGTGACATTCGGAAAATCCTGCAATACGTCATCAACAATGGATTGCACAACATCTGTTCCCGTGACAAGCATCTCCGTGTCCATCATGGTAAAATTCGGAATTGCATTCAATATCAGCGCTTTCTTGTCATAAGATAACAGATACGGTTCGCCGATCAAAAATTTATCAACCGCTGCATGGACTTCCTCTTCCGGTACATTTTGCCCCCGGGCAGATTTCTTTAATACACCAATAAAATTTTGGATACCATCCAAAAATGCAAATGCCTGATCTTCCTTTTCACGGGTGGACATGGATTCCGAATCGCCGATATATTCTTTCTCCATTGAGTTGTTTAAATTGAACAGCACGCCGGTTAAATTCGGATCCAGAAAAACGTCCTTTGTATTTTTCAAATCTTTTTCGTTGATTAGCATGAGCCCGTGATCGCGCAGGAAATCGACCTCGGTTTTATAATCTACACGTTTAATTAATGGGCGATTTATTTGTGAGCGAAGATTGGTTATTTCTGTTTCCAGCTTGTTAATTTCCGGTTCGCGATTCTTTTCGTTGCGTAGTACTGCAATTTTTTCTTGTAGTTTAGAAATTTCAATTTGATTGCGTTTATTTTTACTGCTATCCACTGCTGCAAATATTCGGGGCGCCAAAACATCTGCAAATTGTTTTATTTGAGATTGTTCTCCCTGCACAACCACTGTGATACTGGTTGATGAAGTAAATTCGTCAACGATTTTATTAAATTGAACAGTCCTGCGGTCGCCTGAGGGAAGAAGATCGGACCAACGCATTGTGACCGATAATTGTGAAGATAGTGCGCCAAAAATTAATGTCAGCACAATAACAATGGCCAATATCCGCCAGGGATAGTTGGAATGCCAGTCAGCCATTTTTAATAAGATATTATCTCTCATTTTTTCGCTCCACTAAGTTTAATAATTCACGTTACTATTCAGCATAGAGCTGTCATTCCTGCGGATGCAGGAATCCGCTCAGATA
>CAZCJL010000242.1:0-4114 GCA_964498785.1 uncultured Cytophagia bacterium | reverse complement strand
AGAATCCGAAAGCTTTGATGCACACCATCAATTATTGAATGGATACTAAAAATTCTATAGAAGAAAAGTAATTTTCAAGGTTTAATAAAAAATTCATTCTATATTTTATATCCAAAAGTAAGACAATTTCAAACTAAACTTTTGAAATGAAAATATCAAGATATTTACCGTAAATTACATGTAAATTACCTCCAACTATACCAACAAACCACCCCTAAAAATTATGCTTGAATTTTTTAACAATTTTTAATATATTTAATATCATGGTTGATAAAGCAAAAATATTGGAAAAAGTTCTTCAAAGTTCTGAATTCAAAGAAAGTAATCGATATAAGGAGCTTCTGAAATATTTAGTTGCCGCGTCTAAAAAGGATGAACAGATCAAAGAAACCACCATCGCGGCGGACCTTTTTGATAAGGATTCAAATTTCGATCCGCATGACGATCCAACGATCCGGGTTTATATCAGTAACCTCAGAAAAAAATTAGAACACTATTATTTAACAGAAGGTAAGGAAGACCCTGTAAGAATTCAAATTCCAAAAGGCCGATACAATGTTGTCTTCACCTGTATCGATAACAAAAAAAACAAATTTCAGGTTCACTACAAATATTTAACGTTTGGTTTGTTGATACCAATGCTTATCATTATGCTGGCCATAATTATCCTTCAAAAAAAGCACATTGACTCGAATAAAGGTAGTACAATCTTCACAGAACAACATCCGGTTTGGGGAGACATTTTAAAAAATAGCGAATCTCCCACACTGCTGGTATTTGGGGATTATTTTTTTCTTTTCGAAAAAAGGAAACAAGCAAGTGGCGGATATTTTGTCAGAGATCCTCAAATTAATTCCGCCGAAGAATTTAAACAAATCCTCAAAAAAAGCCCAAAACTAATTGAAAAATTTGTGGAGTGTAATTTTACCTATTTGGGACCCAGTTCAGCGGAGAGCATGGTCTATATTTTGCCAATATTGTTGCAGTCTTCTAACAAAGTGTTAATCAAATTATCGTCAGAACTAATATGGGAAGATTTAAAAAGCAATAATATTATTTTCATCGGTACTTTTAAAACGCTTTATGAATTAAATCAATTGATTTCTAACTTTTCTTTTAATTACCAGATATCGCCGCCTGAAATTTATCTTCTCAATAATAATGCAGATACTATTCAAACATTTGCCTCAACACAATTTGAGCGAATGAGTTATAAGAAAGATATTGGAATAATTATAAAATATACCGGACAATCGGATAATACCATTCTTTTATTAACTGGCTTTGATGAATTAGGAGTCATTGAATCGGTGAAGAAAATTTCCAGTCCTGATTTTGTTGATGAAATAAATAGTTACATTCCCAATTTTCAAGATTCACTCAACATGAATTTTGAATTATTCATCGAAGCCGAAGGAATCGATCGCTATGCATTTAAATCGGATATAATCAATTTCCGGATTTTTGATTCTTACCAGAAAAAGTGGAAGATACTCCAATAACGTGATCCCGTTAATTCTGACAATTCTTTGCTCCACCTCGATTGCCCTTCTTTTGAAACATAATGACATGCAAAAAGGGCATCCGATTTTGCTGCTGGCGGGCAATTATATGATGGCATCGGTCATTAGTTTTGGGATGATGATTCAGGATGCCAATTTCAGTATTTATTTTCCGACCCTCGTTTTTGGTGCATTGCTTGCAATATTATTTGTGTTTTCGTTTTTTGCGTTTGCCCGGGCGATAACTGCCGCGGGAACAGCCCTGGCTGCGACCAGTTCCAGGTTATCTGTGGTTATTCCGGTTCTGCTTTCTATCGTTTTCTACAACGAACAACCAACGCCGTCACAGTTGAACGGATTCTTGTTCGCATTTGTAACAATTGTTTTGTTTTATCTCTCATTGCGAAGGATGTCCCGCGGAACGCTGCAGTTCAAAGATTATTTCTACCTGTTTGCCGTTTTAGCAGGTATTGGTTGTGGTGACTTTTGCATCAAAGTATTTCAACAATGGCGTCCCATAAATGAGAAGCCATTGTTTCTTTTCTCTATTTTTACGTTTTCATTTTTATACACGCTAATAATTATTTACTTTCAAAAGATCACCATTGAAAAGCGAACTTTTCTGCGCGGTATTATCCTGGGAGTGCCAAATATTTTCAGCACATTTTTTCTGATTAGTGCACTGGTTAAATTGCCAGCTATCATCGTTTATCCCGCAACAAATATCGGCATCATCGTATTGACAACCATCAGCGCGGTCATTTTTATGCATGAACGGCTGAATCGTTTCGGGGTTCTGGCGCTGCTTTCAGGGATTGTATCAATCTATTTCCTGACTATTTAAACAGATGAAGATCAATTGCCTCCGCCGGAGCAGCCGCAGTAGATTCGGATTCGCCACCGTTCCGATAATGCGCCAGTGGTAATGGTTCATCGTTATGAATTCCGTTTCGCTTTACAATGCGTCCCGGAGCGCCAACAACCGTGCAATTCGGCGGGACATCGCGGTTAATCACAACCGACGTTGCGCCGATTTTGGAATTATCCCCAACTTTGATCGGTCCCAGCAGCGTGGCGTTTGCGCCAATCAGCACATTATTTCCGATAGTAGGATGACGTTTGCCGTGATGATGCCCGGTTCCACCCAGGGTAACGCCGTGAAACAGCACGCAGTTATCGCCGATATGAGCAGTTTCACCAATTACCACTCCGGTTCCGTGATCGATAAAAAATCCTTTCCCGATTTTCGCAGCCGGATGAATTTCAACGCCGCTCCAAAATCGGCTTAATACTGAGATAAATCGCGGCAGAACCGGAATTCTTAATTTTGTATATAAAAAATGGACAAGCCTGTGAAAAATAATTGCATGTAACGTGGTATAGCACGTAATAATTTCCATAAAATTTCGCGCCGCGGGATCGTTTCGTTTCACTGCCCTGTAATCTTCTACAATTTTAAGCATTATGTATCCTCCTTAAATAAGTCTGTACTAATGTATCGCTCTCCTGTATCCGGGATGACAACAACGACTAATTTACCTGTTCCTGCCTCGCGCGCAACCTGCATCGCAGCAAACACACTTGCACCTGACGAGACGCCGCATAATATTCCCTCGGTTTGCGCCAGACATTTTGCCGTTGAGAACGCATCTTCGTTTTTAATCGAAATGATTTCATCCACAATGTCGGCATTATAAACTTCCGGCAGAAAACCAGCGCCCATTCCCTGAATTTTATGTGGTCCTGGTTTCCCACCGGACAGAACCGGGGAATCGTGCGGTTCAACTGCCACGACTTTCAAATCAGGGAAATGCTTTTTCAGCGCTATTCCGGTTCCGGAAATGGTCCCGCCGGTTCCAACTCCGGCAACGAAATAATGCAATTCACGCTCCTTCAAATCATTAATAATTTCCAGCGCCGTGGTTCGAGTGTGCACTTCGGGATTGGCTGGATTTTGAAATTGCAGGGGCAGGAAATATCCATTTTCCTGCGCTAATTTCCGTGCGGTTTCAATGGAAGCAGTCATTCCCTGATCCGCCGGAGTCAGCACAATCTTAGCGCCCAGATGTTTTAGCAGCGCCCGGCGCTCAATACTCATCGATTCCGGCATCACCAATATCACTTTATAACCTTTCACCGCGGCGACCATTGCCAGCCCAATCCCAGTATTCCCGGACGTCGGCTCAATGATCGTCCCGCTTGGCTTTAGCTCACCGCGCATTTCTGCATCTTCAATCATACTCAATCCAATCCGATCCTTAACCGAACCACCCGGATTGAATGATTCCACTTTCGCCACAAGTTCGGCATCATGTTTTGACACCAGCTTATTGATCCGAACCAGTGGCGTTTTACCGATTGTTTCCAGAATATTTTGACAGATCATGTGTAATTCCCTTCTTTTGCCTGTGTCTGTTTCGTTAGATTTATAACTTCACATTTTTTCATACAAATAAAAAAGGCTGCCTCATTTTATTTGAGTACAGCCTTTTCGTAAGGGCAAAAAACGAAAAAGGCTGTGAATGGCAGCCATCCACAGCCTTTTTTATAAAAATTTTGTATCTTCTCAATATTTTATGGTAGATATGGGCGCTTGCCGCGATGTCGTATTT
>CAZCJL010000241.1:0-4154 GCA_964498785.1 uncultured Cytophagia bacterium | reverse complement strand
TTAAAGAGAATCCGAAAGCTTTGATGCACACCATCAATTATTGAATGGATACTATTTATTGTAGCTGATCACAGGGTAATAATAATGAATTCTTTAATATCTAAAGAGTCGGAGTGCAACGCCTTTAGAACGTGTCCAGGAACTTTGATATCGTCGGGAAAACCCTTGAGAAGGTTTCGCGACAACACAATATATAGACAAATTCATGAATATGCATCAATATACAGCTTGTCCTGTTTTGAAAAACCTTCGCAAGGGTAGTTTTTGGACACGTTCTTTATGCGTCGCAGTGCAATCCATAAAGGGATTGCACTCCATATTTACTATAACTTATAACACTATAATTTCTACCCTGTGATCGGTTACTATTTATTATATCGTGTAGCTGTCACATTATTTCAATTTAATTAATATCTTTTCAGTTATTATCTTCAATTTTTGTACGATAACCATAATAACGATAAAAAGATATTTACACCTTTATAAGGAATGCATGATGAAACAGAGCATACTGATTTGGGCTGGATTAATATTCATTAGTTTTGGAAGTTTTGCATACAGCCAAAACGTGTTTGATAAAATTGCCAAAAACGAAGTGACAGTGCTGGAATTAAAAGCGCCAGATGTTAATCCCGGAACAACTCATCAATTTAAGCCCAACATGGCCTATTCGGGCCCTGGTCTCCAATTGGGTGGTTTTGCGATTTCAGGAAAAATCGGCACATTGGGTTATGGTTTTGAATTGACAAAGGCGATTATCCCGTTCTTAAATGCCCGAATCGGTCTGAATCATTTTGCATTCAAATATCAGGGCAGAGAAGGCGCTGAACAGATCGAATTTGATATTGATTTAAAACTGAACACGTTTACTATGTTGTTAGATTGGCATCCGTTCAAAGAAAAATTTCGATTAAGTTTCGGAGTCATTCATAATGGCAACGAAGCTTCCGGTACCGGACGTCCTACTAAAAATTATAAGGTTGGCGGGAAAATATATACGCCTGAAAAATTGGGAGATATTGATGGTATTGTTGATTTTCAGAAATTCGCGCCATTTTTAGGGATCGGACTGGGTAATGCTGTGCAACAAAATAAGCGGTTTGGCTTTATTGTTGATTTTGGTCTTCTCTTTCAAAATTCTCCCAAAGTGACAATGGAGGCAGAAGGTTTGATCGAACCGACCACTGAGCAGGAAGGGGATGTAGAAGATGATATTAAGGGTTTTAATTTATACCCGGTACTTTCCATTGGATTTTCGTATCGGCTGTTTTAGCAGGAAAGGAGCTTATTGTGAATAAAGATCAGCAAATAAAATATGCGGGCGTTCGGATTGTGGTTTTTATTATTGGATTCGTGCTGCTACTGAATTGTAATATCAAAAATCCGGCAGATGATTTTAAAATCATCATTAATTCTGAACCCATCGAAACTATTATTTCCGGAATAATTAAAAATGCAACCACAGGAAACCCTCTTAATGATCAAAAAGTTGTTATGCATATTGAAGGCCAAAACAAGGATGATATTGTCGATTTAACATCTAATCCGAAGACGACTTTCTCAACGCGTAGCGGATTTGTGAATTTTGCATTAACCGAAGCAATTACACCTTCTGAAAACACGCCGGTTCGTGTTGTTCTTGTCGCTGAAGCAGATGGTTTTTTACCTACAAGTATTCCGTTAAACATCTACAATGCTGGCAGCGCTGTTTTTACGGTGAACATGATCGAATTAAACAATCCGCCTGAGGGTGTGGCTGTGCTTCGCGAAACAGGTCAAACAGATAATTCCGGCGCAGTTACAGAAAATGATATTCATACGGTCGCCACCGAGCCAGGCGCCGGTGCTTATGCGGGTATCTATTTACCAGTGGGAACAATCCTTTTAGATGGGAACGGACAGCCATTAACAGGGAATATCGAGACAATGGTAGTCTATCACACCAATCGAACCGAAGCGTCATTAAATTCGTTCCCCGGTGGATTTAGCGTGACGATAAATAACAACGGCGTCAGGGAAGACGCTGCTTTTATAACAGGTGGTTTCGCGTCAATAAAAATTAAAGATGCAGCCGGACGTGTGGCGAAACAGATAATTTCATCATCAAATCATTTACAAAAAAAAGGTGGCTCTGTTACAAGTGAACAAAGCATTGCAGATCTCCCGATTGTGACTATTCAAATACCGGCAGGCACAATAAATCCTGAAACAGGCGCGCCAGTGCAAGCAGGCGATTCTATTGGCGTCTGGAGTTATGAAGATGACTCTGGTGAATGGAACACCGAATTTAACGCCGTAATTGATGGTCCTGACGAAAACGGTAATTACACGGTTAGTTTTCAGGTATCTCATTTATCTTATTGGAATCTCGATTGGAAATGGAATGCATGCAGCACAGGGATTACGATTCTGATCACCGGAAAAGAAGCTGGCTATCCCATCCTGTACAAACTGAAAGCAAGCAATAACCAGAGTTTTTACAGCGAGAGAATGAGCTCTGATAATTCCATCACATTTGTCCGGGTTCCCCGAAATTTGCCTGCGACATTAGAAGCGTATGATCATATGATAAATATGACCATGGTTGGCCATATCGAAATTAACGATCTGTGTGCTTCAGGAAATTTGACAATGAATTTGGATTTATCAGGTATTGATCCGGTGACGATTTATGTACAGGCAACCGGCTATTGTCCGTGTAATCCGGATATTCGGGTGCGGCCAAGCGGATTTCCAATTTGGTATCGCGTCAGTTCTGCAGGAGTGGCTTCCTGGAGTTATGCTGGTGAAGTTAACAACGGCGAAATTGCGATACCCGGTTTAATAGCGGATTTAACATATATTTTTGGCACGTACTATGAGGGAGAATGGTATACCCTGGCAGTAGAAGTACACGAGGATTACTCTGTTTATGCACCGGGTTTATCTTCAGATAAAATTAAAGAAGTAACGATAAATGGTAACAACATTTCATATCTTGTAGAATTACCGGAGAATGTCTGTGCAGAATTATGCAGCAACTAAGTCATTTTTTTTACTGTTCATTCGTTATCACTATTATACCCCATAAGATTAAATGAAACGAATATGTACCGAATGTACATAAATATGCGCAAAATTAACAGGAAGGGGTAAGACAGAATTATCGATATAACTCTGGAAATGCAGTAACTAATTGTGGATGAACCGCCAGGTATAAGAAATGCACAAATTTATTTCATAGCTGCAAATCTGAACAATAAATCTGTTAACTCGTGTTTCGCGCTGTTATAAAGCGCCTGGCGGCAGAATCCGGATAAATTAAGGGACTTTCCGGTGGCTATTACATCCATGCATCTACAAATTCATAATTAACTGCTCTGGTGCCAATCGTTTTTAATGCGTGGATAACCAAAATTCGGCTTGTATAATTTGAAACAATTTGTAGCAGTTCAAATCTTATTTTTCTGAACTCTTTGCTGTTCAATGCGTTCATAATGTGTTCTGTTTCACATCGGCCTTCAAAAATGATATTCGGGGAGCCACCAATTAAAATCTTCCATTCTCCGCCCACTCGTATCCCCAAATTTTTTAAAGTATTGGTGAATTCATCCCGAATGAATCGATCATATTCATCCTCTTTTCCTGCAATAATTTCCCAGTACTGATTAAATTTTATTGTACTTTTATCTGCAACCCGTGGCAGGTGTTCAAATCGACCAGTCGGTATTAATACTTTACTTTGATAATCTTTTACATAATTTAACAATTCTGTATGTGTTTTCAGATATGACTTATTCGTCAAAGCAAATTCGATTTGGTGGATATTATTAGCAATCCCTTCTGAAATAATTTGCGGCGTCGGGCCGATTAAACCACACCAGATCGCGTTAATATTAATTCCCAACTTATTTAACGTTGGAATTCGTGATTGTATCATGAATTCAGCATACTGTTTCACTGTTCCCGGTATGATATTCCAGTATTCATTAAATTTAACCGGCATAAAAGATCCTCCTTTTTAATTTGATGTTTACAATAAAATAGAAATATTTTATTAAAAATACAAGCAATTTTTTTATCTGATAAGATATTAATAATGTGCGTATTATCAAGTATAAGTTGTATCCATTCAATAATTGATGGTGTGCATCAAAGCTTTCGGATTCTCTTTA
>CAZCJL010000240.1:4114-4209 GCA_964498785.1 uncultured Cytophagia bacterium | reverse complement strand
GCGATCCCATCGCTTGGAGCGATGGGATCGCTGGTCTGATAAAAAATTTTACATAAGAGAAATTAACTTTTAATACAGCTCCCTATTTTCGGTTG
>CAZCJL010000240.1:0-4014 GCA_964498785.1 uncultured Cytophagia bacterium | reverse complement strand
TCCCTTGCGGGACAAATTGAGGTTCATAGTCCCGAAGGGACGTTTGACAATAGCCTAGCGATTTTATCGCCGGGAAATTTGATACAAGACAAAATAGTGTCCTGCAAAGACGATTGAGAATGTGACATACGATGAAAAAATGTTCAATCGTCCCTGTCGGGACTCTAATTCATAGCGGCGAATCTTTTCCCACCAATGAATTGGTGGGCTATTTTCGGTTGTCCCTTGCGGGACAAATTGAGGTTCATAGTCCCGAAGGGACGTTTGACAATAGCCCAGCGATTTTATCGCCGGGAAATTTGATACAAGACAAAATAGTGTCCTGTAAGGACGATTGAAAATTTAATATATCTGTACGACAATTAATCGAATTTAAATTACTACTATAAATGAAGGAGATTTTCTATGCATGCGTTAATTACGGGAGGGGCCGGGTTTATTGGCTCTCATTTGGCCGAAGAGTTATTTCATAGTGGAAATCAAGTGACAGTTGTTGACAATCTTTCTACCGGAAGTCTAACAAATATTCAACATTTACAAGGCCGAACCAATTTTGATATGGTTGTCGCGGACATTCTCAATGAAACTGTAATGGATCGACTTGTCAGTAATTGCGACATTGTTTATCATTTGGCAGCCGCAGTGGGAGTCGAATTGATTGTGATGAAACCAGTTGAAGTTATCCAGACGAATATTCTGGGGACAGAAATGGTATTAAAACTTGTCGCGCGTTATCTTAAAAAAGCTGTGATTACTTCAACGTCGGAAATTTATGGCAAAAGCGAAAAGACGCCGTTTTCGGAAGATGATGACCGGGTGCTGGGACCGACCACCAAGAATCGCTGGAGTTATTCCAGTTCCAAAGCAATTGATGAATTTCTGGCGTTAGCATATCATAAAGAAAAAAATTTAGAAACGATTGTTGTTCGCTTATTTAATACTGTTGGTCCGCGACAGACCGGCCAGTATGGGATGGTGGTGCCGCGTTTTGTCTCGCAAGCGTTGAACGGCGAACCCATTACTGTATATGGTTCCGGAAAACAGGTACGCTGTTTTGCTTTTGTTTCGGATATTGTCGGCGCGCTTATCGAATTATCACAAAATGAAAAAGCAGTCGGGCAAATTTTTAATGTCGGTAATGACAATCCCATCAGTATTGTGGAATTGGCTGAAAAGGTGAAAAGAGCGACAAACTCAGATTCTGAAATCAAATTTGTGTCGTATGACGAAGCTTATGAAGAAGGATTTGAAGATATGTCGATCCGTGTGCCTGATCTGACAAAAATTAAAAAATTGATCGGATATGAGCCGAAAGTTCACATCGATGAGATTTTAAAGAATGTGATTGAATATTTTGCATCCGCGATTATGAAAAAATGATATTGCATTTTAAATGTCAAATTTTTCTATAAGTTAAGACACCCTGGCAATCATGATTATCGGGGTGTTTTTTTTGTTAAATTTAATGAGTCGAAATTTCTCTTGATTTTTCTCTGATAATTTCATAATTTTAAAAAAATGTAACATAATCATGGAGAAAAGTTATGAAACGCATTTTTTTACAAATTATGATACTGGCAATCATGGCGTTAATTTTCGGGTGTGCTCAGGAAAGCATTAAAGAAAAATCGACTTTCACAATGGCAGAAACCGAACCGAACAATGACGCTGAACAGGCAGAATTTGTATCAAACAGTGAAATCATCAGAGGATTTATCGATGAAAAACTTGATCAGGATTGGTATAAAATTCACATTCCGGAAGATTCAAGTGCAATTCTGAAAGCTGAACTCACTGGAATTCATGATATCAATTTAAAAATGGAGCTGTTCGATAACAAGGCGGATAAGCCTGTCCGCGAAATCAATCGAAATAAAGAAGGAGAGGGAGAAACACTAACGAATTATCTGCTGACTCCAGGAAATTATTTTTTGCGAGTTCGTGAACTCTGGTTGAAGAAATTTGATAAGAAGTTTAATGATTCTCTTGCATATCATCTTAAAATTAATCTTGAAAAAGTAAACCAGGGAATTGAACTGGAACCAAATGATCGTGCGGTTGAATCAAATAAACTTATCCCGGGAGTACCAAAACGCGGGTATATCAGTCCGCGGAATGAAAAAGACTGGTATAAATTATCCCTGCTGCCGGTGGAAAATCAATACCTCGAAATTACACTCACTGGTATTGAAGATGTTGATTTATCATTAAAAGTGTACGACCCGATTGAGGCAGTGATTTATGCTGCTGATGAAAATGGAAAGGGTGAGGGTGAAAAAATAACCAATCTTGGAATTGAGCCGGAAAAGGAATTTTATTACATTGTTGTTGAAGGTGGAAGTTGGCAGAGTAATGAGACTTCCCAGTACGAGCTAATGGCACAATTTGTTCAGACAACTCAAAAAGTTGAACTGGAGCCGAACGACAGGATGGTAAAAGCGACAACGATTGCCTCTGGTGATACAATTTACGGATTCATCGACAAGGAGAAGGACGAGGACTGGTATCACATCGATAAGGGAACCTTTGATACACAGGTTGCCCGAGTAGAGGTTGCCGGAGTACCGAATGTCGATTTTCAGATCGATATTATTAATGATATGGAAGAAACCGTATTGTCTGTAAACGAAACCGGGGAGCAGGAAGATGAGCGGCTAACGAATATTGGTTTGCAGCGGTCGATTGATTATTTCGTCCGGTTGAAATCTGTTGGCAAAGGCTCGAATGACACGGATCAATATTCAATTTCGCTGACCATGAATCCATATTCTGAAGGCGAAGAGTTCGAATTGAATAATAGTAAAGAAACCGCAAATCCAATCGAGCTGGAGCGAGCAGTTGCCGGTTATATTCATCCCCGGGGCGATGTGGATTTTTATCGGCTGGTTGTGCGGAATCGTCAGGCCGGTAAGCTGGAAATTATTCTTGAAGGAATTATGAAAGTGAATACGGATATGATTTTATATGATGAAGAATTGGAAGAGATTGCCCGGGCGCAGGCCAAACCAACCGAAGGCATCGAGCGGATCACATTTGACGGGAATCCCGGTGTTTACTTCATTAAAGTTTATGATAATGATGGCAAGGAAAGCAATTACCGTGATCGGTATAAATTAGCAGTATTTGTAAAACCGTAATTTAGAAATTCAAGTCCATTAAAACCCGCATTTTATTTCAAGTGCGGGTTTTTTATTGGACATAAGGCAAAGAATTATCATTAAAAAATAATCTGAATTTTTTCTGGCATTTTTCAAAAATATCTATTATATTTGGTTTTTGCCGATAGAACTCCATGACCTGATGCCGTTGTTGTTTTCTCATTTGATTGAAACAAGAGGATGGAGCGGGGATGTCGTGCGGACAACCTCAATGAATGATACATTCGATAAAATGGCAGTAGAATACGATCGGCATGTGGCCGAAGTTCCGGTGGGATTTAAAAATGTCTGTGAGCAAATGCTGAACCCGGACATCCTGATCGGCGCCAAACAGATGCCGCTCAGTGAGATGGTGAACGATTTGAGACAAAAATATGGGCCGTTTTGTTACGGCAGGATCGATAAGCATTTCGATTTAAAAGTGCTTCAACATAATTTACGTTTATTAAGAAAAAAACCGCCTGAAAAAATAGGCGCAGTTACAGTTGATAAAGTTTCGTTAATTGATGGAATCAAATATTATTTGTTACTACTTGGCTGTTAGCTATTGGCTGTTAGCTGTTAGCTGTTAGTATTGGCTGTTAGTATTGGCTGTTAGTATTGGCTGTTAGTATTGGCTGTTAGTATTGGCTGTTAGCTATTGGCTGTTAGCTATTGGCTGTTAGCTATTGGCTGTTAGACAAGTAATACGATTATTTAGCATTTTTTGTACTTTACTTATATAGTCAATTATTACTATGACCTCTTTGTTTGAAATAATGCCAATAGCTGAGTAGTTACTATTATTTTATAGAAAATTTCTGGTATCCATTCAATAATTGATGGTGTGCATCAAAGCTTTCGGATTCTCTTTAAA
>CAZCJL010000239.1:0-4229 GCA_964498785.1 uncultured Cytophagia bacterium | reverse complement strand
TTTTCTCTGTGCACTCTGTGTCTCTGTGGCAATTTTTCAATACCTGAACAGTAACTTTATTTTTACAGAAAAAGGATGCAGTCCGATTATCTCACGTCGAAAGAGCGCAGGACATTGGATAGCATGGAAATTGAAATATTGAAACTTATCGATGATAAATGCAGCGGTTTATTCGGACAATCTGGCATCTGGCTGTTCTTATATGATTGGCTGCCGTTACCAAAACCAATAACAAACATGAGCATTATGAGATGATTATGGAGTGTTTTTTATGTGGTGCTTGAATTGCACAAAAAGTTTAAATTGCGCTGTACCGGTTTTGAGGAATTGTCTGTTTATTTCGATATAGCAAATATTTTTATTTCCATTGATTTTTACAAAAAATATTGATATGTTATAACAATCCTTTTTATCCACTTAATATTTTATGGTAAAATTTAAAAAGCCCGGCAACTCGTATTGTCAGTGAGTAACTTAAAAGCTGTTAGCTATTGGCTTTTAGCTAACACCATGAGAACTAACAGCCAATAGCTAAAAGCCATTTTTTGCTACAGATTAAACCACACAATCCGGGGCGATTTATGAACGAACAAAAACCACGTGCGAAAAAACGAATTATTCGAAGTGTTATTCAGGTATTTATCGCGCTGTTTTGTTTGCTGATTATCCATCAGTTGTTCTGGATTTTTGTGCTCGATTTCAATTCAAAATTCAGGGTGATCAATCCTGCCGTGTGGCTGAAACCGGAGAACAGCTCTCCCCGACCGACCGCACTTTCGTTCGATACATCTCCGATAATTACGGATCAGCCGTATATCAATTTGACAGCCATCGCACCGCCCAACAGGTATTTGAATCTGATCGTGAATGATCAAAACTATCGCGTCGATTACAATTATCGCGGAGTGATTGATTATTATCAAATTCCACTGCGCAAAGGACTCAATCGAATGGGTGTGGTCGTCAGGAAAGATGCAAATCAAGTCGATCCGTACTTTCGGAACATGGCTGTCCCGCTGGACGTGATTTACCGCTCCGGGTTTCCCCGACCTCCTCAATTACTGGGAATCGTTAGCAACAATGACGGCATTCCGCACATCTACGGTTTTGCGGATCCGGCGGATACGATTCACGTCAAAACGCCCGGCTTCATGTCCCAAATTATTACCGATCAGATCGGCGTGTTTTCCTTTGGATATTATACAAATCCACCGGCTGAAATCGATACAATTCAATTTTCGGCGCGTGCAACTCCTTTCGCGACGGAACAATCACCTGTTGAAGTCACATTGGATTCAGCAGCATTTCACACCGGATTCAGCGAGGTGAAGCCAGTTCTGAAACGTACCACAGATATTACTGTAAACCGGGATTTGAGTTATTACATTCGCCTGTCTCTCGCTATCAACCATGGAAATGTTCTCTATGAAATGCTCAGTCAAAATCTAATGAGCACCCGGGAGATCATGCTCCAGCTTTTCGGATTCTGGGACGCCAATTTTTTAAGTTCCGACTGGCGATCCGATGAATCTTTTGAAGAACATCATTCCATCATTCCGACTGACGAAAGCCACAATCAGTTTACATACAGCATGAATTTATCAGGTCAGTTGCAGGAGAATGGTTATATCGTGCTTGGGAAAACCATCAGCAGCAATTTACCGCCATTATTATCAGAGCAGGACTCGCTGATCTTGCGAGCGCCGAATTTGAAGAATATCAATTTTTCTTATTTACCGGAAAATGCAGATGCAACTGTGAAAATATGGACCGGCAGGACAATCGTGGAAACCAAACCAGTGCTTATGATTGAAGCACAGACAGATCGCTTCATGGCTGGTGCAATTTCCGAATCTGATGAAAACTCCCAGACACTGTTTTCACGGCTAAAAGACGTCCAGCGCAAAACTCCGCGAAACCTGAGTCGAATTTTTCTTGCATTATTATCGGCGATCCCATTTTTCTGGTTATTAAAAATAATTCAATCCAAGAAACAAAAACAAATACTGGGATATGACGCCACACTGTATGCGGTCACCAAAACATTTCTCCTGTTTCATATCGCAATTTTGATTTTGCCGCTGTTCTCATCCATAATTTCATTTATAAATTCCTGGTTGATACTTATTTTTAGTGGCTCCAAATTTGCGTATTCGTATGCTCACAACCTGCTAAGCATTTTTCAAGACATCGGGCATCTCTACCCGTTCTTAGCCATCGCGATGATGGTGTTGATGATCCCGATTTACAAAGCGATCCGGGCACATCTGGCAACCTCCTCTCCACAAAAAAAAGCACGAGAAGCGCTTATCCGGTGGCTGGTGTTTTATCCGCTGGGGATTGCACTTCCTGTAGCCCTTTTTATGACGCTCTATTTCTTGCGCAGCGATCGCTGGGATTTATATTACTGGATTTCATCCCCACAGATCAACCAGGCGTTAATATTATTTTTCATCGTCGGCCTGGCGCTGTTCTGGATTTTTCTGTACTGGTTGTTCCGAATCATCCTCTACCGTCCGATTAATTTTCGTTCCGCGATATTTGCCAGTTGGTCAATGATATTGATACCAATCATCCCGCTATTCTTTCATTCGGTAAATAGCTATGTTCGCTATTTTTTTGTACAAAATTTCGAAATTTATCCGTTCTTTCTCCCTTACCGATTCGATAATATATTATGGTTCCTCATCGTGTTGATATTCGGTTCGATTGTATTATATCACACCAGCTATCTCACCATTCGAATGGGACAGTTCAATGAACTCAAGAAAAAGTTTAAATCAAGATGGACATGGATTATTATCATCCTGTTTTTTCTCACCAATCTGTTATTGAAATTCGTATTAGGCGATAGCCGTAACACCACTATCGACGAATGGAATTTCCGATCACTGGCGTTTGCAATTGATGATTTGTTGCCCTATATTCTTATTATCGGATTGATTGTATATTTAAAACGAATCCGGTTCACCAATCCTTTTGAACTGCCCACCGATTCTCTGGAAATCGGAACATTGCTGTTCGCCTTTTATTTAACCGGCCGAACTGCGAATTTATGGTTTGTTCCGATACCATTATTTTTGGGATATGTCATTTTTAAAAAATGGATAATTCACCCCAATCCCTTTGTTATTAAACATATTGCTGATAAGAACTTAGTCAAAAACCTCCTGGAATTTCGCCGTGCATCCCGGATGAATCAGTTGCTGAAACGAAATCTGGAAAAGAAATATTCACAGGGAGACATCGCCCTTAAAGATATGAATAACAAAATCAAAGAGAGTGATGATTTTGTAAGACAGTTAAAAGAGGGGTTGAAAAAAGATCAACCAACAACGCAGCAGATTATTTTCGGATTGGGGCCCGAGGGCAACCCCTGGCAAAACGCTATGAAGTCTGTGTTCTATGGATTACTGTTGTCCATCCCCTTTCAATTGAATACCATCCTCAAAATTTTCGATAGTACCCACTGGGGCGATTATCCGCTGCTGGAAATTATCGAAGCCCTTTGTTTTTCATCCTCGACTTATATTTTGATTGCGTTTGTGTTCGGATATTTTTTCCACGTGATCCGCGGCCGGGATGGATTGGAAAAGGCGCTCTATTTTTCAGTGGCGCTCGTTATTCCCACCATTCCCCAGCGATTGATTCAGGCACAACCACTTCTCGGCCCTGACCATATCGTGCAGATGGTTCAAATCCTGGCGTTTGTGTTAATCTTATCGCTCCTTGTGTTTGAATTGCGCACCCTCCAAAAATTAAATTATTCCTGGCGTGATCTGCTTTCCATCCACGGCTGGACAAAAACAACGGCGTACGGCTCTTCCATTGTTCTGACATCTGTGGCGAGTGTAACCGGAAAGGATATTTTGCCGCTTCTAAGGACGATAGTAAATTGGATTACAGGATTGGAAATATAATGCGAGACGTGAAACCATAATAAGAATGCAAACCCAGACGGAACATGCTGCTCTCGCTAATTTTACTGTCACGTGCCTGATAAAAGTATAATTTGTATTTGTCTAGTTTTTCTCCTGCAAGTTATGATTTCCGTACAACACAGATATAACCTGAGCAAGGTAAAAATGTGGTTACCTCAAATTATTATAATTTCGGAATTCGGTGAGAAAACTATCTATCCTCAATAATCATGCCCCATAAAGAGGCAGCAACACAACGCATTCTTCTTTGCGTGCGACCATTTCTTTATCTGTCTTTCAGCACAGAGG
>CAZCJL010000238.1:0-4237 GCA_964498785.1 uncultured Cytophagia bacterium | reverse complement strand
AAAAATTAAGATTTAAACTTTTATAAAACTGAATAAATCAACAGAATCATATATGAAATTCTTTCGGATCGAATGCCAGTTGTTTTCCGCTTTCCACAGCCTCATTTACTTTAAGAACAGTTACGGCTGTTTCATATCCGATTTCGCCGGGGCAGTTTAATTTTTCCTTGCCGCGCACCGCATTAAAGAAATTTTCCAGATGCGGTTTATGATACGGATCGTTAAATGCCACCGGGATTTCATGTTTATCCGGCGCTATAGTTTCCCGGACATCAAGCACAGCTCCAGCAGATGCCTGTTCCATTTTTTCAGGAGCCGTCACATAGCCCTTTTTTACCCACTCATCCCATTGCGGAGCAGTGGCTTCCCTGTAAACACCGCCGCGGTTGGCAGACTCGGAAATTTGCAATGTGCCTTCATCCCCGAGGAAATTTTCAAAATAACCTTCACTGCTGTTCGTTGTCAGCGTTTGATAGGCAGCCCGCACTGTACCCTTTTTGGTTTCATATTCATAAATTGCCATGACGTTGTCATACCATTCATGGGTTGTCGGATTGTAATAATCCGTGCCGCCGCTTGCTAAAACAGATTTTGGCTGTGCTTTTAAAAACCAGTTGTAAATATCGATCTGATGTGAGCCGAGGTCCACAATCGGACCGCCGCCAAGACCTTTGTACCAACGCCAGTTGCTGAATTGATGCATATCCTTAAAACCATATTTTTTTAAAATTGCCGGATCAATGGCGTATTTTTCAGGCCAGCCAAGATCGGGTTGCGCGCCTCGATTCCACTGGCCACGCACTGTGGTAATCCGCCCCAGCATTTCCGAGGTATTTATAATATTTTCATAGCAGTGAATGTATCGGGGATTGCTGCGGCGCTGATGACCGATTTGCAGCAAATTCCCGGTGCGCCGCATGGCTTCAATCATTTTCCTGGCGCCATCAAGTGTGTTCGACATTTCTTTTTCGCAGTACACATGCAGCCCGGCTTCCAGGCAAGCAGTGGTATGCTCGGCATGCCAGAAGTCAGGTGTGGCGATAATTACTGCATCCAGGTCTTTCTCTTTTTCGAGCATTTCCTGATAATCGATATACGCGTTCACATCATGCCCGTATTTTTGGAGCAGCCTATAAACTCGCTTTTGGTTGTACTGTTCCCAGATATCGCACACAGCTTTCCATTTTAATCCGGGGATTTTCAGGCAGGCATTCAGCAAAACCTGTCCCTGGGCGCCCGCTCCCAGCAAGGCGACATTCAGTTCCCGCCCCGGATTTTCAACAATCACTGCCGGCGCTTCTGCAGCTTTCAGCGCTTTATCAACAGCTTTTTTACTTTGCAGCGCATAGAAAAATGCTCCCAAAAACGGTACTCCGGCAAGCCCCTGCAAAAAGTCACGCCGACGCATTCCTTTTTTCGAAGTCGGTTCTTCTGTCTGGTCCTTTGGTTTGTTGTTTTCGCTCATAAGTTCATCCCTCTGTTTATATAATGATCATTTTATACTTTTCCATTTCTCACGCATGAGGCGTACTGTGCCGCGTTATTTTTAAACACCTTTCATAAATCTGTTGTTTCGTTATTCATCGCGATAATTTTTTCCGATGTTAAAATATCGTCTATGATTTCTTCCGGATGAACCGGCTGTTTTTTATCATCCAGATCAACGACGACAAAATATCCCTGCTGCCATGACTTAAATTCATTCATGAGCGCAGCCTGATTGCTGTGCAGCCGGCGTCCGTCTTTTTCAGACCATAATTCAAGCGCGGTCAAACAGCCCAGCGACGGAGTATTGGGAAAATAGGGTTCATTTATATAAAAATTCGGATCGATGGTTGTGCCATGAGAAATGATTTCGGTTCTACCAGCTTGTCCGGCGTAGTATGCTTCGTGAATCGATAAAGCATTTTGCCATGATTTCGGAAGTAGTGCGTTATAATCTTCGATTGTCCATTCCGTGCCGGATAAGTTGTCATCATGGAAATAGATGCCGACATCAACTTCATAAGGCAGGACAAGCTGCAAATTTGGTGTGGGACCGATGAATACATTTTCCGAGACATCGGTTTCCTGGATGGATAAAATTCCCTGCGGCGTATTGCCATTGGTCAGAAAACCGGGCAGTGCGGAGACTGACCGCGCAAAATGCGGAATTGAAAAAATGCTGCCATCTTCTCTACGCAAAAATGTTCCGCTCCCTTTTCGAATAATTGTCAATCCGGTATAATTCCTGTTTTGCCGCTGAAAACTGTAAATAACAATTTTACCCTTTTCAAACGGATGCGCTAACAGGTCAACAAGCGGTGGTCTGTCATTTTGGGAATTGCCGGCGCCGTAATTCATGAGCATGAGCAGAATCGGATCATTCTGCCATTGCGGAAATTTCCGGATGATTGTGGTTTCAATATCCTCTTCTGATAAACCGCAAGCCTGTTTCAAATAAAGCACAGCCATGGCAAAAATCTTCGGGGAAATGGCCTGGTCAGCGATTTTACGAACCTCGGTGATGAATTCATCCGGATAAAGACAATACGCCGCCTCCAGAAAAGATCTCTGAAATGCATGAGAACGATCACTGAAAGAGCCGCCCACTCGTTTCAATGCATGAAGCACAGAATCCGAGCGATACAGCCCCAGTTCCATCCCCCAGAATGCGGACATCCAGTTATCTTCATTTTCCGGAGTCACCGGAAATTTTAGGTTCCCGTAAATCGTTTGATGAATGAGCTCGTGCCGAAACTGCTCCCGCTGCGATTTGACAGCACGTTCCACCCGCGTACGATCTGATGCTGTCTTCATATCGCAGCAACATGTAAACGCAATTATCAATAAAAGAATAATTTTAATTGAATATCTCATGGCATCTCTAAAAATTCAATTTACGGCGACGTGTATCACACGCCTCGCATGTGCCGTTGGGACACATTAGTTGTTCGGGCTGATTCCGAAAAAAATCAATCCCGCTTTCATAAAGCCGCCGAACCGTAATTAAATATCCCTGCATTTCAGGATGATGAAAGCATCGGATCACCCCTTGTTTTAATAAGTAATTTTCAAAATTAATAAACGACTGTGAACACCCGGGTAATTCTTTTAACGGTTGTTCACCTTTAATAGACAGACCGACTTTCCCGACATTCAAATAATCCCACGGCGAAACATCGGCCCATGGAACAGACGCCATAACTTCGATGTAATGGCAAAACGACATTGCCGTAAAATCGACTCCTAACAGCAAAATACAGGCACCATGTTGAGAATTCAGCCAGTCCGGCACACTCCCTTTTCCCAACGGACTTTTCGGCGAATTGTCCACCCCGATCTCATTTTGAACTGCTCCCCACAATGAAAACGAATGCGTTGGTGAAGTCGTGCGTGTCACATCCGGCATTAATCTGAACACTTCGGACACCGCGCCCACTTTGCTTCTTGAGCCGTTGGGATCAAATACTTCCTGTTGACCGTTGCTACGCTTGTAGCAATACGTAAACGCCGGCATTATCAGCGAGCCGTGTTCAGTCACGAGATTCATGACAGAATGAATGATGTCCGCAATCGAAATACCAGGAAAACAGCTTCGGATTTTACGGAAAGAGCTGTGCATTAACACATGCTGCCCGCTCCTGAGTCCTTCATCTCTTAAAAATTTTGCAAACTGTTTCAATGATTAACTCTGATCCAACCTTTTTTTATTAGAAAATTAATGTAAAAAATTTTCCTATTAAAAACAAGAATAAAAATGATCCCTATGAAAATGTTACAGTGCTGTAAAACTCTTTTTGGTGTATTTAATATAAGCGGCAGGATTTAGCATACCAGATAAAAACAGTTAAAAACAATTGTTAACTACATGTTGTTAACACGAGGAGAGTGGGCATTGAGCATAGTATTGGAAGTGATGCACAAATTATCCCTGCAAATTTAAACGAAAAGTTTAATATTGCAGGGATTTTTTGTAAAAAGCAAGCGCTTTTTTGCGGGAGATTAAAAATATTACCCAGATTCTAAATGAAATCTCAATTTTAATTTGCAACCTATTCGTTTATTAATAGTTGGAGTTAGAAACGTATTTTTAATTGTCGTTAGATAGAGGTATTTGAAGTTTACATTTATCATAACAGATTATAACGAAAGAGAGTGAGATTAGAACTCACTGACTCTTGTTCACTTATGTAAAAAAATTCGTATCTTCTCAATATTTTATGGTAGATATGGGCGATTGCCGCTATGTCGTATT
>CAZCJL010000237.1:0-4258 GCA_964498785.1 uncultured Cytophagia bacterium | reverse complement strand
AATACGACATAGCGGCAATCGCCCATATCTACCATAAAATATTGAGAAGATACCTCAAATTTTTCTTAACTCAGTTTGAAAAGTAATGTGCATACACGTTGTTGTTTTTCTGTGATCTCTATGCTTCTGTGGCACGTTTTGTAAATAATGCAGGATAAATGATCTGAAAAAGCCCTGCTTTAAACTTACGGTCGGGCTTTTTAGTCATCTTCATAACCAAACAGGCCTTCTCTTTAAGTAAATTAACAATCTAAAAAATTATACACCACGAAAAAATAGATTGTAAAATTTAAGCTGATAAAAAATGCCCCGTGGTTATGCCTGACTATCCGCTGAAATATACTCTAACTCTCTGATAGCGTTGCCGCTTTCATCAGTAATGCGAAAATAAATTCCCTATTCATCGATACGATTGCACACTTTTATCAAGACTTTGTCGCCACCGGGCTTCACTTTTACTCAGACCAGGTCGTCGTCCAGAATTGCGTATCGCCGCACGTTGTATTTCCAATTTTCACCATCATTACAGATATTAAGGCAAGCTTATTTCAGATTAAGAATATTATGGAGGGTTTTGCTCATCTCATGAATTCGGTAGGGTTTTGCAATAACTCCTGAAAATCCAAATTTTGCGCAATTAGCCATTATGGAATCATCGGAGTAGCCACTGGAAACAATAACTTTCGCATCCGGCTCAATTTGTAACAGTCGCAAGACAGTTTCTTTTCCTCCTAAACCACCAGGAATCGTCAAATCTAAAATAACCGCATCAAAAGGCTCTCCTTTTGCTATTTCTGTCAGAAAAATTTTGATCGCTTCCTCTCCGTCAACAGCGGATATAACTGAATAACCGAGATGCCGAATGATTTTTGTTGCGGCTTTGCGTACGCCCTCCTCATCATCCATCAACAAAATTTTTCCGTGTCCTTTAAAAATGATATTTTGTTCATCACCATTTTGTATAGTTTGTTTTTCGGCTGCTGGTAGATAGACTTCAAATGTTGTCCCACTTCCTGCTTTGGAATCCACTGTAATAAATCCATCATGATTTTTAATGATCGAAAATACAATCGACAGGCCGAGGCCGCTTCCTATTTGTTTGGTTGTAAAGTAGGGATCAAAAATTTTGGATAAAAATTTTTCAGGAATCCCGACTCCTTTGTCAATAACACGAATTTTCAAATAATTACCAGGACTTAACGGAAACGTTGATTTTTGCTTCAAAAAATAATTTTCAGCACAGATACGAATTATACCTCCTGCCGGCATTGCCTGGTCGGCGTTAATAACCAGATTACTAATTACCTGACTCATTTGACCACGATCAATTTCAACAGGCCATAGATTGTCGGGAATCTCGTAAACACATTTCACATTTGAGCCGCTGGTCACAAAACCGGCGGATTCTTTAATAAGGTCTCTAATTGAGACGGTTTTTTTGACAGGCGCACCACCTTTTGAAAATGTTAACAACTGTTGAGTCAGGTCTTTTGCACGGATCGCGGCATATTCGGTTTCATTTAAAACATTGTTTAATTCCTCGGTATCAGTCGACGAAACCATTTTCGCAAGTGATAGATTGCACATAATTCCGGTCAGGATATTATTGAAGTCATGCGCGATTCCGCCAGCAAAAGTTCCCAGCGATTCAAGATTACGAGTTTTAAACAGCTCTTCTTCCAGTTGTTTTCGCTCCGTAATATCCTGAACAGTCGATCGGATACCAATAAGATTATCATTCTCGTCAAACACCAGTCGGTCTTCAATATATACGTGAATTTCCTTTCCATTTTTGCATAAATAAGTTCGCTCAAATCCCTTACTAATATTACCATCCCGAATCTTTTTACGGATCATCTCCTGTGCCAATTTTTTCTGGGCTGGTGCAATAAATTCCCAAATATACTTCCCAATCATCTCCTCCACTGTATATCCTAACATTTCTGCTTCGGTTTTATTCACACTTTTAATGCGTCCGTTAGAATCAATTTCATGATAACCAACCGGGGCGTCATTATAAAGCCTGCGATACTTTTGTTCACTTATTTTTAATGCCTCTCCCATTCGCCTTCTTTCGGTGATGTCTGCCATTGTGCCAATCATACGCACTGGCTTGTTATTTTTATTGCAAATGGTAGTACCGCTCACCAGAATCCAGCGAGTAGATCCATCTTTGTGAACCATTCGATTTTCACTTTGATAGCGAGAAGCCATTTCGGCAATGTAAGATAATGAGTCTTGCTTCACCTGCTCTCGATAATCAGGGTGTACATGTTTGCCCCATTCATCCAAATCATTGAGAATTTCATGATCTTCATAGCCCAGAAACTTTTTAATTTTGGGATCAATATAAATGTCATTCGTCTCCAGGGCCCAATCCCAGACTCCTACTTTTGCGGCAGTTGTTGCCAGGTCATATCGTTCTTCCTTTTTTCGCAATTCGATTTCAGCGTTAATGCGGTCGGTAATATCTCGGGCAATTCCACAAACGCCGACAATTTCGCCTGTGTTATCGTAAATTGGGGTTTTAATCGCATGAAAAGTTTTCTTTTCCCCTAAAATAGACTTTGTTTCTTCTGCTTCAATAACTTCACCGCGCAAAACGCGTTCATCCGCCTTCCTGATATGTTTAGCAGCCTCATTGCCAAACAACTCCACATCGCTTTTTCCGATCAGGTCAGACGCGGGTACATTGAATAATTTTTCCATGGCAGTGTTAACATGCGTGTATCGAAATGATTTGTCTTTGATAAAAATAGTATCTTTAGCGCCTTCAAAAACGGCTTTGAATCGCTCCTCACTTTCATGAAGCGCCATTTCGGCTTGTCGTTGATCTGTCATATTAAAAGCGATTGTACCCACCGAATGAACTTGGCCTTCACGACCTTTCAGCGGATAGACATAAATATTTAAATAGAATGTTTTCTCTTGCCAATGCACACAATCCTCATATTTCAATGATTTACCGGATTCAATCACAGTCGTCAGTTTTTTCATATAGTTCGTCGCGTTCTCTTTATCGATCACATTGTAAACATATTTTCCGATTAAATCTGGCCCATTTAATCGGAACACTTTTAATCCATTGTTATAAAGAATCTTACCATCCAAATCAACTATAAAGATGATGATATTTTCATGTTCAACCAAATTTCGCAAAAACAATTCATTCTCAATAAGCGTTTTTTCGATTTTTTTACGCGCTGTAATATCAAATACAATACCTTGAATGTACTCTATGTTGTTCATTGTAACAAGGCGGCTGATAAATTCCACATAAATTATGCTACCATCCGGCTGCATAAATTCAAGATTTGTATCCCCCCCTTTCCCATTTTTCTTGATCTGTAAAAACTTTTGGTACGCTTGTTTTCTTTTTTCAGTAGGGCGAATTTCCCATATTTTTAGATTTATTAATTCTGATCGAGATCGACCTGTTAGATTTTCAAATTCCTTATTAAATTGCTCTATTGCACCTGTGTTTTTATTGATCATAACAATCCCGATCCGACTATTTTTATAAATCGATTCAAATTGATTTTTCAATTTATGATAATTTAGAGTTAATGTGTCTATTTCAGCAAGTTGACCAGATCGATAATCTTCCCAGGCCGATTTTAATTTATCATACTCATTTTTTATAAAATCTGATTCTGTTGTCTTTATATTCGAAATCAATTTCTGTAAAACAGCAAATTGATTTATAACTTTTTGTGCAGATTTTAAATCATTTTTTATTTCAAATGAATTTGTCATATCTATCGTCTCCATGATATTCAAAGCCAGATCTGATATTTAATATAGATTTCTAAAACAATAAAGTCAATATTATTTTACCTTATTTACCACCAAATATCATTTAATTATTTTTTTCGTTAATTTTTTAACTAAACAAAGGTGCTCAATTTTTTTTCTTCAACACATAATATTCTACATTGATAAGTATTTTTCTCATAAATTCAAAGTTCTTTCCCGATTAATTCGTCTTTAAAGAGTCTCCACGACCTACTGTTGCAAAGGTTTTTTAAATTGGAACAGGCTATATATTTTATAGCTTTTTAACCTTTGCACAAATTTTTCCAACGATTAAAAAGTTCATAGACCGTGAGTTTATGCGATTGGATACAATGCATAAATGCTCCCGATGCGCAGAGGAGCATTACACTCCAACTTATAATAAAATAGATAGTTATAATTTAATTTCAGTATCCATTCAATAATTGATGGTGTGCATCAAAGCTTTCGGATTCTCTTTAAA
>CAZCJL010000236.1:0-4414 GCA_964498785.1 uncultured Cytophagia bacterium | reverse complement strand
TTAAAGAGAATCCGAAAGCTTTGATGCACACCATCAATTATTGAATGGATACCATAAAGAGGGTGACCGGAAATTTTGGTTTCGTCGGAAAGACCCTTGCGAAGGTTTAGCATTAATACAATATATAGATGATTATCTGATTTTTTATCAATATACAGCTTGTCCTGTTTTTAAAAACCTTCGCAAGGGTAGTTCGTGGACAGGCTGTAAATGCACAGCACTCCGTTCTTTCTTTTAATCTGATTAAGTAGTATTAAAGAACAATTTGTAATAAAACATGTTAAAACCGGCGGCTGGAGTCGTATGGTAAGAAAAGTCAGGCCAATTAATAAAATATAGCGTTTTTATATTTTAAATTCCATAAGAATTTCGGAAAAGCAGATAAACCGGACTGACGCATTATCGATTGTATTGATGAAGATGAGAAATGAAATCAGAATGCAGCAAACGAACAGCAGCGACAGACATGCCATGATACCTCCAATTTCATTGCTATTTTGAGAATCATCTGCGGTTTAAATTAAACAAGCCTTCTGCAAATCACTCCACAGAAGGCTTTCTGTATCATCTTACTTTTTGTTCATTTTTTGTTCAATCTTTGCCCAGGAATCCCGCAAGGTAACAGTGCGGTTAAACACAGGTTTTTCCAGGGTTGAATATTTGCTGTCCACACAGAAATATCCCTGGCGTTCAAACTGGATTAAATCACCGGGTTTGGCTGCTGCCAGCGCTGGTTCCAGTTTGCAACTCTGCAGAATTTGCAGTGAATCCGGGTTGATGAATTCCATAAAATCCTTCGCTTTATCACCGCCCGGATCCGGAACATTGAACAGACGATCGTACAATCTCACTTCCGCGTCAACGGCGTGTTTCGCCGAGACCCAGTGCAGCGTTCCCCGTACTTTGCGTCCATCGGGAGAGTCACCCCCGCGGGTAGCAGGATCGTACGTGCAGCGCAATTCCACGACCTCGCCGTTTTCATCTTTGATCGCTTCCTGACAGGTAATGTAATATGCGTACCGCAACCGGACTTCTTTTCCCGGCGCTAACCGATACCATTTTCTGGGCGCTTCTTCACGAAAATCGTCCTGTTCCACATAGATCACTTTAGAAAACGGAACTTTACGCGTGCCTGCGGATTCATCTTCCGGATTGTTAATGGCATCCAGCAATTCATCCTGATCATCGGGATAGTTGGTGATCACCACTTTCAGCGGTTTTAGCACAGCCATGTAGCGGATCGCCCGCTTGTTCAAATCTTCCCGGATTGCGTGTTCCAGCATCGCCACATCCACAATGCTATCCCGCTTTGCAACGCCAATTCTGTCGCAAAACGTGCGAATGGATTCCGGCGTGAAACCGCGACGTCGCAACCCGGAAATCGTCGGCATGCGCGGATCGTTCCAGCCATCGACATGCCCTTCTTCAACCAGTTTTAGTAATTTGCGCTTACTCATGATTGTGTAAGACAGATTCAATCGGGCAAATTCAATCTGCTGCGGATGATAAATCGCGAGCTCGTCTAAAAACCAGTCATACAACGGGCGGTGATCTTCAAATTCCAGAGTACAAATTGAGTGCGTTATACCTTCAATGGAATCTTCCAGACCGTGCGCCCAATCATACATCGGATAAATGCACCATTTATCGCCTGTATTATGATGCGATGCATGGACAATGCGGTACATCACCGGATCGCGCATATTCAGGTTGGGCGATGCCATGTCGATTTTCGCCCGCAGTGTGCGGGAGCCATCCGGAAACTCGCCCCGGTTCATGCGTTCAAATAAATCAAGATTTTCATCAACAGACCGATTGCGATACGGGCTTTCAACGCCCCGTTCTTTCAGCGTGCCTCTGGTTTCCCGAATTTTATCTGCGGGTAAGTCACAGACGTACGCTTTTCCCTTTTTGATGAGTTGAATTGCGTATTCATAAAACTGATCAAAATAATTCGAGGCAAATAATAGCCTGTCTTCCCAATCGGCTCCCAGCCATCGTACATCTTCAATAATGGAGTTGACATACTCTTCGCTCTCTTTACTGGGATTGGTGTCATCAAAACGTAAATTGAACTTGCCGTTGTAATCACGCGCCAGCCCGTAATTAAGGCAAATTGACTTGGCATGTCCGATATGTAAATAACCATTGGGTTCCGGCGGAAAGCGGGTGTGTACCAGTCCGCCGTACTTCCCGGTTTTCATGTCCTGAACAATAATCGCCCGGATGAAATTGGACGGTTTACCGGAATTCGGCGCCGGGGATGATTCATTTCCTTTATCCACTGCATTTCTCTTGTCGTCATTCTCAGAATTCGAGCGACTCATACATTCTCCTTACATGATAGCTGTATTAATAATTGTTCCTTCGTAAAATTATAAAACATGATAATATAAGACATTTTTAAACAGATTGCAAGTGGTTTGATGGGAATTACTCGTTTAAGTCAGTCATTGGTTTTTCCCGCCATCCGACAATCGCACCAGGCAACGTGTGCGCTAAATAGAGCATTATACCGGCGAGTAACACATATAGTAATAGAAATTATACAAAATTGTTTGTAAAATCAGTGTAACATAAAATATATATATTTGTGACCTATTATTTGATTTTTAGAATTTGCTGGATTTCGATTTAAAAAATCAGGAACGAAATTTATCGCAGTCATTTTACCAAAAAGGATTATCATGAGTAATAGTAAACTTGCACTACTGAAACGTTCAACTTTGGCAGCGGCAGGAATGATACGAATGGGAGTTCTGAAATCTCTGGCGAAAAAGGGCCTCATTAAAGCAAAGCGTTTTGATGATACGATTGTCGTATCCTATCCCAAATCAGGCAGAACATGGTTGCGGGTTATGTTTGATTATTTGAATATTCACCTGAAATTTGATCATTTTTTAAATACAGCCGATAAAAAAATGATCAATTATGAAAACAGGACAATTGGCGGGAAGGCATTTTTTTCAAAAAAAATAATTTTTCTCATCAGAGATCCCCGGGATGTCGTGGTGTCCAGTTATTTTCAATCATCAAAAAGAGAACAGGTGTATCAGGGTTCAATTGGTGATTATATCAGAAGCCTTGAATTTGGCATTCATCGAATATTGGATTATCAGACCACGTGGCTTGTGAACAAAGCAGTTAGTAAGGATTTTTTCGTTGTTCGGTATGAAGATTTAATTCAGGATACGGTAGCAAGTCTTGAAAAAATTGTCGAATTTCTGGAAATTAAAAAAATATCACGCCGCAAGTTGAAAAGAACAATAGAATTATTTCAATTTGAAAACATGCAACATTTTGAAAAGATCGGATTATTAGGCGTACGTTACGGTAACAGATTACGACCATTGGGCGATAAAAGTCAGGAAGCGTTCAAAGTGAGACGAGGCGTGGTTGGCGGTTATAAGGATTATCTTTCCCCGGATGATATTGAATATTGCAATCAGCAGATGGCAAAAGCCGGTCTTGAATTATACAGATGATTGAAGATTTGCCTATGTGCGACATACCCTCAATGTGGGCGTCGCACGCCTATTAAACTGGTAAATCTAACTCTCTTCAAAAATCATTAATCGTTAATTCTTGTTCTTAAATCAAAAATTGCTTAATCTATAAGCATTATTCTTAGAATGAAGACAACAGATAGTTCATAGGATTTAGAAAAATTTAATGACTCGATTTATGCACGTAATCTACAAGACGTCCGGGCTCCATTCCAAATAGAAGCGCATCGCGTGTATTTCATAACATCTGATAATTCTTTTCTAACTCCCGTTCCAGCAATGTTCTGTGTGTCTGTTCTTCATTTGACAGCCTGGTGAAAATATTTTCAAGCTCAGTGCCAACAAGATATTTGGCAAGACCAGAATACACTTCAATCGCTTTGACTTCTTCGCTGAGCGCAAAGAGCAGAGCATCACGAGGCGTCGCCTTTTTAATGATCTTTCGCGGCGCATCTTCCGGACTGGTCTGCCTGGCCGGTTGCTCGTACATCCTGCTGCCAATTTCGGTGTATGAATCGTCAAGCAACACCTCTTCAAGAAGCCGACGGTGTTTCAACTCCTGCTCTGCTAATTCGAGAAGCATCACACGAGTTTCGGGACGTGCAACTTTTTTGCTCAATTTTATGTAAATCTCATAAGCTTTTATTTCCTCGCGAATCGCGAGTTTCACTGCGTGTCCCACTGTCATTGGTTCATTAACCATGAGATTTACTCCCAAATTAGTTGACATGATAGTTTTGGCTAATGAGTTATTTTAGTTGTCTGATATAGTAATATTTTGCTGAATATTAAAAGAAATTAATAATAATAACATTAAGAGTCAAGATTAAAATCACTACGCTTTTATTTTCGGAAAACGGGAGCAATTCCCAAAAGTTGGTAATTTCTCGTGGAGCTGTATCATAAGT
>CAZCJL010000235.1:0-4495 GCA_964498785.1 uncultured Cytophagia bacterium | reverse complement strand
TGGATCAGATTATGTCCCCCACAAAATATTTTGGGGATTTTAATCCCCAGTGTTGAGAATTACTTGAAATCCATATTTCTTGATAAATAAATCATACTCTTCTTTGAAAGTCATTTTGCGATGATGCTCTTCCTGATTTTTTATATAATCCCGAACTTTATTCACCACTGAGTAGCTCACGGATACTGCCATATATTCATCCTGCCAGTTGAAATGAGTGGAAGTGAGTTTTTGTTTATTAATCCAGCTCGAAGATTCCCCTTTGAGTAATTTTGCAACTTGAGCGATGTTTTGTTCAGCATTGAGAGAAATGAGGGCATGAACATGCTCGTTGTGTCCATTGATGAAATCTAAATGGATTTTTTTTCGTTCAGCATTTTCTCTGATGTGAGCGAATATTTGAGGACGAATTTTTTTATTAAGATACGGATACCGATTCTTAGTTGACCATATTGTGTGGATCCAGATATTAATATATGGCATTTTCTCTCCTTTGTTATTTCACCACCGGGAGCTAAAGCTCCCAAATGGTTGTGGTGGTGGCGATATAAGCCCACGAGATGAATCTCGTGGCAATTCATTCTCTCGATAAAATTCTGATTATATGAGATTGTTTTTGAATAGCCACGATTTTTAAATCGTGGATTGAATTATTTTCCCCACAAAATATTTCGGGGATTTTAATCCCCGGTGTTGTATTCTCATCACAGGGAGTTAAAACTCCCAAAGGGTTGAGTGGGGCGGCGAATTTGAACCCACGAGATGAATCTCGTGGCAATTCATTCTCTCGATAAAATTCTGATTATATGAGATTGTTTTTGAATAGCCACGATTTTTAAATCGTGGATTGAATTATTTTCCCCACAAAATATTTCGGGGATTTTAATCCCCGGTGTTGTATTCTCATCACAGGGAGTTAATACTCCCAAATGTAATTCAATCTCTTCTGAAAATCCCAGCCGCATATTTGCCTGGGTGATTAGCTCGATTATTTCCAAAACAGTATTTTCTAGTTTAACCGCCACCGAAAACCGGTGTGATTTGGGAAATTTATTCGTATGATTGAGCAGCCATTTGGAATAATCATACACTCTTTTGAAGATTTGCAGCTTTTCCATTTCTTTCATAACAAAACCCCATTTTTCAAAAAATTTTCGCGTTCCGGATACCCGGATAAATCAGATAACCGGATTTCCTTTGTAGAACTGCGGCGAACGAACGACTCGAAAACCAAAGTTGTCGAACCGAATGTCAGGTAGGTAGTAGTTACGATAACTGCACCGGAAGTCGTACTCATCGTCGACGTACCACGAGCCGCCTCGAACGACGCGCCAACTCAGGTCTCCTATTTTACCCCAATTACCATGCTCATCATTTACAGGGTCTTTGCTATTTAATGAGCGTTCATAAAATTGTGACGTTTGTTCATACTCTACATCTTTCCAATCCCGGCACCATTCTCTCACGTTTCCGCCCATATCCAAGATCCCTTCCGGGGTGCAGTCTTCCGGGAAAATTCCAACCGGGGAGGCATGGTTTAATTTACATCGATGTGAATTACAGATCGTATCATTCAGCGGATGATTGCCCCAGGGGAATTTCCGGTAATCTTTTCCGGGACCGCGGGCAGCGCGCTCCCATTGCGCTTCTGTGGGAAGCTGTACGCCTGCCCAGCGGCAATATGCGGCAGCTTCGTGCCAACTAACGCCAACCACCGGGCGGTTGGGAAATTCCTGTTGGCGTTGCCAGTCATCAGGCGCCTCAAATTTTTTGTATCCGCCGTCAGCCCAGAACTTTTCCGAGGAATAGCCTCCATCATCTACAAAACGTTTGTATTCCTGCACCGTGACCGGGTACCTGCGAATCTCGAACGGGGATAATGTAATTTCGTGCACCGGCGATTCGTCAGGATATGCATCCACGTCATAATTCTTTTTAACTGAGTTCTCTTTCTGCGCGCCCATCAGAAAACTGCCGCCGGGAATGGGAATCCACTGCGCCTCATTGAGGCGGGGATCGCCTGCCTGTCCCAGTGCATCGGCAGCCTCTGCGCGATCCTGTACAGAAAGGTTGCGAGCTTTTTCTTTATCAAAGATGCCCATGACCCGGTCCAGCATGTCGCGATAGCGGGAATCGGCGAGCACATAATCAAACGGCGACAAATCGTGCAGCATCGCGCCCAGCAGTCCCACGCAGCGGGCTTCTTCTGCCAGTGCTGGTTTCCGCTCTGTCACCGTATCCAGGATCGCGCTGAAAAATCCATTTATTTTATCAAGCCCCTGTTTATACAGCACGCCGGCAAACAGCAGTAATGTTTCCCGCCACTCCGCGCTGTGAAGAATATTTGGATCAGTCAGCAGGGACTGTTGCTCGGATTCCACTTTTCCGCCCAACGCCTTTGCTGTTAGATATTCCTGAAATGTGAGATGCCAGAAAGTGATATCCGTGCCTCTGGCAACGACAATTCCGCTATCCACTTCTTCTTCTTCCAGAAATCGTTCTGCGGCCCGAATGCATTCTTCATCAGATTTTTCGGAGAACCCTGCCTGAATTGCCACTGCCGCCTGTCGTCTGCCCAATTGCACTTTTCTGCCATCGGGGTGAGTTTGCATTGCCAGCGCCAGTTGTTGTAATAACAACCGGCACTGATCTGCCTTCAGCCTGTCCGGTCGTTGTTCCCGGGAACGCAATAGCCAGGTGATAATGGATTCATACAAATCCGCCCGTTGCTCCGGCAGCCGCCGCTCGTTCCAGTGCACCACTGCCAGCGCTGTCAACATAACCGGATTGCGGGCTAATTTTTTGATATCGGGTCGGCTGTGCAGCGCGTATGCCAGCTCCTGATAATGCGTGTCTGCCTGTTCCGCATCCTCGTGCTCGCGAAATAGCGCCTGGGACCAGTGGTGAAGAAAGGTTTCCATCGCCGGCTCTTCCAACGGCTCGATCGTGGCTTCGCTGAAATCGTCCAGCACCACTTTCCCACTGTACGCCCGGGGACGGCTGGTTACCACAAACCGGCATTTTTGATACGCGCGAATCGCATGAGTCACCAGCTCGCTAATTTTCTCCCGGCTGCGGCGGTCCGGCGCTTCATCCAGACCATCGAGCAGCAGGATCGCATCGCCGGAGCTGAATTTATCGAGGAAAAATTTCTGCGATAGCCCCCAGTTCATGGAGGTACTTTTCTCAGAGAGAAAATGCGCCAGCCAGGTGGGATCGGTTTCCGTGGTCGGGCGATTCTGTTTATTCTGATCCACGCAGCAGTGAATATGTTCCACCAGTTCCGACAACCGGATGAATACCGGAAAGTACGGCTTTTTGAGACCCAGCCGTTTTTGCGCCACGTCAGGTTCTTTTCTCAGCAGAGATTGGCAGAGCAAAAAGGAAATGCGTCGCAAAAAGGTGGTTTTCCCCGCACCCGGATCTCCGATGATGGTGATCCGTTGCTGCTGTAAAACCTGATGTAATTCGACCCGCGCCGGGCGTTCCTGCATTCGTTGTTTGTCTTTAACATCAGATTTGGGATCAAATGAATGACTTGTGGTCAGGGGAATATACAATTCCTCAATCCCGAAATTATGTGCCTTGCTGGTTCCCACCTGCAACCCACGAATCCTGATGTATGCACAATCCCGGTGCAACAACTGTAAATAATAAACAGGATCGGTCTGCACCGATTCAGGCGGGGGAGACAGCGATTTCCGGGAACGCCAATCATTCAGACTTTGCAGCACGAGTTTTTCGAGATTTTCCGGCGTGGTAAACGTGTCCCGCACAAAATTACCATTGATCCATTCTTTGAATTTCTCTAATTTGTCAATGGCGTTTTTTACTTCCTTTTGGAGTGATTCAGTTAACTCGTTGCTATCGAATGCCTGTTGAATGCGATATTTTTCTTTCAACTTTTCCGGCCAGTCATGATTCGGATCGACAATAAATGCCAGTACTTCTTTGCCCATTGAATGCGCGTGCTGACATTCAAGCCAGGTAATGCTTTTCTGCTCTGAGGGCGACTGATCGTCTGGTATCCAGCCGTAACGATGTGCGATAATAACGACGAGCACATCGCATTGTTCCACTTTATGCAGGCATTCGGCTAACGGCGGTCGGGCGCCTTCGGCGGTGAAATATTCCTGCATCACCGGATAAAATCCGGAGCGTATTGCGGCTTCTTTTGCCACGTGGCGGTAGTCTTTTAAATCGATAACAGTAGAAGATATGAAGACAGTGGGATGCCCCTGTTTTTCTGTCATGGCAAGTTCTCCGTTTTTCGACATGAGATAGCTGGCTCTGTCAGTAAAATATTTAGCTTTTTTGTCATAATAATTACCAATAAGATAAGAACTTTTGTGAATAAAATCAATAATAGAAATGCGGAAATTTAAGAAATATTTTATGATACAATGGATTATTGTTGTGGTTGATAGAGATTTCCGAAATCTTTTCTCGTTCCCACGATTTTCGTGGGAACGCCTTGCCCGACGCTTTGCGTCGT
>CAZCJL010000234.1:0-4710 GCA_964498785.1 uncultured Cytophagia bacterium | reverse complement strand
AGCGCAATCGCTCCCGAACCACTGCCGGACATATTTTGTAATTTTAACTGTGCCCAGAACGCCAATTCTTCATTTTCGGACTAATTTGCCACGGTTTGAAAATACATCGCAGACAAACTTCTATCCTGACCGGATTTGCCGCTGCTTCGTTTTTCGTAAGTATCTGCCAATAGCAGTTTATAAAATACCGCACTCACTGAATTTTTCGGAGAATTTTGCAATAAAGCATTTACTCTTGTAATTGCCAGTTCGAACTGATCCTGATAAATTAATAATGGCAGGCTGACATCTTTTGCTGCTATTTCGGTTTTCGTATTTGGAAATGTATCAATATAATAATCCAGTATTTTAAGAATATCATTATATCGCTCCAGAGCATCCAAACAGCGAACAATACCGCGGATAGCGAAATCAGCGCCTGTGCAGTTGGGATTTCTTTCTATCTGTTCTTTATAAATATCTATAGCGGCAGCAAATTGTTCTGACAGTTCAGTTTCGTATGCTTTCAAGTAAATAGAATCACTGGATGAGTTTTCGAAATTTTTAAGATAGTCAATTTCACCGGCTATCGGGTCATACGAATCAATATCCGGATCTTCACAATCGCTACAACCTTCGGGCAACATGGGGCAATATGCAACATCACCATAGCGTCTGTCTGGTGTTAAGTATACACAGGAAGTTCCGTTTTCGCTCCAATAGCTTTTCTTGGCTGTAATATAACCGCTACTATTATAATTCTCAATATCGTACAATTCATTGTCATAAATATGATTATAACCCCATTGCGCTGTCGTTCCTAATTTCGGAAATGAATTTCCAGCAGCTTTTACTCCAGATAGTAGATTATCGTGAATATGATTATAACCTTTGTTCCCTAACATATAAGGCGAAACGTTAGAGTAACAGTACAATCCATTTCCGCCGTTCTGCCGAATATAGCATTCCCGGAAATACGGATTAACTCCAGATTGAATATAAATTCCGTGATTAGAATTGTCTTCAATCCAGTTGTTTTTGATGTTTATATTATTCGATACGGCTCGTGAATTAATCCACATCCCATAATTGTTATCTGTTATATCGCTATAACGGATCGTAAACGGACTGGAATATTCAGATGTAAAGCCGATTGAATTGTCATGAAGATTAGCATGCTCTATGTTCACTCCGGCGGTCGTGCTGTTTAAGTAAATCCCGTAATCGGAATGCTCTACATCAACATAGTCAAAATCCGAACCTGCGCCGCTGGCGTCGTGGATAAAAATACCATCCCACTGTCCGCTGCTCCCAGAACGAGTGAACGTTATTCTGCTTCCATCTGTTCCGATTGCCTGAATGCTGCCGTTGATGGTGAGATTTACATTTATCGGAAATTCAATAATCGCTCCTGCTTGAATTGTTAATGCGAATACTTGCGGGACAGTAACATCTCCAGTAATTTTCACTGTGTCTGAATTGCCGAGTCCGGGCCAGGTTTCATTCTGAGCAAACGTACCGGAATAGGTGAGGGGTGTTGAAAATACTTCCTCTGACAGTTGTGTTGAGTCGTGGTCGTTGAAGGCTTTAATTGCAAAGTAGTAAGTTGTACCGTTTGTTAAGCCATAAATTGTTGTATCGACTGCACTGCCGGACACGATAATCGGAGAATTTCCAAGAGTTGAGCCGGTACCATTGTATGGTTCGCCAGAATTAATATCGTAGAAAATTTTGCAATAATCTGCCCCGTTTGCCGAATAAGCGAGTCGCACTCCTTGATTTTTGCTTTCACAATGCGTGATAGTCGGCGTTTCTATGAGTGGAGAATAAATAAATATATCTTTAATATCTGCATTTATATCATCTGCATAAACATTTATAATACCTTCAACATAATCATTATTTGTTGATTTTCGAATCCAGACGTAATTCAAATTATCCAAAACTGGAACATTCAAAGAATAATTATAGACCTTAAGCCAATAGTCCTGAAATACGTGAAAGCTTATTAATTCAGCATTATCGTTTTCTGCAAGTAGAATAAGACCATTCATTGAATTTGCATATAATCTACAGTTTTCAGGATTAATATTTCCCTTTGGATCATAATCAGTAATAGTTATTTGAACAGTGATATTTGTATTTTGATTTAAATTTTCCGGACAATCGGTTATAGATAAATCATCCTCATAGCCAGTGGGAGGAGTCGGTGGAGTTGGATCTTCTTGCCAAAACATGTTTAATGTATTTATTGCATTTACATCTTCATATTGCACATCACATGTTTTACCTCTTTTACAATTAACATCATTCATGACAGAGTTATAAATCGAATTATGAGCCAATCCAAAACAATGACCTAATTCATGCTTAACTACAGTTGCCACGTGCCACTCATAATCTGCAGGATAAGAATTCCAATCTGTCCAATGCTGATATTCGTAGCTTCTAAACTCACTTGAATTGTTAAGCATTACTTGAGTATCTTTTTCTTTTATTCCTCGAAATTTTGTAATTGTATCATCGCAATGATATTTTATCCGAGAATCAGGTTTTACTGCAACATGTGCTCTACCAGCTTTGGCACGATCATCGAAACGAAATTCATCTTCTCCTGCAAATTGTATTTCTAAATAGTTATTGCTTTGCGTAGCTCCATGAAGAAAATTAAATTCTAATGTACCTTCCCACTGAGATAAAGCTTCTTGAATTGCGTCCTTATAGCTACCATCCCAAGAACATTCACTTGGGAACTGAGCATTTTGAATTTTTGATACATTTATTGGTTGCTGTGCCAACTCTGCCCACCATATAGCGTCTTCTTGTTCTTCTGTTGTATTTAATGTTATTGGATCAGTGCGTCCAGTCCATAGCACCTTATAATAATAATATTCAGATTGAGAATATAAGTTAATAGTAACAACCAAGACATTTATAAATACTAAGTTTAATATTATCCTCATTGTTAATTCCTCCAAATTACTAATTCACTGATAATAGAATTAATTATATTTTTAACTTCCTCAATGCTTAAATATGTTTTTTCACCTTTTCCAAAATAGCCGAAATGATCATAAATTAATGAATTTTTTACAGGAAAATTTAAGTTTGTATAAGTAGTTATTCTTAAAGTTGGTAATTCTTTGTAAATGTCATCGACCTTTCGAAAATTATAAATAATACTTGAAATGAAAATCAAATATTTATCTCCTACAATAAAATTGTTCTTGGGTGGCAATTTTTTATATATTTCTTTTGGAGTAATATAGCTAAGAGGACCATGTCCTTCTGACCTAAAAGAACCCCAGTGACCGGTACTAAACTTGAAAATTAGTTGTTTATTAATGGCATTTTTTTTATAATATTTGTTTATATTTTCAGAAATAGTCATCTCATATTTAATGATTTTCAGATAACCTCCCTGATCGTAAAGTGTATCAATATCAGTAATTGTACCAATAAATACATATGGAGCAATATATAAATCATATAAAATATGTTTGTTTTTAAACTCAAAATTTTCATATTGCTCTTTTACAAAAAACAAATCATCAGCTGCTTGATAGTTCTTTGTATATTTACTTCTATCTTTTTCAACAATTTTTCCAAAATTACGTATTTTTTCCTTAAATTCTCTCGGATTATTCATGCGTGAAAAGAAAGCCAACGATAATAATTTTTTAACATCTTGTTCCTCCATTGATGCAATATCAATGGACCCTGGAAAATTTTTGTTCCAACTTTTAATTGTTGTGATATTATTTTCATCAATCATTCTAATATATTGTTGTAATTCAGATGACTCCGGCTGTGGGTCAATAGGATTGATGATTTCTTGAGCAAATGACATCATGTAAAATGATATCAAAATAATTACCAAGAAAATATTTTTTTTAATCATTTTATTCTCCTTATTTGATTTTTAACCTAATGATCAAAAATTATTTAGCTTTCTAAGAATTTAGTAATAAAACGAGATTAATTCAATTTGATTATATTCATCTTTATAAAAATCAATACAATCAAATTTTAACGCACAATCATACCGCACCACCTCCTTTCTCTAAAATATTAAATGATTTTACCACCACAAATATATGCACGCGTAAAGTAAATTTCCCCGGATGTCTTATCAAAGGTCAACTATTTTACATTATACAGCAAGATTGATCGTACTAGAAGACGGTGACAATTTTATTTATATATTATAACTATCACCTAACGCAGACAAGCTGCAATTAGAAATAAAGAATGAAAAACTCATAGAATCAATCAGAAAATTTTTTTGCCAAAAAAAGCGCAGAATTTAAACTGTCAGGTATCAACAGCATAACATGATGTAAATTCTAATTCATTTTTAAAGACAAGCATAACCATCACCTCCTTTCAGGAAAAAAGGCGTTCGCTCATAGCCAAAATTAACGCAACTATTTCAACATAACCAAATCGTTAAAATATATCAAGAAGCAAATCACAGGAAAGTTATATCAGGGAAAAGCAGGACAGAAAAACCGGCACCACCAGCAGATGTATTCCATCCCTGATTTGTTGCAGTATGATGTAAGTTCATTTATCGTTAAAATAATATATAAATTATGTTTTAAATTGTCAAGTTAACTTTTTAAATTTTGTAATATATTTTGCATATTTTCGAATCAGTTTTAAATACGATAACAAACAGTAATATTTTCAATCGAAAATAATATGTTGATTATTCTATTAAATTTAAAC
>CAZCJL010000233.1:0-4713 GCA_964498785.1 uncultured Cytophagia bacterium | reverse complement strand
AAAAAATTAAGATTTAAACTTTTATAAAACTGAATAAATCAACAGAATCATATATTCAAGAGATCAGTATGCCTCATATGCCTTTCTAATTTTCTTAGTACTTTCTGTTATAATATCAATTCTTTTGAGGCGTCCTATCAAAACAATTTCAATTGAGTTCCCTAAGCGTGACTTTAGTATTGAAGTGAGAATTGCAGATTTATTTGACGCAAGCGGTGCTATTATGATTAGTACTAATACAAAATTTGAAGCAGATGTTTCTGGAGGGAAAATTGCAATCGATAGTTTGCAAGGCCAATTTACTGCACGCTATTTTACTGGTAATCAAAATGAATTAATCAAAAAGATTAATGATGGTCTTCGCAATATCAATGGTTCTACACCATTTCCAATGGGAACAACAATTCCTATTACTACGCATGGAAAAACATTTTATTTTACTGCCATGTCTGATTTAAATGAACAAGGGAATGCATTCACCACTCTCGCAAATGTAAACCAAGCACTCGACGGTCTATGGAAATTTGTAATGGAAGTAGGAGAACTCCAAGAACTTGTAGTACCAACAATCGGAACAGGGAGAGGGCGACTAAAACAATCACGTAAAAAGATAATAGCCTTGATTGCAGAATCCTTTCTAAAGGCTTCTGAACAAAGTAAATTTACTGATAAGCTTGTAATTGTAATTCGTCCCGAAGATGCAAGCAATTTTGGTATAAATTTATATGATATCAAAGATCATTTATCTCAAGTACTACTTTCATAATTTTGTTGGCGCCTAACCATCGTTTCCAGTGGATTGAAACCGCCGATTCTTTTAGCAGTTTTTGTGGTAACTTTAAAGTCTTGTGCTTTTATCAAGTTCATCTTATGCGGTTTCAACCACTGAAACGTGCGTTAGGCTATTTAAAATCATAAGTTATGAACCTATAAATAAGAAAAGTAGATAATATTAAAATGTCTAAATATTGGCAAAATTATTTAACATGCATTCTCCTTCAGATGATTTTACCATTTTTACCAATTACATTTGAACTTTGGCAAACTTCAACTGTTAGTGAAAAATCATTAACTCTTGCAACATCAATGTATTCTATATCTATTGGAATATCATCGAGAAATAAATTTCTATTTAGTCTCACACTTTTTATAAGCCTTCTTTTTGGGATGGCATTTGGTTTATTATCCACTCAATCACAACCATTGCCAAATTGCAAGATATTTGCAATAATTGGTATTGTCGGTGTTTTTATTTCTCATTCTGTTGAAAGATATTTTAGGCATATAAAAGATAAATCACCATTTCTCGAATTTGAAAATTAATAATTTAGGAAATTCATATGTATTGGTCTGAAATACTTTCCTTTATAGCTGCAATATTTAGTTTAATAGTTGCATTATTAGCTATAATTATAAATATTAGAAAATCTCGGAAGCAAAAAGATAAATATGTTGACCAATCTATCACTATTGGAGATAATGCTGCATTTCAACATGCAATTATAGGCGGTAATAAAAATATTATTGTTGAAATTCTTAACGATGTTGATAAAAAAACAATTGATAAAGATAGGAGCATTTCATACAAAGAGAAAGGTCGCTCTAAAATTCAAGCATGGGGTACTCAAATGAGCAAACGTGGAGTATGGAATTGGCGTTTACTTGGGCAAGCCCTTGAATATTTAATTGATTCGATAAAATTTGATATAGAACATCAATATGCATGGACAAATTTAGCTTATGTATATTATCTCATAGGAGATTTTGATAAATCAAAGTATTGTTTAAAAAAGTCGTTTGATTTGGCTTCTCCTGGTCCAAATCATCCAGGAAGAACATATAAAAAAGTAAAAGCTGCTATTGATAATAATACATATTTAACTGGTGGGAAAATTACCAGACCTGAAATTCCAGAATGGTTTTCGAAAGATTATGATTTATATCTTAAATAAGCTAATTAATTACAGTATATTAGCCTAACATTGTGCTTGTACTGACCCGCCTCAGTGCGGTGATTTTCCGAATGCTCTGTAGTTTAATCAGGTTTTGGTGCTTATATTAATGTTTAGTGGTAATCCATCGGCGGGCAGCACAGCACTCACGTTAGACCCTATATAAATAAAACGTTTAATATAAGTATATATAAAATTTATTTTCAAATTGATTAACACCAATGCCAATAAAATTATAATCAAAAGATAAATTATAAGGGTAGTCGAATTGATAAATTTTTCTATTAATTCCATAATGAAAGATAAAATATTTAATTATTTTTTGTTAATTCTGTTCGTAATTTTTATATCAGTTTTATTATACTTACTATATGTAATAATATCCGATCCTTATAGGCAATTTGAATTCAGCCTATCAAAAGATATAGATGGAATTAAATTATTTTGGAACTCTTTTAACATCCCCATATATTTGATAGGCGGAAGCGTACCAGTATGGACATTATTATTTAGAATTAAACTTCATTTATATTCTAAGGCACAATATGAAATAGAATCTATTAAAAAACAAAATGACAACACTGATAATATTCAAAATAAACAAAATGAATCTTTAATATCTAACGAACTCACAAGAAACAGCATAAACCTCGAAACAATAGGCAATATCGCATGGCATTGGGCTAAAAATAATCTCGGCATGGTTGACGTAGATACAACGCCATATTGCACTGATTGTAGAAAACGTATGATACATGATCGTCAAGGATTTAAATATAAATGCCCCGATTGCAATAATATTATTCATTCTGGACAACGATTCGTCGATTCACGCAACGCAGCCGTCAAATACATAACTGAAAAATATGAAAATTTATAATGTCATTATTCTAATTATTAAATCCATGTAACAATATTTTTACGCACCAAAAATTTTATATTCTTATCGAAAGGGTTATAATCAATTGGCTTATCATCATTATCAATTAATGTCCTTACAATATTCAATTGATCATCTTTTAGATTATCTAATTCATGTTTTTTATAAAGTAATTTTCCAAAATCTGTTAATTTAAACATAACTCATAAGGAGTTAAAATGAATGAATTTGAATTTCCTAAAATAGAACCGCTTGATTTCAATATTGATAATGAAATTAGCAAATTATTTAAGCTATCCGAAGCTTATCTGGCTATGTATTATTTCGATAAAATTAGAAAAGTAATTGAAACTTTTGAGAAACGGTTAAATGATAATCAATATCTACATATCGAAATAATACTAAATAATGGCTCCAGAGTAACAGTCAGATCTTTTGGTTACTACAATCCTAATATGATAACAGTAATAGGTTCAAACAATAATAAAGAAGAAGTCAAATTAATATTACCAGTATCAAATATTCAAATAAGTAGCACTATAAAAAATATTGAACCTGATAAACCAAAAAAACAAATTGGTTTTCATTCGGAATTATAAGTTAATGCTCTAACCAAGAAAAATCAAGTGTTTTATTCGGATTTATTCTTTCATCATATTTTTCATTTTCAATATTAGTCTGTTCCATTGTTTTTATCGTTGATGATATTAATATATTTTTTACAGTTTCTAATATCTGGATCATCGCCGACAAACAAAATATTTTTTGGTATCTGTTGAAAACCGATACCAATTCGTTTATCAATTGCTGTGTTTCTTTATTCATGATATACCTTAAACAAGTTAAATAAATCATCTGATTATTTTCGTTTGTAAATGTGAATCTGGTCTAACCATATCATTCAGTTGACCGCCTTGCTCCGTGCCGCCCTGTCAATAATTGATCGTTAATTACGTTCTTTGTTCCCGGAACATCTATCCGAATCATCCGACGGCAACTGATGATTGGCGAACCCCGCAGTCAACACGCAAGTTAGGCGCAATTAGGCAGGTAAAAAACGGTGTTGAGCATAAGGAAACACCATTGAAGTCAAATCAATATATCAATTCATTGGCACACATGCAATGGATTTTTAATAGACACTAAAAATAGTCACAACAAGACGTAGTTCTCCCATTGATTTGTTCATTGACAATATTAAATGGCAGCGTATATTCCAATCACTCCTGTTTATGATATGCCCCCTGAAATTTCAACATCCCGGACTGAACTAACTGATTCAAATAAATCACACCCGGCAATTTTTCTATTGCTTGATAAAGCACAGCTTCCCGTACTTTTCGTTCGGAGGGATGAATGTAATAATTCGCTGTTGTACGAGGCGTGGCATGTCCTAACAGATCTTGAATCACCAACACATCCACCTCTTCATCATTCAGATGCGATGCAAAGCTATGCCGCAGCGTGTGACAGGTGACATTGAAATGGACATTGAGATGAAGTGTGCTAATAATTTTCTTAAAATTATCTTCCATGGTTCGGATCGCCAGGCGGTTTCCTTTTTTGGAAATCAACAGGGCATTGGAGACGCTATGATTGAGAAAATATTTTCTTACCGCAATCCAGTGGGATAAAATGGCAGTCATTTCATCATCAAGGTGCAGCGTGCGCTGTTTATTGCCTTTGCCGTGGATGATGATTTTTCGACTTTCCCAATCGATGTCGTCTAAATCAAGCTGATGCACTTCACCGACCCGGAGTCCCAGTTTGTACATCAACGCATAAACAGCATAATCCCGGATGCCCAAAAACGTGTTTCGATCAATTGATGGGCATAAATATTGGGATTGAGATGAGCGTATTGATGGGTATTGTGCTGAC
>CAZCJL010000232.1:0-4786 GCA_964498785.1 uncultured Cytophagia bacterium | reverse complement strand
TGAGCGGATTCCTGCATCCGCAGGAATGACAGCTCTATGCTGAATAGTAACAATAAAAATTATTAACCCTGAAAAAGTCATAGCCACAGAGGCTCAGAGTACACAGAGTTTTTATTTTCAAAATGTTACGCAAACAATAGTAACTCGAATTTTTTTTAACTCAGTTTGAAAAGTAATGTGCACGCACGTTGTTGTTTCTCTGTGACCTCTGTGCTTCTGTGGCACGTTTTGTGAATAATGTAGGTTAAATACGTTTGATCGGGATTGGAATAAGAAGATTACCACATTTACGAATCTTTCTCCGGGGAATTGCACATTTTGTATAAAAGGATCAAATAGTGATGGCATCCGGAACGAAGCAGTAATATCGCTGAAAATTATCATTATTCCGCCGTCAGCTTTAATAAGCGATCTCATTTTGCCAGGGCGTTTCGACAGCAGTTTGGCCAATCCCCGTCAGAATATTCTGCAAATCAATTATCTTCTAAACTAAAAAAATCAAGAACCCGTATTTTTTGGTAGCGTTTGCACAAATACTCCGCAAGGCTTTTCTTCGCGATAAAATGATTGACTGCCTTTTTATTTGGAAAATACTGTTATGATTATCTTGGAAAAAAATTGTGAAAAATTTAGATTTTATATTTCATGCCGATAATAATTTTGTACAAATTGTAACATCCTTTTGTCTTAAGTTTATTTTTGTTACAAAAATGAGAGGGGAAGTTAAAGGGTGGAGAACCGGTGACACTAATTCGTGTTTATCCGGGAATTTTATTCCTTAAATGACAGAGAAGCATTCGCTAATATAGTATTCTCCCGATGGCTATGAAAATAATGAAAAGAGACCGTCAAAAAATATTGGTAATTGATGATGATGTTAATATTTGTCAATTGTGTAAAGAAAGTCTTTCTGTGTGCGGTTATGACGTAAATTATGCCGCAGATCCGGATGAAGTTATAAAAATAGTAGGTACAGAAGAAATCGATTTGGTGATAACCGACAGCAAAATATCTGAGTTAAATGGGCAGGAATTTGTAAATGAGCTGCGAAACATATCGCCGGAGATTGCAGTAATTATGATGACAGCGCTTGAAGCTACAGACGCTGATTTTAATGAAAAATATGCCGGAGTCTTCAGTCATCTTTCAAAACCGGTTCATTTAGATGCGATGAAAGAGGCTGTTAAAAATGCTTTGGAAAAACAGCATTTATTAAAAGAAATTTCCAGATTAAAGGCGCTTGTTAATTTATTTAGGGTAACAGAGAAAAAAAATTGGACCGGGGAAGTATCACAACTAATAAAAACTATGGTGGATGCAGTTCTCGCTGAGACGAGGTCGAAAAAGGCTGTTATTTTTTATCCGGATGAGGAAACAGAACAATTATATATTCATTATGCCGTGGGCTTTGAAGAGATACCAAGCGATACGATTCTTATAAACCGTGATCAAAGAATAGTAAATGAAGTGTTTCGAAATAAAGATTTTTGTTTTTTAAAACAACCCCGCAGGAAAAATAAAGAAAATACGTTTCTGTCCGATTCGTTTTTTAGCGATGAAGTGCTGGCAATCCCCTTACAAAGCAAAGATAAAACTCTTGGAGTATTAGGTGTGCTTAAAAACGGTGAATCAGATTATTTCTCTGAAGCTGATCGGGAAATTGCGACGTTTATAACTTCCCAGGCTTCGATGGCGCTTGATAACGCTGAATTATTATTAGATCTGGAAATTCTTTTTCTGGAATCGATGAAATCCCTGGCAAAAATTCTTGATGAACGGGATAAATACACACATGGTCATTCACGGCGGGTTAAAGACATTGCGGTTCGAATTGGAAAGCAAATGGGATTCGATGAGAAAGAATTAGATAATTTGTCTTACGCCGGAATCCTTCATGATATTGGGAAAATTGGGATTCGGGATAATATTCTATTAAAACCCGGTCCTTTAACAAAAGACGAATATGAAATCATTAAGACGCATCCGGAGAAAGGATATCATATTCTTAAACCGATAAAAAAATTATCTGAAGTATGTGATGTTGTTTATGCACACCATGAATGGTACAATGGGAACGGTTATCCCCGAAATTTAAGAAAGGATGAAATACCGTATGCTGCTTCAATCATTTCTGTGGCCGATGCGTACGATAGTATTACGTCTGATCGCGTATATCGCTGTCGTAGAAGCCACAGGGATGCAGTTACTATTTTACGCGCCTGCTCCGGCACCCAGTTTCATCCGGATGTTGTCGACGTCTTTTTAAATCTGGATGAATCAAAACTAAAATGATGTTCTAAAAACCATGCCCGTGGTAGGGGCAACCGAAATGTGCCCGGTGATCCCGGCCTTGATAACCTCATTCCCTGCCTGCTGCTCATTTGTCAGTAGATCCCACTTTCCGTCCGCCAATTTAAATGATGCATGTTTTGTGGGATGGCCGTTCATCATAACGATGAAAGATGGTTTTTGCTTTGGTTGAATATGAAATCCCAAACCAAATTCATTCTCACAATCTAAAAAGGAAATATTTGATTTATGTGACTTACGAAACGCGGGATACATCTTCCTTAGTGCAATTAAACCTTTATAGTATTGATACAATTCATTGTTCAATTCTTTGTGGTAATAATTGATATAATTGGTTTCATTGTCTTTATTATAGCTGTTATGGTCAATTTGTCCCTGAGCCGGATCCGGGGCGTTAGTTTCGGCAATGACTTTGCTCCGTGCAAATTCCTGCCCCTGTCCCAACATGACTGCACCTTGAGAAGTGAATAAGAAGAGCGCCGCAAGTTTATTTAATTTCAACTGTTTCTCCGTTAATTTAATATGTTTAATCATATCCTGAATCCGGTCATGTGCATCCACTACCCCGCTGCCAATGCGGATAAAATCTCCCAGGGTATGATCATCATGCGATTCCAGATAATTGATTGCGTGCGATGGTTCTTGAAATAATCCGCCATCCGATGCAAGCGTACCAGATACGTAACGAGTCATCGTTTGCGGATTATTTTCCCGTTCCCAATTTCCGAAAATGAACCCTGTATTATCAAACGGATTTTGTCCTTTAACTGCATTTCGAAATTTATCATTCCACGCTGCCCAGCCGATGCGGGAAAATCCCGCGGGATCGTAACCGCCGCCCCAGGGCTCAGCAATAATATAGACATTGGGATTGATTTTTCGCGCTTCTTTGATGATTTCCTGACACGTTTCATTATCGATTAAATACGCCAGATCAAACCGAAAGCCATCGATATGGTATTCTGTCATCCAGTATTTTACGCTTTCGATGATCAGCCGCCGCGCCATTGGCCGTTCAGTCATGAAATCGTTGCCACAGCCGCTAACGCTTGTAAATTCATTGGATTCATTCAGGCGAAAATAATATTTCGTATCAATATATTTAAATGGATTATAGTCATATTGTGATACATGATTATAAACAACATCCAATAGGACAGCAATATTATGCTTGTGTAGTTCTTTGACCATGGACTTAAATTCAAGTACCTGATTTCCGGTCACTCCATTATATTTCCCGCGTTCCATTGTGCCGCCTGTTGAATAGTACGATTCCGGTGCGAAAAAATAGGAGGTCATGTATCCCCAATGATTTCGTTCATAAGGGTTCCAGGTGTTGTAAACGCTCACTGTACTGTCCATAAAGGGAATTTCGATATTTGCGAAATCATGGGCTGGTAACAATTCCACAGCATTGACGCCTAAATCCAGCAAATAATCCATGCCTCCGGTTTTGCCAGTTTCAATAACTCCCAGATACGTGCCAGCCTGTTCTATCCCGGAAGACGAATGTGCCGATATGTCCCGTACATGCATTTCATAAATGATTAAATCCTCCTGCGGAGTCGTCATCCAGGTGTCGCCCTGCCAGTCGAATTCTGTATTCAGAATAAGGCTTTTTGCCGGATGATGATAATTGTTTTGCGTTACAACTGCTTTTGAATACGGATCGGCAATAACGATCGTCGAATCAAACATTTCAGTTTTGCCCTGTGGACCAGAAACTTTGTAGCCATAGTATGAACCATATAATTCACCGGCTTTAGCAAATTCCCACACTCCGTCCGCATCTTGTTGCATTGGGTGATGAATTCCGGTTTCAGCGTTATGCTTTTCAAACAAAACCAATTGAACGGAATTTGCCCGAGGCGCAAATAACCGAAAATACGTAGAATCATTTTGAATGAGTGCGCCGAGAGGTTTGTCAGAATAAAATTTGTCTAATTGCGGGAATCGGTTCGTGCTGGATTCTTGAGGTGTGCAGGAGAGGCACAGAATGACAACGATGCATAATATAAAATTTTTTTTCATTATACGTCCTTTCACCTGTTTTAATTCCGGGAAAATTAAATTATATTAAAGGCACTTCACTACAACAATCGTCATGTCATCGTGTTGAGGTGTATTCCCGGAAAGATCACCCACGGCGATTCCAAATTTTGACTTTTCCGTATTCGGCCAGAAATAATCGAAAAAGGCGTCGCCGACAGTGTTGGCAGGGATGCATATTCCGGCCATCTCAAAACCAGGGACACACGGGTCTTTCTGTGGCATTATTGACATTTGCGCGGTACGGGCTGCGCGTAGCTCGGCTTTTATTCAGACGTGGTTTAATCGTATAAATCACTAATAATTTATTCTAAATATAATTAAAATATTATCAAAAATCCAGTATATTTAATAACTTCAAAAAATAATTAAGTATCCCTTCAATAATTGATGGTGTGCATCAAAGCTTTCGGATTCTCTTTAAATT
>CAZCJL010000231.1:0-4792 GCA_964498785.1 uncultured Cytophagia bacterium | reverse complement strand
TGAATCTAATGGGCCTATTACATTTGATTTTATTGCTTGATCAAAATTTTCTGCTGTCTTGCATTCTTCGATACTTAACGCCTTATCTTTTTCTATAATCCAAAAATTCCTTGATTTTGTTTCATAATCTATATTTTTTGCAATGATATAACTTTTGTTATATTCAACATTAACGACTATGGGGGGAATAATTTCAAGTCCACTACCATGGCGACCATCTTTTGCATTATCATTAAAAATAATATTGGTGCAATCGCCATCCTTATAAAAAAAATACCCACCACCTAAATCTTTATATCCCCAAAGCCATTCACAAGCGTTTAATACAACTAAGAACATAATTAAATAATAAAGAATATATTTTTTATTCATCTTGCTCCCTATCGATTTAATAATCCTGTACCATATACATTAATTGGAAAACCATGTGAATTATTTAATCCACACGAAATTCGGTTTAAAAATATAAGTGTATTCCTTATGGGGCCGCCGCCATAATCCCAATCATATTTATTCCAATAGCCATTTTCTACTCTAACGACCCCACCTAAGATAGGGCTTACTAAAGTCATATATGTTCGACCCAATGCATAAGTTGTATTTATTGAGCGACTATCAAGAAGATTGGTTTCCCATAATAAATTTATTGGTTGAGATTGTCCTATTTGCTTAAAATTACCCATGCTCAAACTACCAAAATCCATTTTTGATGCATCTAAATATAACGCATCATTTGGACTACCACTATTATTGGGGTGACTTTTTGCCCAAGCAATACCTTCTGCAATTGTTACGATGCCATTCCAGTCAGGTCTTTCAGATAATCCAGAAAAATGGGATGAAATTAATTTTTTTACTTCGTCTGAGCCACCAAATTTGCTAAATAATGTTCCATTTTTTAATGCGTCTTCATTTGTCATCCCTTGTGTAAAATTATCAGCATTCATAACAATAGCTTGGCCCATCAATCCAGTATCATCGGTACCAAGAAAATTCCCGTTCTGATCATAGACTGGATTCATTCCGTTTGGATCAATGTATATCATCGGGTTGTTGAAACAATAAACATATGGTGAGACTGAAAAATAACCATTTTTTGATAACCAGTGAGGATTTTGTTCTTGTAGAGCAGGATCGGGAATTAGCCATCTCCCAATTGCCGCATCAAAATAACGCCTTGCATGAACCAAACTTACAGAAGAAAACAGAATACAAACTAATACAATGATACTAAATAACTTTCGCATGCAATACTCCTTTCCAAGATTATTAATATTCACCTGTTTTTTTAAATTTCTCAATGCTTTCAGCCTGTTTGATTAAAAATTCCTTTGGTAATTCAAGAACAATTCCTAATTCTTCAGCCTTATTTTTATGCCATTCAGATCGGGCCAGAGCTTCTTTAATTGCTGGTACATATTTTTTCTCAACACTCCCAATCTCATTTTGTTTTCCCATTCGTAATTCATCGATTTTAATTCGCAATTTCGGATCAATTTTATTTTAATTAAAAGGTTGATGAGTACGATTCGGCTGTTGTGCTTGTGTGACACCATGATCAAAAGCTGCTATCGGTATTTTAAAAGGATTTGAAGGCTGCATCATCTTTTTTTGTTCTTCCCGTCTTTTATTCTGATAATCCCATGGTGATGGAGGCTTTGGTGTAATATTATCTACGACAGCTTGATTTTTCAGCGCAACAAGGTCATTTGCAAAAATACTTTCTATTCCCTTGATTTTATCATTCAACTCAGTTTCGATATTATGAGCAATCTCAAAATAGAATTTATGTAAATTCCAATGACCGCTTGAAAATGTAGAATCATTTTTTAAAGCTAATCCAGTAAAATATAATGCCTTATTTAAATCTTTATGCTCATAAAAAAATCGGGCACATGTCGATAGCATACTGGCGATATATTCTTTTTTTGACAGAGTCCTTAAATAAACTCCATTCTTTATTGCTTTTTCAGGTATATTCGAATATGATCTCCAATCGGCTTCGGCTGGAATTGACCAAAGTCGCCCCGGAAATTGAGAAGGCGGTGCACAAAATGAAAGGCAAACAAATACTGGCTCCGCTGGAAATATTCCCAACTGCGGAAGCCATTCATAACGCATCATTGGAACAATTAGCCGACATCCGCTACGGGAAAAATCAATGGGCGCTGCCGTTAAAATTTATCCATAAAATGAAGCGTCTGGCAGAAAATAGCATTGCCTACAAAACAGGTCCCGGGGCCGGGTATGTCGTGCAATCATTAGTCAGACAAGTTAACGAAACCAAACGCGAATCTCAACGCGTTACGTTACAACTACTCGAACAATATAAATATGTCAATGAACATGACAGCCTTTTGAGTACTATCCCCGGCATTGGCTCGGAAACGGCCATCGTGCTGGAAGCCTATATCGGCGATGTCAACCGGTTTCCCAATGTCAAAAAAATCGTGGCGTATTTTGGCATGAATCCCACGGTGGACGACTCTGGTACATCCAAACACCGAAAAGGCCACCTTCAGAAAAAAGGCAGCGGCATTGTCAGGCACAAGCTGTTCATGGCCGTGTTGAGTATTATTGGCTCTAAAAAAAGTCCTGTTTATGAATATTACATCCGGCTGGTAGAAGCCGGAAAACCAAAACTTGTTGCAATCGGCGCTGCTATGCGCAAACTGCTGGTTATTATTTATTATATGCTGAAAAATCAGCAACAGTTTGATCCTGATAGATCCTTAGCAGCTGATGAGCAGTAGCTCACAACCTTACAATTAATACATGAGAGAGAACGACCGTGAATGCCTGGGGCCCAGACCTCGACCGCAAGACTGTTACTCTCAGCCTGTTACGATGAATTTGAATAAAGTATCTTAGGCCAGCCCAATAGATAAGCAGGGATGAGCTTGTATTTTTTCACGAGGATAAATCGTAATAGAGTGCTGAGAGTGTCCTCTCATCGGTTATAATTATTATCTATTTGTTGGAATTAATAAGCCCTAATTTTTAAAATAATAACCATGATATTATCAATGAGCAAAATGAACCTTAAAAAAAATCACTTTTTTTATTTTTTCCTTGACTTTTAATATAGTATCTTGCGGCACTTATTGCATCAAGTTTATCAAATTTGTCTCCCCCAAGAAATGTTATGTTAGCAATTTGGTTATCCATTTCCCTTGACAATTTTAATATCTAACACTTTTTCGTTTTTAAAGTTATTAAGCTCCCACTTTCGATCAGCATTAAATCTTTCTACATGTTCAAAGCTGGATATATAAACCATAACACGTATATCATTTTTATAGTTGAATTGGCAACCAATTAACTTTAGTGGAGGATCGTCAATAAATTTATAATCAGTAAAATCTTCGCCAATATCTGATAATAATAGTTCCACAGGTTTATTTTTATAGCTGTCAACGTCAATTTTATTTATATTCATATCATTCCTGTTGCAATTAAATAACATAAAGAAAAACAATAATGAAATTAATATCATTTTTATATTTTTCATTTTTCTTTCTCCTATTTTATTTCTTCAAATATTTTCTTTTCATCATCAACAGATTGATAAACACGCATACCGCTATCATTTTCTAAAATGACAGTAGAAAATGCTTTAATTACACTTTGCTGAAAATTTTTAGTTTTTTTGTATGATTTTTTAAATGCACTATCCCATATTTTTTGGACATCATTATTCTTTACAAAATTAGAAGCTTTTTTAGCATCTGAAATTTCAAGTGCAAATCTCTTAGTTCCAGCTTCTACAATCATAATTGCTCCTGTTTCTTCTCCCCATCCTTGATGAACAATATCACCAGCAGAAAAGCCAACTCCTGTAAAACCACCTTCAGCTTTAGAATATGGGTGAGTATGAAATCCACCTTCTATAGTTTCACCTGCAGAAGTAGTATAATCCATATCTGCCACAGTAGTGCCTTTTCTGATATTCTTAGCATATATGGAATTGTCTTTACTTACTATTGCACCACTAACTTCAGCAACTGTCCCATTTTTATTAAAACTGTTTTTCCATGCTTCATTTAAAGTTGTATAAATAGCTGTAACTATTTTATGAACATCTGCAAGGTCATAACCATCGGGATCAATAAATCTGAGCGGATTGTTTGCTGCATAACAATATGGTGATAAATGAGGGTAATTTTGTGCATGAGGATCAGGTGTTGCCCAGCGACCAATCTCAGGTATGTAATAACGACCAGCAAAAACAGGATTTATTGCTACAAACAATGAAATAATGAAACCAATGATTAAAATAGATTTGCGCATGAGTTTTTCCCTTTCGATTATTTTGGTTAATGATTATAGTCTAAAATTAATATTCCCCTGTCCTTTTAAATTTTTCAATACTCTCTGACTGCTTAATAAAAAATTCTTCAGGAAATTTTAACACAATTCCCAATTCTTCAGCTTTGGATTTATGCCAATCTGAGCGTGCAAGTGCTTCTTTGATAACAGGTATATTTTTCACGCATATTTTCAATCTCTTGAGTCATCTCAAGTTGAAGCTCGTTTGCCATTCCTTTAAAATTGTTATTTGTGTTTCTATTGTTTTGTTTCGGTAAAGTACTTGAACTTGGCTTCCCATTTCCCATAATTGAAGACAAACCATTTTGAAATGGATTTGTTGGCTGAATCATTCTTGGCTGTCTTTGTTTATTTTGATAATCAAATGGTGATGGTGGTTCATGAGCCTCACCTGGAATAGGACCTCTAGGATTTTTATATGGACTTATTTTATAATAATCTCTACTATAATAGTCACTACACC
>CAZCJL010000230.1:0-4800 GCA_964498785.1 uncultured Cytophagia bacterium | reverse complement strand
TAAAGAGAATCCGAAAGCTTTGATGCACACCATCAATTATTGAATGGATACCCTTAAGTTTCTCAATCTCCAAAAAACTCTTGCAATTATAACTATTTTTAATTATATTTTTATCTAATGCAAACTAACCTGAGATGGTGTTCATGGTAGTAAACAGCGACCCACAAATCACTAACCTGACTAAGCAAACTATACGAGAGAAAATACTGAACAGTAGTGATTTCAGCCAACTACCGACATATCAAAAACTTCTTCGTTATTTAATAGATGCTTCTACTCGCGATGATTTAAAGGAATCAACGATTGCTATTGAATTTTTCGGAAAAAATGCATCGTTCGATCCGACGCTGGATTCGAGTGTGCGGGCGTATGTCAGCAATCTGAGAAAAAAATTAGATCATTATTACCTCACAGAGGGTAAGGATGATGAAATTCAACTTCGAATTCCTAAAGGACAGTATTATGTAAAATTTATTCAAACCGGAAAAAATAAAACCAAACACGCCTCATCAAAAATATCAGCAAAATTACCATATTTCATATTTATTCCAATAATCCTTTTTCTCCTCTTTATCATTATTTGTTCTCGCATAACAAAAGAATCCCGGGAAATCACCTCACAAAAACATGATTACCTCTGGTCTGACTGGTTTCATCAGGATAAAGAAGTTTTAATTGTTCTGGGAAATTATTATTTTTTTGAAACGCCATTTGGACATGGAAGATATCATTTTATTCGGGATCAACTAATCAATTCAGATGAAGATTTTGCGACGTTTTTAGAAGAATATCCTTCTTATAAAGATTTATACAGGAATACTCATAATAAATATCTCGATCAATCGATACCTTTCTGCCTGTCATATATTGTGCCTTCCTTTGCTTTAAATGAAAAAGATTTCAAGATAAAATTGTCTACCGAGGTTCTGCCTGAAGATATAAGAAATAACAACATCATATTTATCGGACCTTACAAATGCCTTGACATACTTAAAGAGCTTACGAAAAATCTCCATTTCGAATATCACGGAGAATCTGTTACATTGAATTTCTATGAGGATAACTCAGAGAATGTTTTATCATTCCCATTCAGGAATACCGGAAAAGAAATCCGTCATGATCATGCCATGGTTATAAAAGTTGCCGGAGTATATAATAACGAGTTCATCTTTTTTACTTCATATCATCATTTTGGAAATATTGCTGCTGTAAAGCAGTTTACTATCAACAACTCTCATGAAATAACGAAACAGATAAAATCAAAATATTTTGAAGCGCTTTTCGAGATCGAGGGCCTTAATATTGCGAGGATGGATCTCAATATAAAATTGCTTCACTATTATCCACTTGATTCGGATTTTAAAGTCGGTTTAGGGGAATAATATCCTTTTCCCACTCATTCACAGACGTCTGCTTTCAACGAATAATTTATCTCAATCAGATCTTCTGTTAATAACATGTGCATAGCATGCAATCACTTGAAAAATATAATCTTTCTTTGTAAATTGGATATAATTAATTTTTTTTAAAATAAGTGCGTTGTTTAGCCTGCATTATTCACAAAACGTGCCACAGAAGCACAGAGGTCACAGAGAAACAACAAATTGTGTGCGCATTACTTTTCAAACTGAATTAAGAAAAATTCGAGTTACTATTGTTTGCGTAACGTTTTGAAAATAAAAACTCTGTGTACTCTGACCCTCTATGGCTATGAATTTTTCAGGTTAGACGACAGAGAATTTAAATTCAATTTTAAAAATGGAAAAACCTGATGCTTATCGGAAAATTAGCTATCATTGATTTAGCTGTTATCTTTCTGTTTTTTATTACTGTAATTGGGATCTCTATTTATTACACCCGTAAAGCGGGTAAGAATATGCAACAATTCTTTTTATCCGGCAGAAACCTTCCCTGGTATCTGGCTGGCACGGCAATGGTTGCAACCACATTTGCGGCAGATACACCTCTGGCTGTCACAGAGTTAGTTGCCAAAAACGGAGTCGCTGGCAACTGGTTGTGGTGGAATATGGCGATTGGCGGTCTGCTTACGGTTTTCTTTTTCGCCCGGCTTTGGAGAAGATCTGGCATTATGACCGATTTAGAATTAATTGAATTCAGATATTCGGGCAGAGCCGCTGCTATTTTACGCGGTTTTCGTGCAATTTATCTGGGCTTGTTTATGAATGCCATTGTATTAGGATGGGTTCATAAAGCGATGGAAAAAATTTTCCTGATCACGTTGCCAGGGTATGATCCATTTTTGCTGGTGGTCTTACTTGCCATTATTATCGCGATTTATGCATCAGCCTCAGGTTTGTTAGGCACTGTAAGAATAGACAGTTTTCAATTTCTTTTTGCCATGACAGGATGTATTATTCTGGCAGTACTTGTGGTTAAACATCCTGCTATTGGCGATATGGTCTCTTTGAAGAAGCAGTTATCCCCTGATATCTTGAATTTTTTTCCAATGATAACGAGCAGTAAAGGAGTCGATTTTATGGGAGGCGCTCTGGCGCTTACAACCGGCGCACTTTTAGCGTATGTCGCTATTCAGTGGTGGTCATCATGGTACCCGGGCGCTGATCCCGGTGGCGGAGGTTATATCGCTCAGCGAATGATGTCTGCAAAAGATGAACGGCACAGCCTGCTCGCTACATTATGGTTCAATATTGCCCATTATACTCTACGCCCCTGGCCCTGGATTATCGTTGCACTCTGCGCCATCGTTTTGTTGCCCCGGGCGTCTGATCCCGCTTTAATTGAAAATGAAAATCCGGCTTTATATCAAAAAGTTGTACAAGCTTATGATTCCAGGGAATTAGTTAAAGCAAAAGACTTGTCAGTTTATGATCCGGAATTTTTAGCAATGTATGAAAAGTATGAAAATACAGTCGATCCGGGTGTGATGTATCCCAAATTAATGGTAAAATTTCTGCCACCAGGACTTTTGGGACTTCTGATTGCTGTATTTATGGCAGCCTACATGTCCACCATTGCTTCTCAATTAAATTGGGGAACCAGCTATCTGGTAAATGATTTCTATAAACGCTTTTTCCGAAGCAGCGCCTCTGAAAGACACTATGTTTTGATTTCAAGATTTGGCATTATTCTGATGGTAGTGTTTTCTTTGTTTATCACCCATTATTTTCTGACAACAATAAAAGGCGCCTGGGAATTCATTATCAATACAAGCGCCGGTATGGGCGCGGTGCTGATTTTACGCTGGTACTGGTGGCGCATAAATGCATGGTCAGAAATTTCCGCGATGCTTGCGCCGTTAATCATTTACCCTTTTTCGATATATGTAATGAAACTGGAACCACCGATCACACTCTATCCTACCGTATTGGGAACAACTATGGTCTGGTTGACTGTCACTTTCTTAACGAAACCGGTTTCATCGCAAACCCTGGATAAATTCTATGTGAAAGTGCATCCCGGTGGGATTGGCTGGAAAAAATTTCAAGAGAAATATCCGGACATTCCAACAGATACTCGTTTTGGCAAAAATTTAATAAACTGGTTCTGCGGGCTGATGTGCATCTATTCATGCATGTATGGTACAGGAAAACTATTATTTCATGAATATCGTGGAGGTTTAATTGCCATTGCAATAACTGTAATTTCAGCAGTGATAATATATCATAATTTAAGAAATAATCATTAATGAAACGATCGATTTTCATCGGCATAGATATTGGAGGAACGGCAACTAAAATCGGCGCAATCACGAGTCACGGTGAACAGTTGGAGGAAGCAATTCAACCAATCCTGACAGATCAGCCGAAACAGACGCTTAATGCTATTACCGATGTAATCTTCAACATTCAATCAAAGTATTCCGATAGCCAAATTTTTGCAATCGGGTGCGGTGTCCCCGGAATTGTAAATCCTGATAATGGAAAAATAATATCTGCCGCGAATCTTCCCGGTTGGAATAACTATCACTTGAAATTTGAGTTAGAAAAACGAATCCGGATTCCTGTTTTCATTGATAACGATGCAAATGTTGCAGCACTTGGCGAGTCATGGCTTGGTGCCGGGAAAGATCATCCAGATTTCTTAATGCTGACATTAGGCACCGGAATTGGAGGGGCGTTCATTTTAAATAACAAGCTGTATTCATTGAATAACATATCTTGTGAAATTGGACACATGATTATTGAGAAATCTGGCGTTCGATGCACGTGTGGCAGAATCGGCTGTCTGGAAACCTATTTTAGCGCCAAAGGTCTGTACAGACTTTACCAGCTTGAAAAGAAAGTTAAGAATACCAATGATTATCAGAAAGTTCTCAGTCCCTACGAACTGGCACAAGCTGCCCGGAAAAATGTTCCTGCTGCAAAGGCAGCCTTCCAAAAAGCAGGTGAAGCAATGGGCATTGCCCTGGGTAACGTCGTTAATTTACTGGGCATCCATTTTTTTATTATTGGCGGTGGAGTTGCAAATGCCTGGGACTATTTTTACAAAGCCATGTTTAGCCAATGCCAACGAACTTCGTTTGATAACTCCCGTAAAAAAATACAAATTGTTCGCACCCACCTGGGCGAAAATGCAGGTTGGATTGGTGCTGCAACTCTGGCAAAAGAACATGTGAAGTAAAGTGCTGGTTTAAATAATATTATTATCGACATAATCGTTCCCTTTGCGCAGATACCCAGTTCTTATTGATGTTGTGTGATTATATATTGTTCTCTATCGGCGGATCAGAATAACATTTTTTAAACTTTTCGTTCAAACTCTATTTAGTATCTTCTCAATATTTTATGGTAGATATGGGCGATTGCCGCTATGTCGTAT
>CAZCJL010000229.1:0-4802 GCA_964498785.1 uncultured Cytophagia bacterium | reverse complement strand
AAAATTTGTTATCCCGACACTAAAAATCAATGCCGACTTTTTACGGTTTCATCAATGGTAAAAAAAAGATGTTTTTTATTCACCGCACCAATAATATTATGGAACAACAGTTTCGCTTATTTGCTTATGGCTACCGACGGGTTCATGGCAATCGCTCTATTCGTCGCAATTTGGAAAATATTCCAGAATATCTGCCGTTGGTAGCAAATTTAAAAAATCCAGATTATGTTAAGCTCGTCTTTTGTGACGAGTCGAAAATAGCTAAAAAGTTTTCAGAAATCGATGTGGATATAATCAGAAAAATGGCAACTACACATCATAGCAATAAAAAAAACTTGGTCTCCAAAAAAATTAAACGTAAAGTACTTCGCCAGGCGCAATTCAAAAATCAATTGAAAAATGCTTTTGCGGCAGTAGCGAGGTGACTTTTTTTAGAAATCCAACTAAATTTTGGGATCATACGTTTTTTTGATTATTTTACATTGTTTTTATTGTAGTTATTTATGTGCGAAACTTGAGTTACTTATCAAGTAATACCTCCTATGGTTCGAGCGATATTCAATTGAGTTATGATTATGTAAATAGCTTATCAAGTGGGGGGACAAGCTCCGAAGGTGCATCTGTGACAATACCTTCCAGTACATCCGCAGGAACATGGTATATTTTATTTTATGCGGATGCCGACCAACAAGTAGCAGAAAGCAATGAAAGCAATAACATAAGTTATAAACAAATAACAGTAACCGGCAAATATCCCAGCGGCACGATCTCATTGACAGCCAATCCGAGTTCAATTCCTCCAAATGGTGGGGAGTCCACAATTACCAGTGGAACTATTAAATATAATGACGGCACCACTGTGAATAACGGAACCTTGATTGAGGTGCAGAGCACTCTGGGAACAATCGAGCCCAGTGGTGGTAATGACGTCCTTTTTTCGGATGATATGGAAAGTGGACAAAATGGCTGGATTGCAACTGGATTCTGGCATTTAGTAAGTAATTCGAGTCAGTACGGTGAAGCTCATAGTCCCACACACAGTTGGTGGTATGGACAGGACGCAACCGGAAATTATGATAATGGTCAAAAGAATAGCGGGTCTTTGATTTCACCTGCTATTAAATTAACTTCTGCTGCAACACTATCTTTCTGGCGCTGGGAGGAGACCGAAGGTGCTAATAATTATGATGCCCGAAAAGTATTTATCAGTACAGATAATGGAGCAAATTGGACGCAGATATACCTGTCGACAGGGCAAAGCAAAAAAACATGGATTAAGGAAAGTATTAACTTATCTTCGTATACGGGTAATACAGTAAAATTCAAGTTTGAATTTGATACGCAGGACAATATTTATAATAACTATCGGGGTTGGTATGTAGACGATGTAAAAGTAGAAGCCGGAAATAGTAATGCGTCATTAGCATTATTCGAATCTGTCAATGGTAAAAACGAGCAGATGGAAAATGATCACCAGCCAAATATTCAGGACCGAGTAAACGAAAACGAGCTAAGTGCTGCTGAAATTGCTTCAATAAATGAAAATGTGATGTTAACAGGGTTGCAGATTCCGACATCCGGTGGAACAATAAAATGCAAATTAATTTCTGGTTCACAATCCGGAACAGCAAATGTAACGGCTCAAAGTGTCGAAGGTAATGCAAAGGGACAAGTTAATGTGACAATTATTGGAAATAGCAATCTTGCTTTGAATTGTGAAGTAACATCAAGTAGCAACTATAGCAATAGCTATACAGGTTCGAATGCAGTCGATGGAAATACATATACGTACTGGCGAAGCGAGAATGGAACGTCGTCGGATCATTTTGAATATATCATCGTTGATTTAAATACTCAGTATAATATAACCAAAGTTGTTGTCGATTGGCATAGTAGCTATTATGCTACCTATTATACTATTCAGACCTGGGATGGGAGTAAATGGGTAATACAACAAATTAATACTAATGGGGCAGGTGGAGTAGAGACTGTTCAATTAAATACATCCATAATGGCGCAACACATTGCAATTGGTTGTGAAATACCGAATTCAAGCTCTAATAGCTATGGCATCGATGAATTTGAAGTTTATGCTAGTAATACGACTCTGGCTAACAACGAATCCTTAATTCTTCAGTCTACAAACCCAACACACTCATTAGTTAAATCAGTTAATCTATTCAGCGATACAGAAATTGATATCCAAAATTTTCCAAATCCATTTAATCCAACAACAATTTTTCGTTTCAATTTGCCTAAAAGTAATTTTGTGACATTGAAAATCTATAGCCTGCTTGGTCAAGAAATAGAAACACTAATTAGCGATTATCGTCCTGCTGGAGAATATGAAGTAAAGTGGAATGCTATAGAATTACCAAGTGGAATGTATTTCTATTGTTTAGAATTTGAGGGGTTTTCAAAAAGGAAAAAACTCATTTTGATGAAATAAGCAAGAATACTATTCGATGCCTTCGTTCGCCAGGATGAAGGCATCGAATCTCACTTCATCATCAAAATAGCACGATGTGCATCCTTTATATACTCCCAGTCCTGTCCATTGTATTTCATTGCCACGTCATTTAGAGATGGAATCTCGATTAGGGAGAATATGGTTTTTTCGATTTGATTTAGGTCTACAATTTTGCTTTTTATAAAATTTTGACTATATAATTTTAATACATCTTTAATCTGCTCGGCATTCAGTGCAAGCTTTTCAACGATTCTAAAAGTTTTGTTATCTATTTCTACCAGGACACCAAAGTACACCAGCGTTTTTATGAATGCCCTTACCGAACGTGCTACTACATCCCTGTCACCATATTCCTGAATCATTTTTTTGCTTAATATTGTTGTCGTAAATTCTCCTGATTTGTCTATTAATAAATTCATCTTATTGATTATGAATCTGAGGATTTCATAATCCATAATTAATTTAATTAAATAAAGCGGCTTCAGATAATTAATGGTTTTAGAATGGCTTAATTCAATAAGATAATTATTTTCAATTTTTGATCGCTGTTTCTGAAATGAATAAATAAAACTACGAAAAATCACCGTGCGTACTTTGCGCTTGCCCTCCTTTCCCACTAATTCGATTGCGATATCTTCAAACGGTAAATTATATTCGCCCGGATTATGTCCGACTTCAATCATTCGCAGGGTTTTATAAATCCATTCCGGTTTTACCGGTCTGTCAAATCCAATCATGCATTTACCTCAATAAAGGGTACGACAATTTCTTCTGCTGTTATTCCCCCATGCGTTATTCCGATTTTTTTATCTGAGTCAAACATAGTCCTGTTTTTAGCGAGCAGAACCAATCTCGTGTTATCAAAAGGTATGCTAATGCGGTCACAATCAAGTTGATTTAGATTTTGAACTAACTCATCATTTTCAACAATACATGCTCTTTTGCAGTATTGATCCTGAAGCCATTTATCAATTTTTTGATTATTTCCCCGGGCGACAACACAGCCATGATCCGAACAGATATATATGTGATATTTATTTTTGATCAAAGTGTTGATACTGTTTAAAATCTTCGACTTCTCAAGATAATTGCGAACATTAATGAAGTAGATATTTTTGTTCTCGTTATCTGGTGGAAGTTGGGTATTATGTGCGATATCATCAAAGATATTATAAATCACACCAACAAAATCAACGCCTAATAAGTTTTTATGATCGAGATGTTCCTCTTGCCGATAAAACTTCACAAAGTAATTCTCAAAATATTCTTTTAATTCTTTCTCTTCATTGCTGTAACTTAAATTATATACTTTTTCCAAATTTCCATAGAATATCGCTGACCGGGAAATTAACGTATTCGACGGGATCATCGAAAAAACAAATCGTTCATTAAACGAGAAATTGCCCTGTTTCAAATAGTCTTTCAACAGAAACCATTCGGCAACTCCCATCCCATCAAAACAAATCAAGGCTATTTTTTGTTTTTGTCGGCTCTTAATATAATCCCGGATTTTGTCAACTGTTTTAAACGTACTCAACGGTTCATAAAAAGCATTTTTCAACCTGTCTGATAAAATATATTGAGAAACGCTACTATCAACTTTTTCGAGCAGCTTATCATCTTTCGGCTTTTGATGTGTCAGCCATGCAAGATAATTTAAGTATCCGAAAGAATATCCTATTTGCAAAATGCTGTTATAATTGATTTCCTGATTTAGCAATTCTGCCAACATTTCAAGATGCCAGCTATAATGAGCCTTTAAAAAAAATTGATTTGCTTCATTTAAAATATCTTTAACGGTAAATTTCTTTAAAATATCCCATCTTAAATTTTTTTGGACGATATACTCCAGCGATTTGATTATCTCATCTATTGTTAAACGCTCATAGAATTGTGATGGTAAATTGAATGGCAGATCTGAGTAGTTGAAAACGATAAGCTCACTTTTCTGTTCAACGGATGACGGAAGGGAAACAAGCGGCAGGTCTGTGATAATGATTACGTTCTCATTCCGATTTAATACTCTTAAAATTTCAAGAGCATCGTTGGTAATACAATGATTTTTATCAATGCTTTTCAGATGTGAAATAAAAGCATCACTTTTGATTATTCCGGTATTATCCAGAATTATTTTATTAGCATTTTCATGTAACTTTAATTTAATAGATATATATTCTTGCCAATTCAATTATAGCGACTCCGCATAAGCATTGGAAATACTCGATTTAAGAAAAATTTGCCAAATCTATTTCAGTCCATCAAACCTTTTTTATCTATTAATAACTCAAGTTTCGCACATAAATAACTACAATAAAAACAATGTAAAATAATC
>CAZCJL010000228.1:0-4888 GCA_964498785.1 uncultured Cytophagia bacterium | reverse complement strand
AAAACGGGAGCAATTCCCAAAAGTTGGTAATTTCTCGTGGAGCTGTATCATAAGTCTGATTTTTTTGTAAAATGTTATTCCGGGCTTGTCCCGGAATCTCCTGATTATTATAAAATTAGGGGATTCCTGCATTCGCAGGAATGACACCAAAAAATGACTTTTGATACAGCCCCGGGCATGACATTGAACCAAAAAATAACTTTTTACAAAAAGTGTCCGGTAGCAAGCGGCAATTGTATTTTTTTGTAAATCCCCCGATCAAATTCTTTTTATGTTCATACACACGTCTAATAAAGTTGTTTGTAACTCCGGTGTAAAGTACATTGTTATACTTGTTTGCCATCATGTACACATAACAGGTCTTCATAATTCCGCAATCAGAAAATGCTTTTCTTTGCAGGTATGATATAAATTTTTATCTCACTTATTCACATTGAAAAGGGAGACTCCTGCATTCGCAGGAGTGACGCCTGAATAGTTACAAATTCACTAAAAATAAACCCGCGCCCGTATCAATCCGCCGTTCCCCATATTATCGTTATAAATGGTTCCTTCCTTTCCGATATATAAATTTCCGATCATTATTAAATCGACATTTTGAAAAATATTATACGTTATCATCGGAACAATTGCCAGGCTTTTATCAGATAGACTGTAAATGCATGAATTCCCAAAATCAATTAAATCGGTTAGCGGGTGCTGTACAAAAGCATACAGTTGCTCGCGTGTAATAGATCGTTTTTCCGCAAACAGAAAATGCATCCAGTCATTGAACGTGTAATCCTGATAATCACTTTTCGCTTCAGTATTTCGGTAGTATTCAAACATAATATACGATTGAAAATCAAACGTGTAATCCAGCCCCAAAACGAATTCATAATAATGTGCCGGGATTCCTATTTCAGGCAGTGATGTATGTGAAACCATTTGCGAATTAATGAGTGCGGTTGAATATGCCACGTATTCTGTCGCATCTATATAAATATCATTATATGTATATTCGCCCCAGACGCCAAGTCCCAGCAATTCACCGGCAAAGTCAGCCCCAAAAACACGCCGCGTTGTCGGTATTTGATAAAAAGTCATCAACAACGGATCGAACAATCTGGCGTCTGTATATTTCCACTGTTTCTGAATGCCAAGTATCGAAAAATCAAAATGTGAAATTCTGCCTTTAAATTTCAGTAGAAAGTTGGTGTACTCCCAGTTATCAGATGGCGCATAAATTGTCGTGATTTGATATCCGGCGCCGAGCGGAACATCAAAACGCAGCGCGTTATGACCGGGCTGCTCATACGTCGGGTCTGTGATGTCTTTTTTGTTGAACACATCCGTCGGATTCCAGGCATAACCAGTGCCCATGGATAACTGTTGTTTTCCGATAGTCACATCTGCGTATTTGAATGTTAATTTCAAATAGGCGTTATCAAGAAATTGACGATCCTTGAATTGCAACATATAGGGATTGAAATCAAAACCGAAAAATTGAGTCCAGGGCGCTTCATTTCTGGCTCCTTCCGGCAAATATTTCAGAATATCCCATTCGGTTTTTCCATGGTAGGTGATACAGTTAAAATTCGCTCCAAAGGTCACACGGTCGGAAATTGCGGATTTCAAATCCACGCGCAATTTGTTTGAACTGAGTTGGTAAAATTCGCCACTCAGCCTGGCGCCCATAAGTTGAGGTTCAAAATAGCCGAAAATTTCAACCTGCTGCGAAAACGCAACACCAGGCAGCGCCAGCAACAATGTAAATAGCACGATTTTTTTCATTTTTTCAGCCCTCGTTCTGTAAACATATTATCATCTAACGGGATATTATATTTGCATTCTAAAACTTCCATACTGGTCTGTTTGTTTTCTTCCTTATTGTACATCACCATTTTCATGCCGGTCGGGATTCCATCGATTTCTTTGATATCGTACTGCACCAGACGTTTCAGCAATCGATCCGGATCATCTTCATCATAATAATCGATGGCAACCGGAACAAAATCTTCCTTAATAATCCACATTATTAACCGTGAATAATGGCTATCGCACTCTTTTTTACGCCTGAGTTCCAATTTATAACAGTCATGATTTTCCATTTCTTCTTCACCGATGAGTTTTGCCTGAAAATCATTGATAAACGCATCGCCAGACCCCATGTCTTCATACGAGAAATCGCTGCCCTGCATTTTTTGCTTCTTTGCATGGGTCGCCAGTTTCCGAACACGTTTTGTACGCGGAAAATACGCCCAGATATCGTCAGCATTATTCAGCATCAAAATTGCCTGATCCCGTACCCGAGCAGGCTTCATGTAACGAATGAGGTTTTTTTCTCCGAAATCTTTGCTCCACGATTCATACTCAAATGTTCGCTGCTGGCCCGATGTTGTGACGATTGTCAGCGTCATGCGCCCGTACAAGGATTCCTGGTTCATCAAATCATTGACTTTTTGAATGATCTGCTCTCCTGTTAAATCATGAGCCGTTGAAGATACTGAAAGTGTCAAAAAAAGCAATAATAATGTGCACCTTAATGTTTTTATCATGGTTAATCCTCCCTTAAATAATATGTTTTAAATTATTGACCGACCTTTCGGTCAAGTTAAATTTAAAAAATTTATTTGCAAATTCCCTGTATGAATTCTTCGGCAAAGCATCGAAGTGCTTCCAGCGGTTTAAAATTATCTTTGTCCAGAATATATTGCAACATCACGCCGTCAATCATGCCCACAATAAGTGAGGCAATGTAAAACGTATTCACCGGCTTAAATTTTCCCTGGCGAATCCCCTGATCGAGGATCGTCATGATGAGTCCGCGGTACTCTGTATAAATCTGATCAAAATCAATAAGTTTCAAACGATTTTCATCTTTTTGGCGGATCGCCTCAGCCCAGAAATCCAGCATGATCTGAACGATATCCTCCTCATGTTCCGAGAGTATTTTGCCCCAGGAGTAAGCCAGTGTTTTGAGTTTTTCCACCGGATCGGTTATTTTAGCAATGTCAGTGCCCAATTGGTTTTCCATAGTTTCCATGAAATGATGAAAGGCATATTCGAATATTTCATCTTTATTTTTAAAATATTCGTAAATCGTGCCTTTACCAATTTTCGCCTCTTCGGCAATGTCAATCATTTTTGTATTGGCAAATCCCATCCGGGCAAACACCCGGGTTGCGGAAAGCAAAATTTCCATTTTCTTTTGTTCTTTGTCGACTATTTTGGGCATGTATAAAATTCCATGATATATTATTATGACTGACCCGTCGGTCAATTATGACGCATAATAAAAAATATTGTTTCAAAAGTCAAGCATTTTTTATTTTGAAGTGCATAAATTTTTTATACCACGGAGATAAAGAGGACACATAGAAAACTCAGATTTCCGAAGTTTTAAAAACTTCGGAAATCTCGTTTTGATGTACAAAATTAACAAATACCGGATTGGATTGATCATGTAATACGTGATAAGAGGGGGATTTGAGTTCTATTCACTACTTACTATTCTCTAATTCAACACCTGGCCAAAAAGCTTCCGTTGCAATCCATTTAATTTAAATTCCTTATGGAGTGCAGATACCGCGCGTTGGCCCAGTCCCCGCGGCACAATGGCTGAGATTTTGATTTCCGATGTACTGCTCATCAGGATTTCGATATCATTAAGCGCCAGCACATTGAACATCTGGTAGGCGACGCCACAATTCGTGGCAATACCGGAACCCACGATGGACACTTGCTCTACGTGGCTGTTATAGTTTACATTCTCGATTGTCTCAAGATAAATAAATTGATCCAGAATCTGCAGGATTGTGGAAACATGTCGTGGATTTACAACGATGGATAAATTTATTCGCTCTTTATCGGATCTGTTAGAACTCAACAAAATAATGTTGATTTCCCTTTCAGCAATTTGTCCTAATATATCCGCAGTCGTTGAAGTTCGAGCGTTTATTCCCTTTATGTCGATCATTGCGACATCCTTGTTCGCTGCAACACCTGTAATGATTACTTTTTCCATTTCATTCTCCTTTGTAATTTGGGTCCCTGTTGAATTATTAAAACTGGAACATACCCGAACAGGTATGTTGTATTTACGGGCAATTTCCACGGCCCTGCCCATCATTACGCCGGCGCCGGACCCGGCAAGTTCGATCATTTCTTCATAGCTGATCGCCTTCAATAAAGAGGCATCTTTCACGATTCTTGGATCCGCGGTGAATACGCCATCGACATCTGTGTAAATATGACACTGTTCCGCCCCCAATGCCGCGGCCAGCGCAACTGCCGAGGCATCGGAGCCCCCGCGACCAAGAACAGTAATATCATCCCCGATTTTTCCCTGGTACCCGGCAATCACAATAATTTCATCTTGTTCCAGCAATGATTTGATACGGGATGTATCAATATCCGTAATCCGGGCATTTGAATGCAACCCTTCGGTATGAATGCCGCTTTGTGCGCCGGTCAATGAAGTCGATTTTTGCCCCATTGCCTGGATTGCCATTGCCAGTAATGAGCAGGACACAACTTCACCGGTTGATAGCAACATGCTCAGTTCCCGCTCCCGGGGGCGTGGAGAAATTTGTCCGGCAATGTTCACGAGATCATCTGTAGTTTTGCCCATCGCCGAAACAACAATGACCAGTTTGTACCCCTGCTCATTTATTTCAACCGCATGACTGGCAATCGCCTTAATCCGTTCAATTGATTCGATTGAGGTTCCGCCGTATTTCTCAACGATTAATTTCATTGATTCAGTTTCCGATTTCTGCTTCAATTCAGGTTCCTTTAGTTTAAAAATTGTGTTACCTTGTTCTTCTGAAACTTACATTTATCATACCGTAAAGGTATCTTCTCAATATTTTATGGTAGATATGGGCGATTGCCGCTATGTCGTATT
>CAZCJL010000227.1:0-5035 GCA_964498785.1 uncultured Cytophagia bacterium | reverse complement strand
AAAAATTAAGATTTAAACTTTTATAAAACTGAATAAATCAACAGAATCATATATGCTGATTTTCCTGAATGAATAGTCCATTCTCGATATCTGTTTCGAATAAAACCGTCCCGGAAATTTGAGCTTGAATACAAGCAGAATTTAATTTTTGTTGCTGTAAGTTCAACAATTCTCTATTAAATTGCTCGATTTCTTGCAATTGTTTTAATTTAGTAGTTATTGTCTGTATATCCTTTAGCGATAATTGGCTGTTACTGTGTAATCGCTGCATTCTTTCATATTCTTTTTGAGTGAATTCCAAAAGATATTTTGTGTCAATCATTTTTTGCTTTAACAATAAATATTTCTCAATTTCTTGTTCACTATGTAGCCTGATTAATTTTTGCCCTTTTTTTACTTTACTTCCATTTTCTATATAAAGGCATTCGATCGTGCCCGAGAAGGGAGTGATAATATTTTTTTGAAAGGCAGGAACAGCCATTCCAAAAACAGTAACTTTTTTAACCAGAGAATCGCGTTTAATCTTTGCCAATCGAATAGGATTCGATGATCTTAACTCATTTGAGCCATTTGCAGCTAAATACAGTACTCCTGCAAAAATTAAAATAACTACTGATATTAAGAGTATTTTTTTATTCAATTGTTTAGTAATACCTCAATTTGTCCGGTTATTTTTAGATAATTTAAAATTTCTTTTTGATATTCATTTTGGCGTATTAAATACTGTATTTTCAGATCAAGAAAATCTAGTTTTTTTTGGATCATAATCAAAAATTCATCGAATGGCATTTCAGAATATTCAATATTTTCAACATCTTGTATTTCAACAGATTGTATTATGGACTTAAACAGAAGTATTCTGTCATCTAATAATTTTAACTTTGCATAGCTTTCACGGGTGGATTTTTCAAGATTTATCTTCAAATCACTGTATTCAACTTGAGAAGCTAAATATCGATATTTAGCGATTTCATTTATTGCTTTTTTCTCTCCAAAATCGAATAATGGCAAGTGTATGCCAATACCTGCAATCCAGCTATAACCAGTTGAATAGCGCAAATAGGTTTCAAAATTAATATTCAATTTGTTGTATTGTTTTGCCTGCTCTAATTTCAACTCCTGAGCGCTAACGAAAAGATCAGCTTCTTGTGTGATCAGATTGTTCGGCAAAAAAGAATCGGGAGAATTAACTTGAATTTCAGGGTAATTAACTAGTTGGATAGTATCTGTTTGAGCAATATTCATAATGAGCTTTAATTTATCAATATATTGTTGATATTTTTGTTCTTCTATCAATAAAGCATCTTCTATGTTGAATCGTTGGATTATAAGCTGATCCAACTTCGATTTGCTAAGCCATCCAATTTGATAGTAATCTCTGGCAGATTTAATTGCCCGATCGATTAATTTTAGCTTAATTCTTCCGGATTCCAGTTTCATTTTAGAATAAAATGATTCACAATACAATAATGCTGTTCGATAAATAATATCCTGGCGTCTCTGTTTGATGTTAATCGCGGCAATTTCTGAAAGGACCTTTTTTTCTTCAACTTCTAATGACAGTCTTTTGCTGTCATAAAGCAACCATTTCAAATAAATTCCTGCTTCACCGTAAGCTAATAATTGCGTATAATATTGATCAAGAGGTAATAAAAATGTATTACTCACAGGAATCCCGCCTTCAAATTGAGATAATCCCGCAAAACCACCAAATGATATTTTAGGTAAATGTTTAGATTTTGTTAAAGCAATATTAGCATTTGACTGGTATAAGTTATAGCTTGCAATTTTTAATAAATTGTTATTACCCAACGCCATGAACAAACACTCTCTCAAATTCACTTTACTTTCTTTCGCAACTGATGAATTTCTTTGCAATAGAAGGAGCATAATTACCAAGATTTTTAGTTTATCATGCTTAAGTATAAAATAACTAATTTTTATCATATTCTCAGTGTATAATTTTTTCCTCACAATTTAAAACTCATACCAATCGATGGTAGAAACGGCAACATATAGATCGTCCGTCTTTTGGCAATGGATATTGATCTTCCCTGTTGGTCACGTTCATCCTTTTCCCAGGTCATCTCATAAATATTGGCATAATTATAGACATTTATGAGATCCAAATATAGTGAAAGAAATTTGAAACTCCATGTCAGACGCAAATCCAGACGTTGATACACAGGAAAAAGTTCGCTGTTTTTTTCTCCTCTGATGAAATCCCAGTTATATTCGGTGGCAGAACTCTGTTTTATGCGAACGCCGGGGATTGGTGTGTAAGGCAAACCACTGGCGACTCTCCATAACATGCTGAGTTGAATTTTGTTTGAAATTTTGTAAGTGCCCCAAAGTGTTAATCCATGTCGCCGTTCATATTTAAATGACGTCCATTTACTTGAGTTTATGTTTCGATATTGCGCCTTGCAATAAGAATAAGATATTAATCCCGATATTTTTGAGTGCTCTCTGGTTAGAACCAATTCAATTCCTTTGGATATTCCCAGCCCTGTATTTGTCGCAGCTAAATTTTCATTATCAACTGGCATCAACAACCGATCAAAATCGATATAATAAAATGCGGTTCTTAGATCGTAATTTTTGCTGATGTCTCTCTTTATTTCGACCACATGATGAGTCGCCTTTTCGGCAGCGATGTTTTCAAGGGTGGCGCTAAAATCTAATGGTTGATCTCTCGTGAAAACAGCAAGCGGATTCGGATATTGGTGACATACTCCCCAGGAACTTTGTAGAGTTGTTTTTTCGTTAATTCTATAAAGAATATTGATGCGAGGACTCAATGTAGATTCTTTTATCAAAGATGAATAATTATAACGAAGACCAGTCCTTAATTGCAAAAATTCTGTTATTTTGGAAGTATGCTCAATAAAGCACGCAACATAATGGTCACTGTCATCAAAACGCAACGAATTCGGTATATCATTTCTGGCGTAATAAAAATTTCGATCCTGAGAATTGAATGATACGTTTGAATCTTTTATTTGCCACTCAATTCCTGAAATCAGAGAGCTGGATTCGTTTGGTTGCCAACGAATGTTTTCTTTAAAGTACCAATTCTTTGCCTTCGATTGCATACGTTCATAATCCGGATTCGCGCGAGTTTCATCTGAGCTGTATGAATGATAGTCTATCTTATCTGTATAACCAGCAAAAATTGACTGCATTTGCACGGTTTGAGAAATGTAGCTTTGCCATATCAAACTCAAAAAATTGGTATTCGATTCCTCTGTCAGGTTGATATCATCAGCAAGTTCTGAAAATAACCGAGCACCTTCCCTGTTTTTCATCCATCGTATGGATAATAGATTTTTGGGTGAAATCTGATAAGTCAATTTTCCATTTATATCATAACTGTACGGAAAAACCGAATTAGAACTCACGAATTCATTGGCAATCCAGTCAACATAAGTGCGCCGAGCCGAAATCAACCACGAACCTTTTTTATACGGAAGCGGGCCTTCCATAACTCCGCCGGCGTCTAAAAGATTCATGGAGCCACGTAGTTTAATTTTTTCCGTTTCAACATGTCTTGTTCCAATCTCGAGAACTGAAGATAGACCATTCCCAAATTCCGCCGAATACCCGCCTAAATGCAAATGCACATCACCAATAATATTCGGATCGAAAATACTCAATCCGCCGCCCATTGCCAGCCGAAAGCGGTAGGGATTGGGAATAACCACCCCATCCATGACAACAAGATTTTGGTCCGGGCTGCCGCCGCGCACAGCTAAAAAGCTGCTGAAATCCCCGCCCCCGGACACGCCGGACATGATTTGCACCGCCCGGGCAGGATCATCAAAAGCGCCGGGAATGGTCACGATTTGGTCGGGCTTCATGCGTTGCACGCCAACCAGAGAAACATCTGTCACGTACTTGTCCCACAATCGCTCGGCTTCAACTTCAACAGATTTTAGTTTCACAATCGTCGGGATTAATTCAAAATCAATTCTTTTATTCGCACCTTCACTGAGCTGCACGTTTTCCTCTACATGCGACTGATACCCGATGTGCGATACTTGAATCGTATAAAATCCCGCCGGAATACTGCGAATGCTGTAATAGCCGGAATCGTCCGTTGCCGCGCCAAGATCAGTCTCTTTAATGACGACATTTGCCCCTTTCAACGGGAGTTGTGTTTCTGAGGAGATTATTCTGCCGGATAAGGACGCTGTGGCCCCGGTATACGCATGGTGTGAATTGAGGAAAATAAAAAGTGGAGCCATCCTCAGAACAGGGAGAAACTTCTTCAGCTTAAACCGCAAAATGTACATACATTACCTATTAATATGTTATTCTCAAATAGAAAAAAACCAATAATCAAAATTCGCAACAGCAAAATCAATTTCAGAGAAGCGGTACTCAAGTAAAGCGACTAAAAAAAACGAAAAGGAAAAGTTGATGATACAATGGTGAGGAGAAAATCTGATAAAGCGTAAAGTACTATTTCCGTTCCTTATACGTACAATATTAAACTGTAATACACCAAACACCAGATGTGATTAATATATATAAAAAAACAATTTGTCAAGCAATTTTTTTATTTTTATTAAAATCTTATGATGAAATATGAACACTTATGTAATTTAATATTTTATAATTTATTATACATATAGATATAAAATTATTGTTATTTTTTAGTTAGTTAATCGCATATAGAGAATTAATTGTGCGATAAGTTAATTTGTAACATGATATTAATTTCTTATGCCCGATCGGGTAAACTGGAATTATTTTTTTAACTTTATTGAGGATAATGACTATAAAATATAATTTATTAGTTCTGGGCAAAACTGCAAACCACCCAGGTATGGGATCATTAACAACCCAACTGGCAGGTTTTGCGCTCAACGGGATTACCTGTCTTGTTACTTTGGCGAGTGCTGGCAGGTAGTCCTTTTTTTATAATATCGGATATCTGTTGAATTAGTCTTTGTTTTTAATTTTTAGCTTTGTACTATCCAATATTTCCTTGGCAGGAACACGACCTAAGGAAGACTGGTCTTTTTCGTTT
>CAZCJL010000226.1:0-5231 GCA_964498785.1 uncultured Cytophagia bacterium | reverse complement strand
GATCGACGCTTTGCGTCGTATTTTTACTACTGGACGCAAAGCATTGGAACGAGAAAAGCCATTCCAACGCAAAGCATTGGAACGAGAAAAATCCATTCCAACGCAAAGCATTGGAACGAGAACATTGTTTAGGATTTTAAAATACCAACAAAATGGAATTGCACCCATGTACGATTTATCTGCAGGCTGTAAATACATTGAATTGTTAATAAGTTGTTTAATCAATTTGTAAATATTATTTGAATATATTCAGCTTAAGTAAAATCCTGGTGTGCGGCTTACTGAAATGCTATGGCACGTTTTTCGCAACAGTGCAAAAAATTTGGTAATAAAAATATCAATCAAAAAGATGTGATATTTTTATATTCTTAACTCGTTGGGAATTTGGGTATAACTGTATTAAAAGTTATGATATAAGTTTTCGCAAATCGGCGAATTTACTTGTATATTCAATAGCTATTCATCTGCATGAAATGAAAAAATATTAGTTCAAATAATTAGCATACAATAAAAAGGAAACTAAAATGAATATCTGTAAAAAGTGCATCATACCAGATTCTTTCCCAAATATTACATTTGAAAACGGAGTGTGTAGTATATGCAGCAATCATCAACATAAACAACATTTTAAAAATAATTATTTTGGCAAAGAAAAATTTTTAGAAGTGTTAACTTCAAAAAAAGGGGGAGAGTACGATTGTGCGGTACCTTTCAGTGGTGGAAAGGATAGCAGTTATGTTTTGTATTATATTGCAAAAGAACTCAAATTGAAACCATTGGCTCTTTTTTTTGATAATGGATTTACGACTGATTACGCGCTGCAAAATGTCAAAAACATTTGTGAAAAATTGGACGTCGATTTAGTTGTCGGACATTCAACTGATTATCGTCATAAATTTATCAGGGAAACGCTTTATCTGTCAAAATATTTAGGGAAACTATTGCCATTATGCACGAATTGCGAAACTAATTTGCGGTCATTTGCGATTAGCGAGACTATCAAAAAAAATATACCTTTTATTATTTGGGGGTCCACTGATTTTGAGGATAATGAAGAATCATTTGTCGATTCAGAATCTACTACTTTCAGAGAAAGCTATGGCAAAATTGGGAACACTTTTAAAAAAATTTCCGGATCAATGAAAATGATAGTTTCCGCTGGGAGCGTTTTAAATACAGTAAAAGCGACTGGTCATGCCACAAAATTTATCTATTATATTATTCGCGATAATATTAAAATGGAAGTTCCGGAAGGTATGAAAAAATTTATTCCTTTTTCAGAAGTCTCTTTTGAAGGAAAAGGTATACAAACCTTGTATTTCTATGATTACATTCAATACAATCCATTTGAATTTATTAAAAAACTGGAAAGTGAAATAGGCTGGAAAGCGCCAAAGGGCAAAGAAGGAAAAATGGATTGCAGACTGGCTTTTTGGAAAGATTACGAAAAAGTTAAAAAGACCGGATTAAGTGGCACTGGTTTTACTTTATCGGTTTTAGTAAGAGATGGTAAGTTGGACAGGGGAGAAGCTTTAAAAAAAGAAAATATAATCAAAAAAGACTTAAAGCAGGAATGCATCAGAATCGGTGACGATTATGGCGTTGATATCGGAAGGTTGCTTTAAACTAAAACGCACTGTAGCATTCTTAATTATTTCAAATCGGGCAATATTACCGGATTTAAAACACGGGAAAAGAATTATCATCCGTAAAAGCATTATCGCGCGTCACCAGGATAAAAAAAATAAAATGCAATAACGTTTTGTTTTTTATAAAAACGTGGTAAGCTTTATGGTACATATTTCCCCTGGTTTTTGATATAGCCTCAAATCTTCCGTTTATTTTTTTATTGACATTTTAACAAGATTTAATTATAATTAAATCTATTCGTACCCAAAGGCTTTTTCTTTTTTTGAGGATTTCATGAAAAAGTCGAGATCAATTTATATAGAAGGAAGATTATGAAGCCTTACCGCTGCATTATCACTTTGCTTATATCATCCACTTTGTTTGCCGGTTCCAATGATCTTGAAAGAGATGATTGTAAATTATTAGCGCAAACATTTCCACTGGAAAAATTACAGCAGTTGATTTTGCCACGAAATGAATGGCATCCGTTCCCCACTGTCTCGCATCCGGATGGTTTGGAAAAAATACCAGCGATTGTGCGAGAATCCCATATCGAATTAGCCGGGCAACAGTTGTCCGAAGAATGGAAACATTTTCCGGCCACCGTTTTCCTCGATTATGTTCGCAACGGAAACCGCACCCGGTATCAAAAACTTTCATTTAACAGAAGGGAAAAACTGGCGGATTTTGTGCTGGCAGAGCTTTTTGAACGCAAAGGCAGATTCATGGATCAGATCGTGAACGGTATCTGGGCAGTGTGTGAAGAATCGTTTTGGGGTGTTCCCGCGCACCTTGGCAGTCAACAGGCCGGCCATGGATTACCCGACGTAAATGAACCTTATGTGGACTTATTCGCCGCAGAAACCGGCGCCATGATCGCCTGGATTCATTATCTGCTGAAACCGCAATTGGATGAGATCAATCCGCTAATAACAGAGCGGATGGTCTATGAAACCAGACGCAGAATTATGGCTCCGTATCTGGAACGGACTGACTGGGGTTATATGGGATTTAACTGGCGCAGTCGCACCGGTTATGTGGAACCGGTGAATAACTGGAATCCATGGATCAATTCCAATGTGCTGGCCTGTGCGCTGCTGCTGGAAGACAACCCGCAGAAGCGGCTGAAGCTGATCCATAAATGCATGGACAGCAGCGATAATTTTCTGGCGCCCTACCCTGCTGACGGCGGATGCGACGAGGGACCCAGCTACTGGAACCGGGCGGCAGGATCGCTGTATGATTTCCTCGAGCTTTTATACAGCGCCTCCGACGGAAGAATTGATATTTTCGATGAACCGCTCATTAAGAATATGGGATCTTATATTTATAAAACATCGATAAGCCATCCCTATTTCATCAACTTTGCCGACGCCTCCGCACAAATGAATATCGAACCAACGCTGGTCTATCGATACGGGAAATCCATTGATGATGATATTATGCAGCAATTGGCTGCATCCGCTGCGAAGGAACAAAATTACACCCGCAAAGCAGTATCAGGTAGTTTCGGATGCCTGAGCCGGCAACTACCGGCATTATTTACTTTGAACGAGCTGGAAGAAATTCCGGCCAAACAGCCATTTATCCGGGATGTCTGGTTTGCCGATATCCAGGTTATGGCTGCCCGCTCTGAAGAAGGCAACGACTCCGGCTTTTACCTTGCCGCAAAAGGCGGGCACAATGATGAGAGTCATAATCACAACGATGTCGGTAATTTCATTATTTACCACGATGGCAAACCGGTGATCATCGATGCCGGTGCGCAAACGTATACACGTCAGACGTTCAGCGACCGGCGATATGAGCTGTGGAATAACCAGTCTGCCTACCACAGCCTGCCGACAATTAATGGGGTCATGCAAAAAGAAGGAGCAGACTACAAAGCACTGCATGTAACATATACTTCAGATAACAACACAGCACAGTTCAGCCTGGACATCGCCGGCGCTTATCCGCAGGAATCGCAGGTAAATTCCTGGCAGCGAACCATTACTTTAAACCGTGGGAAGAATATCAAACTGCAGGAATCGTATTCATTAGCAAACTTCGTTCAGCCTTTTACTCTCTCTTTTTTGACGCCACTACAGCCAAACTTACACGAAGCCGACGAAATACATCTTTCATTGGAGCAAGATGTTTACAAAATCAAATACGATAGTGACCTCTTTGAACCACACGTTGAGACCATTGAAATAAACGATACGCGCATGTCGGCTAACTGGGGACATCGGATTCAGCGGATTATTCTTAAATCAAAATCAACAGCATTAACCGGGAGTTATAAAATCATATTTGAAAAGTAAAAATTATGGATTTTTTTTATGAAACAAAAGAATAACATACTGATTATTCTGGTAAACACTATCGCATCTTTTTTTACAAGCGCTATTTTTGCATCTTCCGATTGGAATTCAACAGACTTTAAGTTAGTTCGGATAATTTCCGGTGCAGACGGTAAATTTCAAAACGCCTATTTTCACGCATCGAATTCAAAAATACCCAAACCGCTACTGGTCAGTCTTCATACATGGTCCGATGATTATGCACAAGAGGACACACTTTCCAATATGGCAGTCAGAGAGGATTGGAATTATATCCATCCGGATTTCCGTGGTCCCAATCGTACTGCTGATGCGTGTCTGAGCAACAAGGCGTTAACTGATATTGATGATGCCATTCAATTTGCAATGGATCATGGAAATGTTGATACAGAAAATATTTTCGTCGTTGGTTTGTCCGGCGGAGGCTATGCAACATTGGAACATTATTTAAAATCATCTCACAAAGTTAAAGCATTCCTTTCCTGGGTACCCATCAGCGATTTAGTCGCATGGTACTACCAATCAAAACGCCGCAATCTAAAATATGCTAACGATATTTTAAATTGCATATCTTCCGGGAAGCAGCTTGATGTGAAAGAGGCCAAAAGACGTTCTCCGCTTTATTTTGATATTCCCGCAACTCCAAACGGGACCCTCGAGATTTATGCCGGCATTCATGACGGACATGATGGCAGTGTTCCTGTTTCACATTCAATTAATTTTTATAACCGGTTGGTAACAGAATATGGCTTTCCGTTACATCGTGTAAAAGAAGAGGAAATTATCGATTTGTTGACGATGGGAATCGAACTACCGGAACAACCACGTCAAATTGAGGGTCGAAATGTTATCTTTGAAAAAAAAACTCCCGCCGTATCGCTTACCATATTTGAGGGAGGCCACGAAATGCTGCCTCACTTTTGTTTTGAACGATTGAAACAACTCTCTCAACCGTCATTCGGTGATTGAACGCTGGATGTAAAGATATTTAGTAAAGCGCCGAATGACACTTACAAATAGAGCAGAAATATATCAGAAAGAAGTGACATGCGTTACCGGACATTTAATAAAATCATTTCATTTTCTCATTGATATTTTACGAATATTTTATTACACTTATCTAATTATTCATTCCTTTACAAACAGACAATATTTTCATCTGTTTTGAATAATATATCCATCCACGTAACAAAAAGCGAATGATGGATTTGAATACAACCATAACCATTCAATAATTGATGGTGTGCATCAAAGCTTTCGGATTCTCTTTAAATTTAT
>CAZCJL010000225.1:0-5317 GCA_964498785.1 uncultured Cytophagia bacterium | reverse complement strand
AATGCTCAAAATTGTTCCTTGTTTTTTAAACGGTTAGGATGTGCGAAACTTGAGATATTAAAAACCGAAGATGGAGGAATCAGTTGGAAAAAACAATTTTCATCGGGAGGCCAGGCATTGATGGATGTGTTTTTTATTGATGCCTTTAAGGGATGGACTGTTGGCATGCAAGGTACTATTCTAAGTACAACAAATGGTGGTATTAATTGGAATTTCCAGAGCAGCAATGTTACGAATTGGTTAGAAGGTGTTGTTTTTCTTGATGAAAATCGCGGATATGTAATAGGCAATGATATAATTTTATTTACAGCTGATGGTGGTTTAAGCTGGTACCATAATACTCATCGATACAGATGGTTTGAAGACATCTATTTCGTTGATAGATGGCACGGTTGGGCGATAGGAGTACGAGGTGCTTATCAGTCAAAAACCATATATGATGATGGAACGATTAAAAGAAATATTTCTTCTGGTAATTCTATTGTTTGGGAAACAACGGATGGAGGGACAAATTGGTCAGAATTCAATTTTCCAATTAATTCGTGGCTTATTTATTCGATTTTCACTGATCTGAATAACGGTTGGGCAGTTGGTGAAAATGGAACCATACTTAAGTATATAAATACGTTTCCTATTCCCACTCCTCCATCTGACCTCGCTGCCACTGTAGTTTCTGAGAATGAGGTAAATATTACCTGGTCAGATAACTCTGATAATGAAGATGGCTTCTATCTATATAGAAGTGACGGGGTGAGTGGTGTTTACACCGTATTAGACTCTTTAGATGCCAATGTAACGAGCTATTCTGATAAAAAGCTTTCAAATAATAATTTGTATTGGTATCGTGTTGATGCATTTAATACAGCCGGGAAATCGGCAAAATCGTTAGATGTGCTTGTAACAATCACAATGAATGTCCCCACTGATCTTAATGCTGTTGCAGTCTCCTATAATCAAATCAATCTGAGTTGGACAGACAATACTAGTTTAGAGACTGGTTATATTATCGAACGCAAATTAGAGACCGATAGTAGTTATAGCATATTAGATTCAGTGGACGTAAATATATCAAGTTATCAGGATTCTACTCTGGAGGAAGGCACAACCTATTACTACCGTGTACAAGGATACAATACAACTGCTACATCAGCATATTCAAACTATGCTCATGCGACAACGTTAACTGAGCTGCCTGCGATTCCAACACTTATCTCACCAGTGAATGGAGCCATAAATTTAGATACTACATTAACGTTAGAGTGGGACTCTTCTTCACATGTAAAATTTTATCACCTTCAAGTGGCTACTGATGCGCATTTCATCACAAAATTTGTAGATGATTCGCTTCTTACAAGTACATTTTTTCAACCAGGACCATTAGCTCACAATACGACATATTATTGGCATGTAAAGGCAAAAAATATTGCCGGGATGAGTGATTGGTCAAGTGTATGGAGTTTCACTACAATCATTGCAGCACCGTCTGTGCCGACATTGGCTACGCCAACCAATGGTGCTGTAAACCAACCAAAAACCTTGACACTGACCTGGAATCCTTCAACGGATGCAGAGACATATCACCTTCAGGTTTCAACAGATGTTACTTTCACTACGACAGTAGCTGATGATTCCAGTATTACTACCACCTTTCAGCAGGTTGGTCCGTTGACGGATGGCACGACCTATTATTGGCGTGTAAGTGCAACCAATGCTAGCGGAACAAGCCTTTTCTCTGCAATTTGGAGTTTTACTACTGAAGAAGGCGATAGCCCATTATGGATTTTGCAGCCTAGCGGAACAACACAAGGTCTGCATGAAATTTCTTTTGCAGATGCCAACAAAGGGACTATAATAGGGCAGGTCGGTACTATTCTTTACACATGTGATGAAGGAATTAATTGGACTCAGCAGTCCAGCGGCGTCACGAACTGGCTATATGACGTCTCTTTTATCGATCCCGAAAATGGAACAGCAGTAGGTCATGAGGGAATTATTCTTCGCACTACAGATAGTGGTACTACCTGGAATCAACAAATAAGTGGAACAACAAGGAGTCTCAGAGGCGTTTCTTTTGTTGATGACAAAACTGGAATAATAGTAGGGGATTATGGAACGATTCTACAGACAACGGATGGTGGAGAAACCTGGATAAGTCAAAATAACGGCATACAAAACGACCTCGCTGACATCACATTTATTAACGTCAATGAAGCGATCGTAGTGGGAAGCAGCGGAATTATTCTTCGTACGACAGATGGTGGCATTACATGGACACCCAAATATAGCGGTACAACAAGTTACCTTTCTGGTATTTCTTTTGGTGATGAAGTCTCTGGTACAGTAGTAGGCGGTGGAGGAACTATTCTCCATACTACAAACGGTGGAGAAACTTGGAGCCATCAAAATAGTGGAGTAGAAAATTTTCTATTGGATGTGTCGTTCTTTAATGCTAATATTGGTACATCAGTTGGACAGAAAGGAACCATTCTTTATACAGCAAATGGTGGAGAAACTTGGACACGAGAATCAAGCGGTACATCAATAGATCTGTTAGGGGTCGCGCAGATAAATTCCATTACAACAATTGCAGTTGGATATACTGGTACCATTCTGCGAAAAACAACTAACGTCGATACGATTACATCCCCTCAGCTCATTTCGCCTTTAGACGGTTCAATAGGTATCGCGATAAATCCTACATTGATCTGGAATTTTTCTACCGGTGCCACATCATTTCAATTACAAGTTTCAACCAATTCTGATTTTTCAGATACAATTATTGATCAATCTGGGATTACGGAAGCTTCGTATTCTATCAATGGACTTTCAATCAACACTATTTACTATTGGCGGGTCAAAGCTATAAATTCCGGGGGGGGCAGTGATTGGTCAAGTGTATGGAGTTTCAAGACAGGAACCACTGCTTTAAATTATAAATGTAAAGAAATTCTGACCAGGTTTAGTATAAGTCAAAATTATCCCAATCCCTTCAATCTTTCAACTACTATCAGGTATGCATTGCCTAAAACGGTCTACGTAAAAATAACAGTATTCGACCCGCTAGGTAAAGAAGTCGAAACTTTAGTAAACGGGGTTCAAGTAGCGGGTGAGTATGAAATAAATTGGAATCCGAACAATTTAACTAGCGGAGTATATGTGTATCGCTTACAGGCTGACCAATTTGAGGAAGCAAAAAAGCTGATCATCATGAAATAGTATATCGCATAAATAAATTACTAATCAAGTCAGAGCTGGTTTTTCACCCGCTCTCCCTACACCACCGAACGTGCATGTCCGCATTCGGCGGTTCATCACGCTCATTATCCATTGGGATAGTGAAAAGCAATTCAGAGTTCACGAACTGAGACTGGACAAAAAAACAATCAATTAGCCAATTCCTTATGAACTCAAAAAAACACTCAAAACCTATCGTCTTCACAGAATTCGATAGTCAAATACTCAAAGAAGCTGTAATAAGCGAAAATACTCCTGGCACAATTTTGAACGATTTTGATTTCCTGCTTGACTATATAAAATCGAATAAAATTGAAGCAACAAAATCGCGATCACATTTTTCTATGAAACATTTAAAACCAATTAATGAGCGGTTAGCGGCTCCGTTAAAAATAGGTCTTAACCGCCCGCAACAAAAAGCCTTCCCAAATATCAGCGGTCTTTATTTGCTGTTAAGAACTATGGGAATTGTTAAATTGCATCCCTCTCATCAAAAAGAGATTTTCCAATTGAATGAACCGATTTTTCAATCATGGAATGAATTAAATAATACAGAACGTTATTTCACTCTTCTGGAAAGCTGGCTGCTAAGAAGCAATCCCAGGGAACTGTTAGATGAACGCCGTCCATTTTATGGTTCATTATTAGCAACGTGCTTTAAATTCTGGCAGGACATCCCAAAATATGGTTTAAAAGTTGAGCGTAATGAACAGGTAGAAGAAATGCTCAAATATATCCCGGGCTTATACAATATCGCTCTTTTGGAGCTATTCGGTTTTATAGAAATCATTCACGGCAAGCCAAAATCCGGAAAGGGGTGGAGAATTTTAAACAGAAAGCGAAATACCTATGGAGATGCTATTTTTAAATATCTGAACCACAAAGTGTTAAGTTCCAAAGAACATCTTTATTTTTTAATCGATTTCGAAGTTAATAAAGTTGATAAACCATACGGTGAGTGGCAATCACATTTTCGCCCATTTTTCCCTGAGTAGCAGAATAATTTAGCCATTCCTGAACGTGAATATCGGGAAGGAATTTACAAATTTAAAGTATCGATGGGAAAAGTGTGGAGACGGATCGAAATTCACAGTGATATGACGGTAGAAGACTTGACAGACACTATTCTGGAATCGTTTGATTTTGATAAAGATCATCTCTATTCGTATTATTATAAAGATCTGTTTGGAAACATGGTCGAGGTTAGCAGCCCCAATTCCTATGATGAGCCGTTCACTACAGAAGTACTTATTGGAGAAATTCCCATTAACATTGGAGCATCGATGAAATTTATATTTGATTTTGGCGAAAATTGGGAGCTTGAAGTTACGTTGGAAGAAATCAGGCAGCAAAGCAAAAAATTGGATAATCCTGAAGTCATCGATGAGCACGGCGAAGCGCCTGAATAGTATCCTGATTGGGATGATGAAGAATGGGATTTTGAGGAATGACCCGAGTGGAAATATTTCTTGACTATTTAAAATATTAGTTGTACATCAATCTTGTACAACTAATTTGGAGATAAACATGGCAATACATACAACCTATTCACAAGCACGAGCGAATTTAGCCAGTCTTTGTAATCAAGCCTCTGAGGACAAAGAAATTGTTCTAATAAAGCGCCGAAATGCAGAAGACGTTGCATTAATAGCCGCATCCGAACTATCAGGTTTATTAGAAACGGCACATCTATTACGCCGTTGATTCCATGGCGTAAGCAATCTGACCTGACGGCTGGATTAATTCGTTTGGGATTAATTCTCTTTTTTCGGCACTTTGGTTTTAAAGTGCTCTGGAACCAAAAGTCCAAAAAATTAATCGTCCCAAATCAGTATGACAAAGTACACAATTTGCATGAATTAAAATAATTATTGTATTTTTAATACGTTAAATAACAGCTTTTCTTTACTTTTAATGGAATATCCTATTAATCTAAAGGATAGGTACGTTTACAGTACTCGAAACTATAGTACAATAATTAAAGTTTGCTCAAATTTTAACGGTCTGTGCGTTGAAGCCCTTCAGCGGCTGATGATCAGCGTTAGTTGCGACACGATGTCGTATAAGTAATTGTTTAGCAGGT
>CAZCJL010000224.1:0-5554 GCA_964498785.1 uncultured Cytophagia bacterium | reverse complement strand
AAAGAGAATCCGAAAGCTTTGATGCACACCATCAATTATTGAATGGATACAAAAAATGGGCTTTAAATGTGGTTCTTTTTTGGTTATACTCACACTTTTTCTGGAATGCGGCTCGGAGCGCCGGTATCTTCCCGGTGAACTTATTTTTGAAAAGAAATTGGATACATGGGGCTATCATCAGTTAATGGATCCGCGCATCATCGGACAGGATTCAGTGCTTTTTTCAGAATATCTCTCCGAAGAACAATCCGGAATGTGGCTGTATCTGCTTAATTTGAAAACCGGAGATGCACAGGAAATAATGTTTGAAAAAATTTCAAATCCGGATTATGCCGATTTTAGCAATGGTATTATTGGGGCATGCACAGAAACATTCGGACCGATTGAGATCATGTTCCCGGATGGTCATTCCGAATGGGTGGATGGGATTCATCCGTCATTTAACGACGATGGAACGGCTTTTGTCTACGAACATTTGGGTGATATTTTCATTTACGATCTGAAAACCAAAAAGTCACGCCTGCTTTATGATCTGGGGCCATTCAATCATAGCCCGGATTGGGATGGCGGGACAATCTATTTTTATCAGCAAATGTACTCCGATGAAAAGGAAAGCTACATCCAATCGATGCCTGCGAGTGGGGGAGAGGTGACTGATTTAACTGATGGTACCGACTCGGATCATTTTCCGCGGGCTGACCAGGGATATGTCGCGTTTATCCGAATCATGAAAGACCCGGATAATCCGAAAGAGCAAAAACGATTTCTTGTGGTGCATAATGTGACCGAGCAAGTCCATTCAGTTCGCGCCGACGCCACAACGTGTGATATTATGGGCGATTATATTGTTTATACATACAGCAATAAACTCTACCGATATAAATGGCGATAGTTCTGTTGGTGTCGAAGAACGTATTATGATAACCAGCTCGTTGGAGAATATGATCAACTGTCCCGCTTAAGCGGTAATGTAAATCCTGAGCGATCGGGCACATCTTCCTGTGGCATGATTATCCTGTCTAAATTAGTTACGAACTCATAAGGTCATTTGATACAAACTATAAAAAGGGCACCCGGCTATGCCGAATGCCCTTTTTTCGTTATGCGCTATTTTTTTATTTAATCATTCATAAAACAAGGTCCTGGTCCGCGGAAACCGCCGGGATGATGTTTACCGCGCATCCCGCGTCCGGGGCGGTTGTCTTTTTTTATGAACCTTTGTGAATCCATATATTCTTTTTGTTCATCTGTTAACAGACTTTTTATTTCGAGATGGCGCCGAATTCGTTTCTTTTGTAATTCAGTACGAATCACACCGATCTCTTCCACTTTCTTCTCAATTTTCTTGATATCAGATTGCTCACGGATTAATTCGCGCAAATTTAGTTGCTTAAGTTTTAAATCCGATTGAACTGAGATCATCTCTTTCTGGTGTTCGATCGTTCGTTTTTCAATTTCAGATTTTTGCTCATTCGTCAAATCCGGGATATTCTGCCAGCCTCGCATCGGCGGAAATTCGCCTTTTCCGAAATGGCCGTGCATCGGCTGAGCCATCGCTGCGCCAACATAAACTACGAATATCATCAATAGCGCCGAATAGATTAATTTTTTGTTCATGATAGTACCTCCGTCATTAGGATTTGTAATTCATTTATTTGTTTTTATTTTCTGTTTAATTTCACCTGTTGGACAAACCATAGTTCAAATTTATTCCCACTGACAAAAATTTTTTGTATCGTAACTAATCTACTACCTGAATTTCTAAAATAAAATTCAGGAAAAATCAATCCACAAATAGCAAATAAATAACAAATTATAATTTTAAAATTCTAAGCACTATTTTACCAGCATCATCGATCCAATATCAGAAAATTTTTCTGCATTAAATTGATAAAAGTACAATCCACTTTCCAGACGATTACCGTCAAAATCAATCGAATACATCCCCGCAGCCTGATATTCATTCACAGGCACTGCAACCTCTCGTCCCAACATGTCGTAAATCCGCAGCGTCACAAAAGTGTCCTTCAAAATTTGATAGCGAATTGTTGTCACCGGATTAAAGGGATTGGGATAGTTGGGCCAGAGTTTCCATTGATCCGCCGCCGTTATCAGATTGACCTGCGTGTGAATTGCAGCATCCAGTCGGGCGGACGATTCCGTGACCACGGAATCTCCGTAACTATGAAATAACGCCAGCCGGATCTGATAATTTCCCGGTTCAAGTCCCGACGTTTTCCAGAACGCCAGGGTATCATTTATAACCGGCGACATATATCGTCCACCCATTTGGCGCCACCCGGAATCATCCTGCTGGGAATAGCTTATCGTATAATAATCGAATTCAACCGGATTTTCCGGTCCTTTAATGATCCGCGCCGTGCCAATTACCGGAATCTTGCTATTTACCGTACCTTCCACCGGCGGCACATTTTCTTCAAAAATAAACGCACTCGTGTGCGCTTTGGGTTCCACGTACGTTTGCGTGTTTAACAGCGCCATCACGGAATTTTCGTCAGCATCAATTTCAGGACCGGTAAACGCGGAATGCGCGCCAACAAATACCGCCTGTTCTCTGGAAATTACCTGACAACTCAATAGCGACCGAAAAGCCACGAGAAATGAATTCCCGACTGCGCCGATATACCCACCGGACCCGTCACAAACCGAATTGATAACGTATGCCCGGGAATTTCCCATGGATAACAGCTCCCCGAACACAGAATTTTGAACCGTCAGAATTGCATTATCTGTCGGATAAAAATTCCACGTTGTCACGGTCGAATTGATAAAACGCAACTCCCTGTCCGGTACTTGAATACGGTCATCAACAAGATGCGACGCGTTGGTGATATTTCCGATGACAATAGAATCCGGCTCCGTGAACATCAATCCTGCCACCCGAAAATCTGTGTCTGAAAACGTGGCATTGGTACGTGGATTGGAAATAAGTCCCCATTGCACATCGGTGCAGCTATCGATGCGCACGGTGTAATCGATACCGGATACAGTTGCCAGCGAATCTGAAAGACGCCAGTTTGTGAGCAAAGAATCGCCAGGCAACGAAATATCCATGCTGCTATTTTCCGGCAAAACCAGCCAGATCAAAACAAAATCGCATCCGGAAAATGAGATATCGTTTTCGCCAAAGCAGAGAAACTCTCCCGGCATCTGCGAGTCTGTCACAGAAGCAGCGCCTTTTTCGAAAAGCACCATTGTGATAAATCCATCGTGCACTTCTGACTGGTTCATGGTATACCTCGACTCGCCGATCAGGGTTACGCTCCAGCCATGACCACTGGATGAGAAATCCACATTTTCAAAAGTGATGTACCCATTTTCAAATACCATCATTTCATGCTGATAGGCATAATCCTGAACAACGGCAAACGATCCCCCCTGAACAGACAGTTTTCCCTGTCCCAAAACTGTAATTTCACCATCAATAGTAAATTGGGCATTATCCAGAAATAGCATTCCGTTATTTACAATGACAATATTGCCGGGCACATGGCGCTTTCCACTAATTGTTACAATTTCATTGGGATCGTCAGCGCCGATATACCAATCCGTATCGTCGCTGACTTTTGTTTGTTTAATATCAGATAATTTTTTAAGTCCATGCAGATTGATGTTTTTCGAAAAAAGAATTGTCGAATTAATTATGAAAATTAACAGCAATGCTCTGCTTATAACACATTTCATAAATACCTCCTGATTAATGTTCTGTGATAAGATAACTGTAATCATTCTAAAATTCAAGTATTTTTATACCATTAGATTATACCTGAATTTCTAAAAAAATTTTATGAAAAAGCAATCCACAAATCTCAAATAAATGACATTGATTTCATTTTTGTTTGGAATTTTTTTATTGGTTTTTTGAGATTTATTTGTAATTTGATATTTGAAATTTCTAAAAATTCAATTTAGAATTTTAAGTTAAATATTTATTTCCTGTAAAAACTTCTTGATATTTGTGTTGAAAATTCTCATATTAGTATCATCTTCTAAATGCACCTTCCGGATACTCACCACACGAGAAATGCGTTCTTACCAAAAATTTGAGGGAGGAATTGATGAGTGATCTTGCTATCAAATTTTTTACCGATGTGTCACCGGATATCGCCTGCCTGATGATCGAAGCAAATGGCAAACGATTGTTGGTTGACACGGGTCGCAAGGAGTATGAGACTAAAGCAAATAAAATTCTGTCCAGATTAAATCTTGAGCTCATCGACGCAATTCTGATTACCCATTATCATGGGGATCATTCCAATCTTTTGGGCGACATTTTAACCAATAAAAAATTTACCGGTAAAGTGATCTGCCACAAAGCGACCGCGGAAATTCTGCAAACATATTATAATTTGGAGGATTACCACAATCGTTTTATCGGGCTGGATTATGAAGAAACCTTTTATTTTTTTGATTCCAGTGAAATTTCGCTGTTCGATGCCGGCCACGTGCTCGGCTCGTCCATGATTTATCTGAAATTGAATAATAAAAGAATACTAATAACCGGCGATCTGGGCGCAGATTTTTTACCAATTGTGAAACCACCAACAACGCTATTTCCGACAGCCATGGTTGATCTGCTTATCGTGGATGCAAAACAGGTGCATAAAAAACGGGAAATCAACTCTCGTTTTTATCCGCTGGGAGATATTTTATATTGTAAACTGCGGGATTGCTTTCAGTTTGATAACGGAAATGTGCTCATGTATGCGCCACAGGTCCAATTACCTATGTTATTGTACTGCCTTAATTATATTTTTCATACATCAGATTATATGGATGTGCATCGAAAAATAGAAAACGTGTATCTCGATCCGCAACCAAAGACATTGAAGCTGATTGATATTTTCAATGCGTATCAGGATATTTTCGACGTCTATGAAAAAGAGCGGGTTTTCCCGGACGCAGAACCACTGAATTTTCCCAAACTAACTAAAAAAATGCCTGAGACCACTAATATTAAGAGTTCAATTATCATTACCGCAAATCGCAAGACATTCATAAAATGGTTTGAGATCTTTAAGCGATCTGAAAAAAATGATGTACTGTTGCTCAGTCAAAATATTTATTCAGCGCTATTAAACAACACGAAGCTCATTGATAAATATTGCGATATTCAAATCAAGCGCCTGCCTTCATTGCATTTCCATCCGGATATTGAAGAATTGAGCAAATGGTGCAATAAAATTACAGCCCAGATCGGCGTGAAGAAAATCCTGTTTTATCACCATTATCTTTACGCAAATGACATGGCTGCAATCAACGAAAAGTTGGCGTTGGACGATGCGCAGTCCGTTCATGAACTGAGAGATCAGACGGTGGTTGTTTAGTGAAATAGAAAATTAGAGATTAAAAATCAAAAATTATGAAAGCCGGGCGTTAAGCTAAAGCTGTTTGCTCTGCTTAGTTTTTTAGCTTTAGATTTTACATTCTAAATTCCGCAGGCAATGTATTTGATCGAGATATGGGATATGTGATTTGTGATATTACAACAAAAAAATGGACAAAAATTTAAGTTAAGCAGCTTTTTTAATTA
>CAZCJL010000223.1:0-5654 GCA_964498785.1 uncultured Cytophagia bacterium | reverse complement strand
GAGAATCCGAAAGCTTTGATGCACACCATCAATTATTGAATGGATACAATTGTAGCCTACTAAACACACAAAAATACACGAAATGTTATTTATGTACAAAGTCAAGCTAAATGTAAAAAAATAATTAAAAAAACACCCTGTCAGGAATTTCGCTTAGCCGTATTTCCTGAAAACAGAAACGAAAACTTATCCCCTGATTTCGGAAATAAATATTGACAGTTTTTCATTTATTTCGTATTATGTTAATATTTACAACTCGATTTTTCCGCAGCTTTTGATAAAACAAAGTATCACAAAATGAAATATAACAAAACAATTTAGTTGAGTGTTTCTAATTTCTTAATCTGGCACTGTAATTTCGTAATCCCATTTAATATATCTTCGTGAGAACTGATATGAGAAGAAGATTTAATAAAGAAATGGATGAGGACCTTGCAACGTCTGACGATCAATTCTCGGCTTTTCGATATGACTGGCTAATTCTTGTATGCGCTCAAATTGTGATATGGCCCATAGTTTTAACGTATTTCAGTGTTTCAATTTTTAGTATTGTGATAATTTCCGCTATTACGTTTCTCTTTGCGGACCTCTTATTCGATTTATTATTAGATGGACGTTCGTTTGGTAAAAGAAAATATAACCTGTATGTAAGCAAATTGGATGGATCTGAGCCTGAATTTTATTATCATCTGTTGCGTATCCTCCTTCGCCCATTAAATATCGTAACCCTGGGAATTTTAAGAAAGGTTAAAATCAAAGGGCAACCGGCTTCAAATCTGTTATCCGGCACTATGATCATTTATTGGGGATCAATAATTTCAGAACCAATTCCTTCACCTCAAAAACAAGACAGACCCGAAGCTCCTGAATCGTTAATTTCAAATATTGCCGAAGCTTCTAAAAATGCCCGCAGCATTTATTTGTTGTATATCGGTTTGTTGGCATACACAGCACTGACAGTCGCTGGTACATCTGACCGGCGTATTATCCTCAATGAACCTGCCCGGTTGCCGGTGATTAATCTGGACGTATCGCTGGATGGCTTTTTTATCCTGGCGCCGATATTGTCTATCTTCGTGTTCATTTACTTTCAGCTCTATCTGAATAAACTAAAACGATTGCGTGATGAATTACGCTCCGATTATCAACCTGTTCAGGAATCTCAAAAAATCTATCCCTGGATGCTCAACTTTTTTGATGAACTGAAAACCGGTTTTCTGGCATGGCTGCAAAGGTTAATTGTAGACATTTCCGTCTGGTGGTCATTACCGGTGGTGTTGATGTTCCTGGCATGGTGGTACTTAAAAAAGCATGATCCTGTATATACCAGTATTGTTGGTGCAATGCCTCTGATTGCGGCATTCTTCGTGATCAGCTTTTATCTGCATTATCAGCAACCGGATTGTAAGTTGAACTGGAAGCTCATAAAATCCGGCTTTAAAAAATATCGAAATATTCAGATTATGGTTATACTGGTTCTAATCTTTGAAATTCACTTTTTTGTCGTGTTCACTCCCGTGGCGCTTCGTGGTAAAAGAATTTTAGGCGGCTGGCCCGCAGTGGATTTAAGCTATCAAAATCTGGTACATAAAGAGGATGCGGAATTTAAAACAGTTCACTGGGCAGACTTATCGAATGCACAATTGCAGGGTGCAAACCTGAAAGGAACCGTCTTAAAAAAAGCAGACTTGCGAAAAGCCAATCTGAAAGATGCCAACCTTTCCGAGGCAAATTTGATCGAAGCGAATCTTGAAAACGCACATCTTGAAAACGCAAATCTTGAAAAAGCCGATCTTACTGGAGCCGTTCTATATGGCGCCGATCTAAGCAGTGCAGTATTTAGAAATACCGATTTGAGGGATGCTAAATTCAACAACAAAATAAAAGTACAGGGAGCGACTTTTGCCAATAATAAAATCGATTATGATTCACTTAAGATGACTGTTCAGCTAAAGACGACTAAATATCGGTCTGAACCTGATTCAGTTTCATGGGATAGCGCAAAAAGCATGATTTCAAAACATGATTTTTATGATCGTCGCAAGAATCCCGAAAGCCGAGGAAAGCTTAACATGTTCGAATTACAAAGGAATGGAAAAGTGGTTTATGATTATGGGTTTGATTTGATGTGGCAGCAATCCGGCTCGCAGAAATATATGATTTATGAGGATGCGTTGAAGTGGATCGCCTCATTAAATGTAGAACGATTTGCCGGTTATAGCGATTGGCGGCTACCAACGTTGGAAGAGGCGATGAGTCTGATGGAGCCACAGAGAAATGAAAACTATTTGTATATTAATCCAATATTCGATTCAAGACAGCCGTGGATCTGGACGGCTGATCGTGTTAAAGGCGAGTCCTGGGCGTGGGTTGTCCATTTCTACTTTGGTGGTTGCAACACCTACGACCTCCTGGGCAGCACCCGCTCTGTTCGAGCAGTTCGTCCCGGACAATCGTCTGTAGAATAATTAGATCATTTGGTGATTTGGGGGATTTGATAATTTGGGGGATTGGGAAAGGGGGGGGGGAGAATTTTTTTGGGGGGGGGAAATCACGGTTGCGGAATTTCAGAGACATATGAATAGCCACGAGATTCATCTCGTGGTTTTAAGTTTTAAGATTCATGTCTCCAAATAAATTGGGAGTTTTAACTCCCAGTGTTGAAAAAGGAAGTTGCGGTCTATTGGATAGCCAAAAGAATCACCACAGGGGTTTAAAATCCCAAAAAGATGGCAGGTGTAATTGATTTATCCACGATTTAAAAATCGTGGCTATTCAAAAAATAAAAAATTCGATCATTTTGTTTTCACGAAAAGTGAATCAAAAAGGATAATAAACTATGACTCGATTCATTAACCTGACGAGCAAAAAATGACTGAACACCAAAATCCCAAAATATTTCTCAGTTATGCGCATGAAGACATTGGCATGGCAAAGCGGATTCATCAGGATTTGAAACGATACGGTCTGGATGTGTGGATTGATTATGAAAGCCTCTTACCTGGTCAGAACTGGAAAATTACCATTGAAAAGGCGATCAAGGGGAGTCATTTTTATTTTCTATTACTATCTTCTCATTCCATGTCAAAACGTGGTTTTATTCAGAAAGAAATGCGGATTGCTTATGAAATGCTTGAGCAGTGCTCTGAAGATGATATTTACTTGATTCCGATCAGACTTGACGAATGTGAGCCGTCATTAAAAATAAGTAATATTCAGTATATTGATGTCTTTCCTGAGAGCGAATACCAAAACGGTTTGAAAAGAATATTACAGGTTGTCAGTCCTGAAACGTTTATTATTCGGCATGAACCGAGGGAATTATCACCTGTCGAGGTCAATAAAATGTTAAAAGTACATGGTTATTACGAGCGAGATCGGAATCCGGCGGGAAGGGGGATTAACCATCGACACATGGATAAGGAAATCAATGGTGATAAAATATTAATTGGAAAGGTGACTGGATTGATGTGGCAAAAAGCATGGTTTGTAAAAATAATGGAATATGAAAAAGCTAAAGATTATATTGATGGATTAAATCGAAGGAAATATGCAGGATTTGCTGACTGGCGGTTGCCAACACTGGAAGAGGCAATGAGTTTAATAAAGCCAGGAAACAGGAATAGTGACACTTTAGAGGCTCTTTTCGAACTATGGATTTGGACAGGTGATTTAATGAAAGACCGTTCTATGGCTTGGATTGTTAATTTAGACAGTGGTTATTGCGATATTTGTTACTTCAACGACTCCAAATGCGTTTGCGCAGTTCGTACAATAAAATAATCAAAAAATAGAAGTAAAAAATAACAGGACAACACTCATGACACCAAAAAAGCGCTGTTTCATTATCATGCCGTTTGGCAAATATGGCACTCCGGACTATGACCGTAACATGAAAATCTATCAATTGATGATAAAGCCGGTGGTGGAAAAATGCGGTTATGAATCAATCCGGGCGGATGAACTGGAGCATGTGGGAAGCATCACCCGGGATATTATTGAGCTTCTTCATGGATCAGAACTGGTGATTGCAGATTTAACAGGTAAAAATGCCAATGTTTTTTATGAACTTGGCGTGCGCCATGTGCTCTATCGCTGCGGAACGATCCCGATTATCAGACACGGCGAATCACTTCCGTTTGACATTGCCAATTACCGGGCTATTTTTTATACCAGCGAATTGGATGGTCCTGAAATGTTTAAGAGTGAATTAGAAAGACGTATTAAAGCATTTGAAAAATACCAGACTGAAAAATCGGATAATCCGGTGCATGATACTTTGGGAGACTCACTGCAATACGTCAATCTAAAAGATTACGTCAGCCTGAGCGATTATAATGCAAAACAGCAGGAAAATGATAATCTTAAAAAAGAGTTTGAGAAATTGAACCAGCAATACAAAACGATCAGCTCCGATGAAAAGCAGCTAAAAAAGAAAATAGATGCGCAAGAAGAAGAAAAGTCACACTTGAATGAAACAATAAAGAAATTGGAACAACAGTTGAAACAGGCGCAGCAGGCGTCTCACAAAATAAAAAAAGATGATGCATTGAATAAACCACAAGTTCAGTTTCGGGTAAAGCCGACAGATTTATCCAGCGATGATGTCAACTCAATGCTGAAAAAATATAATTTTTTTGATAGCAGCAAAAACAAAAACAGTTCCGGATTCAAAAATCAATATGATGTACAGGATATAAATGGCGATCAAGTGGTTATTGACAGTGCTTCACGTCTGATGTGGCAGCAGGGAGGTTCTTCAGATTCTATGGAATTTAAGGATGCGGAAAAGTGGATAGCTGATTTGAATAAAAAAAGTTACGCCGGATTTAGTGATTGGCGCCTACCGACACTGGAGGAAGCGATGAGCTTGATGGAGCCGGAAAAGAAGAATGAGGATTTGTATATTGATCCTGTGTTTGATAAGAAGCAATCTCGGATTTGGACTGCTGATCGTGTAAAAGGCGAGTCCTGGGCGTGGGTTGTCGATTTCGACCTTGGTTATTGCTACGACTACAACCTGGGCTACAACGGCCTCTATGTTCGAGCAGTTCGTCCCGGACAATCGTCTGTAGAGTAATTTGATTATTTGGTTATTTGGGGGATTTGATAATTTTGGTGGTGGGGAGGGGGGGAATTTTTAATAAACTGCAAATTTCCAATAATGAATAAAAAGCAACCAAGAAAAGGCAATACCCCATGTCACACCAATCAAACAACATCCCCAAAGTATTTATCTCATCAACTGTAGAAGATTTACTGCCGTATCGCAGCGCAGCAAAGGAAACAGCAACAGGAGCAGGCTTTTTGCCGGTGATGCTAAAATATTTCCCCGCGGAGAGCGAGAATCCGCCACTGGACGCGTGTTTGAAAAAAGTGGATAAATGTGATCTGCTCATCGTTATTGTGGCGTACCGCTGCGGGTGGATTCCGTCCAAACAGCCGGGCGATGAACGCAAGAGCATTACACGGCTGGAATGTGAGCGGGCGCTGGAAAACGGCAAGGAAGTACTGGCTTTCGTTGTCGATTCGGACTATGAATGGCATGAATCGCTGAAAGAGGAATATAGTATTTCTAAAGCGGTTATCAAAGGAAAAGCGTATCTTCTCAATATTTTATGGTAGATATGGGCGCTTGCCGCTATGTCGTATTT
>CAZCJL010000222.1:0-5678 GCA_964498785.1 uncultured Cytophagia bacterium | reverse complement strand
TTAAAGAGAATCCGAAAGCTTTGATGCACACCATCAATTATTGAATGGATACCTATTTACTGTATCAGTTGTAACAGAATATCAAATTCACATAAAACATTTTGACGATCATTAAAAAGGAACTTTTAATTGTTTTATGCATCTAAATTAACTTGACGGTAAATTAAGAATAAATGGACACATGATTATTAAATGTCAGGATGATGAAAAATATGGAAAAACAATTTACTGATTTTCAAGCCGATGTTATTGATGCGAGTAACAAAACTCCGGTTGTTGTTGATTTTTGGGCGCCGTGGTGCGGACCGTGCAAAATGCTGAGTCCGGTTTTGGAAAAGCTAGCGCGATCGTCCGGAAATAAATGGCAGTTAATAAAGATCAATACTGAGGCTCACCCTCAATTAGCAGCGCAGATGCAAATACGTAGTATTCCCAGCGTGAAGATGTATTCAGAGGGTAAAGAAATAGCCGACTTTGCAGGAGCGATGCCTGAACATGCAATTGTCCGCTGGCTGGAATTAAATCTTCCGACGAAAACGAAAAAAACTCTGGAAGCTGCAGAGCGACTGATCGAAACAAATCGGAAAGAGGCTGCCATTCAATTATTAGAGGATAGTCTTGCAACAAATGGTGATGACCCGGACGTGAGAGTAGTGTTGGCACAGGCGCTGTTTGATAGAGATTTGGAACGCGCACATAAACTTGTGGAAGATCTGGACGAAAGCCATCCGAAATGGGATTATATTGATGCACTGAAAACATTGTATCGCCTGGAAAATGAATATAATGATTTTAAGAAAAATGTGAATGGTGAACAGAAAAGTGCATGGAAAATGTATGTGAAAGGAATTGAAGGATTAAGAACTGGTGAACTTGAAAAAGCGCTGGAATCATGGATTGATGTTTTACCAGTTGACAGAAACCTGGATGATGATGGAGCCCGGAAAGCATGTGCAGCATTGTTCAAGCTGTTAGGCCCGAACCATGAACTAACCCGCAAATATCATCGGCAGTTTACTTCTGCTCTGTTTTAGGTTTTTCTTTTTTGGAGCGCTGCTTTCTAAATTGAATGTTTTCAATTTTTAAGTCAACCGGATATTCTGTTGCAGATGTTAAATTAGAAATATCTTCCAGTTGCCAGGCGCCATATATTTTCGGTCGAATATCAAAAAGAGACATAATTTTTACCCGATTTATCAATCTACCAACACTCTTTAATATATATTAAAATTTATTAATTTTCAAGTAAAAAATGGATTATTACAAATATCGGTCATTTTACAAAATTCTTGATATTAACAACCGGACAGTTAGAGGAGGATTTATAATGTTAGCTGCTCCGAAGGCATAAAATAAAAAGTGGCACGGTTGAAACCTGCCACTTTTTATTTATTTAATTTCACTGCTTTTAAATTATGAACTGTTCGTCCAAATCAATATTATCAGTTGATCTGCCATTACCGTTTTGCGGACTCTCAGGAAGATCTACCGGCGGTTTTGGCGGCTCCGATGTGATGATTTCCTTTTCTATATCCACATCCCAGGCACCATAAATTGTTGAAATCTTAAATAATGTCATAGTATACAGCCCCCTGTTCTACAAACGATATTTTTAACTTCATATTTTTAACAACTATATAATTTAAAGAAAATTTAAACGAAAATCAAGACCTAATTTTAATTACATGCCAATATTAAAGCTGCGTTTCTTTTTTGCTGTTTCCAATCCGATTTTTTCGATCTGTTCAATTACATTTTTGATTTTTCTTTTCGATATTTTATCACTATCGATATTCACGATTTTTTTCAAAGTATCTAATAATTTTTCTTCATTATCCCGATCAAAATAAATGTTTGCAAGCAGGACACGATAATCCACAAACCGGTTTCTTTTCAAGATAATCCGATCAAGACGTTTCTCAGCATCTTCGTATTTCTTTAGCCTGTATTCCAACAATGCCACGGCATAATGCAATTCCGGGTCATCGCCTGTATTAATGGACATAATTTGTACCCGAAATCGCTCGATTGCGCCATCGGTGATCTTTTTGTTGTGAAAATAGATACTGGCTTTCGATTTAATACTCTTTACATGATATGGATGAAAAATAAGATAACTCTCCACTAATTCGAGAGCGTTATCATATTTTCTAAGGCTTGTATATACATCGGCCAAAGTAAGGCTAATATTTATCGGGAACAATTCTGATTGTTTTATTTCGCGCAGTTCTTTCAGTATTGCGGCAGCAACTTTATATTCCTTAATGTCGTTATTGACCTTTGCATAATAATAAAGACAGGAGATATTATAGGGATTTAATTTTTTGGCTTTTTCCAATAAATCCAGAATTTCCGGAATATTATTTTCTGAGTGTTCCTTTAATATTCGGGCTTTTTGAAGATGAGCACTTGCCTGAATTTCTGCATGGTTCTCTTTTGAACTAAAAATATGATTAATTAACTCAATCGCTTCCTGATGATTTTCTTTTACAACTTCTTTATAAATTGCCAACAATAAAAAATCATGGCCAGCCAACCAATCTTTGTATTCCGGTTTATCAATTTCCTGAATAGCAACTAAATGTCGCTTTTCTTTCTCTTTAAAAATGACACAATTCTCAACGCCATGCCAGTGCATAAATGGTAAATCCAGTTCACGGTAAAGCTTTTCACGGCGTGTACAAAATTCGTGTCGTTCGATCTGCTCTTGTAAATTAGTAATATTTTTGCTGATCTCTTCTTTATAGGAAGATTCAAAAGCCTCCTGTCGTGCTTTTAAATCACTGTTTTCGCGACTGAGATCAAAATATTTTTTGATTAAATATAGTAGAATACCGACCAGCAAACTCATCAATGCGGGAAGGATATATTTTGTTAAAATAGAAAACGTATCGCTGGTCTCCTGACTTTCGGAAAAATTAGTTCGAACATTTTCCGTTTCAGCAGATGTGGCAGTGGTATCCTGTTGCTGAGACAACATTAACGAGGTGTTTCCTATTATTAAAAATATAAACAGGATTTTTATATAGGTACGTGCCATGGATGAGTATCTCCCGAATTATCTCACTCTAAAATAAACATTTAAATTATGAAAGTCAACTAACATGTATAATTTTACTGAATTTTAATATTCTACAATCAAATAAAATATTTAATGAGCTGATCGATTTTGATGCATTATTACAATTTTTTATTTTTCGTATCCAACTGGTGCCTGGTTAAAATTCAAACACTGCCTTTATCACCGGATAACGGGATTTGTTCGTCACGGTGGTCAATGCTCGACGATACTCGGCGAGTGAAAAACGATGGGTAACAAAGTTGTTCAAGTTCAGTTTGTTTTCATGTTGCAATTTTAACACCAAATCGAATGTGGAAATTGTTTGACCATTATAATATTCCATACCATGGCAAAAGCTGGAAATAAAATCAACTTCCTGAAACATAAGCGGCGTATAATCAAATTGGGTGGGATTATAATCAACACCAACCAGAATGACAGACCCACCGGCCCGACACCAACGCAGGCTATTGTGAATCGTTTTCCCCTTACCCACGCAATCAAAAATTTTATCAAATCCACCAAGCAACATTTGATTGTTGAACATTCCCTCATAGCGTTTGGCATTGGTTATATCAGCCATCGCCTGGTAGAGATTTCCTTCTGTTACGATATGATTTGCAGCCAATGCACTCGCTTTCTGCCGCTGGTACTGGTAACGAGCAATAATCGTCACCTCTGTTTGCGGATAAAGCTGTTTGATTACATGCAAAATCAATAAACCAATAATTCCGGCACCGATGATCAGTATTTTTTCTCCCGGATCAATTTGACGCCGAAGAACGGCACGAACCGCAACTGCTGCGGGTTCCATAATAACCGCCGCCTCATCTGATACATTTTCAGGAACTTTCATCATCATTGTCTCGTGAGCGATATATGATTCACTCCATCCACCTCCTAAATTTGATGGCAGTTTGCCGACACTCTGATTTTCACATATCGCATAATTACCCTGCTGACAATGTCGGCACAAGGGTTCAATTTCCTGGTTAAAACAACATGGCAGACTGTTTTTATAAACCACCCTGTCCCCCACTTTAATATTGTGAACATCACTGCCAACCGCTGTAACTGTGCCGACAATTTCATGTCCCAGAAAAACCCGCTTCAATCCCGGTAATGCTGCAAGAGCAATTTTGGGACTTGCTTCCAAAAAGAACAGGCTTAAATCGCTACCACAAATTCCGGAAAGACGGTTTTTTATCCGAACCCACCTGGCGCCGGGGAGCGCCACTTCGTCCAGATCACCAAAAATCACCGGAGAAATTCGAGAATAGTAAACGCCGTTCCACATCAAACCGAGCAGTCTTGTTGTTAAAAATGCAGGAATTTTAAGATCAAAATAAATTGATTTCATCCTCATTCGCCTTTCTTTAGTCATTTTCTGATATGAAAATTAAGCAAATTAATCCGATAATAAACACTAATCCATACCCAACGTACAGCAAAAGCCGGGTTTCTTCCTTTGTTAGCATTTCGTACGCCAACAAAGCACCGGAAATTCCCATATAGACCAGACCGCGAACACTGAATTTATCAAATCTGGTTTTCACATTCAATTTCATGATTTTTCCTTTAGTAATAAATATGTATAAATTTTACTTTATTGAAAGTTGATCGTTTTCATTAAACACGTAACACTTAAAATCTCAAAGCATAAATAACATAATGTAAAAAAATCAGGTTCGATTAATTCATGATATCAATAGTAAATTGAAACTAAAATTCAAAAATGAAAATTTGATTTATAATTTTAGGTAGAATATAAATATGTGGCACATCGATTCGTATGATTCGTCATTGTAAGTTGTTAATCATGAAGTACGGCCCGGAATTGATCCGAATAAAATTAATAACCAGCAAGCAATGCGTGAAAAGCAGTCTTGCTTTGCCGGATAATAAGACACCCTTTTGTTATGTCAAAACTCACTTTTCCTTGGTCATCTTAGCGAACCGCCTCAAATGTTCCTCCATTCGTTGGGCCTCCGAAAGTAATCCATTGCCAGTCACCGTTAAATTTTTCTGCAGAGTAGTCACCAAAGAGGACAACATTATTGTCTCGCCAATTCGGATTCAGGTTGATTTGAATAATATTTTCTTTAATCGATCCGATCAGGTTTCCGTCACCAATTTGCGGTCCAATATTGGATGGATTTCCCACAGGAGTTAACTCCCATTTCCCCTCAATATTTTCTTCATCAACAAAATCCAAATCCAGCCAACCCGTAACGACTTTTACGCCAGCGCTGTCAAAGGCTGTGTAACTGTAAGCACCCGGAGGAATATCGCCGTTATCCGTACTCGAATCAAAGCAGCCGCGAAGTAATGTCATTATTACAATCGAGGCAATGGTAACAGAACGCACGAATAATGCAACCATAATATTCCCTTTCAATTAAGTGAGTTTAGGACTATTCTCATTTTTTACTCTGATCAAAATGATTCTGTTCCATGCAAATAAAATAGCTAATTACAAAATGTTCCGAAGCCCAATATCAAATTTCATTTTGAGAAAGCACTTGTTTTTAAGCTGTTTCTTTAATAAATTAGACATTAAACGGGTGCAATTCCATTTTGTTGGTATTTTAAAATCCGAAACAATGTTCTCGTTCCA
>CAZCJL010000221.1:0-5845 GCA_964498785.1 uncultured Cytophagia bacterium | reverse complement strand
TATCATAAGTCTGATTTTTTTGTAAAATGTCATTCCGGGCTTGTCCCGGAATCTCATAATTATTATAAAATTAGGAGATTCCTGCATTCGCAGGAATGACGCCAAAAAATGACTTATGATACAGCCCCGGCACCTGAATAGTTACAATATTTATAAATAATTACCGCAGAAACGCTAAGGCGCAGAGAAATAATAACTTAATTCTAATAGTGAATAAAAACTGAGTTTAAAAATAGCGTTGTTTAAAAAAAATACGATCATTTATTTTCTCCGGGCAAAAACACTAAAAATTCTATTTTGAATTCACCTTTGAGAGATAAAGAACATCATACAACAAACCGTAACAAAAACTTAGTGAAACGATGTGCTTTGCGGTGGATGTAATATTGAGGTTAACAGACGTTAATTTTTTGTATTCTGATTCCCGGAAAATCTATTGATTTCTACAGGATACAACTTGATAATTACATATTAATTTATTATCTTATAAAATAAAGTATTTTTATCTGAACTGCAAATCGGAAGCATAGAAAAATGGCAGAAGAAAAATTACCAACATTATTACTTCAGGTGTGTTGCGCACCAGATGCAACAGTTGCAATCGAACGAATGCGGCCAGATTATAATATAACCGTATATTTTTACAATCCGAACATTCAACCAGAAAGCGAATATAAATTGCGCCTTGAAGAAATGCAGCGCCTGGCTTCGGAAATGCACGTGCCATGCAAAATCGGCCATTACGATTATAAGCGCTGGTCGGAATTAATACGCGGCATGGAACCTCTCCCGGAAGGTGACAAGCGCTGTGAAATCTGCTTTAAAATGCGATTAGAACAGACAGCACAAAAAGCAGCGGCTGAACAATACGATTTTTTTACGACCGTTCTTACTGTGAGCCCGCACAAAAACGCGGCGCGAATTAATTTCTTCGGTCGAGAGATTGGTCAAAAATATAATGTGAAATTCATAGAGGAAAATTTCAAGAAAAAGGATGGTTTTAAAAGAAGCATTGAATTAAGCCGTATTTATAATTTATATCGACAAAATTATTGTGGTTGCATTTACAGTAAAAGGGATTGAAAGTCATGAAACAAGCGATGTTTTACGAACAAATGGAAAATGCGCAGGTCCGCTGCAATTTATGTCCGCACTACTGTAAACTTCAGGACGGTGAAATTGGCATTTGCGGAGTACGTCAGAATAGCGACGGGCAATTGTATACACTCGTTTACGGACGTACGATTGCTGCTCATGTGGATCCAATTGAGAAAAAACCTTTATTCCACGTTGCTCCCGGTTCGCTGTCGTTTTCTATGGCAACAGTCGGATGCAATTTTAAATGCACATTTTGTCAAAATTCTAATATTTCTCAGGTCTCTGATATACAAGAGGTAAACCGAACAGCGCCGGATTTAAGCCCAGCGGACATTGTTCAATTAGCAAAATCAAAAAAATGCAAATCTATTGCTTATACGTATACCGAGCCAACCATCTATTATGAATATGCTTATGATACATGCAAAATTGCAAAAAAAGAGGGACTGCTAAACGTGTTTATAAGCAACGGCTATATGAACAAAGCGCCGTTGCGTGAAATCAGTCCTTACCTGGATGCCGCAAATATCGATTTAAAAAGTTTTCGGGATGACTTTTATCGCGAGTTGGTAGGAGGAAAATTGAAGCCCGTTTTGGAAATCCTCAAGTTAATGAAACAATCAGGTGTTTGGGTTGAAGTAACAACACTGCTCATACCAGGCAAAAATGATTCGGATGAGGAATTACGGGACATCGTCCGTTTTATCAGCGCTGAACTGGGGCCTGAAACGCCGTGGCATATCAGTCGATTTTTTCCGCATTTCAAGCTGAATTCTGTAACTCCGACTCCGGTGAGCACACTAAAGCGAGCGTACGAAATTGGCAGGGAAGAAGAGTTACGCTATGTATACACCGGTAATGTACCGGGAGATGAGCGGGAATCGACATTATGCCCGAATTGCGGGAAAAAAGTTATTCATCGTTATGGATTTACTATCACTGAAACGCATATCGCAGACGGAAAATGCGAATATTGCAATACTGAATTGGATGGTATAAATATCGGGTGACACATTGAGAATAAAGACCACTGATCTAACTGTTACAGCATTTTTTATCGCGATTATTATCGTTTTTGGATATCTGTTGATCTCCATTCCAAATATCGAAATGGTGACAATGACTATCTTTCTGTCCGGATACCTGCTTGGCGTGAAAAAAGGTATCATCATTGGGCTGATTGCGGAATTTTTGTATTCCATGATTAATCCTTACGGAATGGCTGCGCCGCCGCTGTTGCTGGCACAAATAATTTCAATGGGGATATCTGGCGCTGCCGGAGGTCTCGTTTATGCTACTGCACATCGCAACAACAAACTCTGGCTCAGAATAATTCAATTTGCTATTGCCGGTTTTGTTATCACGCTATTATTTGACGCCCTGACCACCATCAGTATTTCGGTGTTCATGGCAGAAACAAAAAAGAAAATACTGGCCGTTACCATCAGCAGTTTAATTTATGGTCTGCCGTTTTATATTACCCACATTTTGGCGAATACATTGATTTTTGCCCTTGGGCTACCAGTCATGATTAAAGCAATTGAAAAAATCGATTATTTCAAGCCTCGCTTGTTCGGTGCAGCCCTGTTGCTGTTCATGATTTTTTCGAATCATTCTGATTCAAATGCCGCAACCTTGATTTTCGCGGCTCAAGATTCCGGCGTTCAACATCTTCCTGAAATCACAGTTCCGGATTCGGTCATTAAAACAGACACCCTGCACGTCGAGCAGTCAGATACGAGCGAAATGGAACTTTTAAAAAAAATTCCTCCCAAAATTATATTTGAAGCAGATACTACACAATGTATAAAACAGTGGGATTGCGCTTATGAATATCCGCAATCTGAGATTCAGCAATACATTTACAATAGCTTGAATGAGGTGTTATCATATCTGCCGGGATTTTTTAATCGAGATTTGAGTTATCCGGGACAACCGGCATACATCAATTATCGTGGACTCTCTTCACAATATTCTTCCGTATTCGTAGATGGAAGACCGATCAAAGATCCGCATACGAACAAGACCGATTTAAATGTGTTGCCGATTGAATCCATTCGTAACTTAAAAATTGAAAACGAACTGCAATCCCGGTTTTTTGAAAATGGGCTAAACATTTCTTCGGAGCGATTTAGCAAGGAAGCACCGTACACGCGCATTTATTTTCATAAAGGACCTTCAGAGTTCAGTGATGTCGATGTCGCTTTTGGACAAAAGGTCGCGCAAAAAATGAACACAATGACCGGTTTGACGTTAAAAGGGTTCAGTGGCCCCCTCCCCCTGCAATCAAATTCTTTGGAGCAACACACCGCTCGATTAAACTATGAATACCGCTACTCGCCGCGATCGCTTATTCGGTATTCGCTAATTTACAACCGGATAAAAGCCCATTCTGTTGGCGCAAAGCAGCCATCCGGCGAATACGCCACCCCCGACGGTCGTTCACTGCGGTTACGATTTGATCATACACTGATGCTAAGGCAGAACGTTTTTAACGCTGACTTTCATAACTGGATCACGACACTCTATTTTTCTACCCTGTCCAATAAGCTGAAAGATAAAACCTTTGAAATCGATAATAATTATCATTACAAATACATTGGGTTGAATTCAGTGCTATACCATCAATTCGGCCCTCATTTTTTGACGGGAACAGCGAATGTCGAATACACCTGGGCCGATGCCGCGGATATTGGCAAACAAAGCAGGTCGACATTTTTATTTGGCGCGCGAGATGATTATTACTTCAATAACCGTGCAGGGATTCGGGGACAAGCGGATATAAAGATGGCGTCAGAACTGGGAATTGCTGCGGAGACCGGCGCAGGATTATTTTTTAATATAACTGATCGATTTAAAACCACAGCCGGTGTGCTAAGCACAGTACGATTTCCATCATTGTTTGAAATGTACACAAGGGAGTACATCACCGGAAATCCTGATTTGATCAGAGAAACGGTACACAAGGCGTATATGGAAATCGACTTGCGCCCGTTTGATTCGCTGCATCTCATTTCACAATTGTATGTGAAAAATGTGGATGATTTAATGCAATATCAATTCAGAGAAGATGACACAGTCACATTGATCAATGGGGAAGATGATACTTATTTTGGCGCGGATATCCAGGTGCGCGGAAACGTGTTCCGGGGAATGCAATTTGGGTCTGTTGCCAGTTTTGTGGATATGAAGAATCGGTTTCTGGAGGAAGTCCCGCGGACAATGCTGTATGGTTACATTCAATATGAGAACAGCTTCTTTGAGAACGATCTCCATGTTATTTTGCGCTTCGACTCCCGTTTCTGGGATAAACGGTGGGGGATAGCTTCCTACGGATATGTGTTCAATCCGGATTACCTTGTTATGCCCGCGGATGCAATTATAAATGTGAATGCATTTTTCGAAGTCGGATTGGCGAAATTTTTTATTGCAATGGAAAATATTCTGGATCGACCGTATGAATTAATTTACGGTTATCCCCGTAACGGGCGAACAATCCACTATGGATTACGCTGGGAATTTTTAAATTAACAAGCCTGACTGCTGCCACTGATGTCAACTACGAACAACAAATTAAAAGTAATTTCAGCCAGCCGCCGGATCGATATGGTCGGTTGTGATCCGGCTGGTTTCGCGAAGCTGCTCGCGGAAAAATGTCCGCCGGAAAAGGTGCATACATTAGTCATCTGGACGAAAAATCCGGCTAATTTATTGAAACATTCGGCATTATCCGGCCAGGTAAAAAAATACGATCTATTGCACCTTCATTTTTCAGTTACGGGCATGGGCGGGTCCTCTTTTGAACCAGCCGTTCCCAAAACCGAGGAAGCGCTGAAAATGCTACCGGATTTAATTTTTTTGGTGAAAACACCGCGTTTAATCCGCCTCCGCTTTGATCCCATTGTGCATTTCCGCATCGCAGATGGAAGGGAATATTGCAATCTCAAAATATTCGAGCAAATCGCTCCGGAATTGGAACGGTATGAAATACGGGATGTCTCCATTAGCTGGATGTCGGCATACAAAAAAGTGATCCGCCGCCTGGAGAAAGCGAGCATCACGGCGCTGCCCGTTTCCAAACAACAAATGCAGGAAGAAGCCGAATGCCTGCGGCGGACGGCGTTAGAACATAACCTCAAAATTCACTGGTGCAGCATGCCCGGACTCCCTCGTTCCCGCTGCATCGACGGCAAATTGTATAATGATCTGCACCCCAACGGATACATCTGCTCCGAGAAACACGCCAGCGGACAGCGAAAAACCTGCGGCTGCACTGAAAGCCGGGACATTGGCTGGTATTACAAATGCCGACACGGCTGCCTCTATTGTTACGCTAATCCGCAAACGGATTGATTTCGTGAAGCGACTAACAGCGTTATTAAAACCGGAGGGAGCATGGAGAAAAGCATAAGAAAAGGTACTTTTAAAATTGGTTTTTCCTCGCGTGACTTTGCGGCCTTTACGTTTTAGAATTATACCAATATGATCTCTCAATCTTACGTCAAATTTTTATTGACTTTCATAATCAATTTTTTTATATTGTGACATACAAAATCGGGGCGATTAGCTCAGTTGGTTAGAGTGCCGGTCTCACATACCGGAGGTCACTGGTTCAATTCCAGTATCGCCCACAGATTAAAAGCCTTTGTTCGGAGTGAGCAAAGGCTTTTTTGATTCTAGGATTTAAAGCAAATTTTATGTATCCATTCAATAATTGATGGTGTGCATCAAAGCTTTCGGATTCTCT
>CAZCJL010000220.1:0-5950 GCA_964498785.1 uncultured Cytophagia bacterium | reverse complement strand
ACGAGAACATTGTTTAGGATTTTAAAATACCAACAAAATGGAATTGCACCCTTTTTCAGGAATTCCCAATGCGTAAGTACAATATTAACCTTATCGAAATTTATGATAACTGACTAAATCAACCACATCATGAATCCGGAATGGAAAGACTTATACAATGATTTCGTTAAAACAGATATCTGAACGGATTCCTGCATTCGCAGGAATGACAGCTCTATGCTGAATAGTAACTTATTTTAATTGATTCTCTCATAAAAAATAAAATAGAGATTTCCGAAGTCTTTGAGACTTCGGAAATCTTATCTGATCCTGCCAGCTAAAGTAGAACTTCTGATTTCACCATTCTGCTTTTCTCAACGTTATCATCAAATACAGACGTCACTTTTTCGATGTATTTGATATTTGAATTTAACCTGTCTTTTAAATAATCGACAACATAATGAAGAATAATTCCATGTACCGCCTCTGTGATTCCCATATCGTCAATCGGGACATGGACGCAATGCGTGGCCATCTTTCTCAATTTGCCACCGTTAAATCCGGTCATTCCTATCGTAATCATCTTTTTATAATTTGCATACCGAACAGCATTTAAAACATTTTCGCTATTTCCCGACCCGCTGATAGCAATGACAACATCTCCTTTTTCACCATAAGTTCTGAGCTGTTGTTCAAAAATGGAATGATAGCCTTCATCATTTGCCAGCGCCAAAATAAACGGGACATTATCTGTCAGGCTGATCGCTTTAAAACGATTGACATCACTATTGATATTACCATTCAGGGTACCTTTTGCCAAATCCTCGGAAAAATGAGACGCTGTTGCACCGCTGCCTCCATTTCCTAAAATCAGTACCTGTTTCCGTTGGTAAAACGCTTTTTCCAACACATCCAGCATTTTGTGCACTTCTTTTGCATCAACACCTTTGCTCGCTTCCTTCACCCGTGCTAAATAATCATTCATCATTTCCATTCATAACTCCCCATATTAAAAATAATCTTACTTCCGTGCTTTTCCAGAAAAAATGGAAACTCACGATACCCTTTTAAAGCGTCCCGCAATTGATTTTGTTTTTCTCTGGGACAATAAAGCAATAAAAATCCGCCGCCACCGGCGCCGGATATTTTGCCCCCCAGCGCTCCGGCTTCCATCGCCGCATTGAACATTTTTTCAATGTCTCCGTTGGAAATCCGTTTCGCTAATTCCTTTTTAAGTTGCCATCCTCTTTTTAATACTTCTCCGACCCGATGATAATCTTTTGAATATAATAGATTTTTTATCTCTGAAGCCTGGTTTTTTATTTGTTTTAAAAATTCCATTTTATTAGCTGTTTGTTCTTTTTGTTCTGTCAAAATAACATCTGCTTTGCGTGTTTTACCGGTATAAAAGAGCAGTAAATTCGCGCCAAATTTTCTGTTATTGCCATTCTCCATCGTTATTTTCTCAACCTCAACCGTCTCATCTGGCTTAAATTTAAAAAAACGTAAACCACCGTACGCCGCAATATATTGATCCTGTTTACCAATTGGTTTGCCCAAAATATCAATTTCTATTTCACATGCTTCACGAGCTAATCGCTCTGCCGTTACCTGTTCCCCGTGATATGCATAAAGCGCATTTAGCAACCCAACCGTCACACTACTGGATGACCCAAGCCCTGATCCGGTTGATGGAATATCAGCCAATGTGGTAATTTCCACGCCATTCTTTATACGTGTCTTTTTCATGGCTTCACGAACCAGGTCATGTTCAATGTCATCCACTCGCTCCACAATCTCTTTTTTTGAATAATTTATATATATTTTGTCATCAAACCGCTCTTTTACAATAACAAATATATATTTATCGATTGCAGAACTAATAACCCATCCCGCTTCCCGGGAATAAAACGCTTTTAAATCGGTGCCACCACCAGCGAAACTTATCCGCAAAGGTGTTTGTGAAATAATCATACATACTCCCTAACATCTGAGAAAAATAATAATTTTACATCAAATAGTGTACGTCCATTCAATTTGGGCTTTTTGATAATTTTCTATCGTCCCAATATCCAGGTAATACTCATGAATTTTAAAGGCTTTCATTTTCCTGACTAAACGGGGCAATACATGATAGCCAAAATCAATCAAACCGCTATCAGGAAAATAATTGTAAATGTCCGGATGGGCGATATATAGTCCGGCATTTGCCAAATTACTTTTCGGATGATCCGGCTTTTCCTCAAAACTGATGACCGTATTATCTGAATCCAGTTCAACAATACCGCATTCTTTCGGCGCATTGGTCTCAAACACGCCCAGACTTAACAATTGAAGCCCTTGACGATGGAACCGAACAAACGAACTTAAATTAACATTGGTTAAATTATCCGCATAACAAATCAAAAAAGCGTCCTCATCTTTTACAAAATCATGATTTGCTTTTATTGTACCACCACTGCCCAATAATTCTTTTTCATGAAAAAATTGAATTTCCACATTGAACGAATGATCATCAAAAAAACGGTACACTTTCTCCGGCAGATGGTGAAGATTGATCAACACCTGATCAACATTATGCTCCTCAAATAATCTGAACCAGTAATATAGCAACGGTAGCCCTTTAACCGGCGCCAGACATTTCGGAATATTATCTGTTATAGGACGCAGCCTTGACCCGACTCCTGCTGCGAGCAAAAATGCTTTCATCTTTCTTTCCTGATGATTTTTTCGATACATTTGTCTTGCGAACAACGTTCAGTTTTTTCATCTTATTGGCTGCATCATCAAGAATATTATTGATATCCTCCAAACTCTCCAGCCATGATACATATTCCGTAACACTATCCCGCGGTGTATTTTGCGGTTTCCACCCTAATTCACGAAGATGAGAAACATCAGAAAAGATATGCCTCGTATCTCCAAAACGAAACTCATTGGTGATTTTTCCGTTAATCTTTTTTCCAAACACCTCGGAAACAATGTCGGCAAATTCTTTTACTGTATATGCCTTCCCGCCGCCAACATTATAAACCTGATAATTTGACTTCGGCGATTCCAGCGCCGCAACATTCGCCGCCACCACATCGTGAACATTTACAAAATCCCGCATCTGCTGCCCGTCTTCATATATCGGTGGCTGCTGATTAAAGAACTGGCTCACGCAGAAAATACGGCATGCCCCGGAATACGCATTATAAACCGACTGCCGCGGTCCCTGTACAATCGAATAACGCATACAGGTCGTGGGGATATTGTAGCGCTTGCCCAGTGTAATCGCAGTGGTTTCCTGGGTATATTTTGAAATCGCATATTGATTTTGCGGATTCACCCGATTCTCATTTGTCCACATTGCCTGCAACGGCTGCCCGCAATCCTCGCACGTTATCTCCCATTCCATCCGCTCCAGTTGTTCCGGCCCGCGAATATCAGGATATTTTATTCGATTGCATTTCGGACAACGATATTTTCCCTCGCCATAAACCGCCTGCGATGAAGCCACCACAATTTTTTCAATATTCAGCTTTTTTTCAAGAATTATTTCGTACAACAACGCAGTGCTGACACAATTTGTATGGAAAAACTTACTAAAATCTGGCAGATAATCCTGATACGCCGCCAAATGATACACCACATCCACGTCTTTCAACGCCTTCTCCCAGTCCTCCTTATTCCGGACATCTCCCGGCATAAACTCGGCTTCTAATTGTAAATAATCCGGTTTCCCTTTTGTATGCACTGGTAATGATAAATTATCAAGAATACGAACTTCGTATCCTTTCTTTAATAAAGCATCCACAGTATGCGAACCAATAAACCCGGCACCTCCTGTCACCAAACAACGCATTTCTTCTCCTTCATTTTTTTTTAATTTATTCAATGTTCATTCTGTAACCTTTAACCACCCAACCATTAAAACCAATTTCCCCTGAAGTAAAATCGCTTTCTTCCGCTCTGTACAGCCATTAGCACGAATTCCCCCTTTGAAGGGGGACGGTTTCGCCACCGGCGAAACCAGGGGGATGTACGACCTCGTTACATTTCATTTTAACAAACCTATTTCTCTAAAAAAATCGTTGTATTCAAATTCAACCAAAAATTGACCTCAAATTGAAATTCATTCCTTGTTTTATTTTCCAGATGATTATAATTTTCAATCGTACAATACAACAACTTCGCATCCAGCCAGCAATGATTATTATAATGATACCTGACACGTACCCACGGGCGAAGCGTTTTTTCTACTACACCCAGCGGAAACTTCTCACTGTACCCCTCTTTCACTGTCCGCTCCTTCCATGGTTCAGTCCATTCGTCGGTGATCTTTCCTTCCCCTTTGCGCAAATATTCCAGGCCATAATTCAGATAAATATTTTCAGAAGCCCATGACTTTATGAAAAATGTCCATCTGTCTAAATCATTTCCAACAGAATAACCAATAGGTTCGTTTCGATGCAAAAATCTCTCCCACGGTTTTCCCGAATTATATGTCCAATTCGAAACCCGGGCGTATTCCGCTCCAAGCAAAGATCCGAAAAAATCGGATTTTTGAAATCCTAAAATCAATCCATATTCCGTGGGTTCTAAATCGCCGGGTTTACTTTTCTCAATCTGGATATCATCAATCATCAATTCACCATAAATCTCCCAGTTTTTCCGCGGAAAATAATCCACATCAACGCTCAGCAAGCCGTTTCCGTCACTTCCGCCCTTATTGAGTAACTCGCCATGATAATACATAAATGGATTATGATACTGAATTTCAAAACCTTCTCCCTGATTGGCGTACAACAATGTTTCCGTAAAACCAATGAACAATTTTTGATTAAATTTGAAATCAACTCTGTGGGCGGTTAGATACCGTTTCATATAGTCGTCATAATCCGAAACCGCATCAAATTTTTGGGTGCTCCAGTGATCTAACCGTGCACCAAAATAACTAAACTTAATGTACTTAAGCGATGCTGAAAATCCGAACAGATCCATTGGCCGTGAATGATCGGAAAACAACAAATTGCCCGATTTCCCGGGCCCCCACTTCATAAAATCCCGTCCCAACACAAAATCGAAATTTTTATACCTGAACCGTGCGTAAGCCTGTTCCGTAAACGCAGTTAAATTGCGCCAGTTACGACCCACATAATCCGGATTGTCGCCCAGACGATTATCTAATTTCACACTGTTAAAAAAAATGAGATTTTTTGTAAGTGACAGGCTGATAATGCTTTTCAGGTAATAGTTAAATGAATTGTCACCTTCCCCAACTGACTGATTTGAATCATTCCACACGCCAAGTTTTATCGACGGAGTGTCGGATGAACGAATTTTCATTATTTCGACAGAGAACTCGTCCCGCAATTTTGCCACAAGTGATAACTCTGTCTGTGTCATTTTAACCTGATGCCGAGTTATCAAACTATCTAATTTTACCAGCGCCCCGGCGATCTGAATTCGTGAATACGGTTTTGTGGAAATATAAAATTCTTTCAGATAACCGCTGACTTGCAACTGATCCACGTAATCATAGACCCAATGATAGGTCGGGATCGACTCGCCGCATATTACTGATTTAACAATAAGGATTGTTAGCAGGCATAAAAATTTTCTTTTAATCATTTTCTAAACTATCTTAACTAATAAAATAACAGAACACTGCGCGAGCTTTAAGTAAGTATGTTTCTCGTATTTATAAGTACAGTGACAAACCAGATTTCCGAAGTCTCCAAGACTTCGGAAATCTTATATTTTATTCAACACCGGGAGTTAAAACTCCCAATGATTTGTGTTGAAGCTTTTAAGAACCACGAGATGAATTTCGTGGCAATTCAAGTCTTTTGAATGAACAGCCATAATTTTTAAATCGTGGAATTAAAATCTCTTTAAAATATCTTCCGGAGCTGTATCATAAGTCTGATTTTTTTGTAAAATGTCATTCCGGGCTTGTCCCGGAATCTCCTAATTATTAAAAAGT
>CAZCJL010000219.1:0-5981 GCA_964498785.1 uncultured Cytophagia bacterium | reverse complement strand
TACGATACTGGTATTACAAGTAACCTTGAGCAAAGAATCGCGCAACATAAGTCTGGCACGATAAAAGGATTTACTTCATCCAGGCATTTCTATTTATGTTAAAGGCGCAGACGCTTTTGAAAACATCAGCTATCTATAATTCTGACAATTATAAGCATGTTAACCCAAATTAAAGGAGAAACGACTATGAAGCTACTGAAACCAGGCGTTTCGATTTTATTTATTTGCTTGATTCTGTTCGGATTCCAAACAGGCTGGGCTTCAAAATTGGTGAAAATGAAGGTCGTGGACAAAGATTACCTGATGCTACATTTCAAAGACGGCGCGGTAAAATTTGTCGATGACGGGAAAGGTGAAAATGCGTATCATGGGCATCATTCCGAACCGGAAAACTCCTTTGTTGTGTCTTACGGAGATGCGCTCGATGTAACGAACGCTGCTGACGTAAGTAACTGGATTATCACATCGGTGGATGACCCCAATTTTGGCGAGACCGGCGTTTCCCCTGCTGCAAGTTTCCGGAAAACAAAAGTCAATGGGATGTCCTATACCGGTTGGGATCAGATCAATAGCGATCATGGATTTGATTACACTTATGAGCATTTCATTTATCTGCATCTCCCACATTCGTTGCAGGAAAATAATACGTACACCGTCGAAATTAATGAAAATACAAATTCCGACACGACCTCCCGGAGCATTACGTTCGACATTTTCAATTGTCCCTCCGAAGCGATTCATACGAATCTGGTCGGATACATGAGCAGCTCGCGGGTGAAGGCAGCTGATCTGTATCATTTCCTGGGAGATGGCGGCAACCGGGATTACTCGGAATTCGTCGGTAACGATGTCTTTATTTACAACGTGGACACCGAACAATCGGAGCGCGTCGGCTCGGTGGCTTTCTGGATGGAGAGCACAACCGAAACAAATCACAATCTGACCGGCTCCGATGTCTGGAATATCGATTTCACCGGATTCAATCAGACAGGAACGTACAGGTTGGCGGTGGAAGGCGTTGGCTGCAGCGAAGATTTCGAGATCAGGGATGATATTTATCACGATCCGTACAAACTTTCCGTAATGGGATTCTTTTATATGCGGATCGGGCAGGATAATCCGGACATGACGCCTGTGCCCCGGCGACCGCTGTACATTCAGGATCAGGATCCACCGAACTGCAAAATCTATGTCACCGATATGGATCCCTATCATCCGCAATGGGAAACATTTGTTACCGGCGATAAATGGGACAAGCCGCAAAGCTGGATTTTCTTTAAAAAAGCAGGCAGTCCCACCAATCCGCGAGCCATTGGCGGGCACAGCGATGCGCTGGATTGGGACCGCCATCTGGGGCATGTGGTGAATGTTTATGATCTCTGCCTGGCATATATTTTAAGCGACGGCGCGCTGGATGATGACGATCTCCGCATCGCCGAGTCCGGCAACGGCATTCCCGACATCCTCGATGAAGCCCGAAATGAAGTCGATTTCTGGTTGAATCTGCGCTACGAGGGCGGCTATTCCCACGGCATCACGAATCCCGATGACAACAACAAGCTCTATCAGGCAGATAACACGCCAATCGCTGCCTGGGCAAATGCGCTGAACAGCGCGATGCTGGCATATTGCTTTCAGATTGCCGGGCAGAATGAGCTGAAAACCGAATATCAGGATTCTGCAATCGTTGCGTATAATTATGCCAATAATCTGGATGATCCCATGCTGGAAACGCGCATGGAAGGCATCCGGGGCATTGATTTCAAAATGATGACCGCGGCGTATCTTTACAATTTGACCGGCGACACGCAATATGAAAATGTTGTCAACAGAGAGTGCATGGTCACCGGTCCCAATTCCAGTATTTATCAGCAGGGATCATATAATCAGTTGTGGGGAGTTGCGGCCTATCTGTTCACCAAACGGACGGTGAATTACCCGGAATTGTACGCGAATATGAAAGCGGCAGACATCGCGAAGGCGAAGAGCAAGGAAGCCGGTAATGTCACGAAGCGACCTTCCCGCCGCGGGTACGCGCCGGAACAAGCCTGGTGGCAGACAAATCAGGATATGCACAGAACTATTCTGGCGCATGCCATTTCTGACAATCCCGCGGAACAGCTCACTTTTCTCGATGCCATGCTGCTGGAAGCTGACTGGGGACTGGGCAGAAATCCGCTCAACATGATCCAGATGACCACGGCAACCACTGGGCTGGCAGATAAACGCAGCGTCGAAAATTGCTATACTGCGGGACGCGATGACGGAGCGCCAGGTCTTCACCCCGGACACACTCCGTATCTGAATATTGATGGATGGGGCGGCAACATGGTCGGCAGCAACCCGATGAAGGTTCTGAATAAATTTTACCCGGCTATTGATAACTGGGCGCACGCGTCGAAATATATCAATACCCGGTTTATCTGGGCGCATTCGGAATTTACCCCGCGGCAGACAATGCGCGGCAAAGCGCTGCTGTATGCCTATCTGTACACCCTTTCCCAATCCGGCGGCGTCATTACGCCGGTGCTGATCGCGGATGCCGGTCCGGATCAGCGAATTGTCGATGAAGATGAAGATGGAAAAGAAACCGTGCAACTGGATGGCTCCGGAAGTTATTCAAACAATGGCGGAATTACAGGCTATAAATGGAGTCTCGATAATGCCGAAATTGCCACCGGAGAAATCGATACCGTGGAGCTGGAAATTGGCAGCTATGAAATCGTTCTCGAAGTGGAAAATGCCACCGGCGAAACTGCCCGCGATACCGTGAAAATCGAAATCATCTCCCAAATTGTCGACACCGACGCTGATTATGATTTCGAGACAGCGGATCAGATCGATGACTGGACATTTGGTAACCGGGGCGAAGGCGGTGTTCCCGCTGCTGCAATTTCCACGGAAAAAGCACACTCTGGCTCACAGAGTGTGAAATTGAGCGGTAATTTTATTACAAATTCTCAGATCGTCATGAAAAAAGCCGGCGCTTTGAAAGAGGGTGCGGAGACGATCATCTATTATGTCTGGGTTCCGCAGGCGCTCGTGGATTCCTCGGCAGCAGCCGCGTCAAAGGATTCATCTGCAGCAGGCGGCATTCAAAATTATCTGATGACCACCGGCTGGAACTGGCGCGATCAATGGGTCAGCATATTCGAGCTGCAAGGGGACGCCTGGAATAAGATATCGTTTCAGATCCCCGGGGATGTGCAGAATTCCGATATTATCGAAACCGGGCTGGTGTGCACCAACCAGAACACTAACGCCGGCGCGGCCAGCATTTATATCGATGACGTCACCTATAAAGCCGCTGCTCCGCCGGCGGATTATGATTTTGAGACAGCAGATCAATTTGATGCGTGGATTGTCGAGAATTGGGGCGAAAATGGCGGCAGCCCAGCCGCCATCTATAGTTCGGCAAAAGCCCGCAGTGGTTCGCACAGCTACGAGATAAAAGGCAATTTCGTGCCTGGCTCGGAAAATGCCCTGCGACGAAACAGTGCGCTGGAAGTCGGAGTAACTTCGCTGATTTATTATGTGTGGATTCCCAGGGCGCTGGTAGATTCTGCCAAAGCTGTCGACGCACAGGGAACCGGACAGGTTGGCGGAATCCAAAATTACCTGATGCACGCCGGCTGGCAATGGAAAAGTCAATGGTTCAGTTTAAAAGACCTCACCGGGGATGACTGGAATGCCGTTGAACTGGCAATACCGGAGGATGTCGAAAATTCATCGGTACAATCCATCGGCGTTTCCTTTAAAACACTGGACGTGGACGGAGGCGCGACCAGTGTGTATATTGATGATATTTATTTTAATAAAAGCGAATTACCCATCGCTATTGAGGACCAGCATGGTGACCTCGCCGTGCTTCCCGAAGAATTCAAGCTTTACAACAATTACCCCAACCCGTTCAATCCCGAAACAAAAATCCGCTACGATCTGCCCCAAAGTGCTAAAGTCACCCTGAATGTCTACGATATAATCGGACGCCGGGTGAAAACCCTGGTAAACGACACCAAAACCGCCGGCAGCCACGAAGTCCTCCTCGACGCCAGCGATCTTGTCAGCGGCGTTTACCTTTTTTCTTTAAAAGCCGGGGATTATAAGGAAGTGCGGAAGATGATTTTGTTGAAGTGACTTTCTTAATTTGTATCGGTTTGTCGGAGCAGTTTAAGGTTGGTTTTGGTAAACCGATAGTGGAATTTCGTCATTGCATAAAATAAAAATAAAATCGTAGCCATTGCAATAAGTTTTGAAAATATACAGAATTAATTTTTAGCAACCGACATTTTTTATTGACTTTGTGCAATATTTTTTTATATTGATTATGAAGACTAAACACTTAATATCCAACCAATGACAAAGGAATTTGCGATGAGTGTTGTTATTGTTGTTAAAGTGAGTGAAGGGCTGGTACTAGCTGCTGATAGTGCAGCTACGTTAACTGGACGAGTAAAGAAGCCAAGTGGTACCATAGAAGAAGGTGTTCTACAAACATTCTATAATGCAAAAAAGTTACTACAAATCGGAAGCGATTTACCAATTGGTGTGCTTACCTGGGGACAGGCATTTATTGGTCCACGAACTATAGAAAGCTTAGTACGTGAATGGGAGTATAATAAAGGTTGGCAATCCATAGAGTCATTTCATAAAAAATATTCTGGTGAGCAGTTCAATGTCCAAACATGTGCAAAAGAGTTGCAAAAACACTTAACTGATGCCCATCAAGAGGAATTTGGGAATAAACCTAAAGAAGAACAACCCGGATTAGGCATGATTGTAGCGGGATATTCTGAACAAGGATTTTTTCCAGAAATTTGGCGCTTTGTAGTGCCATTCGATAAAGAAGTTTTTAATCAAAGACCTGACTTAAACGGTAAACCTAATTTTGGAGCCAGTTGGTTTGGAATAACAGAGCCGATAATAAGACTACATTTTGGTCGAGACGATAGTGCAATACAGATAATTTCTGAAAAATTCAATATTTCACTAGAAAAATTACAAAGCGCTTTACAACCATTGGAGTACCAAGTGCCTTTTGCTCAGATGCCCTTACAGGACGCAATTGAATATGCTAATTATATGCTAAATGTGGTTATTGGTCGCTTTCGATTTGTAGTTGGACCTGAGCTATGTGGTGGACAAATAGATATTGCTGTAATAACTCAAAGGGAATTTAATTGGATTTCAAGAAAAACTTGGAAATTAAGGAGTCAACATGTCAATAAAAAAAATATATGATATTCAACCTGGACTTTCTTCACAAACGACCTGTGCAGTTGAAGAAATAGTAGCACAAGATAGTCTTAGTTTAAGATTCTTCGATATAAATGCACCTACTATTGAAACTTCAGAAAAAAATATATGGGACATAACAGCTAATCAAATACTTCAAGAACATAAAGACCTATGGGCGAGACTGGCCGTGTTATAGTCTTCCCAACCTGCGAGGACATAATAAAACTCAATCGCTATCATATTTCAAATACTGGTGGAATTGCATGACGATGGTGATAATCTTAGAAATCCTGAAAGCCTCAAGTGGGTGTTAGATGCAATACAACATCCACTTTTTGGTTTAAACCGGTATCCCTCAATTGCAGACAAGGCTGCAAAATTATCTTGGGTTATCAGCGCAGGGCATATTTTAATGATGGTAATAAGCGGACAGAGACATCAGTCTTAATGGTTTTTCTTCAATCAAACGGGTACCGCTTAAATGCTTCAAACGATGAAATTATAGAGTTGATGGTCCAAATTTCTTCTCCAGATAAAGAATTGTTTCCTTACGAGAAATATGTTGAATGGATCAGAAGCAAAATTGTATTGCTTGACAACTGATCGGTAAATTGACAAGCGCCCTGATTTAAGGAACTAATCTAAATTGATGAAACCGTAAAAAGTCGGCATTGATTTTTAGTGTCGAGATAACAAATTTTGGATCAAACTCAAAGGAAATGAGATTCGTTTTTTTTGCTAAA
>CAZCJL010000218.1:0-6021 GCA_964498785.1 uncultured Cytophagia bacterium | reverse complement strand
GATCGCTAATCTGCATGAAGTTGCAAAATACAAATCCCGGACTTTTGATACAGCCAGTAATTCATTTTAACCAATTTTAGCCACGGATTGACTCTGATACACATGGATTCTTTTAATCCGTGATTCATCTGTGGGGATCAGTGGCGCATATTTATTTTATGACGCAAAGCGTCATGCAAGGCGTCCCCACGAAAATCGTGGGAACGAGAAAGAGAAAGATTTCGGAAATCTTTCTTCTTTATTGTTGACATTTAATGATTTGTTTTTTACATTCAATTAACAGTTTTATCTTCACTTACACTTATCACATAAACCGGGGTTTTTATATGATGCAAAATATTCCGGAACAGACCTCAAAGTTTTCTGAACAAATTGAAAATATTGTCAGAATTATCAAACACGGCAAACGGGAACAGGTTCTCATTCTCGTTGGCATTTTGTGTCTTGCTGTGGCGAATCTTTCCTCTTTTATCGCTTTTGATCTTATTAAAAATCATCTGCCAAAACTTCAATTGCTGAATATTATCGCCGTCATTGCATTCGGCTGGGCAACGGTGAAAATATGGAAAAAGGCGATTCCCCGAAAGATTGATATCTATAAAACCGTTAAACCAAGTGCGATTAAAGGTCCGTTTGCGTTTGGCGAAATGGATGGCGAAATATTTTCGCAACTGGGCAGAGAGGCGGATATCAGCAAAATGCTGGGATGGGTGCTGGATTCGCAGATTTGTTTTACCGCACTCAAAGGTGAATCCGGCGCGGGAAAAACCTCGCTGTTGCGAGCTGGGCTGGCTTATGCGCTGAAAAAAGAGAGTGAAAAATATGGCGTAACGCCGATCTATTGGGAAGCGATGCCGAAAAATTCAGCCGCAGAGCTATTGCGCGCAATTCACGTTGCCTGCCCTGACGAAAAAGAGCAATTAACCTCACTCGACGATATCATTGAAAATCCGTGCGGGACGAAAAAAGTCATCATTATTGATCAGGCAGAACAATTGAAACCGGAAAAACACCCGGAGCTTTTCGAGCTGTTCAAAAAGATCGTTACGCAGAAGCCGCCATACACAACCACCTGGATTATCGCGTTCCGGGAAGAATATGCATCCACCTGGTTTGATTTTGAATGCAGTATCCCCGATTTCCATCCGCCGAAACATCCGTTAAAGCTGTTCACCGAACAACAGGCGCAGGAGAACATGGCGGTGCTGGCGAAAGAAAGTGGTCTTGCGCCGGATAATGCCGTGCTCGTTGAAATGGTCAGCGCGATGTCGGATAATGGCAAAGTATCTCCGGTGGAAATCGGCATTGGGATGATGGTGCTCAGTGAGCTCTACAGCGGGGCTGACAGCGATATTCACCTCGGCAGCTTTAAAGATGCGGGCGGTGTGACTGGCTTATTGCGCACATACATTAAGGGAAAAATTGAAGATGGAATTCCCGTACACGAACGCTCGCCCATGGAAAACGCACTGCTGGCGCTGATTGATCCGGACAATCCGCAGCAACGGTTATCCGCCGGAAAAACAGCACCGGAATTAGCCGCCACCGCCGGATTGCCATTAAACCGCGCCCAGCGCAACCTGAATTATTTTGCCTCTCAGGCTGTTCGTATTCTGGAACAACTTTCCACAGGCTCGTACCGGCTGGCGCACGAGCGATTGATCCCGGCGCTGGAATCGCTGGCAGGCGAATTGCTCGTGGCTGCCGAGCAGGCGAAGCGTTTGTTAAACGAACGCTTCCGCACCTGGCAACGAGCAAAACGCTGGAAATTTTTACTGAGCGGTGGTGAATTGCGGAGCGTGCTCAAATACCGCAGCCATTTTAAGAATGATATCAGTCCCGAACAGGTGCACTATATCCGGAAAAGTAACAGAAAACGGTATTTAACAATTTCTTTGGGGATCGCAGCCGTGTTAATCCTGATTTTGTGGCAGCCGTTTAATAACAATGTTATTGAGCCATGGAAAAGATCAGCACGTCTGAAAGCGTTCGAAAAGCAATTTGTTACGGTTGCTGGCGGAGAATTCCGGATGGGAGATTCATTGGGATCTGATGATGAAAAGCAGGTACACCGGGTCAAATTAGACAGCTTCCAAATCAGCAAATATGAAATTACCAACCAGCAATATTGTGATTTTTTGAATGCACGCGATGTGCCATACACAAAAGCGCGTGAGTGGCTTAATTTTTCAAATCCTTTTTGCCAAATTCGAGAGAAAGGCAGTCGCTTTGTGGTGTATGATGAATCAAAGAAAAACCATCCGGTTGCTACTGTTAACTGGTTTGGCGCGGTTGCATTTTGTAATTATTTAAGCGAATTTTATAAGTATACACCGTGTTACAATTTAAACGACCGGAGCTGCGACTTTTCTGCCAATGGTTTCCGATTACCCACGGAAGCAGAATGGGAGTATGCTGCCCGTGGCGGGCAACACAGTAAAGGATATATCTATAGCGGTGCTGATTCTTTGAAATTGGTTGCATGGTATTATGAAAATTCGGAAAACCGACCTCATGCGGTCGGAGAAAAATTGCCAAATGAACTTGGATTGTATGATATGAGCGGCAATTTGTGGGAATGGTGTTATGATTGGTATGATGAAAATTATTACAAAGAATGCTTTAAGAAAGAAATCGCTGTCAATCCCGCTGGTCCCAAAAACGGAGTCTATCGTGTGTTGCGTGGCGGTTCCTGGTACAACGTTGCCGTCCACATGCGCTGTGCGAATCGTAGCAACGACTATCCGAGCTCCAGCCTCAACCTTATCGGGTTTCGTTGTGTACGTTAGCCCTCAGTCGTCTATAGTTTTTTAGGGATTTGTGATTTGGATCCTTGGGTTTTGAAAATTTGGATTTTGGGGTTCGGGGCGAAGCCCCGGCGAAAATTTTTTTATTGGGGAAATAAATTCAATCCACGATTTAAAAATCGTGGCTATTCAAAAAAGCAATTTCATCAAATCAGGATTCTATCGAGAGAATGAATTGCCACGAGATTCATCTCGTGGTTTTAAATCGCCACCACCACAACCATTTGGGAGCTTTAGCTCCCTGTGATGAGAATACAACACCGGGGACTAAAATCCCCAATCAATTTCGTGGGGGAATAATCTGATCCACGATTTAAAAATCGTGGCTATTCAAAAAAGCAAGTTCAACGAATCAGGATTTCATCGAGAGAATGAATTGCCACGAGATTCATCTCGTGGGTTTAAATTGCCACCACAACCATTTGGGAGCTTTAGCTCCCAGTAGTGAAAATACAAAGGAGAGAATATGCCATATATCAATATCTGGATCCACACAATATGGTCAACTAAGAATCGGTATCCGTATCTTAATAAAAAAATTCGTCCTCAAATATTCGCTCACATCAGAGAAAATGCTGAACGAAAAAAAATCCATTTAGATTTCATCAATGGACACAACGAGCATGTTCATGCCCTCATTTCTCTCAATGCTGAACAAAACATCGCTCAAGTTGCAAAATTACTCAAAGGGGAATCTTCGAGCTGGATTAATAAACAAAAACTCACTTCCACTCATTTCAACTGGCAGGATGAATATATGGCAGTATCCGTGAGCTACTCAGTGGTGAATAAAGTTCGGGATTATATAAAAAATCAGGAAGAGCATCATCGCAAAATGACTTTCAAAGAAGAGTATGATTTATTTATCAAGAAATATGGATTTCAAGTAATTCTCAACACTGGGGATTAAAATCCCCGAAATATTTTGTGGGGAGAATAATTTAATCCACGATTTAAAAATCGTGGCTATTCAATTTTAGCCACGGATTGACACTGATCAAACACAGATTCTTTTTATTTTTAAATATAATCCGTGTTCATACGTGTGGATCAGTGGCTCAATATTACGACGCAAAGCGTCATGCAATGCGTACTAACGCAAAGCGTTGGCACGAGATCGACCGGCGATTTAGTTTAAAATCCCGAAGGGGTGATAATCAAAGCACAGGGCAACGCCCAGTGAAAACGACAAACAATGGAAAACATAAGCCCTGAAAGGGCGTTATCGAATAAATTAAAATGAAAGACAATACGCGATGATCAATTCAATTATAAATGATTTACGCCATGCGTTCGAAAAACAGACGGGCTGCACAAAGCCGGAACCGGAGCGGCGGTTTCATAAGCATGATCAGTACCTGACGTACGGAATGAAAACAGCGGATTATCATCAACTGATGAAGTCATTCCGCCCTCGGTTTCTGGAGCTGTCATTGGAGCAGCGGCTGCAACTGGCGCAGGCGCTCTCTGGGGAACATGTCGGAGAATTGGGACATACGGGCATTTATGTGCTCGGAATCAGCGTGAAAGAATTAGCGCCAGTGCATTTCCCGTTGCTGAGTCAGATAGTGGACGATTTCCGTAGTTGGTCCCAGGTGGATGGATTTTGTATTTCGATCATGCAGCCTCTGCTGAAAAAATATCACCAGCAAATCCTGTCTTTGCTGGACGAATGGAGCAAGTCACCGAACCGGTTTAAACGGCGCACGAGTGTGGTGACGTTTGTCCGCAAAACAGGAGTTACCGGTGAGTTTATGGATGATTTGATGCGGCTGTGCGAGCGGCTGATTTGGGATGATGAGGACATCGTGCAAAAGGGCGTTGGCTGGGCGCTGAAAGATAATTTACGCTATCAGCCGGAGCGGTTGTTGCCGTATATCAAAGATTTGCGGCGTCGCGGTGTATCTTCCACGATTACGTTGTACGCGATTCGGGATTTAAAGGGAGCGGAACGAGAGACCGTGCTTGCGGTAAAAGCTGAAAAATAAGCAAAGTTGGTACCGGAGTGAAATTCCTTTATGAATTTTACTGGTATTACATAAATACGCCAAAGGTGCACAGGGGCAATTCACTCCGGAGGTAATTACATACTATGATTCAAAAAAGAATAAAAAATATCCGAACTTACAGAAATCATCCTTTTCGGATCGCGGTGATTCACGGCGGGCCAGGCGCTGCCGGAGAGATGGCTCCTGTTGCGAAAGAGCTTTCTGCGGATTATGGTGTATTGGAGCCGTTGCAAACAGCATCGTCGGTGGAGGCGCAGGTCCGCGAACTAAAAGCTGTTCTGCTGGAACATGCCAATCTGCCGGTGATACTGATTGGCTTTTCGTGGGGTGCATGGTTGAGTTTGATTTTCGCAGCGCTAAATCCTGAGTTTGTGAGGAAGCTAATTTTGATCGGTTGTGGGAGTCTGGAGGAGAAATACGCAACGGATATTGATGCGGTTCGCATAAGCCATCTGAATGCAGACAAAAGAGCGGAAGTTTTGAAGCTGTTAGAGATTCTCAATAATCCGGCGGCTGAGAATCAACAGCATGCGTTTGCCAGATTTGGTGCGTTGTATTCAAAAGCGGATGCTTACGATCCCATGAATGACGAAATTGTCATTGAAAATATACAGTCCGATATATTCATGAGCGTATGGCCCGAAGCTGCAAAGTTGCGGCGTTCGGGGAAATTGCTGGAATATGCATTGCACATTCAGTGTCCGGTGACTGCGATTCACGGAGATTACGATCCGCATTCGGCTGAGGGCGTACGGGAGCCACTGGCCGCTGTTATGTCTGATTTCCGATGGATATTGCTGGAGCGCTGTGGCCACAAACCGTGGATTGAACGGCAGGCGAGAGAGGAGTTCTATCGGGTGCTAAGGAAAGAGATGGCGGAGTTGTATTGATTTGGCAGGAGTTTAAATCCTGTCAGAGAGCAAAACATTCACTTTACGACGCAAAGCGTCGAGCAAGGTGTTCCCACGAAAATCGTGGGAACTAGAAAAATCAAAAAATCGTTGACAAATTGGAGAAAAATATTTATATTCTTCTCAATATTTAATATGGAAATGAAATGATGAAATCAAAATTGAACATAGTGCTTCTTAACTGTTGCGGGTGTTGCCGGAAACTTTCGGGTAGTCATCCGTCTTTTTAGAATTATCAATAAAATTTTGTATCCATTCAATAATTGATGGTGTGCATCAAAGCTTTCGGATTCT
>CAZCJL010000217.1:0-6025 GCA_964498785.1 uncultured Cytophagia bacterium | reverse complement strand
ATACGACATAGCGGCAAGCGCCCATATCTACCATAAAATATTGAGAAGATACAATAAATAATAATGAAGTCCTTATTTCACCAGTAGTATACTTGGAATTATAATATTCATTAGAAATTCAACGTACCACTGATGAGGCTAAACTAATTGTGTCTGATCTATCAGATAGAATTGGACTTAAAATCTGTGATAAAAAATTTTATACAATAATAAGTGGTGTATTAGATTATTCCTGGACTCGTGATCCGTTTGATCGTATTATTGTTGCTAAAGCAGATGTAAATCATAATATTCTCATAACAAAAGATCAAAATATTTTGAATAATCATGGAAGAGCAATGTGGTAAACCTTGATCAAAGAAAATACATTTTTAATTTATGCAGAATAATAACAAACGAAAAGAAGATTAAGTTCAAATATTCAATTTATCATTAGATTATTCTAATATATGGTATAACGAACAAGTTTCAAGTGGCTCTTCTTTAATACTGATATTCGACTCATCGTATCAAGTATTTGTGGTGTCTAATCGTCTTGTGCAGCAACTCCTTCAGCGCCTTAAACTAATCGAACTCCGCTCAGTCAACAAGCGGGTTAGGCGCAATCAGGCAGGTAAAAAGCGGTGTTGAGAATAAGGACACACCATTGAAGTTAAATCAATATCAAATCACTGGCTAAAATGCAATGGATTTTTAATAGACAATGAAAATTGTCACTACAATATGTAGTTCTCCTGTTGATTTGTTCATTAACAATCGTAAAATAGCAGCATATATCCCAAATTATATTTTCAATTAGCTCTTGCAAAACCTCACGTACTGTTTTGCCCTCATTTTTCGCTAATTTGGCTATTTTTGATTTTACAGAAAAGTCTATTCGTATGATCATCAGAGTTGTCATTTTTAATTCTCCATAACTCATTATCGTATATACAACATATACAAATAAGCATAAAAAAATAAACAATTGAATCATAATTTTCTGAATTAATTCTTGATTTTAGTCAATATATTTTTTATTATTATTGCCACTAAACAGATAATTTAAATCAGGATTCTAATTTATTTGTGATTAACAAGGCAGTGTTAAAACTGGCAAAGTCATATCTTTGCTGGGATGAATTTCCCCATCTTTCAATAAAGCTCATTGAGATGAAGCAACCGGTGGCTTTTTTCTATCCACCTGAAAAAGATTTGTCAACGATTTTGTTGTTTTATCCAGATGATTGCCGGGATTATACCGAATCGCTATTTTTACTGTTTCATGAGGCTGGTCATTACGACCAATATTTGGGCTATTCCCGTGTCCGTAATTCTGCAAAATTCACGGAACTTATTAATTATGACAAAGGTAGACAAAGATTTGATTTTGAGCGGGAAGCATGGGACCGGGGACAACTGCTGCTGGATAATTTTATTCGAAAATATGATTTTACAATTCCCAATTTTCCCAATGCTTATCTTAATTATGCGAAAAATAGTCTTTTGAGTTATATATAAATAATAATGTAAGGAGTAAAATTTTTATGAAGTTATCTGATTTACTTGATGAATTGCCATCGAAAACGATTAACGGAGATCCTTCTGATATCGATATTACCGGACTGGTTTACGATCCGTTGCGGGTAAAGCCCGGCTTTTTATTTGTGGCTATTAATATTTACACGCAACTGGATAAAATTGAAATTCCCGATGGTCATGATGTGGTGGATGATGCTATTAAAAATGGCGCCGCTGCTGTTGTACTGCAAACAGACATGAATGTGCCGGAATCAGTGGTAAAAATTATTGTACCCGATTCCCGCTATGCATTGGCGTTGTTAGCAAATAAATATTATAATTATCCCTCACGGGATATACGAATGATTGGGATTACCGGTACCAATGGCAAGACGACAACGACCCATATTATTGAAAGCATTTTGATGCAAAAATATCGTGTCGGTCTCATTGGTACGTTGTATTATAAAATCAACGGGAAAATTTACAAATCCAAAGATACCACTCCTGAACCGCCGGATTTGCAGGAAATATTCACGCACATGAAAAATGAAAAAGTGCAATATTGTGCGATGGAAGTGTCTTCTCATGGAATTGAATTTTCCCGGGTACACGGCGTTGTGTACGATGCAGCGGTGTTCACGAATCTGACACAGGATCATCTGGATTTCCACAAGACGATTGAGAACTATCGTAACACCAAACTAAAATTATTCAGTTGGTTAAAAGAAGACGATTATGCCATTGTAAATATTGACGATCCCTCAGCGACTTATTTTATGGATGCAGCAAGTGGGAAAATTTTGAAATATGGTCTTAAAAATCCCGCGGAAATTTCAGCGAAAAATATTGAGATGACAATTAAAGGAATGAAATTTACCCTGGTCACGCCAGATGGTGAAATTGATGTGACGCCAAAATTAGTTGGAACGTTTAACATCTATAACATTCTCGCCGCTGTGTCTGTTAGTTGGAGCGAGGGGTTTGATCTGATAACGATTAAAAAGGGACTGGAAGAAAATATCAAAGTATCCGGTCGTTTTGAATTAGTAGACAAGGGTCAGGATTTTTCCGTGGTAGTGGATTATGCACACACGCCGGATGGAATTGAAAACGTTCTGAAACTGGCGCATGATTTAAAACCGGATCGGGTGATTACGGTATTTGGTTGTGGTGGAGACAGGGATAAGGAAAAACGTCCCATTATGGGTGAAATCGTTTCCCGATATAGCGACCATTTTGTGATTACTGCGGATAATCCGCGCAATGAAGATCCGCAGCTTATTGCAAATGATATTAAGAAGGGAATTCAACATAAAGATTATGAAGAAATTTCAGACAGGTACGAAGCCATCAAATATGCCATAAATGAAGCCAACCCTGGCGATCTTGTTCTGTTACTGGGAAAAGGGCATGAAACTACTCAGACATTAAAACATAACACCATTCATTTTAATGATGTTGAGGTGGCGGAGGAAGTTTTGCTGGAACTTTAACAGAGATTTCCGAAGTTTATACAACTTCGGAAATCTGTTTTTGCAACACACAATCAGGTCAGAGCGGTTCCGAATCAAATAACCCTGAAAGTTTGCATTTAAACATACTCGTCTGTATAATAGAATTGTGCACACAAAGGGTTCCGAAGTTACCATAACTTCGGAAATCTGATCGGATGATTTTGTCCAGCCAGATAGTAAAAATATTATGCCTTTAAAATTAAAAGTAGATTTACACATTCATACTGCAGAAGATGTCGCCGAAATTGTGGGAGGGCGCACCGGATTATTACCTGCTCGGCGGTTTATTGATCTCGCTATCAAAATGGGGTACGATGCAATTTCGTTCACCCATCACGGTGTGATGTACAATGATCCCGGTGTTTTTGGATATGCCCGGGAAAAGGGATTGATTCTCATTCCGGGAGTGGAGACCTTTATCAACCGGAAACATGTGTTGTTAATTAACTGTACTGTGCGAAAACACATACTTACGTATGAAGATTTAAAACGCTATAAAAATGATGCTGTGCTGGTAATTGCCCCGCATCCTTACTATTTTGCTGGAGTTTGTTTAGGCCGGGATTTGAAAAAAAACATTGAATTTTATGATGCGATCGAGTATTGTCACTATTACTATAAGTTATTCAATTTGAATCGAAAAGCCTTACGCATTGCCCGTAAATACAATAAACCGATCGTTGGCAATTCGGATACGCATTATCCGGATCAGTTTGGCACGACTTATTCGTATGTGTATGCAGAAGAAAAGTCCATCCCTGGGATTATAAAAGCGATTAAAGCCGGGAAGGTGGAATATGTCTCGCATCCACGAACATTTCAGCAATTTGTTGATGAGACCAAATGGATTTTGCAAAAAGCGCCGTATGAATTTCAAATGAAAATGCGAAGTAAATTAAAGCGTTCATCATCAAAGTTTTTTAAAAAAGTACGTCATTTATTATCCCAAAATGGATTGAAGAAATGAAACAGATCGTTTATTTAAACAATTCTTTTATTGATTTTGAAACCGCTTGCATATCACCAAATGACCGCGGTTTTTTATTTTCCGATGGTGTGTACGAAGTGGTTCGCTGTTATAACGGCTACAGGTTCGAGTTAGAGCGCCATCTCGACCGGCTGCAGTACGGTTTGCGGGAGTTGCGGATGCCCGAAATTAACAGACAACATCTGATCGATGTTTCCGAAGAATTGCTTCGTGTAAATGAGTTGCAACAGGGAGAAGCGCTGATTTATCTCCAGGTAACCCGCGGGGCTGCGAAGCGGACGCATTATTTCCCGCAGGTAAATACCCCACAAACGGTATTTGCATCGGCGAGTCGGTTCAATCATCCGGTAGGCGAGCGGGAAAACGGCGCGCAGGTAATTCTGGTCCCGGAAACACGTTGGGCTCGCTGCGACATCAAATCCATTGCACTGCTTCCGAACGTACTGGCACGACAACAGGCAGTGGAAAACGATGCAGCCGAAGCGCTGTTCGTCCGCGATGGATTTGTGATGGAAGGTTCGCACTGTAATTTCTGTGCAGTGTTCGATGGAACGGTTGTAACGCCACCGGCAACGAATTATATTCTGTCAGGAATCACGCGACAGGTGGTAATTGAATTATGTAAAAAAATGAATATCACCGGTCATGAGCAACCGATTCAGTTGACGAATCTAAATAAAGCAGACGAAATAATGATTGTTGGTACCACTGTGGAAATTACTCCGGTAACAAAAGTTGATGAATGGACTGTGGGAACCGGAATGCCGGGTCCAATCACCAAAAAAATCCAGCAGGCGTTTAAGGAGGTGATATCGCGACGATGAATTTCGGTGAACAACGGAGATCACAGAAATTCAGATGACGAAGTCATTTGTAACCTTTATTATGGAGTGGGGCTGTATCAAAAGTTAATCTGTCCTATGTAAAATTTTTTATCAGACCAGCGATCCCATCGCTCCAAGCGATGGGATCGCTATTCCTCATGAATTTGCAAAAAACAAATTTGGGACTTTTGATACAGCCCGATTACGGCGGAGCCGCTAAAACGCACTGTGCGGTCGTTTAACTAAATTAATTGCAGCCAAAAAACGACTGCAATGCAGCGAGTGTCTCGCTGCACGACATAGCGTATTCTGTAAGTTGTATTTTAGAGAAGAAATTAAAATGCTTGCATATTTTGCAGATTATGTTAAATTAAGTATACAACAAATGAAGTGATGCGAAATTTTTGATGAATCGGATTTTGTTAATATGAAAAATTGGATAAAAAAATCATTGCACCGCTATATCGTCTTACGCACCGAAAATGTTGTCAAAAAGGACGTCTGCCAGCAAAGCTTATTAGAAGTAAAGACTGAAATTAAACTTCTTGCCGAAACCATGAAACAGGGATTCGAGGCAGTTGACAAACGCTTCGAGGACATGAACAAAAAGTTTACCATGATGTTCACTTTCATGAATATCGGCTTCAGCCTGCTTATTTTGATTACCATTCTGTTTTAATTTTTACATTAGTTATTCCATATAAAAAATTAGCCAACCATTTTCAGTATAAAACGTCGGGGAGGCAACTCACGCTTTTTGTCTTGGCTTTATCATTTCACGACGCATTTTCACAACAAACATACCGGATATCCGGCACATCCACGTCAAATTTATAGATTCTCTTGTTCCGAACGCAGCGGTTCGGATCATGAACGAGATCAATACGCTGACGTTAACCTTCACCTCAATCTTCCAAACCGCTTCAGCAATTTATAGTAAATCACGCTCGAATTTTCTTCCGGTCCTCGCCAGAAAAAATTAACGCAGAGCTTTTTAATTTCATAAGTTACTATTCAGCATCGAGCTATCATTCCTGCGGATGCAGGAATCCGCTCAGATATCTGTTTTAACGAAATCATTGTATAAGTCTTTCCATTCCGGATTCATGATGTGGTTGATTTAATCAGTTATCATAAATTCTGATAACGTTAATATGTATCCATTCAATAATTGATGGTGTGCATCAAAGCTTTCG
>CAZCJL010000216.1:0-6036 GCA_964498785.1 uncultured Cytophagia bacterium | reverse complement strand
AACGCTTGCCCCCCCCGTATTACCGCGGCTGCTGGCACGGAGTTAGCCGGGGCTTTCTTTGGAGGTACCGTCAAGCATTGGCATTATTCACGCCAATGTCGTTCTTCCCTCCTAACAGGGCTTTACACTCCTTAGAGCGTCATCACCCACGCGGCGTTGCTGCGTCAACCTTTCGGCCATTGCGCAATATTCCTCACTGCTGCCTTCCGTAGAAGTCTGGGCCGTATCTCAGTCCCAGTGTGGCCGGTCACCCTCTCAGGCCGGCTACCCATCGATGCCTTGGTAAGCCGTTACCTCACCAACAAGCTAATGGGACGCAGGTCCATCCCTGAACGTTACCCGAGGGCAACTTTCATTCTCCTAACATGCGAAAAAAGAATTGTATCCGGTATTAGCCCCGCTTTAGCAAGGTTATCCCAGATTCAAGGGCAGGTTACCTACGTGTTACTCACCCGTTCGCCAGTTTACTAAGACCTCCGAAGAAATCTGTTCTCCTTGACTTGCATGTGTTAAGCACGCCGCCAGCGTTCGTCCTGAGCCAGGATCAAACTCTTCGTTATCATTGTTTTCAACTCTTGAGCTTTACTGAATTGACAAGGACTATGCACGCTATTATCAATGAACAATTCGTCTTTTTATTTCGTGACGAGAATACCAATATAAGAAAATCTTTTTTAAATGTCAAGAAAAAAAATTAATTTTTTAAACTTTTTTTCTTTGTGTTTCTTTGTACTTTTTTGAACGGCGCTAATATAATACATTTTTTCTTAATTGTCAAGTAAAAATTATAAAAAATTATAAAAAAAATATTAGAAAACTCTTAACTAACTGATATTAAATAAATAATATACGGCTATATCGCTTCTTGCCAGCTCTCAGGACTATATATTCATCTTTAACAACTGAATTATCAATTACAACTTCAATATCTTTAATCCGCTCATCGTTCACATAACAGCCCCCCTGGTTGACCAATCGACGGGCTTCGCTCTTTGATTTTACCAATCCTGACTTCTCAAATAGTTCAATCACTGAAATGCCAGGGTTCAAATTCGACTTCTGCATTGTTATCGTAGGCATTCCATCAAAATTGCTATCGGCTCCTCCAAATGCACTTTGAGATGTTGTTTGAGCAGCTTCTGCCTCGCCTTTTCCGTGGGTTATCTTCGTGGCTTCGTACGCGAGCAACTGCTTTGCTTCCCGAATTTCTGCTCCCTGTAAATCGCCTAATCTTTCAACTTCGGACATCGGAAGTAACGTAAAATATGCTAAAAACCTCTTAACATCCCTGTCATCAACGTTAATCCAGTACTGATAAAATTCATAAGGTGACGTCTTCTCCGGATCAAGCCAAAGTGCACCTTTGGCTGTTTTTCCCATCTTCTGTCCATTTGCAGTTTCCAAAAGCGGAAAAGTTATTCCAAATGCCTGCTGAGATTCCAATCGGCGAATCAAATCAATTCCAGCCACAATGTTGCCCCATTGGTCATCCCCGCCCATTTGCAACTTACAGTTATTCTGACGAAATAAAACCAAAAAGTCATACGCCTGCAATAACTGATAATTAAATTCAAGAAATGAAAGCCCGGTTTCCATCCGGATTCGATATGATTCTGCTGCTAACATGCGGTTCACACTAAAATGACGCCCGATTTCTCGCAAAAATGAAACATAGTTTAGATCAAGAAGCCAATCAGCATTATTTATAATAGAAGCTTTTCCATGTTCAAAATCCAGATAGCGACCTAATTGCGCTTCAAGTTTTTTCCCATTTTCCGATATTGTTTCTTGCAAAAGCATTTTTCGCATTTCGGTCTTGCCACTGGGATCTCCTACCATCGCTGTACCGCCGCCAAGAATCGCAATCGGATGATGACCATGCTCTTGTATATGAACCAGCGCCATAATCGGCATCAGACTGCCAGCATGCAGACTATTTGCTGTCGGATCGAAACCAATATAACAGGATATCTTCTGCTGATCTAATAAACCCCGAATTTCATCTTCATCTGTAACTTGTTTAACGAATCCACGTTCTTTTAGGATATCATATACGCTTTTCTTTTTCACGTTTCATTACCCTCTTAATTTTATAAACCATACTTTTTTCTTTCTTTAAATTCACGTTGGATATCTCTTTCCGCATCCCTGCGAGCGATATCCTTTCTTTTGTCAAAAAGTTTTTTGCCTTTTCCCAGTCCCAGTTCAACTTTAACCCTGCCATTTTTAAAATACATTTTCAAGGGAACCAACGTCATTCCTCTTTCCTGTATTTTTCCGGTCAGCCGTTTTATCTCGTGTTTATGAAGCAAAAGCTTTCGCTCTCGCAAAGGATCATGATTATAGATATTTCCCTGTTCATACGGACTAATATGTAAATGTTGAACATATATTTCTCCATCTTTGATCGCAGCGTAACTATCTTTTAAATTGACTTTACCCATGCGCAGCGACTTCACCTCTGTACCTTTCAAAACAATGCCTGCCTCGATTTCTTCTGTTATTTCATATTGGAAACGGGCATTTTTATTTTTGACTATTATTTTAATTCCCATAATGCGACGCCTTAATTAAAAGTCACATAAAATAAGATTTTTAATGTCAAAAGTCAAGACCAAAACAAAATAATTCTTGACTTTTTGTTCTTAAATGTGTAAATTGTTTTTCCAATTTTGAAGCAGTATTGCCGAAGTGGTGAAATTGGTAGACGCGCACGGTTCAGGGCCGTGTGGGCGTTAGCCCGTGTGGGTTCGAGTCCCACCTTCGGCACCATTTTAAAGGCCATTTGATAGCTTTTTTTTCATCTACTGAAACATGCTTTAGATTTCTACTATTTCACCAGGTTCCGGCGCCCGAACATTTAAAATGCCTTTTTCCTTTAATGCAGTTGCTAATTCAAAAATTTGGCTTTCCTCTCCATGAACCAGAAAAACTCCCTGTAATTTATCATTTGCTTTCGTAACGTAGTTCACTAAATCATTTCTGTCTGCATGTGCGCTAAATGAATTCATGACAACAACTTCGGAGCGTAATTTATGCTCTTCCCCAAATATACGTACCACCGGCCATTTTTCCACTAATTTTCGACCAAGCGTATTCTGGGCCATAAACCCGACAATGATGATCGTATTTCTGGAATCTTCAATATTATTTCGTAAATGATGCAAAATGCGGCCTGTTTCACACATTCCGGATGCAGAGATAATGATACACGGTTCTTTTATTGTATTGATCTTTTTCGATTCTTCAACATCCCGCACATACGTCAGCTTATCAAATCCAAACGGATCATCATCATATTCCAGAATCTTTTGTGTTTTTTCATCAAAACACTCATCGTGTCGTTTAAACACTGTTGTCACATTAACGGCCAGTGGGCTATCGACAAAAACCGGGATTCGGGGCAATTTATGTTTATTCCATAAGTTATTCAAACCATAAACTATTTCCTGAGTCCGTTCAAGTGCAAATGATGGTATAATTATTTTCCCGCCGCGTTCAACGGTTCGCCGGATAACTTCTCCTAATTTATGTTCTGCTTCCTCAATACTGTCATGCAACCGGCCGCCATAAGTGCTTTCGATAATGATGTAATCAAGATCGTGAATTATTTCGGGATTTCTGATGATTGGCATATTATTTCTTCCTAAATCAACAATGTATCCCAAATTAATTTCGCGGCCATTCTCTTTAATTTTTAATTTTGTTAATGCAGAACCCAAAATATGGCCGGCATCGTAAAATGTAACACTAACATTGTCCGCAATTTCAATGGTCTTTTGGTAGTTTTGTCCCTGAAAATAATCCAATGTCTTTTCTGCGTCTGATTTTGTATAAATAGGCTCTACTGGTGGTTCTCCTCTTTTCCTGCGTCTTTTGTTGACGAACTGCACGTCTTTTTCCTGAATAAAACCGCTGTCTAAAAGCATATAATTGCAGATATCAACCGTTGCGTGTGTCGTGTAAATGGGACCAGAATATCCGTTTTTTACAAGGTTTGGAATATTGCCGGAATGATCAATATGTGCATGGGATAAAATCATCGCATTCACAATTTCCGCTTCGAGCGGCAGGGTTCTGTTTTTTAGTTGCGCTTCTTTTCGTTTTCCCTGAAACATTCCGCAATCGAGCAATATTTTTTGATGACCGGCTTCAACAAGATGCATCGACCCGGTAACAGTACGCACACCGCCAAGGAATGAAATTTTCATCATATACTCCTGTATTCGTTCTTATTATATTTTTTCTGATTTAGATATCGTCATCACCTCCCATAAATATACTTAGGGGTTTAAGAACCTCGACGTTCGCACAAATGATCTGAATCGTCGATGAAATCGGAACTGCCAGCAGCATTCCCACCGGCCCCCAAATGAAGCCCCAGAAAATCAAAGAAAATATAACAACCAAAGGGCTCAAATTCATACTCTTTCCCATGACTCGTGGTTCAATAACATTCCCCATAGTAAGTTGTGTTCCGATAAGTAATAACGTCACCCACATTATTTTCAGAAAGCTTCCAAATTGAAACGCGGTAACTAATATCGGCGGGAGTGTCGCGATAACAGATCCGATATTCGGGATAAAGTTTAATAGAAATGTTAGTAAGCCCCACACAATTGCAAAATCTACCCCAAAAGCGAACAATACGATTGCCGCGAGGATTCCGGTTCCCAAACTAATCATTGTTTTTGTAATTAAATAGCGTTGCATTCCCCGATTTATATTCTTAATCATGCCCAATATCCGGGTAGATCGATCGTCAGGAAAGGCTTTGCTTACTTTTTGAAGCATGTGCTCTTTGCCCAGAACAATGTAAATTGTAAAAATCAACACCATAAAAAGATTTGTCAAAAAACTGATGAATGTGCCAATTGTCGATGACAGTAAAGAAGATATGGATAAATTTTTCCAAACATCGGCCCATTTAATCTGTTTGATGTATAATTGTACCTGATCATGCGGAATTTTGATCATTCCCAGCACATTATTATAAAGCGCTATAAATTTGATTTGGTATTTCGGAAATTCCTCAGAAAAGGAAGCAACGCTGGCATATATTACCAGGCCAAACAAATAAAACACAACAAACACAACAACAAGTGAAATCAAAAATGCAAAAAATTTGGGGACTTTGATACGGGTTAAAAAATTTACCATTGGCTCAAAAATAAATGATAAAAACACAGCAATTAATAATGGTTTAAATATTGTTTGAAGTTGATGTAAAATAAATCCAAGCGCAAATACCACTAAAATCATTAACAAAATAGAGGTGAGTCTATTTTCCCGGAGCGTGGATGCTCGCCATTTTTTTTCTTCACGGATAATCATTTCACCTTCCTTTTAAAATATTTCAAACTATTAATCGCAAAATATTGTATTGAGTTATATCTGAAGATAATCTTGTAAAATATAAGAATATTTTCGTTTTTATCAAAGAAAAAAAATTGACTTTTCAGTTTACTCGTTCTATATTATTTCCTCTCAGTCATTAATCAGGAAATTTAATGAAGCGTTCAATTATTTCCGTTCCTGTCTCACCTCAGTTTTGTTAATCAACAACTTTCAAATCCAAAGAAAACAGTATGCTAAAAAGATCCCGATTATTCTTTCAGATAATTATATTCATTTTATATAAATGGATATTGAAGCGTATTGTACCTCTGGCGATATTTTAATTTCTATCGTCCCGGTTCTAAAAACGTGTGGCAAGTCGGTATTCAAAATTTATTTTATGATGCTGACAATATGAACCTGATCCGAATTCTACAGGAAAATGATCATATTTTTGGTTTAAAACTGATTTTGGAGAACCGGTAACGGTACGACTATTTTTCTGCGGAAAAAGTACGTCTGCAACTGAGATCAATCAGTTAATCGATGGGGCTGTTACAAAAGTCAATATATTTTGTTTAACCACAAAGAACACCAAGAATACACAAAGATCACAAAGAATAAATATTTAATAACTTATCCTAGTATCTTCTCAATATTTTATGGTAGATATGGGCGATTGCCGCTATGTCGTATTTA
>CAZCJL010000215.1:0-6038 GCA_964498785.1 uncultured Cytophagia bacterium | reverse complement strand
AGCTACGTTTTGAATTTTAATAGAAAATAAGTAGTTTTCGTTCAGGCACTATATAACTCCGGAAACGAACCACGCAATTACTATCGTCTTATTCCTTTCATTAATTTTATTACATTTGCCGTTTAGTGTCAAGCTGAGGTATTTACTGTTTAGTTTACCGGTACTATCATTAATAATTTATTTCATCATTATATCATCATTTCCTCAGCAGTTGAAACCATTCATTATTTTTGCGTTATGTTTGCTAGCATTTAACATAATTCTAAAAGACTCAAAAGATAAAAAACTGAATCAGATCTTTTTATTAACTACATTTTTCTATTTAAGCTTTCTGATATTTTATTATTTTGTGCCTGAAATTTGGCTTGGTCTCCAAAAATATGCTCATTTCATATCTAATATAATGGCAAATTTATTCAAATCGGATGCACTGTTCCGTAGCACTACTATTGGTCTCCCAATAATCATTTTAATAGCTATTTTTATTCTCACTTATTATATTTATTCAAGACAAAAATCAATACTAAATTTATTCGTGTCTCTTTTTGCTCTGTTGATTGCTCACATTTTAACTGCGCCCCTGCAAATTTTATTTATCAATCTGATAAAAAAGAATAATTCTTTTTCTTTGATATCTCCGATGGATCTTCTGCTCCTTCCCTTTCTTTTAAGTTTAGTATCGATATATCTGTTAATCCGACGAACTAAAACAAGCAGAGCGGAATTGAAAGACAGACGTTTAAATATGAAATATTTTTATGTTGCGCTGGGATTTCTTTTTATTTCCATCGTCTTTCTAACTTTTCCGGAATTAAACCAACGAAAAAATCAGGAAAGAAATGTTTTTATTTTTAGCAAAGGGATAGTAACCTGGAACACACCTGAGTTTGGACGATATGGCTTAAGGAGTGGTGGGATGTTTGGCATGCTACCGGAATATCTTAAATCATTAGGCTACTCTGTAGTTATGGATTCAGTTATTAGTAATAACAACTTACAGAGAGCAAATACTCTGGTCATAATTAACTTAGATAAAAATTTTTCAGAGCAAGAAAAAAACGCTATTATAAAATTTGTCGGGAATGGTGGGTCGCTATGTGTGCTTGGAGATCATACCAGTTTGAGTGGAATCCGTAAACCATTGAACGATTTATTAAAGTTTACGGGAATTGAACTCAATTTTGACTCAGCGCATTACTTAAAACAAGACTGGCGGCATTCATTTGAATTACTTCCTCACCCAATCACACACAAAATAAAAAATAATTCTGAAATCAGAATCTCTGTGGGTGCGTCGTTATCAATCCCTGCTGGAAACGCTGTTCCTCTAATCACAGCAAAATTCGGCTTCTCAGATTGGGGTAATGCGCTCAATCGGGACAACGCTTACCTGGGTGATCGTCGATATAATGACGGAGAATTATTGGGTGATATTATTCTTGTCGCGAAGGCAAACTACGGTAAGGGCAAAGTACTCGTTTTTGGCGACACGTCATCACTACAAAATGGCGTTTTGTGTCGAAATTTCAAATTTGTGGATCAAACATTTAGCTGGCTGACATCATATCAAAATTCTAAAATTAATAGATCACTAGAATTAATCGGAATTATCGCATTTATATTAGCATTCATTATGCTTATCATTGCTGATTTCGTTGCGATAGGGAATACTCAGATAATATATCTTTTTACAGTTTTATTACTGGCCCTGTTCATCACTGACAGCATCAATTCAAAAAACGCTAACAAAAATATACCAGAGGGAAAAATTGCATATATTGATTTAGCACATCTTGAGAGGTTTGAAATTTATGGAAATCACGGGATATGGTCATTAACATACAATTTGATGCGAAATGGATATCTCCCGTATATTGAGCGTCAGTTTTCAGTGGAGTTACTTAATACTACTTAATCAGATTTTAAAAAAAGAACGGAATGCTGTGCTTTTATGCATTGCAAAATGCAGTCCATAAAGGGACTGCACTCCAACATGCATTAAAATTAATTATTTATGACTTAATCTGATTAAGTAGTATTAATAATAGCACTATTTATATCGTTATTTCGCCGGCAAAATTTTTTTCAAACAATGAAATAGAATTGATTGATAAATACATAAAAAATGGAGGTAATGTAATTTGGGCAGTCGGGTATGAAGAAAAAGAAAGTTCATTGAATTTATTGCAGAAATATGGAATGGATTTGGATAATTTGCCATTGGGATATGTCCCAAAAGATCAAACAGATCAAAAAGTTGGATTTTCAGAAGCCTGGCCAATATTATTAAATGAAAAAAAGGATAATTCTGTTATTTGTACCGCTTGGGACTTACCGACGATTGTCTCGAAAAAAATTGAAAAAGGCAGGTTCATTTTAATTGCTGACTCCTATTTTCTGTTAAGTAAAAATCTAGAGCATGACAATGGCTATTATGAGGAAAATATATTTTTCCTGAAATCAATATTTGAAGGATTGTAAAAAATAAAAGTTTTGATTTCAAAATGACTTGAAGAAAAATGAATATGTTATTTCTTATAATTTTTTAAGCAAAAAAAATGATTTCACTCAATATCAAAGGAAAAATATCATGTCCATTTTATGGTTAAGTGTTTTTCTGTTCTCAGTCGCCTGGCTACCTTTAATTGGTATCTATTATCCAACCACGATTCATTATTCCACACCGTATTGGTTTATCTTTGCTTTGCTTTCAATTGGTATCCTAATTAATATCTTTGCTTTACGGAAAATAGCATTCGAAAGAGTTGACAAGAAATATTATTTCTTTTTCATCCCTATTTGTTTTTCTGTTTATGTATTGCCTTTTCCCTACAATTTGGCGTCAATCGTTTTATTATTAGGATTAGCATTAACGATCTTTCATAGATGGGGTAGAATTTTCAAGTCGATGAGCACTGGATTTATTTTCAGCGGATCAATTTTAGCGGCTCAAACAATGATTATTCCTTTTTTCTTTATTATATTCTCTCGATACCACCGCGCCGATTGGTTGACGCCTGTCATTCTAACATTATCAAAAACTATCGGGCTGGAAAGCTCGATTGCCAATAATGAGCTCTTTATCCGAAGTGCAGACAAAGTCTATTCTTTTATCACGAGTTGGGATATTATGGCGCTCTATCCGCTGCTAAATATTTTCATTGGTGGTTTGATCGCAATCGCTCTGTTTTCAGGCAACAGCATGACAAAAACTTTTAAGCAGCAGAAGAGCAAACAAATTCTCATTTTAATAATGATTTTATTTTTCTACATGATCATTCGCTATGTTGGAATGATTCTCACCTTTCTTAACATAACACAAGCTAAAATATTTTGGAAACTGGATGTAAATATTATCAGCTTAATTCCCCTCATTTTCCTTTTACCAGCATTCATTAAATTCACTGATATAAATTCTTTGAAGTTGCCTCCTGTTCATTTAAATCGTCGAACTCTATTGATGGCTATTTCTGTTTTCATTTTTACTTTTTCTATAATCGGGATTTTGGGATTCCATGATCCCGGAACACGAAAGGATGGCAAAATACTGATTGATGAAGGGCACAGTGACTGGGAATGGACAACAAAAAAATTTGATACAGAATGGTACGGGCAACAATCCACATATAACTATTATTGCTTAGCTGATTACTTGAATCATTTTTATCATGTTGAACAAAAGTCCGAAAGTTTAACCGTTAATTTATTAAAAGATTATGACATATTAATGATAAAAACACCAACTGAACCCTTTTCCAGTAATGAAATTTCTGCTATTAAAGATTTTGTAAAACAAGGCGGCGGATTATTTATTATTGGTGATCATACCAATGTATTTGGCATTACAACCAACCTGAATCCGATAGCCGAGCAGTTTGGACTCAGATTTCGTTATGACGGACAATATGATGTATCCGGCGAACTTTCAGTTTACAAACGTCCAAAGATACTGCCTCATCCGGTTGTTCAATATATGCCTCCGTTTTTATTTGCTTCCGGCTGTATGATGGAAGCGCCATTAAACGCGGATAATGTTATTGTTGGTTACGGTATCAAATCTTTGTATTTGGATTATTCACGTAAAGATTTTTTCCCGGAGAACGCAGGTAATAAAGAAACAATGGAGTTCGGTCTGTTTCTGCAGGCGGCTGGCGTAAAACATGGAAAAGGACGAGTGCTCGGATTTACGGATAGTACTGTATGGTCTAATTTTTTTATGTTCATTCCCGGGAAACCGGAATTGCTATTAGGCTGTTTCCAATGGCTTAATCGTAAAAATAGTATCTTTGGATTTTCCACCTTTATTTTTCTAATCCTAGCTTTTTTTAGTTTACTAACAAGTATTTATTTGTTCATAAAATTTAAAACAATGAGCTATTCACCGGTCACTGTTTTTGTTTTGATATTTACAATACCCATTTCAGTGTTGATAATGGAACGTATGAATAAAATTAATTATCCTGTCCCGGAACCTCACACCAGGTTTGTTCAGGTAAATTTTGAATACGATCATTCAGAGTATGAATTGCCGAATTTACACATTACACGGAGCCGTGAGCAAAGTCTGGCAACATTTTATGTTACTTTGCAGCGATTGGGACACGTGCCCAAAGTTCAGTTCAGTTTTCAAGAAGCGCTAAAGGATGGAGATGCGCTGGTGATTGCCAATCCTGATAAGTCGTTTTCACCGGAGGAAATTGAAAACTTCTACAATTATTTAAAAGAAGGTGGTAAGGCGCTTATTTTAACGGATGGTCATCAGGCAGGCATTAATCAGTTATTGAAGCCAGTGGATATGTCTGTTTTACCGATCATGCGCGCCAATACGGCTAAAATCTATCGGGAAGATGAAGAAGATACGGTAACAGTCAATGCAAGGAATATTGGTATGGTTCATGGTGGAGAAGCAATATTATACGCAGATCTTTTTCCATCCAATTTCCGGCAACCGGATTATTCACATTACAAACAAGAAGTTCACATTCCTCAAAGTGATTTTCCTGATCCGATCTATCAACCGGGAGAAGAAATAAGAAAAATGCGACCCTATTTCCAACAGCCAAACATTTCACAAACGCAAACAGCAGAAGCGCCGATTGATGTAAAAAAGCCGGTATTTGCAACAAAAACAGTGGGAAAAGGAATGGTTGCCGTCATGGCATGTTTTGATATTTTCAATAATGTTAATATGGGATACAGTTCTTCCATTCCCGGTGACAACATGCGAAAAATATATGAACTTGAGTATTGGATTTTCAGAGATCTTTTTGATTTGGGGAGTAGATAAAAAAAATATACTTAGCTGTTCCGGTTTTCTTATCTGTGAACCATCGATAATTTCACTTACAAAGGTATCGTGATAAAATGTGTTTAATATGTCGAATTTTTTATTTTCGTCAATGGGCAACGCCAGGATAGCCGTTCGTCGGACGACGAATGGCAGTGAAGATAAAAAAATAACGGGAAAAGGAAAGATATTCGTAAACAAAAATCCTACGGCACGCAGGAGATCGTGTTTACAATGCTTTCCTTTTTCCCTTATATTTTGAAATATAAGGGAATTTTAATAAAATAGCAAGTTATTTTCTTTAGAAACATAACGAAATTTTAGGAGTTTAACATAATGAAAAAATTAATCATAACATTGCTAATTCTGGCGGTCATGCTCTCTTTTACCAACATGAGCTTTGCCCGCTGGAACGACAGTGGTTTTAAATCTTCGCCGCTGTTTAAACATGCATTGAATAATGCAATAGACCGGCTGGAAGGAAAAACAAACGATGTGAGTGAAGGCGATAAGCCAACCTCCAAAGCAGGATGTTCTGATCCCAAAGCTGAGAATACGTTACGACCTATTTGCAATACCTCTGAAATGACGTGCGAAGGTAGCTATACTTGCGTAAATTACCCGACTTGTATGGGAGGGAATACCTGTTATAGTACCTGTGCGTCTACCTGCAGTGGCAATACTTGTGGGGCGACTTGTGAAGAAACGTGCACCGGAAATACGTGTGATAATACGTGCGCTGGTGGAGTAT
>CAZCJL010000214.1:0-6046 GCA_964498785.1 uncultured Cytophagia bacterium | reverse complement strand
AACTTATAAAATGAGTGACGTTAGTGTTGTTACTCAAAATTATATTGGTATGAAGCTGGGTGATCCAGCAAAAAGCGACGCTATCCAAGCTGTTTCAATCTTAGAAGATCCAATTTTTATAGGTCTTACAATGGCCATATCTGGCACTAGAACTGTAACAGACGCAATAAAAATTCAAAAAGGAGCAGCAATTCAAAGTAATACTGAAACAGCATTAGCTGCAAGAGTACAAGTTAAAAATGGTGCAACTCTTTATCGACTTGGTACTACAGGTAAAAGTGCTGCAGCAGAAGCACAATTCTGGTCTTTAGAACATCCATTAACTGCGGGATTTGCTTCACGGTATGGTATCCCATCCAAAAATGTTATAAATGCAAATTTTATTGAAACTGCTACATTGAAACAGGGATCAAAATTTATTACAAGAACAGCTCCTGGAGTCGGCAGCAATGTAGGTGGTGGAATAGAAGTCGTTGTACCTTTAAACAGTATAAAATTAAATTCATTTTCTATTATTCGATAAGGAGTTAATATGTGTATAGATTATTATGAAGAAGCAAATAAAATTTCTAAACTGATGAAAAATGAAGGATTCAATTCCTGGGCACAAAAAGTGATAGATTCTATTGAAGCTGGTTTTACCGCGACTGAAATTTTAATAGAACTAAAATGGAACTTTAGTCAATTTTTAAAAAAAGAAAGCACTTATTCCAATGAATTGAAAAATAAAGTAAAAAACATAATAAAGGAAATAAATTTATTATTAAATAACTGATTATTACTATCAATTGTATGTTAATTATCCAGAAGATAATGCTAGATATGATTTAATAAGCTGCTTGAATTGTGGACAGCTATATTCGGTAAATGTCACAACCGGCAAAATAATGCCCGGTCGCAGCCTGGTTTCCGGGGAACAGCCGGCGATTTTCAAGTACACCGGCAAAGAACTCGACGACGAAAATGCGCTGGAGTGGTATTATTTTGGTGCGAGGTATTATGATGCGGAGATTGGGAGATTTTGGGTTGTGGATCCGTTAGCCGAAACAAATATAATATCTCCCTATTTATATTGTAATAATAGCCCTATCATTTTGATCGATCCAACTGGAATGGATGAAGTCTATTATGACGAAGAGGGTAATGAAACGGATCGTAATAAAAGAAGTGGCCATATAATTGATTGTCAGCGCTTTTAAAATAAAATATGAAAGGGAATAAATGAAAAAAATCGCATCAATCATTTTAATTCTATCTTTATATTCTATTTCATCAGCACAAGAAAAGCCTACGGAATTATCTATAGAGCAAATCCTAAAATTACCAGAAGGTAAAATTGATTTAGGAACTGCATGCTTTGTGCTGGCAAAAGACGGTTATCCCGAACTAAATTTTGATCATTATGATTTAATGCTTAATTTAATGACAAAAAGGATTAAAGATTTAGCTCGTGAGAGTGATAATCCGTTGGTTAGAATTGGAGCAATAAATACATTTCTTTATTTGCCTGGTGCTTGGAATGATTTGATTACCTTTAAATATGATTTCGATGATATTGTAGTAACTAAAAGAGAGAATCTTTTTCTAAATGGTTATCTCGATACTAAAACAGGTTCCTGTATTACAATGCCGATGCTTTATTTGGTATTGGCTGATAGACTTAATTGGCCTATAAAAGCAGTAAGAGCACCAGAGCACTTCTTTTGTCGATATGTTTCTGACGATTTCAAAGAGAACAATATAGAAACAACTTCAGGTGGTAAATATGTTCCTGATGAAGGTTACGTACAGGATTTTAGTATTTCGAAAGAAGGGATAGAAAATGGCGTTTATATGCGCACTTTATCTAAAAAAGAATATCTTGCCTCTGTGCTTATTTCAAATATTCGATTATTTCCAAAAAATCATCAAAAGGTTATGGAATATCTTAGCCTTGCATTATCTGTTGATTCCACTCTATGCAACGCTCATTGGAATTTAGGAGTTTGTTATTATCTATATGCTAAAGACCTCAATGAAAAAATGAATAAAAGTATAAATGCTGTTCAAGCTACTTATCAAGCTGAAATGATGGCAGCAAACAATCAAATGGAAATATCCCCCAAAATTCCTTCACCCTGGGATTATCAAAATAAAAGGAAAAAAGAAATGGAGATGTTAGCTCCAAAACCAAGTTTATTTCCCAATCGTATGGCACAACTTCCAGGGATTACGAATCATCAAACATCGCGACCTAAGAATATTCCATATAACAGCAAGCAGAATCAATTAATGAATAAGCGACGATCAGAGTTTGAATTTGAAATAATGGAAATGAAAGATCATTATATTCCAAAGATAAATGAAGCACTTAAACGCTCTGATTGGCATAGAGAAAAAGCAACGAAGATGGGTATGGTACTTGAGACGACTGAAGAATTTTATGTAAAACAAGCAAAGAAAAAAGAAGTGAATGAAATTGATAAAAAATACATAAACTTAAAATCTAATAGGTAACGAAAGGAGTAACTAATGCCCAAATCTCTGATGAAAGCCTCTTTAACTTTTTTCTTAATTCTTTCTCTTTCTTTACCATGTTTAGGTAGATATTACGATGCTGGAATTGGTCGTTTCTTAATTCCTGATCCAAAAGCTAATAAATACCCTAATATTTCACCATATGCCTATTGCTTAAATAATCCATTAAAATTTAACGATCCTGATGGAGAAGAACCTGTAAAAGCTGGATTAGGTTCTCCTCATCTTGCCAGCCAAGTTCTAAGAAATGTTCCCGCAAATTCAATTGAGACCTTACGACTTTGTAAAACAACAAATTCCAATCCGTTTGTAATGAGTGCGCAAGGGCGTGCAACACGCTATGTTCCTGCAAAAAATGGTGGAACAATCGATATGTTACATTTTACAAAAGCTGCTTCAGAAGTATATTTCAATTCTCCAAGTGGAAACGGACTTCTTGCAAAAGCTGGAAAGGGTGCAATGGTTCTTGGTGTGCAAATTGGCGGATTATTTGTTGAAGTGAACCAAGGATTAAATAGTGATTCGAATATAAGACATAGTTCATTTTCAAGTGAAGACATTCCATCAAATTTTTTAGGTGCTAATTTCGGCGCAACTTTTGATCCTAATAAACCGCTTTTTGACCAAGTATTAAATTATTTACTTGATGCAGGTGCTATTTCAAAAGAACAGTATATAGAACTTTATAAAGAAAAATATGAACAGATGCCAGAAACTGAAAAAGAAGCAGAAGAAAGGTATCGTCAAGAAAATGAAAAGGAAAAAAAAGATGAAGAACAAACAAGGTAATATATACATTTTAATTTTATTATGTATATTATGCCCTATTATTTATTTGTGCACAACGGAATGTGGTGACATTATTGATCGTTCTCCTAAACAGCTAATAGATGAAAATGATTATGTATTGCTTGGAGAATTAGTTGCAATTGATACACTCTTTTATATAGGAAATGTTGAATATCTGGGTTCAGAATCGGATTTTTTTATTATGGAATATTCGTTTACAATTAAGGAATCATTAAAATCCTTAAAAAAAATTCCCAATATTTATCTTTGGAATTGTGAACGGATTAGAAAAAAAGATAAATATTCAACAATTGCAAAGCTTAAAAAATCAGACACACAATTAATTTATGGAAAAGAAATAAATAAAACTGAAGAATTAATAAATGTAATGACATCAATTGCACCTGTAGATGAAGTAAAAAAATTAATCAATGATGAATCTTCTTCATTTATTTGGAATTCAATGAAAGCAGATTCAACTATAGCTCAAAAGATTATGCAAGCCGATTCCCTCAATTCATTGATTAATGATAGAACCAAAACTGGTCAAATAATTTATGGCACAGATACATATCTGGCAACCTTTGATAATTACATGCAAGGTTGGTTATGCTACTATGATGATAATGGAAAAGCTCATCACGTAAAGAGTGCGAATTATTTTGAAGCATTGAAAAACTATATTGAATAGATGCTTTTTATAATCAAACATAGGATATTACAATTAAAATATACGATACCTCTATTTGCATAATTTATTATACCTTTGACATAACTTATTTTCGTACTGAGTTTCGCAAGGTATGTGGGCGAAGTGCTCTTGAAAATCTTTATTTGTATAAAATAGGTTCGATGATAGTTTAACAATCGACTGTTACTCAACGCGCCCACAAACCTTGCTGGTTGGGTGGGTAAGTCAGCGTTTTTGGTTTAGCTCTTTACAAAAAGTCCGCCAAACAACATCTATTACTTTTATTTTTTGTATTTTTAAAGGTAACGTAAAAAATGTTGTTTGGCTCAGTGCAGAATTTTATCGTCTGGTTCTTCGGCAAGTATTTTTAGTTTTGTATGTCACTAATCAAATCTTCTCATTGCCTTGTGTACGTTGCGCTAACAAAGTTTTCAAGCTGAGCGAAGGGCTGCATTTGAAATCCAGAATTTTGACTTTCGCATAGGCTTTTGTACAAGTTTCATAGTCCGTGCGCCGCAACCTTCGCCAGCTTAAAACGAGTTAGCCCATATAATAAACAATGAAAGAAAATAGATGAAGAAAATTATCATTCTCGTGTCAATTGTATTCTTATTTTCAATCTCATTCGCTCAAGAAAAATATGAAGGTCAGACTATTGAACAAATCTTGGATTTGCCTGACAACCAGATTGATATAGGAATTGCTTGCTTGGTGATAACAAAAGAAATTTGTCCTGATGTAGATATCGATTACTTCAGTAATCAAATAGATATCATTGCAAAAGGAGTAGAATTTATTTTACAAGGTAGAACCGAGCCAGTTGCAAGAATCGGGGCAATGAACACCTTTCTTTATCGTGCTGGTTGGTGGAATGATTCTCTCACTTTTACTTATGACTTGAGTGATCTTGAAGCGAATAAGATTTCAAATCAATTTTTAAGTGGGTATTTGAATACAAGATTGGGGTCTTGCATTACCATGCCAATGCTTCATCTTGTGCTTGCAGATAGATTAGGTTGGCCAATACAAGCTGTCAGAAGTCCCAAACATATATTTTGTCGTTACATTGATCCCGAATTAAAGATGAATAATATTGAAGCAACCTGTGGCGGTGGTTTTATTCCTGATAAACGATATATCTCTGATTCGAATATACCTGAAAAAGCAATAAAGAATGGAGTTTATTTAAGGACTCTGTCAAAAAAAGAATATATCGCCAGTATGCTATCGACATGTGCCCGATTTTTTTATGAGCATAAAGATTTAAATAAGGCATTATATTTTACTGGATTAGCAGTAAAATATGATTCTACATTCTCAAATGGACATTGGAATTTACATCAATTCTATTTTGAAATTGCACATAATATTGAAGCTGAGTTGAATGATAAAATCAAGAAGATAGAAAGTATTTTCACAAATGAGTTTGTTGCGCTGAAAAATCAGGCTGTCGTAGATAATATTACACCAAAGCCGCCATCACCGTGGGATTATCAGAATAAAAAAAGGGAAGAGCAAAAAAGAATGATGCAGCCTTCAAATCCTTTTAAAATACCGATAGCAACTTTTGATCATGGTGTTCATACTACATCTAAACCAATTAGTATCCCACAACCTTATAATCAAAATAAAATTGATCCCAAATTTCGAATTAAAATTGATGAATTACAAATAGAAAAACAAAATGAGATTGAGAGTGTTGAGAAGAAATATATACCAGCAATTAAAGAAGCTCTGGCTCGATCTGAATGGCATAAAAATAAGGCTAAAGAATTAGGAATTGTTCTTGAATTACCAACGGAATTTTTTATTAAACAAGCTGAAAGCATTGAGAAATTTAAAAAAACAGGTGAATATTAAAAATATTGGAAAGGAGTATTTCATGCGGAAATTATTCGGTATTATTTTTTTACTTTTAGCTTTATTTTCTTCTGTAAACTTAGTTCATGCAAGGCGTTATTATGATGCTGCAATTGGGCGGTGGTTAACTCCAGATCCTGCACTGCAAGAAAGAGAACCGCAATGGTTGGCAGAAAATGGGTATTATGC
>CAZCJL010000213.1:0-6123 GCA_964498785.1 uncultured Cytophagia bacterium | reverse complement strand
TGTACGACGCAAAGCGTCTATAAATGCATTCCCACGTAAAACGTGGGAACGAGTTCTATATACTATTCACTATTTACTATTCACAATTCACTATTAGCTATTTATTCTCTTGACTATAAAAAAAAAATTTGTTATTATAACATCAATGAACAATTAAAGAGTATATTTACCAATGAAGAATAGAATTCACATTTCTCCTGATATCTGTCACGGTAAACCCGTTATAAAAGGGACCCGGGTGTTGGTGAGTAATATTTTGGGTGCATTAGCTGCCGGCGAAACCATAGAACAAATATTGGAAGATTACCCCAATATTACTAAAAAAGATATCTATGCAGCACTCCAATACGGAAGTGAGCTTGCTAATTTTGAAAGCCATTCATACGAAGCTGATATCGTATGAATTTTTTCCTCGATGAAAATTTCCCTCGTTCTGTCACAACTTTACTAGAGGGAAAAGGCTTTAAAGTATTTGATATCCGAGCGACCGAATATGAAGGTGCTAATGATAAATTGATTTTTAAATTAGCACAAAAAGAGCAAGCCATTTTATTAACAACAGACAGAGATTTTTTTCATACCATTCCCTCATTGTTTGATGAGCACTACGGTGTTATTGTTATTGCGCTGCGTCAGCCGAACAGACGCAGTATCACCGAAAAATTGACGTATGCTCTAACCCATTTCGATATGCATAAAATGAGATCAAAAACATTGTTATTAAGGGATAACAGCTATCATATTTATCCCGATGATATTTAAGAAATTGCCAAAGAGCGATGATCAATAAGCAATGAACAATTTAATTTTTTCTCGTGCCAATGCTTTGCGTTTACCCCATCCGTTCTCGTGCCAATGCTTTGCGTTGGCACGCCTGGTATGACGCTTTGCGTCAATTATTCCGGTGCAGTACAGATGATGTTGTACGACGCAAAGCGTCTATAAATGCATTCCCACGTAAAACGTGGGAACGAGTATCCGGGTGTAATCTTACGTAAAACGTGGGAACGAGAGACGTTCTCCTGCAATCCATCTCGTGCCAACGCTTTGCGTTTACCCCATCGTTCTCGTGCCAACGCTTTGCGTTGGTACGCCTGGCATGACGCTTTGCGTCAATATTCGGTGCAGTACAGATGATGTTGTACGACGCAAAGCGTCGTTAAAGGCATTCCCACGTAAAACGTGGGAACGAGTTACCGGATGCAGTCCCACGTAAAACGTGGGAACGAGTTCTATTCACTATTCACAATTCACTATTCTCTGTTTACCACTCCTCAAATCTCTATGATCCACTTCACCTTCTCTCCTTCTTTCACCCGGCGCAGGGTTCCTATTTTCAGATCGATGCGGTCGCATTTTTGGGATTCGAACAGTGCGTGCAGCGCGGTTTCGAGGTCTTTTTTCTGATCTTCGATGGTTCTGAATTCCTTGCGAATCCGGGTGTAGTCCCCCACTAATTTTTCGATGTCTTCGATGCTCATTTCAGGTTTCTTTTGCATGGGCTGCTCCTGTTGTGGTGAATGATCTGTTTGTTGTTGCTGTGGCTGCGGTTGTCCGGCCCGGGGAGGTTTATCTGTCCGCTCATTTTCTCTTTTAAATGGCGGTGGTTGAAAGTCGGGACGGACGTGCAGCACCGGCGTGGGGTATGATTTTGCATCTTTGGGAAACTGGCAGTAACAGCCCACAGACGGGGTGATGTGCGACTGCCAGTCCCGGATTTTGGGACAGGAGACGGGCGAGCCTTTTCGCCGTTTCACCCAGCGTTCGGTGATGCGATGGCTGTAATTATAGGTGTTGCAGATGATCTTGTGAATTTTGTATCTGCCGGCTTCGCCGAAATGTCCCAGCGTGTGCAGCAGCGTCAGGCGGTCGATGTGAGTCAGATGATGTTCTGTCTGCGCTTTGTTTTGCAGATAGTTGAGCACATTGCAACTGCGGATCATGTTATCGACTTCGGTGGTGTCGATGGACGTTTCATCCGGTTCCAGGCTTCCTTTTTTGATGCGGTCAAAGGCTTTTTCGAATTGATTGCGTGTAATTTTTTCTACAGATTGCAGGCAGTACCACTGATCTTCGAACGGCTCGCCATCGGATTTGAGAAACAGGCAGCGCCGTCCGGTGAGTTTATGAATTCCCAGCGGCAGTTTGACCATAGATCCCAGCGCCTGCGCAGAGACGCCCGGTTCTTTTGGAAAAATTTCCAGCGTGAGTCCGGGCGGCGTTTGTCCTTTTACAGTGATTAACTGTTTGGCAAAGGCGATGGCATCTCTTGCGGGAATGGGCTCAGCCAGAAAGAACCAGAGGTGTCTGCCTTTGTGTCCGCTGTCTTCCACATAGCAGGATACGCCCAGTTGTTTGCAGACACGGATAAAGCTGACGGCTTCCAGTTGGGTAAGTTCCAGCCATTTGTCATCGGGTTGAGTGCCGGCGCCGGTTTTCAGCCGGGCTTCTCTGGAAATATCGATATCAATGGCAAAATAGGCGACGGTATTATCGGCGCGCAAAAAATAGCTGCCAATGGTTTCATTTCCCAACAGATGCTGGCGCACGGGATCGGCTGACAGCGGTTGATACACCGGGGCATACCCGATTCTGCCGCTCTGGTCGCACCATTGTTTGGCATACACGCCTTCCCTGCCGGAAAACAGCGAGAGAAAAAGGTCGATATTTTCTTTTGAAAAGGAAATGGTTTGCGCGGATTTTCGTAACCGGGCCGGTTTTTTCCTGATCGGTGCTGCGGTTTTCAGTTTCGGATCGAGCTGAAATGCCCGGGCAAAAGCCCTGTTCGCGGCGCCATGAAGCTGGAACGCTTTCAGTGCGACTGCCAGCGCGTACTGCGCCTGCGCCCATTCGGATTTTGTTTGAACTGCTTTTTGCAGAAAGCGAATGGCTTTATCGTGATCATTTTCTGCCAGATGCAACAGTCCGATGCGGTACGCAGTTTCAGCGTGGTCGTTATTGATGCGAAATGCGGCGAGGTATGCATCCAGCGCGTCTGCCGGACGATCGAGCATTTCAAATAAAATACCCTGTTGATAGAGAATTTCGGCATCGTTTAATTCATGTGCGTCGCATTTGGTGAGGAATGATTCTGCCGCCTTTTTTTTCCCAAGATGAAGGGCGAGTGCGGCAAGGAAAATCGCGCGCGACGCGGGTTCGGCATCCGGTATATCCTCTTTTTGTAATTGATCGAACAGTTGTTCGCGGTTAGTTTGCGATATTTGAAAATAGTTCACCCAGCCGCGGATGATGTCATCCAGCTTGCGTTTTAGTCCCCGAATCGGATCGTCGCCCGCCTGTTGCAGCGTGGTCTGGATTTTTGATTTCATTTTTTTGAGAGATGGTTCGCCAGGCTTTCTTCCGGCAAGGGTAAATTTGTATCCCAAAAAAAGGAATCCTTTGCTTGCATGTAAAATGTGTGTTTTATCCGGGTTGAATTTTAGTTTTAATGGATCCTCTAAAAAGGCTTTCGCTTTGTCAAAAGCCTCGTATGATAGTTGTTCCGTATGGCAGAGAATCACGATATTATCGCTGAACCGGACGTAGTTCCAGTCCCCGCGCGACATTTGATCGTCGAACGGATGGAGATAGATGTTCGCAAGCAGGGGAGAAATCGCCGCACCCTGGGGAACGCCGATATCCGAATCCATATTATCCGCCTTGATGCAGCGTTCGATAAGCGACAGCGCCTGCTTTTCGGTGATCTCTTTGGCAAGCATTTCCATCAGCAGGCTGCGATTGACGTTATCAAAGAAATTTTCGATGTCCGCATCCACCACCCATTCTCTGCCTTTTTTGATATTACGCTCCACCCGGTCGGCTGCTTTGAGCGCCGATTTTTTTGGGCGATAGGCATAACTGCAATCAAGGAAAATCCGTTCATAGATCGGCGTCAATTGCAGCAGCATCGCCTCCATTACCACCCGGTCGCGTACTGCCGGAATTTTCAGTTCACGAAATTTACCGGATTCTTTTTTCATTTTGAAAGATAAATACGCAAGCGGCTGATAGGTTCCGCTACGAACGGTATTCAGCAGCAGCCCGATATTCTGATCCAGATTCAACTCAAAATCAGTAATCGACACCCGGTCCAGCCCCGGAGCGCCGAGATTTGCCCGCACTTTGTTCCACGCCTCGAAAAAATTTTCCTCAGTGCATATTCGATCCCATAAGTTGGATGCACCCATTATTATCATCCTTTCATTTTTTAAAACCAGTACTCGTTCCAACGCTTTGCGTTGGAACGCCTCTCCGTCGTCTCGTTCCAACGCTTTGCGTTGGAATGCATTCTTCGACGCTTTGCGTCGTAAATCAGTAAGTACCACAGAACACATGCCTTATGACGCGAAGCGTCATACAAGGCGTACCCACGCGAAGCGTGGGCACGAGAGCTATTATCTGTTCACACCCGGAAACCTCGTTCCAACGCTTTGCGTTGGAATGCATTCTTCGACGCTTAGCGTCGTAAATCAGTAAGTACCACAGAACACATGCCTTATGACGCGAAGCGTCATACAAGGCGTACCCACGCGAAGCGTGGGCACGAGAGCTATTATCTGTTCACACCCGGAAACCTCGTTCCAACGCTTTGCGTTGGAATGCCTTCTTCGACGCTTTGCGTCGTAAATCAGTAAGTACCACAAAACCTGCCTCATGACGCAAAGCGTCATACAAGGCGTACCCACGTAAAACGTGGGCACGAGAAATAATTGGCTAATTTCTTATCTCCAGCCGATACTTCCCCAACCCAAACGTCGCATTCTTCCCAAAATGCGTATACTGCCCCAACATCAGCAGTGGTAAAAACGGCGAGATGTCGCCCTCGAAGACGATTGTTCCCACCAGACCGCCTAACTTCATACGCCGTTTCTGGCGTGAAGAGTAGCGGGTCCAGTCGAACCACTGCGTGTTATCCTGAATTGTACGCACGTGGCGGGCGCTTTTTAGGATTTCCGCATACGGCACGTTCCAATCGGACTGACAATGAATTTTCGCGAGTAATGAAACGCGGCGCAACAAGTTTCGGACGAATAGTTCAAAGGAAATGGATTGCACTAATTTTCCATGTTGAACCAGACGCGCCGGTGTGATGAGCCGTATTGTGAGCTGCATATTCTCTGAATTATGATCCGGGGTATTCAGTTCCTGCATATTCCATGTATGAAAGTTTCCATTCAACAATTGCGCGTCGCCATCATAAATTTGCATCAATTCTTCATGATTTTCCAAATTTTGATGGGCAAACCCTGCGCTTAAATGAAAACGGATTTTACCGGTGCCCAGTCCTCTATTTGCCATTCTGTCAAACGCGTAAATGAAGTAGGGGAGAAAGGGCACGGCTTTGCCGAACAGTAGTAGGGAAAATACCAGCTCATCCCCTGTGCTGTAATGATTTTGCCCGGACTCTGGCGGTTCGATCACAAACGGATGCGGTAAATTTTCCGCCTGATGCGAAACATTATTATCGCCGGTATTTGGCGTTTCAAAAATATAGGCATACGGGCAGGTGCGGTTCATCATACATGAGCGGCATTCCATGTTAAAATTGGTGCAGCTCACCTTACGAAACGCCGCGCCAAATCCGCCGCGCAACATGGAGCCTTTGTAATCAGGCAACTGCCCCTGTTCGGCTGCATGAAGCACAATCTTAAAAAACGCCCATGAGAAAGATTGTTGTTTTAGAATTTCCTGCCAAGCAGTTTCTGATTTTTGATGAGATGAAATCATTGTTTTTATCCTTATTTATTTGTTGTCATCCCTCACGTTCTCGTGCCTACGCTTTGCGTTGGCACGCATTGCATGATGCTTTGCGTCCTTAACCTGGTTCTGTGCCACATAACATTCTACGACGCAAAGCGTCGTTAAATGCATTCCCACGTAAAACGTGGGAACGAGATTGGGCGAGAGTTTGGCTTTCTCCAATCCCTCTCGTGCCTACGCTTCGCGTTGGCACGCATTACATGACGCTTTGCGTCCTTAACCTGGTTCTGTGCCACATAACATTCTACGACGCAAAGCGTCGTTAAATGCATTCCCACGTAAAACGTGGGAACGAGATTTGACGAGAGGTTTGGCTCTCTCCAATCCCTCTCGTGCCTACGCTTTGCGTTGGCACGCATTGCA
>CAZCJL010000212.1:0-6411 GCA_964498785.1 uncultured Cytophagia bacterium | reverse complement strand
ACATCCCTGAGATTAGTCGCTGGGCAACACCTGATCCTTTAGCGGATAAATATCCCAACATAAGTTCTTATGTTTATTGTCTAAACAACCCGTTAATCAATATTGATCCAGACGGAAAGCGGCCTTGGAGGGCTCATGAGAAAGAAATTGTAATCAATGCAATGAGAGAAGCAGAAAAAAGATATGCTTCAAATTGGGGTGAAGGATTAAGAAAAGGGGACCAAGGAGGATATGCACCAATTGATTGGCACAGCAATTTAGGTGTTGAAATTGAAGGCTTGCAAAGGTACGAGGATATGAGTCTTAAGGGACAGCTTTCAATTTCATTAACAATTGGAAATGAATTAGTTAAAAGTTTAATACCTGGCATGAATTCGGATCCCTATGTTAATAGTCTTTCAGGAACAGATCCAACATATGGAGGCTCAGTTAATTATTTGTTTGTACAAAGTGATTCAAAAGACAATAATATATTCACGATTGTTGATGGTGATAAAGGTGGAAAAGTCGTTCCGATTTATTACTATGCAAAAACAAAAAATGGTAAAAATCCAGTTTTAATTCAAATGAATCTAACACGTGAACAATATGAAAAATGGCGAGAAGATTTACAAAAAATGATTGATGAAGCCAGAAATAAAAAGGATGAAGAAGATAAAGAAAGTAAAAACTAAAAGAAACAAAATAGGAATTTACAATGAACAAAAACATTAGTATCTTATTATTTATTATTTTTTTAACTTTTTCTATAGCCCTCCATATATTATTAATTTTGAAAGAGAAAAATAATAATACTAAACTTTTAGCTCTAATTAACAAAATACCAAACATAATTTTATATTTTACATTATTTGCAATAGTAAGTTATAATATATTAGTTTATTCTCGAGTACAAATATTTTCAAGACTTGATAAATTGGGTAAAGAAATAGAGCCAATTCTAATTAATTATAATATTGAAAATGGAAGATATCCGACAAATATAAATGAACTAAATAATTTTCAATTTTATAAAAATAAAATCTTTAGGATATTATTTCCATATCATATAAATTTAACATTGGATATTAATACTGATGAGGAGGGAATTAATTATTCATTTTATTCAAATGGAATTGACTTTGATAATGACAAATTTCAAAAATATTACAAAATTGATTATCTTCTTTCCTTTCTACCTTACTTAGACGGAGATATTTTGATATCAAAGGGAAAATTAAAATATTAAAGTTATATTTTTTAAGAGGAGAATAATGACGACTAAATTAATCATTAGAATAGTTAAAGGGATTTTTATATTCCTTATCAGTGTACTTATTTTTATTGGATTATCAGTTTTGGTTTCCCATTTATTCTATCCAAATTTAAGTTACATTGTTTCATTTTATGGAATTCTACCTTTAGTTATTGTATATTTAGGTCTATTGTTATCGATTTCTTATATATTTAGCAGTTATTACTTTACACGTTTCTATATAGTATTAATTATCACTATTTTCTTTATTAATCTTTCAATCCTTATTTATATATAATATTGTAAATTATATTTTCTATAAACATCAAAGCAGATACGAAATGATTTAATAAGTTCTGTAAAATTTCAGTAATACTGAATTAGACAGTACCATAATAATTAGTCTAACAATGGCCGCAAGGCATTCGGACTGTGTTGATATTTTCCAGCTTTGTTGTCTTTACAAAATAAAGTGCGAAATATGAAATTATGATTAAATCCGAAGGAAGCCCGAAAGCCTTGCTCTGTTCGTGCGCAAATCATGTTTTAAGTATACTGCATTTCCGAACGTCCGCCAGCCAGCACATAGCTTTTTTGTCATTATATTTTTAAAGGAAAAAAGCAAAGTGCAGTCTGGCTCAGTGTGGAAGTACAGCTAAGGCTTGTAAAATTTAAACTTTAGTATGTCCTGATTATTTCCACCCTAAAGTAAATGGCAATGCCCCGAAGGGAGGAAATATCATAGCCAAGGGTGAAGTCCCGGGACATCGATAAACAAGAAGTTATTAGCCTCAGGGGCGGAATAATATCAAGGTAAGATGCATTTATTTTCTATGAATGTCTGACTTCGTCGGAACTTTATGCATGTTCTGGCAAAAATTCCCAGGGCGTTATTATTTTCATCATGATAAATCATGGCACCTATTCGAAAATAGGGTTGTCGAGGATGCCACGATGAGAAAAGCAAAGGAGGGAAATCACTTGCGGGCGAACGGTCGGTTGGCATCATGGGAACAGTTACTAATTTCATTGAGTATTATTTTTTTTATTTGGAGGACTTAAAAAATTTGATCCACCGAACAGGATATCCAATTGGATGTTTATTTATTGCGATCGCTATTGTTCTGCTTGTTAGTCCAGCCCTTGCTCAACATCAACACAAGTCCGATCATCAGCCAATTCAATCCATTAAAAATTCTGCAATAGACAGCAGTTTAGTCATAACGGATTTGCCGCCCGAATATCAGCAGACCATCGAATATCTGGATTTCAAGAACACGGATATTAAAGATGTGTTGCGTGGATTGGCGTCCAAATACAATCTGAATATACTTGTGGATAATGATATCGGTAAACGGATAACGATTCATTTGTCCAATGTTACCGCGTATCACGCAATGAAATTCATTGTGGAGGAGCACGGCTTTGTGCTGCACCGCGATGGCAATATCTTTAAAGTGAGTGCACCGGTTCTTCCGGAGCCGGAGCCGCCACCGCCGCCGAAGGTTGTATTTGAAAATGGCTTGTTGAGTCTGGATTTTCATGATGAAGATCTGCACCGGGCGATGTATGAAATTTCCCGGCAGAGCGGCATGAATATCGTTATTAATCGCGGGGTAAACGGACTGGTCAGTGGGTTCCTGCAAAAGATCGCGTTTGAAAAAGGCATTAAAACGCTGATGGATGCCAACGGGTACGTACTACGGAAACGGGATGGTGTTTATATTGTGGAAGACCGGATTTCTTTGCAAGAGCCGGATAATCCCACCGACGGAAGGCGACGTTCCCGCACCGCCTGGGTGGAAGTAAAAGACAGTCTCATCAGTCTCGATGTTACAGGCGGCGACATGGAAAAGATTATTCGGGACATTGCTGACAGAATGGGAATCGATATTATTTTTTACGGTGAGATAAAAGGGCACATTAGCGCAAAATACCGGGACCTGCCGCTGGAGCAGGCATTGACATACATCTTCCGCGGTACGGACTATACATTCCGTCAGGATGGAAAAGTATATTTGATTGGTAACCGGAAAGTTCAGGGAATTACCCGTTCGAAATTAATCCGGCTGAAACACATCAAGGCAGAGGGGATTATCGAGCTGCTGCCGGCTTCTATTACGTCTCAGGCAGCGCTGAAAATAATAAAGGAGCATAACGGATTGATGGTCATCGGCAGCCACGATGTAATACAGGAGGCGCAGGAATTTGTCGATCAAATCGATTTTCCTATTCCGCAGATATTGATCGAAGCGCTTGTAGTGGATTACAATACCACGGATATCAGCGAATTCAGCCTGGAAGCCGGAACCCGCCCACCTGAGGACACCAGCCGCATGAATTTTTCATTTTTCCCGGACATTAAAGTCGATGCGCGTTCAGATTATCTCAATAAGCAATTATCGATTTTAAGCCCGCATCTTGGCTTGTCGCAGGTTGGCAAGCTCCCTCGAAATTTCTATGTGAAACTGGAAGCAATGGAGCAGGATGGCAAGGCAAATATCCGTTCCCGACCGCAGATCGCCACTTTAAACGGTCACACGGCTTCGATAAGCATTGGCACCACACAATATTTTATTTTAAAATCAAACACGCCATACACGAATTACACTCAGCAGCAGCCGTACGTAACAGAGACGGAACGGTTCGAAAAAATTACCGCGCAAATGGAATTGAAAATAACTCCCTGGGTGAGCGCTTCCGGCGAAATCACTGTGGAAATCCATCCGGAATTCAGCACGCCAAAAGGAAGCCTGAACTCATCGACACCACCGACCATCGATCATCGGATTCTCGATTCGACAGTGCGGCTGAAGGACGGAGAAACTATCATCCTCGGCGGACTGCGACAGACCACGGATAATTCGACATACAAAAAATTTCCCATTCTCGGGGACATCCCGCTGCTGGGACGCCTGTTTCAAAACCATTCGAAAAACATTACCGAGTCCGAACTGGTGGTTTATGTAACTCCCCATTTGAATCATACGATTGACGAGGAAGGGGTGATAAAATAAATGAATTTGGACATTAAGGATATATCACTTCGAGAAAGGTACTGGGGACTGGAGATTTGCCAGAATTGCGTCAGAATGGTTGAATTGGTACAGGGCAGAAAAGGAATTTCAGTGGCAAGATGGGGCTGCGAACCGATTTCAAGCAATAATAACAACGGCAGCCGTGAGACATGGTCTGCCGTTAAAACGCTGAAAGCACGATTGGGTATCCGGCACGGTCGAATTGTATCGCGGCTCGATGATATTGGTGTGCGGCATCTGATGATTAAAACTCCGTTGCTGTCTTACCCGGAAACAGAGCAATGGCTGACCGAAAATATATCCGGATTTTTGCCCACAGGTATTTCTCAGGAAGATGTTCGTTTTTCATTTCAGATCGGAAGTGAGCAGGCTGAACAGCAGAACGTACTGCTTGCCATTGCCAGGAAAAACGCAATATGCAATCATATCGATACATTGAAAAATATCGGGTTTGAAGTAGAAGCAATCAGCAGCGGCTCATCCGATTTGGTGAACGTGCTTTCTCTTCAAGGAGATGAATTTTATCAGGACACGATTGCAATTCTGAATATTCATAGAGAGACCACGGCGATCATTATTTGCGAAGCCGGGCATATTTCATTTTATAAAGAAATCCGAATATCGGTAACCAATAAAAATTTATTAGTTGCGGAAGCACCTGTTGGCGCCTTTCAAACCAGAAATTACATTGAGGAAGAAGACAATTCCAGTCAGGAGTGGTCTGAGGAAGTAAAGCAGGTATTGGTTGATTACTGGATCGAGACATTAGGCAAAAAACCGGTATCCAAAATTATGCTAACTGCCAACGATGAGGCGACGTTGGAACATGGCATGTCCCTGCAACAAATCTCGCCGGTGGAAATCATTCAACCAATGCCAGACAGCACAGCAAAGAATGCCCAGCCGGGATTTGATTACTCGCTGCCGGCGGGATTGGCATTAAAGGGGCATTACCCGTTCCTCAATACGATCAATTTTCTGTCACAGGAACATATTTCCCGGAATGCAGAGGAACGTGAAAAGCGGAAATCATTGAGAATAATGCTCATTGCCGGATCGCTGTTTTTAGTCATGTTGTGCATGGTTCAACTCGTTCGGTTCTATTTCGCTCATCAACTGTCTTTTTCGGAAGATGCGATATTCCAAATGCAGTCGCATATCGTAACACTTGAAAAACTGAAAAATGATAACGAGAAATTATCGCAGCAGATCAGGCATGCCCGGGAAATCATCGTGAATCGCAGCAGTCATTCTCAACTACTATGGGAAATAAGTCGTCTGTTACCGGAAAAATTATGGCTGCGGGAATTATCCGTTTACGAGTCGAACGGAAGTGACAAAAACCCCAAAACAAACCTGAATCCCGCCGGCAGCCTCTGTTGCGCGATGAATGGGTTTGCTTTTTCCGAGCAGCAAATCGCCCAATTCCTGAAAGCGCTGGAAGATTCGGAGAGATTTACAAATGTGCGGCTGCTGCAAACGAGAATGATATCTGCTAAAGAAGTTTTTGAAAAATCGAAAGTGAGGAGAGTGGCGTTGATCCGGTTTGAGGTGGAAGGGGGGATTGGGAAAATCTGGTGATGAGTTGTATATAAAAAGACTTTGCTGAAATAATTCAAATAAAATATGCCTGATTAATTAAACCAGGTGTAAATTTATCACAGTGGCATACGAACAAAGCTATGGAACTTGGAATGGTCTTTGAAACAACAAGAGAATTTTATTCACGCCAGGGTGATAAAAAGTTAGAATATGATTTAAAACATAATAAATGATTCACTTTAAACCTCATTTTTAGGGAAGGAGCAAGAAAATGAAGAAGACAGTTTTGTTGATCGGTCTATTTGTATTAATCCTGACCTTGCCTTGTATGGGGAGGTATTTCGATCCGACAATTGGGAGATGGTTGATTCCAGATCCTTTAGCTGGGAAATATCCTTCGATAAGTCCCTATGTTTACTGCGTAAACAACCCATTGAAATTTGTCGATCCTGATGGAATGGATGTTTTGGACAAATTAGCTGGAAAAAGAATTTCTCTTAAGCGCTTTAAAAATATATCTGTAGAAATGGTGAGAAGCATACAAGAAATAAATAATTATCTAAAAGATAATTCCGTTGAACTCCATTTTTATATTGA
>CAZCJL010000211.1:0-6623 GCA_964498785.1 uncultured Cytophagia bacterium | reverse complement strand
TTTAAAGAGAATCCGAAAGCTTTGATGCACACCATCAATTATTGAATGGATATTATAATTTGTCCTGAACTTATAAAAATTAATCAATTATATTTATCGGTGCGTTATTTTAATACTTAATTCACAAGTACCACTTTTGAAAGAATAAATAATATTCAATAATAGTGAACTTTTTAATTGTGTTTAAAGGAAATTTTCCTATATTGTTAGTCTTAACTGAATTAAGTGATTTATCACATAAAGGCATAATCCGATACTTTTAAAAACTCAAATTCGATCTGTTAGCAGGATTTATTGTGAAGAAAATACGTAATTCGATTAACTTCATTATTGGTTTTATTATTAGCGCTCTCTTTTTATATCTGGCGTTTCAAAAAGTTGAATTTCAATTAATGATTCAATCTTTAACAACCGGGAAATATATAATTGTTATCCCGGTGATTGCTATGATTTTTCTCAGTCACTGGGTGAGAGCTGTTCGCTGGAAATACTTTTTAAATCCGATAAAAAAGATAACTGTCACTCGTCTGTTTTCTGCCCTGATGGTCGGTTATTTAGGTAACTCTGTTTTACCGGCCCATTTGGGAGAATTTTTCAGGGCTTTTATTATTGGCCGAAAAGAGAAAATTCCTGCAAGCTCTGTATTTGCGACTATCGTTATCGAGAGAATTGTTGATCTGTTTTCTCTTTTGGCCATTATGGCAATGGTTTTGGTCTTATATTCGTTCCCAAATTGGCTAAAAGAAGGGGGCTACCTTTTATTTATTTTAACCATCTGCTTTTTCATGTTTTTAGTATTTTTGAAGAGATATCATGAAAAGGCGAATAGAATAGTAGATTTATTATTAAAATATCTACCTGCACGCTTATCCGCTAAAATAAAAATGATGCTAACCTCCTTTTTAAATGGTATTAAAGGCTTCAACCGAAAAAAGGATTATGCAATTGTACTGATCCATACAATAATCATCTGGGTGTGTTATATTGTTGTCCTTTATCTGAGTTTTTGCATATTTCGTTTAATACACCCCTATAATTTAACGATGATGTCAGCTACATTGCTTATGGTGATAACAACCATCGGCGTGGTGATTCCTACATCACCAGGTTATATTGGCACATATCATCTGCTCTGCCAGTTAGGGCTTGAATTATTAGGCGTGCCACGGACGCTCGGATTAACTTATGCAATTGTGGTACATGCAATCAATTTCTTCCCGGTAATTCTGGTCGGGATTATATTTGCATGGAAAGAAGGCATTAATCTGGTGAAAGTAAGTAAATCAAAGGATCTTGAACAAATTATGTTAGGGCGTTGATTATAATTCGTATTTTGGAGAAAAATTGAGGGAACCACAAATACATAAATGCCGACGCACGAAAAGAGATAGAAGAATTAAGCCGACAGCATTTTTTAGTAAGTATTCGTTATTGGGAAGACGTAAGAATAACAGACGAATTACAGATCCCAGTCAAAACTATTACGTGGATCGCTATGGAGATAAGTCTATTATCGCATTTATCATTATTTTAATTTTATGCATGATTGATGCGAAAATAACCATCCTCATTTTGGAAGCCGGAGGCAGGGAAATTAACCCGATCATGGATTGGGCTTTATCTCTTGGTGTGACGTGGTTTCAAATAATAAAATTTACCATCACCGGAATTTGTTTGTTCTTTTTAATTATCCATAAAAATTTTGTTATATTAGGGGGATTAATAAATGTGAGGACAGTAGTAACAGCCATCCTGATTCTTTATTCAGCGCTGGTTATCTATGAATTGTTTATTTATCGATTTTTGATATAAGAAAGCCGACATCCTCCGCACGATGCCGGCTTCAGTGAGGGATATGAGCAATTATTTAACTCTTGTTACCAGCCGATCAATTTTCATACCGAATGCATTTTAAATTCTATCTTCAGTTTTGGTATATGCGAATATCAGTTCCGTTTCAATTTCTGATCAGTGGTAATGAAAATTAAACGGCAAGAATAATTCCAAAATATTATAATATAAATCACATCATAAGCTGTAAAAATATGCCATGCACGTTTTTCAAAGAAGCAATATCAATAGGCATATCTAAAATCTATACCACCCAAATCCAATGATGGATTCGAGAAAATTCTTACCGTTTTATCTAAAAAATTCCACCTGGATGTAGTACCAACCATTGATGCAGTCCCAGTGAGCAATTCCAGGCCTTGTTGTAGTGCTTTCAGGTGGAAGCAAATTGAATTTAGAAAATACCACCAAACGCCATTTATGCCTCTCGCTCCATTTCAGTTCTATTCTGTCAGGCATCTTCTCTGTTCATTCTCAACGCTCTATACCACCGTGGCGATTGGATGGATTTTTTAACATAGTTCCTTCAATAAACTTCCACCCTTCAAATGGCAATAACAGTGCCATAAAAATAATTATGTGTTCACGATAATTAAGGTCAAAAAATACTAATAGTTAACAAAATATTTGTTAAACTATCTACACATGGCTGAAAAAAGACCAGTGGCTGAAATATTGCCAGTGGGTGATTGTTGATTTTGACCGTTTTTCAATTTAGTGGTCAATTAGAAATGTTGGCATTTTGTCGACATTTTTGTAAAAATTTTTATTGATATTATCATAATTTTTATGTATGTTTAAGCATGGTTTTAAAACAAAAATACTATGCCAAAATACCTAAAGTTGATAAACTATTACAACTTCAAGGAATTCAAGAATTAATTACTGAATTTCCCAGAGATCTTGTGATTGATTATATTCGCGAGGAATTGGATGATATTCGATCAAAAATTGACCGAATGGATTTTAAACATCTGAGAGAATTTGATGAAAATTCAATATCAACGGATATTGTTCAGCATGTAAAACAACATCTACAACCTAATATTCGCCGCTGTATTAATGCTACCGGCATTGTTTTGCACACTGGTCTTGGCAGGGCTCCGTTAAGTAAATCTGTTCAAAAAGTGATTTGGGATATCACTGAAGGTTTTTCAACAGTTGAAATTGATCTTTTTTCGGGCAAGCGCGGTAATCGACATACAATTGTTGAAGACTATATAAAAAAGCTAACAGGAGCAGAGGCCGCTGCAGTGGTAAATAATAACGCTGCGGCAACATTACTGAGTTTAAATACTCTTGCGGCAGAAAAGGAGTGTGTTGTATCACGCGGGGAGTTGATCACGATTGGCGGCTCATTTCGAATCCCGGATATAATGAAGAAAAGCGGCGCCATAATGATTGAAGTCGGTACAACCAATCAAACATGGATATCTGATTATGAAGAAGCCATTAATGAAGAAACCGCGCTATTACTTAAAGTACATACCAGTAATTATAAAATTTCCGGGTTTGTCTCGGATGTGGATTTAGCAGAATTAGTGGCGCTCGGGAAAAAGTACCAACTGCCGGTTGTTCATGATCTTGGCAGCGGCAGTTTTTTAGATTTGAGCAAATATGGTTTACCCAAAGAACCGGTGGTTAGCGAAAGTATCAAAAAGGGAGCGGATGTGGTGATGTTTAGCGGGGATAAATTACTGGGCGGACCACAAGCGGGAATTATTGCCGGGAAAAAAGAGTATGTTGAAAAGATTAAAAATAATCAGTTAGCGCGCGCATTTCGTAGTGATAAAATTACTTTTGCCGCGTTAGAAGCAACATTGCGCCTTTTTTTTGACCCAAACAATCTTGTTCGTCAGCATGCTACTTTAAAATTATTAACAGATTCGCTTTCGACGATTAAAGAAAAAGCGGCAATGTTAGAAAAAGTGTTAAAAGATGTTATTCAAGATAACGGACAAACCGGAATTGAACAGGGTGAGTCCGAAATTGGAGGAGGATCTTTGGCCACTGAAGCTTTGCCAACCTACCTTGTATTTCTTACCATGGATCAATACGGAGAAAATGAATTATCTCAAAAACTACGCCACCAAAATCCGGCCATAATTACCCGAATTCAAGATAAACGAGTTGTATTTGATTTGCGTACTATCCGCGAAGATGAAATTGAAATTATAAAACATGCAGTGAGTCATATTATCCAAAATTGAGAGTTCACCTATGTTAGATCGAACGCGCCATTTTGTTATCGGAACTGCAGGGCATATTGATCACGGAAAAACATCGATGGTTATTCAGTTAACCGGTAAAGATACGGATTGGCTGAAAGAAGAAAAAGAAAGAGGAATGACGATTGATTTGGGATTCGCATTTCTTGGTGATAATATCACGATCATTGATGTGCCGGGGCATGAGAAATTTATCCGAAACATGGTGGCAGGAGTTAGCACTATCGATTCTGTGTTGCTGGTCATTGCTGCGGATGATGGCGTAATGCCGCAAACAAAAGAGCATTTGGATATTTTGAACCTCCTTCAAATTAAACAGGGGATTATTGTTGTCAGCAAGACTGATGTCGTTGAATCGGATTGGACTGAGCTTGTTATTGAAGATATTCGTGAACTGGTGAAAGACACATTTTTGGAAAATGCTCCGGTTATTAAAATTTCCAGTGAAACTGGTGAGGGGATTCCGGAGCTTAAAACAGAAATATTAAACCAGTTAAAAAAAATTACGAGCAGACGAGATAAAGGCGTATTTCGTTTACCGATTGATCGTGTCTTTTCGATGAAAGGATTTGGTACAGTTGTCGCCGGAACTGTTATGTCAGGCCATTTATCCATTGATCAAACCGTCGAGTTGTTGCCGCATGGAATTAAAGCCAGGGTGCGGGGATTGGAAATTCATGAGCACAAAGTCACAGAAGTTAATATCGGTGACCGGGCCGCAGTAAATTTGGCAGGTGTGGAAAAAGAAATGATTGGTCGCGGCGACGTTTTAACAGAACCTGATTTTTATAAACCGACCCGATTTTTTGACGCCAAATTTTATCTGCTTAAATCAAATCCCAAAAAGCTAAAACATAATGCCAGAGTCCGTATTCATTTGGGGACAAGCGAGGTGATCGGGAGGATCAGTATTCTCGATAAAGAGCAATTAGACCCTGGAGAGATGGCTTATGCCCAGTTCAGATTAGAAAAACCTGTTGTTGCAGATTTTGATGATCGCTTTGTCGTGCGTCATTATTCTCCTGTTTTTACAATTGGCGGAGGCAAAATTTTGAATGCACATCCCAGAAAATATAAACGCTTTTCAAAAGAAGTTATACAACGATTCGAATTGTTAGAGCAGGGGGATGCTACCAGAATTATCGAACAATTTCTACTGGGCAAAAAATATTCTGCTTTTTCTATTAAAGAAATTTGCTTGCAAATTAGTATCTCCGAATCTGACGCTGAAAAGCATATCCATGAGCTTGTTACCAGCAACCAAATCTACCCGATTCGTGATAAATCTCAGATAGTATACCTGCATCAATTCTATTATCATGACATCCGGGAAAGAATCAAACAATCATTAGACGTATATCATTCCCAAAATCCGGCACTGCGAGGAATGAGCAAAACAGAACTTAAAGTCGCTTTGGGAGTAATAATTGACCAGGAAATTTTTAACAAAATATTAGAAGATCTTAACCAGGAGAATGTAACCACGTATTTTGATTCCAAAATTGCCCTTTATACACACGAACCCAAATTCAGTGACAAAGAAATGCAAGTCATGAATCAAATTGCAGATCTATACTTGAAAGAAAAATATTCAACATCGAATCCGGAAGAGGTTGCAAAAAAATTAAATTTGACACGAAAAGACGTCAATAAAGCGATTGATGTTTTAATTGATTCAAGTAAATTAGTGAAATTGGAGGAAGGAATTTTATTTCATAGTCAATGTATTGAAGAAGCAAAGATAAAAATTCGGGAATTTTTTAATAATCATGATGAATTGACAGTTGGTGACTGTCGTCAGCTTTTTAATAATAGCAGGAAATACAATGTACCGTTGTTAAATTATTTTGATAAAAGCGGGCTTACCGTGCGGCAGCATGATGTCCGTGTACTTAATCCTGATTATTAATAAAGAAGGAGGATTTAATGGATAAAATCCAGGAGCTTTATGTTGTTTTAGAAAACAAGCCGGGAGCATTGGGTGAGTTATGTGAACAATTGGCAAAAAGTAATATTAATATTGAAACAATCGATGTTTTTGTAGACAGCGCGAAATTGTTAGTTAAGAACATTGACAAAGCGAAAAAGATACTGGAGAAGAACAATTATACAGTAGAAATTCGTGATGTGTTAAGATTTGAAATCGAGAACAAACCGGGAGAATTAACTTACATTACCTCTCGTATTAGCCACGTTGGTTTAAATATTGATCATCTGTTTGCCTCTTCTAAACCAGGAGATAAAACTGTTTCTGTTATTATTGACGTCGATGATATCGATACTGCGATGACTCTTTTTCGGGAATAATTGGTAAACTAAAATTTAAACATGGAAATTAAATAACTCCTTAAATTGAATTTGTGTTCGGGACTGAATCGCTGTTGTGCGCCTCTGGTGCATTTATGCGATTCAATGTAATGCATAAATACTCCCCGGACGTACAGTTGAACTCCAAATACAAATAAAATAAATAGTTATAATTAAAATGCAGTATCTTCTCAATATTTTATGGTAGATATGGGCGCTTGCCGCTATGTCGTATTT
>CAZCJL010000210.1:0-6774 GCA_964498785.1 uncultured Cytophagia bacterium | reverse complement strand
TAATTAAAAAAGCTGCTTAACTTAAATTTTTGTCCATTTTTTTGTTGTAATATCATTTTTCAGGTTAGCGACTCTGCGGCAAATATTTCTGAATAATTCAGGTTAAAGCATCTTAGTTAAAGAACGCTAATCATAGCTAAATTACAATCACCCCTGCAAATCGCTTGATTCTTATTATAATTCTGCCTATTTTCTGGTTGTGAAAATTATCATGACTTAGTAGAAATTGTTGATATAGATTAAATCACAAAATTCTATCACAAAAAAGGAGGTTAGTCATGGTTGAATCGAAATTTAGTTTTTTCGCTCACTTACTAATTGTATTATTCTTCATCACTATTTCTTCGCTATATACACAAACAGAAAAAACCACTTATTATGATCCTGTTGAAAATGTAATAGTCGACAACGAAACCAGACACAAGACGCCCCCCGAAATCGACAATTTAGCAGTTACAGGACTAACCCGCATCAACAATAAAAACAAACTGCGAAAACCAGAACCTGAAATTGCACCATTATCAGAAACCTCACATCTTGAAAGTGCCGATAATTTGAATATTGAATTGATCAGCCAGATTCATGGCGGGCCCTGTGAAGCAGTCGCTATCGACGAAAACATTGCTTTCTTTGGAAATGGCAATGTTCTGGAAATCGTTGATTTCACAATTCCGGCGACTCCGGTGGAATTAAGCAATCTGATTCTCCCCCATTACATTTCGGGCATTCTTTATCAGGATGGTGTCGTTTATGTTTCAGCAAGTTATGGTGGATTACGAATCATTAATGTCTCCGATCCTTCAAATCCTGTGGAAATTGGGTATTTCAAAAATGGTTTCAGCTTTCATTCGTTGGAAATACAGGGGAATTATGCGTTCTGTGCAAATGGATTCAACGGGCTGATTGTCTTGAATATCTCCGAGCCAGCAGAGCCAGTTTTGGCAGCACATTTGACTGACGTTGGTTTGGCATTTGACATTAAAATCAAAAATACTTTTGCATTCATACCAGGTCGTTATTATGGTTTTTATGTGGTTGATATTTCAAATCCAACAACGCCGCAATTATACACTTACATCGATCCGGGGTATTATTTTGAAAAATTAGATGTGACGGATGATTACGCGTTCATTTCCTGCGGTGGAAATGGTGTGGTCGTTCTTGATATCAACCAACCTGATCTCCTGCCGGAGGTTGTCGCTATTCCCACATATAGCGCCAACGATGTGTTTTTTGAAGAAGATTTTCTTTATGTTGCAGATGATACTGATGGACTGAAAGTCTTTGATATTTCCACCGTTACTGCACCGATACAGATCGGCGAGTACGATACCGACGGCAGATCAGAAGAAATTCAAAAATCAGGCAATATCGTTTACATTGGTGACTATCAAGAGGGAATTCAGCTCATTGATGTAACAACCAAAGCCAATCCGGTGGAAATCGGTTCTTTTGATACACGCGGCGAAACCAGTGGAATAGCCGCAAATGGAAGCTATGTGTATACAGTTGAACAGGAGAAGGGACTGCGTGTTTTTGATATTTCAAATATTCATAATCCGGCTGAAATCGGTTTCTGTGGACTCAAGGATCCGGTGGATATCCAAATCAGAGATCACTATGCGTACATCGCCGATGATTATAACGGGTTCAGGGTGGTCGATATTTCCGATCCATACCATCCGGCTGAGGTGGCAGGAATAAACCTCGGTAGCACGTATGACGTAACACTCCACGATCATTACGCGTTTGTCGGAAATATGAATAACGGACTCGCCATTATCGATATTCAGGACCCGTTGAATCCAGTACTTATTAGCCGTTATGATAATGATGGCTACTCTTTTACCGTTGATATCGTTTCAAATTATGCGTATGTGGCAAATGCAAATCAGGGATTGCGCGTTTACAACGTGACTGATCTTGAAAATCCTACGGAAGTCTTTCAATATAAGCCAGACCGATGTTATTTTCGTGACGTCAAGATATATAACGGTTATGCCTATGTCGCTGATATCAATAACAACCTGATTCGAATCTTTAATATCTCCGATCCTGCTGCTCCGGTTGAAGTTGCTTTATTTGAGGATACCGATACGCCGTTTTCAATTTTAATAAATGATAATTTTTCGTATATTGCAGAACATCAATTTGGCGTAAAAGTACTGGACCTGTCACATCCAACTACTCCTCTCGTCGTTGGCAAATATGAAGATGTAACTCGAACAGAACGAATGGCATTGGCTGGTGAATACCTGTTTCTCACAAATTATCAAAGCGGCGCGCTAATTCTCGATTACCAGGAGATCGATCCGTTAGCTCCCACCGCGCCGGACAACCTGCAGGCCGTCCAATTAACTGACCAAGTACATCTTACGTGGAATGATAACAGCGACGATGAAACAGGCTTTTTTGTGGAAATGCATGAACGAAGAAGTGGTTGGAGTACTGCAGACACTGTGCATGCGAATGTAACATCTGTTCAGTTAGATAATTCAACTACGAATGAGCGGTTGCTGTTCCGTGTAGCGGCATACAATGAACACGGGCGATCCGCGTACTCAAACACCGATACCGTGGATACAATTCATTTAACAGAATGGGTTGAAATTCAAAGCCCGAATGGCGGTGAAATATGGGAATTTGGAACCGAGCAGCAAATAATGTGGAATACATCGGCAGCGGTGACAATCCCTGCGATCACGATAGAGTTATCCATCGATGGCGGCTGCACCTGGATTTCACCGCCGTTGATGACCGGTATTTCAAATACAGGATCTGCTTCGTGGATAATTCCGAACACATTATCCGATGACTGTATTATCAAAATAAGTGATGCAGAAGATGGTATTCCTTACGATCTGAGTAATAATCCTTTTTCGATCATCAAGGGCGAACCAAATGTTCCGGATCACTGGACTTTTACAGATCGCACCGGAAATTCGTCAACCGTCATCTTGCCGGTCACAGCAAATCCAAACATCGACGGAACTCCGCTACACCCGGGATATTACGTTGGTGTTTTCACAGAAAGCGGACTGTGCTGCGGGTTCAGGCAATGGGCATCCGAGAACCTGGCCCTCACTGTCTGGGGTGACAATGATATCACAGCAGAGGTTGATGGTTTTCAAACCGGGCAAACGCTATATTATCGGGCATTCAATCCAATAGATTCGCTGGAATACTCGAATGTGAATATCGCCTATTCTCAGGGAGACGGTTTATATACCGCGAATACGATCATGGTACTCAACCAGTTTGAAATTAATACCACCGGTATCAAAAATGAATCATCCAATGAAAAAGTTCCTTTAAAATTTGAGCTATATCCCAATTATCCCAATCCGTTCAATCCGTACACCACAATCAGTTATCAATTACCGGAAAGAAATCACGTCGATTTAATCCTTTACAATATTGAGGGCAAGAAAATACGAACGCTTGTAAGCGGCGAGCAAAAAGCAGGATTTTATTCGATAGCGTGGGATGGTACAAATGAACAAGGCATGGATGTCGGCAGCGGCGTTTATATTTATCACATCAAAGCAGGTGAATTTCAAAAATCATTTAAGATGTTGTTGGTTAAGTAAATTTGTGCGGATAATCAGGGAGTTTTTTACGAGTAGCCAACTGAATGAAAGAATTATTCGTTACCGGAAAATTCGATTAAATGAAATTGCGTACTAAAACCAATGTATTAATATGCGTGTTGTTACTTTTATTTCTATTGTATGCGAATTGTAGCTATGTAACACATGGCATGACGTCTATTATCTCAAAATCATTTCCCGGTGCAGTTTATTATATTGACACCGACGAAAAATTCCTGGCACTGACCATTGATGACGGCCCGGATTCAAGCACCACGCCGGCGATTCTGGCGACGCTTGCGAAATATGATGCCAAAGCGACATTCTTCTTGATCACCAGCCATATCGAAAATAATTCGAAAATAGTAACCGAAATAGTAGAAAACGGGCATGAAATCGGCAACCACATGACGCGCGATGAACCGAGTTACAAATTATCGAGATCGGATTTTTTACGCAAATTCAATAAGGCGGATAGCGTTTTATCACAATATGCAGATGTCCGTTGGTTTCGTCCCGGATCCGGCTTTTATTCAAAGAAGATGATTGAATATATCAACTCCCGTGGCTATCGATGCGTGCTTGGCTCTGTTTATCCTGTGGATACAGTAATTCGGTCATCGTCATTTGCATCTTTTTATGTTTCGCTGAATGCAAAACCAGGATCGATTATCATTCTGCATGACCGCGGTGCAAGAGGAGCACGCACAGTGGAAACGCTGCAAACGATTTTACCAATATTAACGAAAAGAGTGTATAGATTTGTGACGCTGTCGGATTTATCTGATTCAATCAAGTAATCTATGGTTGAATAAAAATGTTTACTAATTTAAAAATTTATATTGACATTTATCATTATTATCAGTATCTTTGACGGTTCATTTGTAAAACCGGGGAAACCCGTTTAAATACAAAATCGTTACAAAAAGCTGCCCAATTCTGATTAAAAGCAGACGTTCGTGGTTTTGCTTTTCTAAATTGGGCTTTTTTTATGCTATTCATTTAATTTGAAAGTAAGTATATGACAACATTCGAAGAACTTGGAGTTCAAAATGATCTGTTAAAAGGAATTCGTGAATTAGGTTTTGAAAAACCAATGCCCATTCAAATAAAAGTAATTCCCTCGTTACTGGAACACAAGAAAGACATGATCGGCCTGGCACAGACAGGAACCGGAAAAACAGCAGCATTCGGACTACCGCTCATTCAATCCATTGATATTTCAAACAAAAACACACAATCGGTTGTTCTGGCGCCGACACGTGAATTATGTCTGCAAATTGCATCAGATTTAACAAATTATGCAAAATATGTGAGAGGGCTGAATATCGTAACTGTTTACGGAGGTGCGGATATCGAGCGCCAGCTTAAAGCAATTAAACGAGGAGCGCATATTATTGTCGCGACACCGGGCAGAATGGACGATCTGCTCAACAAGCGAAAGAAAATCGATATTTCAAAAGTCCATACCGTTGTCCTGGATGAAGCCGATGAAATGCTCTCCATGGGATTTAAAGAGGAGCTGGACGCAATTCTGAAACGTACACCAAAATCAAAGCGCACGTTACTGTTTTCAGCAACCATGCCCACAGCGGTGATGGCGCTTTCGAAAAATTATTTACACGATCCTCTGGAGATCGCAGCCGGACAGCGCAATACTGGTGCCACCAATGTAGAACATACTTGTTATACTGTGCATGAAAAAGACCGTTATTTCGCGTTAAAACGAATTGTAGATCACAATCCTGATATTTATGGCATTATTTTTTGCCGTACCCGTGAAGAGACAAAAGACGTTGCCCGCAAATTGATGCAGGATGGTTATAACGCTGATGCCTTGCATGGTGATCTGTCACAAGCTCAGCGCGAGAGCGTAATGCACAAATTTCGTGTCAAAAACCTGCACTTGCTAACTGCAACCGATGTCGCTGCACGCGGACTCGATGTAAAAGAACTGACGCATATTATTAACTACAGGATTCCTGATGACGTTACCGGTTACATCCATCGCAGCGGACGTACCGGAAGAGCCGGGCTCACAGGGGCTTCGATTGTAATTATCAATCTGAGAGAAAAACATAAAATCCGGCAGATTGAATCGAAACTCAATAAAAAATTCAAAAAGAGCGATGTTCCGGATGGGATTGAGATTTGCGAAAAGCAATTATTTCATTTTATCGATCGGTTAGAAAAAATCGATATTGATCACAGGGAAATCAATCGCTTTCTGCCAAAAATATATGAAAAATTAGCCTGGCTCAATCGAGAGGATCTAATCAAACATTTTGTCGTGCTGCAATTCAACCATTTCCTGAATTATTACAAAAATTCGGACGATATCCAGCGACCGACTGATAAAGGCGATCGGAAAACAAATAAAACAAAACAGCCTAAAAATGGAAAGCATAAGCCAGCGCGCAGTTCGGTACCGGCTGCTGAGAACGGATTTACCCGTTTTTACATTAATTTAGGAGAACGTGATCAATTAACCCCACCGGAATTAATCGGACTGGTGAATAAAAATACACGGCAACGGAATATTGACATCGGTAAAATCGATATTATGCGTAAATTCTCGTTTTTTGAAGTCGATGAGCAATATACGGACAAAGTGCTGAATGGATTCGACAATGCGAATTTCAAAAAAAGAAAAGTAGTCGTAGAAGTTTCCAACGGAGGAAGCGAAATAACCGAAGCACCTCAAAACGGTGGCCATAAACGCCCTTCGCGGCGCCCCAGGAAAAATCATAAACCCAGACGACGGTTATAAACTTATTCGGGCTGTACTGAATTCTTTAGAATTTAGTACAGCCCAGTTATTAACATTAAATATTCACCGTAGAAGCGCCAGGACACAAAGCAATAGAACATTCCAATTTTTTTTGATTCTTGATCTACATATTTATCTCTACAAGTATATATATTATCATTTTTTTCATTTGAAGGAGTATGCAAAAAAAGTGGTATTGCGATTTTAGTACAATGCGAAGAAAGTTAAACTCTCATTGACCATAATGCAATTTAACCTCATTTCTCAATCTGATTTTCACAGCCATCAATTCTTCTATTTAGCCCAAACCTGAAAATTTCAATTAAGTTTTTTATTCAATAATTTTTGTGGTTTAAAAAAAGTATCTTCTCAATATTTTATGGTAGATATGGGCGCTTGCCTCTATGTCGTATT
>CAZCJL010000209.1:0-7101 GCA_964498785.1 uncultured Cytophagia bacterium | reverse complement strand
TATCGAGTGAGTCACTTCTCGACTTCGCTCGAAGTGACACCTACGGAATATATTTGAATACGACATAGAGGCAATCGCCCATAGCTACCATAAAATATTGAGAAGATACTAATTTCAGATATTATTTAGAATTTTATGTAACATAAGATAAAGTTCTTTAACAAATATGACGATATTGATATTAAAATATATCTACTAAATTTTTGAAATATCATGATTGTAATCGACTATGCTTATGGAAAGTTTTCTGAAGTGAATCATTTGAATTCAAACTTCAGACCCGGGATCAATAAAATAAAAATGACGATTGATGTAATTTCTCCTCATAAAATTTACAAGAAAATATATCCCATCGTGATACAGCAATTCCACGATCTTTTTCCGAACCTGCGAAACCATGATTGCTGTCAGGCCAAAGCATCCGGTATTGGTGAACACGAGGATAATACGGAAGGCTCAGATAAGTATGCATTAAATATTTTGCATTTAATGGAACATGTCATCATCGATATTCAATGCACAATTACAAAAATGAAAAAATGCAGTGGGATTACGTGTAATTACCACAAACCGCCAAATCGCTTTGATATCTTTGTGGAATGTATTGATAAACCAATAGGATATGCGTCAGCGAGCAATGTAAGCGAACTGGTTCAACAATTTCTGAACTACAATCGCTATTATGGGGAAGAACATCAATTAAGGGATTTTGAACATATTATCAGGAGAAACGCCTCACACAATGCCATTTCTCACAGCTCGACACAGTTGCATGATTTTTGCAGCTATATTGATCAAATCATGTTAAATCCGCAGGAATTCATGAAGAATTAAATATTTACTCATAAGGAAAAAAGTACTTGACATGATTTTAAAATTTGATTATATTGGTTGTAAATTATGAGTTTTTTTCGAGCTTGAGAGAATTCGGGATGATTAACAGACTAATTTTGATATCCGATAGTGATCCAAAAAATTTGCAGATTCTGAAGGAGAACCTTGAGGCGTCCGGCTTTCGCGTGATTACAGTTTCCGATGGCGGAAAAGCGTGGGACGAAATCCAAAAGACATCTCCTGATATGGTGCTAACGGAAATCACTCTGCCAGAACTAACAGGTTTTCAGTTGTTAGAAAAAATGCAGGCAGATCCGAATACAACGTCAATTCCTCTCATTTTTTTAACAAATCAGCGAGAGGTTCAACAACGCGTTCGCAGCTTTCAAATGGGCGCGAAAGATTATCTTGTAAAACCTCTTCATGTAAAAGAAGTTATTGCTCATATACGTATGGTGCTTCGCAGGCTTGACAAAAAAAAGATTGAAACCTCAAATAATCAAAATAAATTCTCAGGGGGTCTTTCCGAATTACATCTGGCAGACCTGATCGAAAATTTCAGTGTCGAGCGAAAAACCGGTGTTTTAACATTAACAAACGAACAAAACAATACCGGCCATGTCTATTTTCGAGACGGTTCGGTGATAAATGCTTCAACAGGAGACATCAGTCTGGAAAATGCTGTTTACAAAATGCTGACATGGAAACGTGGCACGTTTAGTATGGAATTTAAAGAAATCGATGTTCCTGATGAAATTTCCATTAGCAACCTGGGATTACTGCTGGAGGGAACCAAGAAACTGGAACGAATCAACAAATTAATAAAGAAATTTCCGGATCCCAATACTTCTTTTAAAATCACCTTCACATTTAAAAAGTTGCTCGAAAAAAAGAAGTTATCTCCTGATGTAAAAAAATTTGTTTCGCTTTTAGACGGAAGAAGAAACATCCGATCAATTCTTGATGAAAGTAGTTATGACGAACCCAAAACGCTGGAACGATTGCATCGTCTTTTTGACCAGGGTTTTATCGAACCAACAACAAAACCAAAATCCAAACCACAGGAACAAGATCAACGTCAAAAACCATTAAAAAAACGGCTGGAACAAGAATCTGAGCGCTCCGAACCGAAACCATCGGATGAATCAACCGGCTTGCCCAAACTTCCTGATATACATCGTCCAATACAACAACGTATTCACTCCCATCGATCTGAAATTATTATTCCTCAAGAAAATAAAATTACAGGCAATAATAATAATAACCGCGATTTAAAATCAAAGCCAGCGGAAAAAGAAGCTCCGGTTGATAAAAAACAGGAAGAGCCAGCAAATTTCAAAACAGAGGCTCAACCACCTGCAAATGAAAAACCATTGGCGCCTGTCTTTGATCGCAATGAATTTATAAAAAAAGAGGAGAAAGACGTAAGTGAATTCTCCGTTGAAAAACAAACGATCGAAACTGAAAATCGACCGGAAGAACTGAGAAATGAACCGCATGACTTGTCTAATTTTTCAAAAAATCAAATCGTGGCGATTGGTCTGGATGAGGATAATTTAGACGAAATAATGGATATAATAACCAATAATAACTTTCAGTCCAAAAAATTTGACGCATTACCGGATTTACAAATACACTATGGGAAAGTATCTGATTCTGAATTTTCGTTTATAACATTAGTTGGTATTATTGCGGATAAAGCATTTATGAATTTTGTTGGTGCACTTTCTGAAAAGCTAATCGGATTAATATTTAGCGTTGATTGCACGCGCAAAGATTTATGGGAATATCAAAGTTATCTCATTCATACTGTTACAGATGCATTTAAGCTTCCCGTAACAATTGCGTTAATGAACTTTCATGAACAAAACTCAATAACATTCGATGTTGTTCGTTACAAACTAAATCTTTCGGATCAAACCCCAATCGTTGCCTGGGATCCTGACAACGATACCTCAGTAAAAGAAATATTAACATCCACGCTGTTTCCGGTCTCGGAAATCCCGAAAAAGCCGGAAAAGATGTTAAATGAATTGATTGAAAAAGTGACCTATTAAATAGTTACAGGCAATTATTAATGCGCGGTAAAAAGAAAATTTTAATCGTTGATGAAGATGCAAATTATATCTCCGACCTCAGAAAAGAATTGACAAAAGCTGGCTATGAAGTTATCTATTGGAACGATGGAAAAAAAGCACTTGATTTATCCAGTAATTTTCGGCCCAACTTGATCATTTCCGATGTTAATCTTTCAAATGATGACGGACATATATTTTACAGAGAAATTAAAACAAATTCTGAATTTAAACACGTTCCGTTTATTTTTTTAAGTAGCCAAAAACGCGTGGACGACCGTATTAAAAGTATCGAGACAGGAGTTGATGATTTCATTTCTAAACCATTTTACGTAGAAGAAGTTGTCGCCCGGATCGATACTATTTTTAATGAAATCGCTCAATTTGATGATTCACAGCTATCCGGGGGAAAAGGGTTTTCCGGTTATCTTCACGAAATGAATCTCATTGACTTAATCCAAACTTTAGAGGTGGGTAAAAAATCAGCAATCATTAACTTGAGTTTAAACAACTATGTGGGCAAAGTTTATGTAAGGAAGGGCGAAATTGTTGATGCACGATTTCTGGATCTGCCATCAGAAGAAGCGTTATATAAATTATTTTTATGGACAGAAGGTTCATATCAGGTTGAATTTGCCAATAAGGATCACTCCCGCACCTTAAACCAGCCCACAGAAAAATTGTTATCAGAAGGAATTAAACGAAATGCACGGTGGGATCAGATAAAGAAAAACTTGCCACCACTTAACACGATTTTAGCGGTCAACAAAATTTCATACCAAGAAAATAATATCTCAAATGATGAGAAGCAACTAATTCGATCGATAAACAAACATTCGAAAATTTATGATATTATTACGAAAAGTCCATTGGATGATATAAAATCTCTTGAGATTATCGATAATCTTTATCGGAAAGGATACTTGCAGGAGTCGAATGAGAATTATCTCTCTCAGCCTCAAAGTCAGGTTGAGCGAATTAAACAAAGTTTGGCCCGCGATCATTCTGAGGATCATAATGTTTCATTTATTATTTCAAACCTATTAAAAAAAAAGACTGACGCAAATTTTTTTGAGATAGAAAAGCGGAGGGACGATCGAAGACAATTGGTGGATCGACGTCGGCAGCATAGACGATGGGATGATATTCCAAACGAAAATAAGATCTACCTGGACAGAACAGAGCTACTTTTGATACGTGAAAAATTGCTATAATAAGTGACTTTAATTACTTGGGTACAGCAAATGAGGATTGGTGAAGTCGCAGTTTTCAGCCCTCCGGGAAATGAAAAAGAAATTTTTATTAAGTCAATATGCAATAATGTAGAATCAGCAAACGAAAGAATTTGTTTTGGTCGTTTTCTTGTAAACGAGCAGTTGAGTTTGCATCTGTATGGAATTAGCATTAATAAAAATGAAACCTCTATCTCATGGGATATGTTATCGTCTAAAATTTTGGGTTATGTGTTTATATTTCGGTGGGAAGATCACGATTCACTCGACACGATAAAAGATGTACTCGACTATTTTGCCGAACATTATACTGCTCCGATCATCGTAATAGCCAGTGTTGATGATAAAAGCGCCATTCCCCTCCCTGATAAATTTTATGGACCTGGTGGACTTTCAATCGATCGAAATATCCGCTTTCATTTCTGTCAAATAACAGACTCAGTTAGTTCGAAAAAGATCGTGGTAAATATTATCGATATGTTACTTGAGAATATACAATAACCTGTTCAATGACCGCCTCAAATCGAATTAATTCTCACATGCCAGGAAATTAATACAACATGCAAGGTAGTCGTTCCGGATTTCTGAAAATACACAAAAAAGTCGAAATTCTTTTTCATCTTTTTCACGGAAACCAGCTAAACGCCCTGATCGATAGCCTCGACAATCGATCGGTTGTTGAATTACAGAAATTTATGTGGGAAAAAGCCGTTGAATTCGGAATAAAAACACGAAGTAAAAATTTTAATCGCAAAGAAATCACTCGCAAAATGACGCCAACACCGATTTACCAAAAAAAACACTCTTGTTCAAAACACCCCTATTATTGCAAAGGTACGCATTGTATCAAAGTTAATCCGAAATGCGCCAGAGAGAAAATTAAAGAACATGTAAATGTTATGGCAGAATCAATATGGGAATATATAAATAGAGATGAGTAACCAATATATCCGTTGTATATCAAAAATCTTCCCTCTTATTTTAATTCACGTTCTCCTGTTAACACCCGGCTTCTCTCAATCCCTTGATTGGAAAAAAGTTCAAACAGATATGTTTATTGTGTTCTACCTTGATAGCGATTCTAAAAATGCACAAAATATTTTAAACACATTAACAGAAGAATATCCGCAACTGTGTGAGGCAATTGGAAGTAAACTAATCACTTCAATAAATATTTTTCTGACCAACTCCGAAAACCTGTATAAAAATATTGTTGGTAAAAGTTTTCCTGACTGGAGTTCCGGGGCTGCGCTTCCTGCCCATCAAGTAATGGTGTTGAAATCTTATTATACGAATCAGGATATCCATAAAATTGCAATCCACGAATTGACCCATTTATTGATCGACCAGGCGACAAAATCGAAACCAATCCCCCGCTGGCTTAATGAAGGCTTAGCTGTCTATTTTTCCAGGGAGAAAAATTTCGCATCCACATCGCTTATTTCAAAAGCATTAATGACGCAATCAATTATTGATCTTTCGGACATCGATTATGTACTTACGTTTCACAAAAGCAAAGCCCAGTTAGCATACCAGGAGAGCTATCTCGCGGTGAAATATTTAATCGAAACGTATGGTTTGGAAAGTGTCAGAAATATTATAAATCAAATTGCAATTTCTCACGATTATGACACTGCATTTCTAAACACACTCGGGATGGGAATATATGATTTTGAGTACGAGTGGTTTCAGTACATCCGGGATAATTATCGCTGGCACTTTCTCGCAGATTTCGACATCTATCTCTGGATGTCGCTGCCGCTGCTATTTATTGTGATATTCATTATCATCCGAATCCGTAATCGTAAAACATTAAAGCGTTGGGAATCGGAGGAAGCTTTATTTGATGAAGACTAAGTATAAATTAGAGTTTGCCCTTGCACATATTGTCGGATTTTTTGCAAAAGCATTGCCACTAAAACTCGCCCTAAAAACCGGAGATGCCCTTGGCAGCTTTTTCTATCACGTTATCCGCATTCGGAGAGACGTCGCGCTCAACAACCTGAGAATTGCTTTTGGAGAGGAAAAAAGTGATTCGGAATTAAGAATAATTGTCAGGAAAAATTATCAACATTTTGGTCGCGTGTTAATGGAATTTGCACGGATACCACTGCTAAAACGTGAAACGATTTTACAGCACATTCCCATCCACAATCGACATATATTAGATGAAGCGCTCCAACACGAAAAAGGCCTTGTTTTGCTGAGCGGCCACTTCGGAAACTGGGAATACCTTGCCGCGGCTGCTTCAAACGTGGGACACACGTGCTATGCTGTTTTTAAACCGCAAAAAAACAAAGCAGTGGATGAAATCATAAAAAGCTATCGCATGCACGTTGGTATTCACCCGCTCAAAATAAAAGGAGCCGCTGCCAAAGGAATTATGAAAGCGATTAGAGAAAAATCCGTTGCACTCGTCGTGATCGATCAGGATGCAGGAAAGAGCGGCGTATTTATCGACTTCTTCGGAAAACCGGCATCAACGAATCGCGGGGCAGCTTCGCTGATCATTCGATTAAAAGCGCCAATTGTGATGGCATTCGGGGTGCGTGGCGAAAACGGTCAAATAGAAATCCATCTTGAGAAATTTCCGGACGTTTCAACTTTTACAGACAATGATGAAGGTATCCATACTTTGTTAACCGAATACACAGAATTATTGCAAAAATATATTCGTAAATATCCGGAACAATACATGTGGATGCATAAGCGGTGGCGGACCAAAAAACGAAATTAGCATGATTTTACTTACGGCAATCGCAATTCTGATTGCCATTTTTTTTTAGATGGGCTGCGCAATGAATTTTAAAAATCGCTTGTTTTTTTAGTTAAATGTGTTATATTTATGACCATCCTGTTAAAATGGGATATGTATTATATTAACGAATAGTTAGCATAAGAAACGAGTATCCATTCAATAATTGATGGTGTGCATCAAAGCTTTCGGATTCTCTTTAAAT
>CAZCJL010000208.1:0-7109 GCA_964498785.1 uncultured Cytophagia bacterium | reverse complement strand
TAAAGAGAATCCGAAAGCTTTGATGCACACCATCAATTATTGAATGGATACAAATAGTTTATTGTAAATCGATCTGGCTGAAAACTGTTTGTGATTTCCGCTTTTCAGTTACATCCTGGTTTGTATTAAAATTTCCGATAAACGTATTCATTTTTTGCCTCTTCCAACAGAGCAATGTTGTTAAACGCGATTTGCTCGTTCCCACAATACGGACTGTTTGCCCCTGACGTATCTGAAAAATCCCAGAATCGCAGCCAGGTTCATCATGGAAAAATAGAAGGGCACGAACAGCAGCTTGATGCGGATGTTTTTTGTTTCAAAATACCAGTTCAAAAATGTCAGCGCGTAAAACAGAATTTGCAGTCCGAACAGGAATGTGTAAATCCCGTTAAACGCGAGCATCAATGCGTAGTTCATCGGTATCATGGCGACCAGCAGAAACGGGTCGACTGCCCAGCGCAGTATACGATGGGAGATGTACTGAAAGCTGAGTGTGCCGTATTTAAATGGATTGAGCAAATTTTTCAACCGGACAATGGATTGAAAACCGCCGGCGCTGATTCGGATTTTCCGTTTCATTTCTTCTTTAATGGATGAAGAAGGTGTTTCCATCGCGTACGAATTGGGTTCATAAATGACACGGTAGCCTTTTTCTGCGATCCGGAGGGAAATGATGAAATCATCCAAAATCGTATCACTTTCGACATCTTCAAAAAGCGCGGACCGAATCGAGAACATTTCTCCGGCAGCGCCGACCACTGAGTACAAGTCAGAGTCCAGTTTTTTGAGGAATGATTCGTACTTCCAGTACAACCCCTCGCCGGCGCCGCTAACAGAATCCGAATCCATCTGCCGGATACGTTTTTCACCGGATACCGCGCCAACATCCGGATCCTGATAATGCTTCACCAGTTCCCGAATAGCTGATTTGTTGAACATGGTGTTGGCATCCGAGAAAACGACGATGGGAGTTTCCACGTATTTCATCGCCCGGTTGATGGCGCCGATTTTACCGGCGCGCTGTTCCTGATGCAGCACAGTAATTTTGTCAGATTTCCTCAATTCCTCCGGCGTGCCATCTGTAGAGCCGTCAGTGATGAAAAGTAATTTCAGTTTGTGTGCCGGATAGTCCAGCTCAAATGAATTACGCAGCTTCTCTTCGATGCATTCCCGTTCATTGTACGCGGCAACGAGCAGGGTAACCTCCGGCTCAAAATCAGTGTTTGTAAAATCTCCGTCCTGAACTTTTTTTCTAATGAATTTTTTCATTTTTAAAATGAAAAAAACGACAACGCCATAGCCAATGTACGAATAAAAAAGTACGGCTAAACTGATCCAGAATATTATAGCGAATAGGTTCATTTTAATTTCTCACATGATTTAGGTAATCTTTTTAATTTCTCTGGCAGGCACTCCGCCCACCAGGGTGTAAGCAGGCACATCTTTGGTCACCACCGATCCTGCGGCAACCACAGCGCCTTTCCCGACGCGCACCCCTTTCAAAACAATGGCCCGTGTTGCGAGCCAGACGTCATCTTCCAGAATAATGGGGGATGGTTGTTCCACTTTTCCTCTGTCCGCAACGCCGTGGAAATCGCTGTCCATAATAACGACGTCCGTGGCGATCTGGCAATTGCTGCCAATCGTAACACCATAGCGGACCGAAAGGACGGTTCCGCAATTAATGAACGTGCCAGCGCCGATGCTGAGCCTGGCAGCCTTTCCCACCGAGATATGCGTTTTGCCCACGTGCGACCAGATTTTGACCCGATCTCCCAGAATAATTTCACCCCTGCCTTCGATCCGAGGATGCCCGCGAACCGTTACAAAGCGACCAACGTGTTTACATCGTCTCAGATATATTTTTGCATTGATCAATCTGCCGGCGCCGTGCAGCAATCTTGTAGAAATAGTTACGAACCGACCGAGTTTTTCGGAAGATGGGTTTTTCACTTCTCCGGAAATAGTTCCGTTTCCAGGCGTCAACTCTGTCCGGATGAGTTGTTTTAGTTTGGCGGTTTTTGATTTCATTTTTCTAAACCTCGTTAAATTGATTAGAGCGCAATTCCTCAACAGGATGTCCGGGAGCAACTACTACCCTTGCGAATAATTTTCAAAACAGGACAAGCTGTACGTTGATTCAAATTTATGTGATCAGCTAAGTATTGTATTATTGCTAAATCTTCGCAAGGAAAATCCTGTTTGTTGGCAAAATAACCTATCCCGTCTTCGATCTTTTTTAGCTAAATTCATTCTCACTCCTTACCTGCTCCACCAAATTAGCGGCCTTCATTTTCGCTACTTTTGTCGCCACCGTGATCCGTGATCTTTTGGATAAATTCCACCGAAAAAAATTTTGATAGACGTTCAATCCGCTTTTTAGTTCATCATATTTTTGGGAATTTTTTGAAACAAAGAGCAGTGGCACAGAGTAACGCACGAGCCATAAGACCGAATAGAATGTGGTGCGCATTCGATACAGCCAGTATGAATATGCCGGGTAATTCTTTTTCAGAAAGATGTACGCGCTTTTATAATTTTGAATGAACATTTCTGTTTTTCGTTGATCCGATGCGGCTTTCCCGTAATGGATGATTTGGGCGTGCGGCAGGTACATAATTTTCCAGTCTGCCTGCTTGATGCGCCAGCACCAGTCTACTTCCTCGCCGTAAATATAAAATTGCTCGTCCAACATGCCGATCTGCTCAATCACGCTGCGACGCGCCATCAACACTGCGCCCCGCGCCCAGTCAATTTCCCGGCGGGACGCGTGATCCCAAAACGCCACGAGATGTTTCGCGAGAAATTCACTGTTTGGTAACAGTTTGGGGATAATGCGATTTTCCAGCAGGGTGGTCCAGAATGTATAAAAATTGCCGACATTCTTTTGAAGCGAGCCATCGCCGTTCAGCAACTTTGAGGTCACCGCGCCGACGGCTGGTGTTTTATTTAGATATGCGACCATTTTATCAATCGCCTGATCCAGCACTTTGGTGTCCGGATTGAGCAGGAGGATGTACTCGCCGGTTGTCAGTGGCATCGCTTGATTATTCGCCGCGGCGAATCCGCGGTTATCATCATTGGCGATTAAGTGGACATCCGGGAAATCTTTACGCACCATTCCGGCGCTGCCGTCCGGTGATGCATTATCCACGACGTAAATTTCATAGGAACAATGCGTTTGCTCAATGACGGATTTCAGGCATTGTCTGAGCAATTCCAGTGTGTTCCAGTTAACGATGATGATTGAAACTTTCATAATATGCTTTGTTTACAATTTTGTGTTACTATTCAGATATTCTTTTGTATTAGTCTTCAGAAACTGATGAAGTGTTGAGCAATGTGATATAATTATAGTTTTCATTTTAGTTTAGAATTTCAGGAATAATTTTAATGGATTTAGTAGCGCTTTTTCTCTAATTCACGAATGTTAAGTTTTGTTATTTTATCTTTCAATTCATCTTCTATTTGGCTCCCCCGGTTTATAATAGCTGCCGCCACCCAAAAAAGCAGGCTTGTGGGCAATTGTTTGGTTGCTTCCTGGGGGTAATTTACAATGTACAGACTGAACAGCACACACATCATCGCCAGCACAATGTTTTTCATGGCTGGATCCCGGATTCTGAAATAGCTGTTAATTCCTTCTTTGAAAATGACGAACCACAATGCGAAATAAAGCGTTAATCCAATCCACCCCAATTCGACTGCCACCCGCACATAACCGCTATCCGGGGGGAAACCGGCAAGAAACGAATGAGGTGCAAAACGCTCTCCCCACACGCCGGTTGCTCCCAGACCCCCGCCAAACGGATGCTTCCATACCCACGGTCGGATAAGGCGCTGGTTTTCAACCCGTACCAGGTAGGAAGGGTCATCCGATGGTTGAAATGCAGATTTGAATCTTGTAAAAGTTGAATTTATGTGAATGGGCAGATTAATCAGCCCGAAAAAAAGAACGCCCGCGATCACTGTAATATAAATCAATTTTCTCTTTTTTGTAACCATCACATATAACACTGCGCCGATGGGGAATATCACATACGCTGCACGCGTACCAGATGTTAGCATTGCCCGGAACATGATGATCGTCGTGAATATTAAAATGGCTTTATTCCGGCGAGAGGTTTTCCCCAGCGCCAACAGCAACGCCAGCAAAGCCGTGTACCCGATGTGAATTCCAAAATCCGCAGGACCTGCCATAAATGAAAATTTTCGTAAATGTCCCCATTGATACATGAGCCAGAATCTCGTTTGATCTGCATGAACCCAGGCTTTTTCAAATGCGGCCAGGCCAATGTATTCCTGCTTTAACGCATACAATGCTGCTAACAGAGATAGAAAAAGCCATAGTTTGATGAACATATTAATATGAGCTTTTGTTTTGATTGCGTATGAAATGATAAAAAACAAAATCATATACCCGGCCATGGAGCGGACGGTATAAATGTAGCACATTTTATTACCGATGGGATTAATCACACTGCCGAGCACATACGCCATATAAATGAGAACCATTTTAGCGATGGGGCTTCGAGCGAAAGACCAATCCTTCAAATACAGGTTTTTGTAAAGTACGCCAAAGGCAAGAAACAGCGCCATAAAATCGACCACAAGCCCCAATGGCACATCTGGTATGGCTCGATTTACGCCAGCCAAAAAATACGCAATGGTGATAACAATAAAAATGCCAAAGAACGGATTGAATATCGTCGCGAACATCACCGGCAGACCGACGAAGGCCAGAATGAGCAACACTCCGGGCAACATGCCTTTTGTGCCAAAAACAACGCCGAACAGAGCGCCGCCGAAAATAGCGTAGAGTATCCCGAACCAGTTGCCCAGTCGATCTTCGATAATCAGCTTGCGCATGTAACGACGGAGCGAAGCTGTATTTTTTGTAACAGAGGAGGACATCATATTAAAAAAAGCCCAGCATTACTTTTTGCCAGAAATAAATCCCGACCAGCGCCACGAAAAAGTATGCCGCCCGTCGAAAGAAATAATCGGCAGTGCTTTCAAACGGTTTGTGGCAGTGGGGGCACAATTCCGGGAACAGCTCCTCCACGCGTTTCTTGCAATGGCGGCATCGTTTGACTTTGTTGAAATCATCCACATCCTCTGCCGTGGGGATATAAATTTCATCAGTATTTTTTATTATCATTTTTCCCGGGAACCTCCCATTTTTTTTGATCAAAATCCCATACTCGCACTACTTTGCCCGGGTTGCCGACCACTACAGAATACGGCGACACATCGTCTACAATTACTGTGTTGGCTCCGATTCGGCTGTGCTTGCCGATGGTTAGTGTTTCGCCATTTTTTTTGCCCAGGATAACTGTGCCGGTTCCCACAAACGCATCTTCTTCAATCACAATCGGTGCGCGAAAGCATGGCTGAAAATGATGCGGTTCTCCGACATCGAGTCTGTGGTGCATGCCATTCACCCGAACATACTGGGCCAGAGTGACATGTTTGTGCATTTCCAGTGGGCCGAGTAAAATACAACCAATGCCGGTGTGAACCTCGTCGTGAATAATCACATCGCCCATGCCATTGGCCACTACCGTGCCTTTTTCGATGCGGGAATTTTTGCCTAATTTGAATTTACGAAACGGAACCAGATCGAGTCTGGCTCCGGCAATAATGCCGTTGTTGAAGTAGCGCGGGAAAATGGTGAACAGCCATATTATTCGGCGAACCCGCGACGAATTAGGCCGTCGACGAAAGAGCAACTTTAGTATTAACTTTTTTAACTTCGGATCCTGTTTTATCTTGTTCGCGATTCCCATTAGTGAACTCCTTTTTATTCAACCATTCTTCCAACAGAGCAGAAAACGCGTTTCCTCGCGCGTCCCACGTGTTTTTCCTGGCCACTGCCAATCGCTCCTGGATTTTATTTTGTGAATTATCAGCCAGGGCTTTTTCAATCGCGGTTTCGAACTCTTCTGCGGTTCCGGCTACATATACCACGCTTTCCAGCATGTTGATCACATCCGGGTTGAATGGGGTTGTAACCACCGGCTTGCCGGCGCCCAGGTATTCGTACAATTTGAGCGGATAAATGGTGCGGCTCACATGATCCACTTTGAAGGGAATGATGGCCACATCGAATCCTTTCAAAAATCCGGGCAACTGGTTGTAAGGCTGTGGTCCTAACACCACAACGTTTTTCATTTTTTCGAACCAAAGTGGGAAATAATTCCTATCGATTGGGCCAACCAGAACCAGCGTCCACTCGGGGCGAGCATCCAGCACCTGCTTCATTAATTCATAATCAATGCGCCTTTCTATATTGCCGAAATAACCGATTACCGGTTTTTTTACTTTGTTGAGGGCGTCCGGAATTCCTGTTTCAGACAATAATGCTTTGGAACTGTGGGCAAAATTGGCCGCGTTGGGAATAAAATAGCTGTTGGGATTGTGTTTCCCTTTTTCTTCCTGCAATGCTTTGGAGGTGCTCACCACAATATCAACGTGTTTGATGGCTCGCGGTTCGAGATACGGGCCATGCCGGAGTGAATATGGTTTAATCATGGCATCCACGCAGTGATACACCGAAAGCGCCGGCTTTAATTTTTGCACCATGTCCGGGTAATAGAAATTCCATGAATTAATATAAATATAGTTCTTCATCTTCAAATAGTGAATTGCCTTTTTAATTCTCCGTGCAAGCAGCCAATGATTGAAACGTGACAGCATGTTGTAAAGGGATCCCTTTGGCAACAGATTGATGGGCAAAATGGGCGGCGACACAAGAATATTCAGCGGAATTCCGCCTTTCTCGCATGGGATGAGTCCTGTAGAAAACGGAAAAATTTTTCGCCAGCGTTTTTTCAACTGAGCCGAGCGAAAATTCAACAGTACATCTTTTAGCGTAAACGGATTATCTACAAAAACAACGTGATTGTGCCTTGCCAATTCACAGGAAATATTGAAGCTGGTCGATTCGTATTTTCCATCAAAACGTGGCAAAGCCAGAACGATAATATCCCTGTCTTTCAAATTTCTATCTCCGTTTTATTATATTTTATCGGTATCTTCTCAATATTTTATAGTAGATATGGGCGCTTGCCTCTATGTCGTATTTAAATATATTCCGTAGGTGTCAC
>CAZCJL010000207.1:0-7144 GCA_964498785.1 uncultured Cytophagia bacterium | reverse complement strand
CTTCCCGACTTCGCTCGAAGTGACACCTACGGAATCTGTTTAAATACGACATAGCGGCAATCGCCCATATCTACCATAAAATATTGAGAAGATACTTTTTTTCAATTAAATTATTGCTTTTTTAGTCAAATTTTGATATAATTAACTTGATAGCATTCAAAAACTATTATCGCCAGATTTTCGAAAAAAGAGGCAGCGAAATCAATTTTAGTCATAACACTATTCCAATCAAGCGCGAAACTTCTGGAATCTAACACTATCTTCACTCATGCCGATTAAATCCGGAATAGCTTTTAGAAATACAAAATAGTAAATTGTTCGTCAATTTTTATATGACATTAACCACTCTATTCACGCAGACTTAGCGTTTAGCAAATTCCCTGGGTATATTTCTGTACGCGTGTAAAAATTAAATTTTTGCCAGGTTCGATCAATATTTGTAACTGTGGAGAGGCTTTATGAAAGATGAAGGCAAAACCAAGAAACAACTTATAGCTGAACTAAACGAATTACGTCAGCAGGTTGCCACGTTGGAAAAGTCGCAAGCAAGCAACGGCCAGTCAGCAAATGTATCGCATTTCGAGACCGATTTATTTCGGCTGTTTTTTGAATTCAATCCTGAATATTGTTTACTAATCTCACCTCACTATGAAATACTGGATGTAAACCGGGCTGCGCTTCGTATTCTGGAATACAATAAACCAACACTTGTTGGTCAATCTATAAAAAAGATATACACCGACGAATCACTCGCAAAACTGCAGGATATTCTGGCACAGTTGGATACGATTGATGATCTTGTTAACGAAGAACTTGTTATTATCTCAAAAAAAGGAGTTAGACGAACCATCATCCTCAGTGCATACGTTGTAAAGGATGAAAACGCGAAAATAACACACTATGTGTTGATACAAAAAGAACTTACCAGGTTCGAAAAAACAAAGGAATATTTACGCCGCAGCGAGGCATTGCTGGCTTCAACACAACGATTGACAAAAGTTGGAGGATGGGAATGGGATGTGCAAAAACAGACCATGTTCTGGACTGATGAAACGTACCGTATTCATGGATATAATCCTGACGAAATAGAACGTGGTTCGAGCACACACATCGATCGCAGTGTGGAATGCTATCGTCCTGAAGATCAACCTGTCATTTTGGAGGTGTTTGAAAAATGCGCCAAAGAGGGGGAATCGTACGATATTGAATTCCCTTTGATAACAGTACAGGGTCAAACGAAATGGATTCGTACTGCGGCGAAAGCTGTACGGAAGAATGGACAGGTTGTAAAAGTTATTGGCAATATTATTGATATTACCGATCGTAAGCGAATTGAGGATGCCCTTAAAAAGAGCGAGCTATTATTGAGAAGCATCGTCGATGCAACGCCCGTTTGTATATATGTGAAAGACTTTCATGGGAAATATATATTTGTGAATAAATTCATCGCAGACTTGTATGGTACCACTCGCGAAGAAATGATTGGCAAAACGGATTTGGATTTTGCTGATAAACTAAGCCTGGCAAAAGAAGACGCACTGGCTTTCATTCATGACAATCAGGAAGTCATTAAAAATAATCAAACCAAATTTGTCCCGGAAGAACCTTTTACATTTCCCGACGGGACGATAAAATGGTTCCAAACAACAAAATTGCCAATCAGTTTAAATGATAATCCAAATTGTATGTTGGGAGTCTCAGTGGATATTACTGAACATAAAAAAGTGGAGAATATCCTGTTTGAGAGTAAGAACAACTACAGCCAGCTATTGGAAGCCATCTCTGATAGTGTTTACGTACTGGATTCAGAATGGCGCCATGTGATTGTGAATGACGCGGCGACCCGATTCGTTCGGATGCCAAAGGAAAAATTGCTGGGTGGCAAAATTACTGAATTGTTCCCCGGAGTAGAGAAAACAGAATTTTTTAACATCTTCCAACGTGTAATGGAAAGTCGTGAGACAGACATTGTTGTGAACGAGTACACTTTTGAAGATGGACGGAAAGGGTGGTACGAGGTGTCTGTGTACCCTGTTCCCCAAGGCATTCTTTGTATTTCAAGAGACATTACCAAACGAAAAATCGCTGAGGAAAATCTGCGATATCGAATTGAACTGGAAAAACTCATTGCAGATGTTTCAACAAGGTTTATCGGCGCTGCAACTGATGCAATTGACGACGAGATTAATCGAACACTACGATTGGTCGGGCAATTTACTAATGTCGATCGTAGTTACCTCTTTTTAATCTCAAAAGATAGCAAAACGCTGACCAACACCCACGAATGGTGTGCAAAAGGTATTGAGCCACAAATTGAAAATCTTAAAGCTGTACCAGCAACAGCGCTTCCATGGTGGATGGAAAAGCTAACTCTGTTCAAAAATATACATGTTCCCAGCGTTGCGAACATGCCAGCCGAAGCAGATTCCGAGCAAAAGATACTCCAGGCACAGGATATCCAATCAGTGCTTGTCGTCCCTGTGTTTTATAGTCAAAAGTTATTGGGATTTATAGGCTTTGATTCTGTAAAAAATGAAAAATCATGGACGATGGAAGATATCACACTCCTGCGGACGATCGGTGAAATTATCGCTAATAAATTACAAAGTAATTGGGCTAAAAAGGACATCGAAACATTGCTACAAAATCTTCGTGAGAGATTTAAAGAGATGAAACAGCTGTATCAGGTTTCTCAACTTAGCACAGAACTCAACCAACCGCTGGACGATTTCCTGCAAAAAACAGTGGATGCTATTCCGGCAGCCTGGCAACACCCTGAATTGACCTGTGCAAGAATTATATTGAATGAAAAGCATTTTCAAACTCAAAATTTTCAAAAAACAAAATGGGTGCAAACAGTAGATATTCATGTACGCGGTAGCAAGACTGGTATGATTGAAGTGTGTTATTTAAAGGAAATACCGATTAAGGATGAAGGGCCTTTTCTTAAAGAAGAACGGGTTCTCCTGGAAAGCCTTGCCAGCCACATCGCGAATTATGCTGAACGCAAACAGGCAGAGGAGCAAATACGCAGTGTGAATGAAAAGCTTCAGCGTATATTTGATTCTTCGACATCCGGGATTATCGTCGTTGATGCCGGGGGAAAAATAACCGAATGGAATAGAGCAAGTGAAGAAATTTTTGGCTGGAAAGAACACGAAGTTATTGGCAAATTTAATCCCACTGTTCCTGATGATATGCACGATTTTTATTTTGAAACAATTCGAAAACAACAGAAAAATATCGAAATTAAGGCGTTGAGAAAAGATCACACTCTGGTAGATATTCTGCTGTCATCTGCACCTCTTTATGACGAAAACCATACTTTTATCGGTACGGTGGGAGTAGTGTCCGACATTACCGATCGCAAACATGCGGAGAAAGAAAAGGCCATATTAGAAACAAAACTTCGCCGTTCACAGAAGATGGAAACTATCGGTACACTGGCAGGGGGTATTGCCCATGATTTCAACAATATTTTAACACCCATCATGGGATATACGGATATTGCTATCATGAGCATGGCGCCAGACGATCCATTAGTCGATGATTTGAAAAGCGTACTAAAGGGTGCGCAACGTGCCAAGGAACTTGTTAAACAAATTTTAACATTCAGCCGCCAAATTGAGCAAGAACGAAAACCGCTGAAGATCCACTTAGTTGTGAAGGAAGCAATTAAACTGTTGCGACCGTCCATCCCGACCACAATCGAAATTCGGCAGCGAATTGATGTTTCGTGCGATGAAGTTTTAGCCGACCCGTCACAAATACATCAGGTTATCGTTAATTTATGTACCAATGCATATCAATCATTGGAAGAAAAAGGCGGAACGCTCACGATCGAATTAAAACAGGTGGAGATAGACGCTACCGCCGAAAAAATTCACCTCAACCTGAAACAAGGGGAATACGTTCGGCTAACAGTCAGCGATACTGGAATCGGAATGGAAACCGCCACTATCGAGCATATTTTTGAACCATTTTTTACAACGAAAGCGGTGGATAAAGGAACCGGGATGGGGCTTTCCGTTGTCCATGGGATTGTCCGAAGCCATCAAGGGGAAATTATCGTTCATAGTAAATTAGGTGAAGGGTCTACATTTCACGTATATCTTCCAACCATAAAAGCCGGAGTCGAAAATTATAAAATGAAAACATCAGTAATCCTGGGGGGGCAGGAAACCATTTTAGTCGTTGATGATGAAGAAGCAGTTGCCAAAGTAATGAAACGAATGCTGGTAAAACTTGGCTATAATGTGTCTGTTCACACAAGCAGTATTGAGGCATTGAAAACCGTTCGTCAGCGAGCGGACAAGTACGATCTGGTGATTTCGGATTTAACAATGCCAGAGATGACAGGTCTGGATTTGTCAATTCAATTACATAAAATACAGCCGGATTTACCCATTGTTCTCATGACTGGTTATGGTGAAAATGTCACAAATGATGTAATAAAACAATATGGAATTCATCAAGTAATTGGAAAACCAATCGGGATGGAATTTCTGGCCAACTGCGTACGCAATGTGTTTACAAGCTGATTTTGTATTTTATGATCTTTTGGTATATGATGTTTATTGGAATTACGCTCGCCCAATTGCTGGCTTTTATATTTTCCCGGATTTAGTCTGCATCATCGGGTTGTTTGGAAATATCTTGCGATGGATCAAAAGAGCACAATATATCTGCTTACTGAAGGTGCAGGAGATATTGTCCCGAAACAGACTGCTATCGCATATCGTAATGACATGCGCACTAATCTATAAGTCGGGCTAGTTAATTTCTTCTTATTTATGCGACAAACGGGAGTGTTCTGTTTTGTACTTGCTAACCTTCAGCAACGATTTTAGAAGAAAACATTCGGGAAACGGTGATCAAATCCGGGTCGAAACTATACCTGGATTCCAGTATTTTTTCGGAGAGATACAGGAAACCGCCGAGGTATTTACTATTCTGGTCATGTAGAGGCACAAAACGCAAATTGAGCCATTTATCCTGAATCATGAATTTTTCGGATCGGCTTAACATGTTTTCGGATCCATTCCTATTTAAAATTCCGCCCAACCATGCAATGCCTTTATTCAACGGTAACTCGAATACGGATTTATTTGTCAAGTGCTTATGATTAACGCACAGAAATTTTTCAGCAGCTTTATTCATTAACACGATACGGTTATTGATATCGCAAAAGATCAACCCTTCTGTTAAACCATTTATTAGCTCTTCAAGCAATGTTTTATCGAATTGCGTGGCGACCGGAATCCTTTCTTCTTTAATTGCAATTAACACATTCTCAAGTTTGCCGGATTTATTTTCCAGGGGAAATGCAGAAATATGCGCCTGATAAATTAGATTTTTCTCCGGCTCATGCTTGGTATGAACTAGTTCGCATGACTTTTGCAATCGCTTAATTTTCTGAATCGGGCAGCTTATCGAATTTTCAGGACACGGTTTATCCAGATAATAAAATATTTGATAGCAGAATTTACCAACAACATCTTCTGCCGTACAATTATATTTCTCAAGAAATTTTTGATTTACTAATTTTAGTCGACAATCAAGGCCAACAATAGCCACCATGTCATGCATTGCATTAATAAGTTCTTTCACCAATGGCGGAGTCTCGAAATTCTGTTGCAAGGATTCTTTGGCCTCTTTCCGTTGCCGACGAATAATTGCTTGCACGCATCTCCCAATTCCTTCTGCGAAAAACGCATCCTTTGGCACAAAGAAGTGAGAACCAGCCCCTAATAAAGCACTCAGATCAGAAATACGATCCGCTTCGGCTGTCACGATGGTAGGGATCGCGTCGTTTTTTTGATACATTTCCTGCAATGCAAATAGCGCATTAATGTTTGTAGATGCTACATCAAGCAATATAATTTCATAATTTTTAATGTTCAGCCGGTAAAAGCTGTCTCGAACGGAAATTGCAAAATCGAAGTGAAATTTTGATAACGATGCGGTTAACTGATCCTGGATCTCATTTATTTCAAGATAGTTATAACCAATAGCTAAAATACTCAACTTATTGCTTATCATGATGATGTCCCTGTTTGATGAGATAAAAAAAAACTGGATGACATCAAAGTAAGCAGTCCTAAGAAGCAAATCTCCAGTTACTTAATTTTGTAGCCAGGCCTCTTAAACAAATTGAAAATAAATACCAAATAGAGATTGAACTCAACTTAATGATAGTTAATTGCAACGATTTCATGCACAATATTACGAAAATGTATCTCAATATAAGTATTTCTGTTCAATTTGTCAAGATATTTTTAATTTAATTTCAATTGATCAATAATTTTTTCATGAATATAATTTCTGTTCTTAAGCGATACCTCAACCACAATAGTGTCATTTCGTTCAGCAAGCGATTCTGAAAACCATTTTGCACGCTGCTGATAGATTCCCAGAACAATTTTATCAGAGTCCAGGCATTGAAAAACAAGCTGTTTAAAATTATGACAGTTTTTTTCAATAATTCCGATTTCGTCTAATATGATAACATCAGCCTTATTGAGCGCATATTGTAGCGCCAGCGCCCCCCATTTCTCAAAGACCGACGGATTTACATAATAACGATCAAATTTTTGATTGGTCTGTCGATCGACATGCGCAAACTCTCTTGATTCGCCGTTAATCACATCGAACACATATCCGGTATGAATACCATTTTCTATGAGCGCCCGGATACGAAATCCTCCAATTTCTAATTCGCGAAAGTGGTAATGGCAAATCACTTTTTCTAACACCGTTGATTTACCGATGTGAATCTTTCCGGTAATAAAAATATTCGTAATTTTCCGGCTCATGGGGAGCTTTCCAAAATATACAAAAAACCTCGATCTTTTTAAAGACCGAGGCTTTTTCGCTCTAATCTTAAATAGCTTTATAACTCACATTTTCGTTTTAAAAAAATTATGACCTCAAATTTTCAAAAAAACGTGTGAGCACAAATGTGGTTGGGGATTTTTCCGTATTAATTGTGGTGATAATATAATAAAAAATTGAAATAAAGTCAAGGGTAAAATAGCTCATTTTGAAACAAATAAGGGCTGTTATTTAAGTTACTTATTAAAAATTAAAAGTATCCATTCAATAATTGATGGTGTGCATCAAAGCTTTCGGATTCTCTTTAAAT
>CAZCJL010000206.1:0-7231 GCA_964498785.1 uncultured Cytophagia bacterium | reverse complement strand
GAAACCCACCGTTGAAACGGTGGGCTATTATCAGATGTCCCTGACGGGACAAAACCGACAAAATGCGGAATTGGATTTTTAGGTTTACATCGCCACTTTTGTTCGCACTGGAAAATAATCGAAACATGTTTTTTGGAGATGACGAATGTCAACCACAAAAATTGTCCCGCAAGGGACGAATCGAAAATAGCCCAGGCATTCATGCCTGGGTTAAACACCCAAAACCCGTTTTCGTCCCGGAGGGACGATTGGTATTTTTTCAACCGTCCCGTCCGGGACGGAAATTGTTATTGGCTTTGGCAACCCACCGTTGAAACGGTGGGCTATTATCGGATGTCCCTGCCGGGACAAAACAGGATAAATATAAGTTAATTTCTCTAATTAAATTATTCACAAAAAGAGGGAAATAAAAAATGGGCGTTATTCATTTTATGGGGCTCGGTCAATCACCGGGCGCTGTTATTTCTGCTGTATCTTATTTATTCTTTCGACTAAACCGATCTGACGCTAATGATAGTTCATTCTTTTCCGGTTCCGGTGGTCGTCAGCATGTTGACCTCACCGGCTCCATTGAAGCCATCGTGTTCTTTTCAACTCCTGAAATTTTTAATGGCACCAAAAAATCCCATGACTACATCGACAATACCCTGGGACATGAAGATGGCAAGCTGATTTCCAATCAAACAGAATTACCAGATTTGCTTAAACAGCTTCTTAAAAAAGAATGGATGCCATACAATCGTGAATTAGGGAGAGATATTTACGAAGTCGAAATCGATATGGGCGATTTCGATATTACTTTTAAACGAATTATTCAAACATATCTTGCATTTTCAAGTCCGGGTCGACAAGGCAAAGAGATTTGGGTAAATCTTACAGGTGGGTTGAATATCATTAATTTACCTTTGCTGTCAGCAGGCTGTTTAAGTGCATTAGCAAGTCGATTTTATTACATCAACAATTTGGGAAAAAAGAATGGTCCGATTCCGAAAGAAATCCGACCTGTTATTCCAAAGAAAGATATTGGTACAGCAAGTGATAGGTTTTGGGTGGATATCCCGTTACCAAAATTGACTTTTGATATCAATTACTATGCAGTACTCGATTTATTGTCGAGTCTACCACCGGACACTTCTCTAACAATTCAGGATGCATTAGAGCGGCTTCGGGCGAGCAATGATTTTGGTAAATATTTCCAAAATGTCGATGAAACAGCTTTCCGCAGAGAGATACTTTTAAAAATTGCCGGCCACCATCTCATTCAAACATCAGATGATGATAATCAAATTAAAATTACATCAACTGGAGAGAATTTCCTTCTTAATATGCAACAAAACATTTTCATAGATCTAATAGAACGCGGGCATGTTTCAGACGAGAATCAATTAATCAATTTTAAAAAAACATGGCTCGAAAACTCATGGGTCAATAAAACCTCAATCCCCTAAAACCGAAAGGACAAAAAACCATGAAAACCTCCCCTCTTTCTCAAAACCTCCAAAACAAATCTCTCCGCACCGAATTCAAAATTCGCGGGCTGGATCCGTTTGAGGTGATTGATGGATCGCCGGAGGATGTTGAATTGGAGAATCGTAAGTTGGAGCGGCTGCTAAAATGGGTGCTGGCGTATTCGGAGCTTGGCAGCCGGAAGGAAATGGAAAAACGCGGGTATGATTTCCCGCCGTTTGATTATGATATCGACCCGGACGCGGACTGGGAGCGGTTTGAACGATGGATAAACGGTGAAAAAATCCGGGGCACATACCGGGATCAGATGGGATCGCTAAAAGATTTTGCGCCGCCAGATTTAATCCCGGAGGAGGACATCGAGGCGGTTGCGCAAAAATTGCTGGAGAAATTTTATGCAATTCATGTGGAAGTCGATTTTGCTGATGAGGTTCCGGCACGGGTGCTGTATGAATATTTATGGGATATGCTGGATGATGAATCGGAATTCCTCGGTATTAGTGGCTGGCATATCGATGCGTGTAGTGGGTTTTGTCCCGAATGCATCCGGCGTCCGTGGTGCGATGTTGGCGGAGCGCTCTGTTTTGATGAAGATGAGGCAGCCGGCGAAATGGCGCTGCCGGATCAGGTCCGCCGATATGTTTCTCCGAGTCCGGTGTCCCTCCAAATTTTGAAGAACAACGAAATAAAGTATGATATTGAATAATAAGGAAAATGCGTATGTTAATTAACCTATCCAATCATCCGGTTGACTCGTGGAGCGAAAGTCAACGAAAGGCGGCAATCCAGCAGTTTGGTGCTGTGGTGGATGTGCCGTTCCCGGAAATTCCGCCGGAGCTGGAGCTTGATGAAATTGCCAAAATGGCGGAAAATTACGTTGAAGAATGCACGCAGATGATTAAAGAAGAAAGTGTGCGAAATGCCGATTCAAAGAATGCGGTTCACGTGATGGGCGAAATGACTTTTGTGTATCAATTCGTGCAAAAGATTTCGGAACAGGGTGTTGAATGCCTGGCTGCCACAAGCCGGCGAATCGTTGTCGAGGAAAATAACGGCACAAAAGTGAGCCGGTTTGAATTTGTGCGTTTTCGGGCGTATACCGAAGAATTGTATTAGCAGGAGGTTCATCCATGAAAAATTTTATGAGACAGGCGCTTATTTTATCCCCCCTGTTGGTGGTTATTTGCGTCGCGATATTAAAATGGCGTTTTCAACCATATAGTGTGGCGATTCTTTTGATGGGGGGTGCAGTAAGTTTTGTAACAGGTTTGATCTGCGTGATTTTAGCCAGCACTCTGTACAAATCCGAATTTAAGTCGCTGGCAGCGACTGTGGTTAGCTTGTTGTCAATGCAGAAGTTTTTCGGATTTTCACTGGTCATCACGGCCTTGCTGGCATTTACATGGTTCATTGATTACGTGCGGGAAATTTCATTTTCTGATGCGAATGCTAATTTATCTGTCGCTGGTACATTGTTTTCCGCATCGTTGCTATTCATGGTGTCTGCCATTGTGATTTATTTTGAAAAACAAAAAGCAGCCCGGTTACAAACATCTGATTCTGTTAAACCGGAGAAATCGCCGCATTTAATTATTATGCTCAGTAAAATTTCAGCTTCAGAAGAATTTGAAAAATTTAAAGAAATGATACCCCATATTAAAGAAACCCCTGATTTTTTTCAGCAAAATTTATTTGAAATAGCGAAATATAAATCAGAAGACCGGCTTTGTGAAATTGAGAAAGATTACAAGCCATTAGCTCCATTTTTTAAATTTATATTGACAAGCCAGCTTTATCCGCCGGTGGCTGCAATTCTTCATCATTTTGAAAAGCTGGACCGGATCTGGATCCTGGTGACTGATGAAGCCAAGCAAACAACATTACCGGTTTTTGAGGAGATTCTGAAAAAAATTTTTAACAGGAAAAGTTATGAAACAATACGAATTAAAGATCCGGATGATGTCAATTCAGTAAGCCGTGCTGTAGACGGGGTATACATAGAGGCAGAAACCACGTATGGCATGAAAGAGTATGAGGTAACAACGGACATCACCGGAGGCACTGCTGCAATGACCGCGGGCAGCATCCTTGCGTGTGTCCGCAGTATGCGGCGGGTTCAATATTTACGGCAGAGCGACTACACATTGCGGTCGATCGATGTCACAGTCCGTAGCATTCCCAGATTGTTCGATGAATTGATTGAACAATTGGAAGTAATTCGTTCAAATAAGAAGGAGGGAAAATAAGCAATCATGAAAACCATTGTCTGCCTTGTGTCGCGCCAGGTCATGGCGAATTTAATTCCAATTTTATCTCTTAATGTCGAAAAGGTTGAGCTGCTTTATACCAAAGAAGAAAAGCGCTCCCATGAAAATTTGAAACGGGTACTCGCCAATACCGGGCTTGGTTTTGAAATTAACGAGTATCTGATCGATGCGTACGATTTTGAAGGTATTCAGGAAAAATGCGAAGCACTGATAGATGAGAATAATGATATTTTGCTGAACACCACCGGCGGCACAAAAGTGATGGCGTTTGCCGCATTTTCCGTATTTACCGAACACAAGAAAAAAATCTTTTATCTGGATTCATTTAATAACAAAGCAATCCGGTTCAATCCGTATTCAGTGGAAGAACACCGGGTCAAAATTCCGCTGGACATTATGTTGGCAGCGCATGGATATCGCATCCTTGAAAATCAAACACAGGAAGATATGCTGACCCGAAAGTCGCTGGTCGATTTTTTACGGCGCTTTTATCACCAGATCGCACCCGCACTGGCGCAATACCGCCGATTTGTATTTGATAAAAATTATAATTTCCCGCCGATATCAGTATCCGAATTGGGATTTGAAATAAATCCAATTGGACGGGGCAAAATGAACGTTCGGTTCATTAATAATTACACAGAGCTTGATGACCCGCGTTATCTGGACGGATTCTGGCTGGAGGAGCTTGTCTACTGGCTGATCCGGGACAAAGGCTGGGATGACATCCGTGTCGGTGTTTCCCTGACTTATGAGGGCAGTGAGCAGGAAACTGATCCGCTCAATGAAGTTGATGTAATGGGAATAAAAAATGGCAAGCTCTATTTATTCTCGTGTAAATCGGGAATCACCAAAGACAAGAAAGATCTGTTTGAGCTGGAAGCTCTGCGCTCGCTTGCCGGAGGCACGTTTGGAAAAGCATTTTTTGTAACATCCACACCTGTTAGCCGGGAAAAGCATCTTTATGAACGTTGTAAAGAGCTCAAAATTGAGATGTTCGATCATCGGAGTTTTCTGCAATTGAAGAAGCTGAAGTTTTAAATCGACAGTATGTGAATTTATAACCACAAAGGCAGGAAGTGCTAAAAAAAGAGAAGATTGATACATGAGGCGGTTCTAACATCCCCCTGGTTTCGCTGTTGGCCAAACCGTCCCCCTTCAAAGGGGGAAATTTGCGGCAGCCGTTAATTTAATCACTAGTATAATCTACAACTTTTTCCACATAAAGTGCACCGTCTTTGTAGTTTTGTGGGTTCTTAATCTAATCTCAAACAGATAAGTATAGGAGGCTCGATACCATGTCATTTAAATCAAAAATCAATCATTGGAAGAAATTAAAAAGTGAATCACAGCACGAAGCAGCGCAGGATTATTACTGGGCTGAGATGTTTCCGACCATCATTCGCAATGTCCGGGCGCGCTTGCAGAAACAGCGTAAAAAATATCAATGTCTGATCTCGCTGGTTGGATTTTCACCAGAGCCGGTTATTTTAACGATCAGAACGCTGGACCCGGAATTTGTGCTCTTTCTGCACACAAAAGACACACAGAAACAATTGGACGTAATTGTGGAAAAATCCGGCTTAAAGCCATCTGCCTATCGTCCGCAGCCGGTATCGGATTCAAAAACAGAAGATGTGTATCTTGCGATCAAAAAATTAATTTCCGAATTTCCGGATCAATCCATTGCTGTTGATATTACCGGCGGGAAAAAATCTATGGTTGGCGGCGCGGCGATTGCCGGGGCTTTGACAGGATGTGATATTTTTTACATCGATTTTAGTGAATATGATAAGCAAGGTCGTCGACCGGTTCCGGGGTCCGAATATCTGAATTTTCTCAGCAATCCGTTTGTGATTTTTGGCGATCTGGAATTTGAGGAAGGAAAGCAATTATTCAACAAAGGGAATTATTATGCTGCGGCGCACATCTTCGGGGAGTTGGGGGAAAAAATTCCGCAGAATGAACAGGCTGTGTTCTTGCAATTTCTTTCACAGATGTTCAGGGAATGGGATGAATATAACTTCCCCGCGGCACAGGACGCGAGTGACAATGCCCTGAAGCAGGCAAAACGGTGTCATATATATGCCGAGCTCTGGGATGCGCTTGCAGAAAAAAGTCAGTTACTGGAGAGATTAAAATCAGGCGATGCGGCTTCGCTTGTGCTGAATCATTATTTCACCAGCCGGAGAATGGCGGAGCGCGGGCGATACGATTTCGCCGCACTGCTGTTATACCGCACGCTGGAAATGGCGTTTGCCACACATCTGAAATCTGCTTTTCATTTTGATGTGGATGATGCAGATTATGCCATGCTTCCGGATGATATTGATCAAAAATATTTACAAGCCGGAAAATCCATTTACGGCAAAAGATACGAAAGCGAGCCTCTCCCGCGAATATTGGGATTGATGAACGCGTATCAGTTGCTCCTGGCATTGGATGATCCCATCATCCGCGATGAAAATCCCAGGAGAATACTGGGAATTGCAATACTACGCAATAAAAGCGTATTTGCCCATGGCACAAGCTCGATTTCTGCATCCGATTATCAGAAAATAGTAGATTGCTTTCTCCCCTATTTAAAGCGGTTTGTGGAGGTTTATTTTGAGAATGGGAGGTTGGAATTGTTTGAAGGGGTGTATGGGTTTGTGAAGTTTTAAACTCGTTCCCTCATTTCACGTGGGAATGCACCCGAATCTCGTAATCTCGTTCCCACGTTTTACGTGGGAATGCATTTAACGACGCTTTGCGTCGTGGAACGTTTGGTGGCTCAGAACTTGATAAAGGACGCAAAGCGTAGGCACGAGGACGAAATTACAAAAAGGAGAATATAATGGCAAAAACACGCTATAAAATATACCAAAATGAAGTCCCCTATTTTATCACCTGTACTTTCGTTAATTGGCTGCCATTAATAATGTTACCGGATATTTCCAAAATACTTGCCAAATCTTTGAACTTTCTTCAAGAAAATAAACGCCTCAACATTTATGCGTACGTTTTCATGATTACTCATATCCATTTGGTCGCATCTTCGACTGATTTAGCGAAAGAACTGGCAATTTTCAAGTCATTTACAGCAAGAAAAATAATCGACTATTTACAAGAAAAACGTGCTGAGAAAATCCTGAAATTGCTTGAATTTTATAAACTCAAATATAAGCATGACAGGAATTATCAAGTGTGGCAGGAGGGATCGAAACCGAAGCAAATATTAAATGAAGACATCATGCGCCAGAAAATTAATTATATCCATTATAATCCTGTTAGAAGTGGATTGGTTGATGATCCCGGACACTGGCTTTATTCCAGTGCTCGCCAATATGCGGGTATGGAAGGGATTTTAGATATAACGATGTTTACGATTTGATGACGCGAAGCGTCATAATATGCGTGCCAACGCAAAGCGTAGGCACGAGAGGGATTGGAGAGAGCCAAACTCTCGTCAAATCTCGTTCCCACGTTTTACGTGGGAATGCATTTAACGACGCTTT
>CAZCJL010000205.1:0-7560 GCA_964498785.1 uncultured Cytophagia bacterium | reverse complement strand
TCATGTACGGTTCTTAGAGGGAACGGCGGGGGTAACCCCGCCTGACTACTCGGTCAAAATTTATAAAAAAGATATTTCACCCTCTTGTCAAAAATTATGGACTTTATACGTTGAATGACATACGAACAGCTTTTGAAGCACGCGGATTCAAAATTCTGTTCCAGGAACGAGCGCCACATGGTCCGTTCAAACAGCATCATTTTGTGTTGCAGCTTGATTGATATTTTTATTGCGAGGATTGAATTAATAGCCATATTGAATACAGCCATGGACGAGCCTTTAACAAATCCATAAACGCCAAATCATCATAAATTCTAATTATTTTGGAAAAAACACATGATCAAAAACCCGACCTATGCAACATTCATGAACGAAGTGGAAAATCTTATTTCCAACCAGTCAGAGGATGAGCTAAAGCAGATTATTCTGAAACTTGCAGAGAAGCAACATGCTAAAGATAGAAATATATTTTTGGATTATATAAAATCAGGCAGTAAGCTTCGATCACATCCCGGTGAACCTGCGGATTTGCCTGATGTATCTCCAGCCCAATTTATTGCCCGGATCAAGGAATTTGAGAAACGAATTCGGAGCGGTGAATTCTACGATGAAGAGCAAAGCTACCGGGCTTATGAACGTGAAGAGCATTCCCACTGGAGAAGAGACAGTTATTATGATGATATTGATGATAATATCGACTTTTCAGATGAAGAATATGTTACTGAAGCGGTTGAATTTTTAGACCGAGCCAAGCAATTTTTTCGAAGTCAGGATAATCAGACAGCTTTGACAGCTTATGAAATGCTGTTTGATATTTTTAAAAATCCTGAATATTATGAAGGAGAGGAGTATTTTATTTATGGTTTCTCTTTTGATGAAGCAATTGACAATGATTTTTTAAAAGAGCATAAAACCATTTATTTAAGATGTCAATATCTTGATTGTGTCGACAACAATGATTTCACTGACGTTAATCGGACACTCTGCAATGAAAACGATATTTTTCTTTCCGATATCATCGAAATTGATCGCACTCAGCTTCCCAAGCTGGATGATTTTATAACTGGATTTGTCCATTTTTTAGGCGCACATCCGAAATATGACCAGCATTTAATCGACGCATTATTTGTTAAAGGTGGAATGGAAGAAATAAGGCGATACGCTTATGCCAATGGAGATAAACATCCGGCGGTGTTCCTGTATTATTATGAGTTCGCGAAAGAAGATACAGCTACGCAGGGAGATCGTTTAAACATCATCCTGGATGGAATTAAAATAATCCCTGAAAAATATATGATTCGCTCTTACCTGGGACTCGATCTGGTGGATATTGCCAAAGAATCAAACGATAAATCAAATTTATTAATTGGCTACTCGACCGCCTTTTACAGCAATCCGACGTTAAGAAATTTAGCGTTTTATATTCATTTTATTGTTGCTGAAAACAGGACTTCGGATATTGAAAAATTAACAGATTATCTTAATACAAAGGAAATTTCAAGGGGAGAGCCTTACTATTTTGTAATCGTCAGAGATCAAAAGTATAGAGATATTTTTTCATTGGAAATTGCTCAAATCGGTACGAAGGCGTTAATGGTCGGAAAATTTCTTTTAGATGGAGTTGCTACTTTCATCGATCATATCGATCCCAAATCCTTCCTCGGTTTCAGTGGCAACAAAAAATATGTAGCAATTATCGCGGCACTAACTTTGAAAGCAATATCCAGGGGCTCGACCGCAATTGTTGTGGATAGCCTGATTGACCATTATTGTTTGGATGTTCAGTCGGATGAATATGGAATATTAAAGAAAATGATTACAGATCGCTCTCGTGCTTTGGTATTAGGCGAGGCATTTATTCAGAAAGCATTAAATAAGGCCGAATCACTTGCCGTCAAAAGAGTCTCCCATATTTTGACAAACAAATTGAGAGGCGGCTATGATAGCGCGTGCCTGCTCCTCGTTGCTTATGCTGAAGTGAAGCAACTGATGACGAAGGAAGGAAATGATTTAATCAGGCGCATTGATAGTCAGTATAAAAGGTTTTCTGCATTTCGGAAACCCCTGAAAAGTTTGACTTCTAAAAGTGGCTTGCTTGTTTCGATAAAATGAAAGATAGTAGTGCCTCACTTATTGGTGGGTGAAAACACTTAAACCTCAGAGGTTTCTAAAAACCTCTGAGGTTTTCCACCTGTGTTTGAGGTTTTACGAAAGATAAAAATTTTTGCTTGACATTTTGATTTTGCTTTATTACCTTTTTCCAGTTTGACAAACAGGAGATATTATATGATAATGCCCATAAAAGTTAAACCACTCGAAAATTATCAACTATGGATAAAATATGCAGATGGAATTGATGGCATTGTAGAGTTAGCAGATTTGGCAGGGAGAGGTGTCTTTTCTTTGTGGAATGATTACAAAGAATTTCAGAATAAAGACCTGATCAGGCAATCTCTTGAATAAGTAGTGGTTGCGAAAGAGCTTATATGCTAATGCCAGCGAAAGTTAAACCTCCCGAAAAGTATCTTCTTCGATTGAATTTGTCACAGCGACCAATTAAGTCCATTCGCAATGATCTTCATCAAGTCGAGCATCGTTATCTGAAGATAAGTTGGTTTAAAATTTCTTAAAAGTGGTTTTATATTTTGTTCAAAAATAGCATTTGTCTTGGATTAATCGTTCAAGAAAAAGCTAATAATGGTGCAAAGTCTTCTGATTGAACTGAAATATTTTCTAATCTTAATAAAATTTCATCAATTATATTGGATCTGATTTTTCGAGGATCTGTAATCTCAATGCCAATCGGTCGATCAGATTTGCCATAATCAATAAGAATACCTTCTACGAATTTTTCTGTTCTGTGGCTTTTTTCTCCCAATTCTCTTGGGAGATATAAATATGCGGCCATTACCTTTCCTTTTCGATATGTAATTTCAAGGTATTTATCTCTCATCAATCAATCCGATACGGCGCATTCCAGTAAAATTGTGTCAAACCCTCGGGCGTTCCGAACCAGACTTCTTTATCTTCAAAAATGCCAATCGCTCGCACTTCATCATTCATAGGACCGTCGGGATCGTCCTCAAAACCGCCGGTTTTTTCTGCGGTATCATAAATATACGCGCCATACTCTGTGCCAATCCAGAGCAGATTATTCATGATCTCGATGTCATAGATTTTTTTGCGCAGCAAATCTTTTCGCGCGATCTCCTGAATTCTGAAATTCTTCGTGCCCAGCGAATCTTTGATAATTTGCGACAAGCCATTCAGCGTCCCGATCCAGACGTTTTCGTCATCCACCTCGACATCGAACACATAATTATCTCCCAGTCCGGAGCTGACATCGAAAGTCCGCCACTCATTTTTGTCGGGAGCAAAGCAGGCGAGTCCGAATTCGGTCCCAACCCAGACGCAGGAATCATCGACCGCAATGGACGTCACCTGGTCGCTGAACAGGCTATTATCAAAGCGCGCCTGGTAATTGGTCCAGGTATTCAGCCGGGTATCCCAAAAGGTGATCCCACTCTCTTGCTGGTACGTGCCGATGCCGCCAATCCAGAAATTGCCATCATAATCCATTTCAATCGCGTTCACATTTTTTATGAACAATCCGAACGGAAGCAATTCCAGAATCTGAATGCGAGCATCTGCTTTACCCGCGCCGAGTCCCCAGGATCCAATCCAAATGGTGTTCCAATTGTCGTTCAAAAAACTGGTCACCCGATAGCTATTCAAGCGAGTATCTTTAATAAAGCCATCCGGATCAAAAAAGTAGCCGCCATGCATGAACAGATTCGGGATACTCCGCACGTTCATCGCTCGTCTGCCGAACCAGGTGATTTGCTGCACGGGCACATCCGATGGAGCTGCTTTTGAAAAATAGCCGCGCTGGTTTTGACTAACAAAGAAATTGCCCCATTGCGATTCGAGCCACACCGATTGTCCATCAAATCCGATGGAGATAATCTCATCATCCGGGGCTAAATTAAATTCATCCTTGAAAAAATTTTCCCAGCGGCGAAACGCACAGTGCGATAAACGCTCACGCCTTGAGGGGTTGAACACCACAGATAGTCCGTGTTCATGTCATAAGCGACTGCCTGAACAAAATTATCCGCCATGCCATCGCTGGTCGTCAGCGGCGCATCCCACTTATTGGAATAGAAATTATACCGGGTGATGCCTCCGGATGTGCCGAAATAAATGTACTCTCTTCCTTCTGCCAGTGAGGAAATCCAACGGGTCGCCGAATAGCTTGTCCAATCGCCGGGCTCATACCTGGTGTTGGTGCCCTGGATGCGAATAGCGCTGTCATAATTTTGAGCCAGTGCCGTATAGCCAAATATTAATAGAACAATGAAAATCAAGCAGAGCAATTTTTTTATCATAAAAGGACTCATAACATTGTTAAGCTTATTTAGTAAACCAATAGATAAGGAAAACAATTACAACGATAATCAACAAAACCCACCAATATTTTGAAAACCATGATTTCTCGGGCTCTGGTTCGGGACCTGGTTCGGGTTCCGGAAGTGGAACCAATGAATCGGTCTCAAATAATAGTCGATTTTTATTTGCCGATGAGCCTTCCAATTGCGGCGTCTGCGGGTATTCACGCGACGGCAATATTTTCCTCAAGCCGGCATAAAACTCATTATAGGTCAGCTTATCTTGTATAACGCTGATCGCATTGGTAGAGAAAACGCCACACCAACGTCCGTTGATATATGCATCATAGCTATATTCATCATCGTCGCATTCTGAGTCAGGAACTAATGATATTTTAAACGACAACGCATTGGATCAAGTTCGTTTTGTAAGGTGGAAACAATTTTATTTGACCAGGTAATCAAATTTATCTCGAAACGTTTCAGGACTTAGATGAGCGGCTTTTGCCAGCGAGAGAAGCTTTTCAGGCTCTTCAAAATCTTCCTGCTTCAGCTTGATCATGTACTCATGGGCAACAGCATACGAGTCGGTTTGGATATCGACGTACCGAATTTTGGTTCTTCCTGATTCCGGATCGATTAGCTCCTCAAATTGAATTGGCACTAATTTTCCTGCATCAACGCAAATCAGTGCGCTTTGCTGATTCTGAAATTGCTGATTGAGGAGGAATTGAACCGCGGCATAGCCCAAATCCCGAACATATTCACAATCGAACGGAATAGGTGCGGCACAGCGCAGCGTATAGCCGATACTGGTTTCCACCAGGCTTGTTTTTTCGCGGGTTCGAGCAAGACGGTTTTCAATTTCGTTCTTGATAATTTTCCCCAGCTCAATTTCTGACACTCGAATATTTCCATAATCATCGTATTTAACTGAAGCACCGCCGCAGGCTTCTTGTAATTGATCCCCAGGGATTTTCGCGGCAATACCCTCTGATATTAAAATGACGCCATCGTTTCTTCCCATTGCCCGGCGCTTGATCATGGCTCCTTCGATTACATCGCAAATTTGGTTGATGGATATTCTATCGGCGTGAAATTCTTCGCTAATAACTGCTAAAGTTGCCCCTGCCGCTTTACAAATTCCCAAAGTCAAATGTCCGGCTTTCATTCCCATCGTCCAACGATATACCATCGGTTGGTTGTTTTCGAGTCTTCCATCACGTTCTGAACGAGCTGGACCCCCACATGTCGGGCAGTCTGATAGCCGAACGATGCCATGCACGGCGCTGTTTTTCCAGCCAATCGAAAAATAAACGATGCTATTGGCACGTTCGTCGTGTTTGTCTATGCTCTGTTTTCGTATAAAAATTTATTGTCCAAGCACTGGGATCATCACAAATACCCTGCCAGTCAAAAAGACCCTGATTTTCACGATGGGGTGCATAAAAATTTCTTCCAGTGGTATGTGCATTTCATCAGAAATTACATCACCTGGAAGCAGATCGTGGGCATGGCGATTCTGTTCAATGTGCTGCTGCACCTGTTTCGTATTCCCATTCCCAATTTACTGCTGTTCTGGGTGACGCCATCGCTGTTGAGCACGTTGCAGCTTTTTTATTTCGGCACAGTTCTGCCGCATCGGGAGACAGCGGAGGATTACAAAGACAAGCATCGGGCACGGAGCGTTCGGTTGCCCGTCTTGCTATCATTTCTCACCTGCTATCATTTTGGCGGCTTTCATTGGGAGCATCATGCCTATCCCAATGTGGCGTGGTGGAGTTTGCCGACAACAAGATAAAGTTGGCGGGAACCCTTGCGAAGGTTTTGAACCTTCGCAAGGGTGTGCTCACAATCCTTCCGAAAGCTCAGAGCTTTCGGAAGGGTAGCAACATAATTGTCAATTGAGAACGGTTAATTGTGAATTGTAAACGAAAAATATATTCATAATGCAGATTAAGGAATCCAGCGATGCGCATCGCACAAAAAACTGCTCTAACTCCGCAGCAATACCTGGAGCAGGAGCGAAAGGCTGAATTGCGAAGCGAATATTTTGATGGACAATTGCTGGCTAAAACTGGATCGTCCGCCGATCATTGTACCATCGTTGGAAATATTGCTGTGGGAATCCGTCAACAATTTAGAAACCGTACCTGCGAAGTTTTTATGAATATGATGCGGGTGTGATTTTGATGTTCATAGCATTCTAAAAATTTTAGATTAAATCCGAATGTTCAGTGCGTTTAATCCTTGCGCAACTGATAATTTTTAGGCTCAATAGAATGATATTTTAAGATTAAAAATGAACTATAAAAAAAAGTCAAAAACTTCAAAGGTGTTCTCATTTAATTCTTTTGCAAAAGGATTTTTAAAGGAAACGTTCCATATTGAAAGTAGCATTGTCAAAACATTGCAAGCTCTTATACTTAAACCAGGACACTTGACAATTTCATATCTAAAAACATCGGATTCAAATTATGTTCAGCCCTTAAAATTATATTTTGCAGTAAATTTATTATTTTTTCTACTAATTCCAATACTTTCTACTCCTCAATTCAGGGTATTTAGTTATAGCATAGAAAGTCTGAGCGCAAACAATAATAGTTATCAAAAAATAATTGAAGAGCAAATCAAATCAAATAATATTCCCAAAATCATATATCAGGAACGATTCAATGCACATTTAAAATATAATCAATCAGCTTTTGTCTTTCTCGTAATTCCGATATTCGCAGGCTTTCTAAATATAATTAATTTTATGAGCAAGCGATATTACATGGAACATCTCATTTACTCAATTCATTATGCATCTTTTTTTCTGTTTTCTATTCTTGCTGGTATACTTGCATATAGGATATTAACATCGGGATTGAAATTTTTTATAAATGTAGATAATGCTATTGTAGCGAAAATTATACTTTGGGGATTACTTATTTGGAACCTCTTTTATTTATTCAAAGCTTCAAGAAGTTATTCAAGTGAAGCATTAATATCAACTATTGTAAAAGCGCCCATTTATCTAGTAGGCTTTTTACTAATATTAGGAGTATATGTCCAATTTTTATTTTTCTATACAGTTGTAGCATTAAAATTAGGATACTAGAATATTATATAGCATAATCGGGTAAGCGGGAGTTTTTCTCTCCCGCTCCCCACAACACCCTGCATGCGG
>CAZCJL010000204.1:0-7618 GCA_964498785.1 uncultured Cytophagia bacterium | reverse complement strand
ATTTTTGCCAATTTAAGGACATTTTCCAAAATAGTGTGGTGAACTTGGGTTAATAACCTTCGCACGTGTAATTCGTGGACAGGCTCTTGATGCGATACGCAAAATAAAAATGGACTTCCTTATTAAAAGAAGTCCATTTCACATGATCAAAATTGGAGACCATTAGATTTCCGAAATCTTCAAGACTTCGGAAATCTTCGCGCAGGCAAAGAAAAACTTTATTGCTTCCTTCCGGTGATTCGGTTGAACATATTTCCGAGGATATAATTCACCATTTTCGGATTTTCTTTTAACCGGCGCACAGAATAAGCGAACCATTCTTTTCCGAAGGGCACGTAAACGCGGAGCTTGTGTCCCTGGTTCACGATAATACGTCTCAATTCCGGATCAACGCCGAGCAGCATTTGAAATTCGTATTGATCCGGTTTCAACTGTAATTGATCAATTAGTTTTAATCCCTGCCAGACAACCTTTTCATCGTGAGTGGCAATGCCGACATAGCAGTCGTTGGATAGCAACTTTTCGAGTGCATAAGCGAAGTTGCAGTTAACGATTTCAGGCTCCTTAAATACAATATCGCGCTTTTCCCAGTAATAGGCGCCTTTACACAATCGAAGGTTGGGCTTTTGCGGAAGCGTTGTATTGATATCATCGAGCAGACGGCGTAAATATGTCTGAAAAACCGTCCCGACATTGTCGTAGTCTTTTCGGAGTCGAAGGAATACTTCAATTGTGTCGTCAACGCAGGATGAGTCTTCCATATCGATACGAACAAAATTATTGAGTTCTTTTGCCTGATCCAAAAGCGACTTGATATTATTGTAGCAAAATTCCGTATCAATTTTTAATCCCATGTGAGTCGGTTTCACTGATACATTTGCATCTAATTTTTTACGGTCAATCTCAGTCAGAATTTCCTTATAGGTTTCCAGCGCTTTTAATGAATCTTCTTTAACCTTCACTTCTTCGCCAAGCAGATCGAGGGTGGCACATATTCCCTGTGAGTTTAAATCTTTTACAACACGGACAGCATCATCGAGGGTATCACCGGAAATATAGGGTTTGGAAAATATTTTAACAATGGGGCGGGGGACAATTGGCAGGATGGTGGCAATTAGATTATTAAACCAATTCATCAATTACTCCATATTTAGTTAAACGATTTGACGAATTATATAACGACAATATCTAAGATAATATTTTATTTTTTAAAAGCAAGAAATTTTAAGATGTTGTAACAAAATGGTAAAGGCGGTTTAAAAACAGTGGAATAGAAGGGGTAATTAAGTATATTAATTTCCTCTTTAATTATAAAAGCCCACCGGAAAAATACTTTGGCGGGCTTTTGGCTGTTTGTTTTATTTGGGGCTGTATTAAAAGTCATTTTTGGGTGTCATTCCTGCAAATGCAGGAATCCCCTAAATTTATAATAATTAGCAGATTCCGGGACAAGCCCGGAATGACATCAAATGAGAAAATCGGACTTTTGATACAGCTCCTCCGGATGATAAATTATTTTTTACCGCATTTTGTCGCGCAGTTTTTGCTATGCGGGCATTTTGTTGCACAGTCGGCTTTTTCATGATGGACTTTTCCGGCGTCTGCCTTTTTCAGTTGTGCAAGATACGCGCTGGGATCTTTATCAAATGCGGTTTTGCATTTTTCGCTGCAAAAGTAATAGTCTGTTCCGTTATAGGTTGCTTTGAACTCTGTTTTTTTATTAGGATCGCTGTGCTTATGAGTGCATGATAGATATTCGTCCGGATTTTTCTGGAATTTTTCCATGCTTTTTTTGCAAGCGAAGTAATACTCTTTTCCATCGAGCATAACCGGTCCCTGTGCTTCTGATTTATTAAGCACTTTGCCGGTCACCGGACAGGTAATGGTATCATCTGTTTTTTCAGTGTCCTTTGCGATGACAGAAATTGCAATTACCAATGTAATAATTAAAAATATGCTGAGTGCACGTTTTAACTTCATAAAAGTAACCCTCCTTATGGTTGAATTTATTATTTAGTCGTTACGAATATTTCTTGAAAACGTGTTTAACGACATCAACTCATGCATCAAACCAATTGATGCACTTTCTAAAAGTCCGTTGCGAAGTGCAATTTGTGTACCAAAAATGCCATCATTGAAATTTATTAAGTTAGAGAATATATCCAGTTAAAAAATGGATAAAATTAGCCAAAACGATGGACAATGTTCTCCATCACGGTCGGGAATGATAATTTGGATCAGCGCAGGTACTTTTTCAGGTATAACAGATCGACGCCATCCGCACGAATGTGATAATCGATGCGCGTCGGAATGAAATCGAGATCAATCAGTAGTTTTAGCATCGGCTTATTATCACAGAAGACCGTAACATCCACTGCGCGAAAGCCCGCCTTGCGTGCTAACTCGATGCCAATTTCCACAAGCCGGCGACCAATTCCCTTGCCTCGGTGTTCGCTGCGAACCCCAATGGCAAATAATTCAAAACCCACTGTTCTGTCCGCTTTGACAATCAAAATTCCGTTAATAATGCCCTGTTCCTCATTTACAAAATAGCGAATACCTGATTTCAAATGTGTTTTAAACCACTGGTCAATCGTCTGTTGATCAAATGGGAGCATGGTGTAACTCAGAAAACGCCGGATTTCCGGTGTATTGAATATTTCGTTATAAGCTGATTTTAATTTGGTAAAATGATTTCGATCCTTTGCAGGAATGTATTCAAGAACCATTAATGATTCCTTTGTTTTAGGGAAATTTGTTGCGGGAGCGTTGATGACGCGAATTAATGCAAATAGGCGCCTGATAATAAACAGGCGCCTGATATTATATTTATTTTACGATTTTCACCATTTCATTCAATCGATCCAATCGCTGTTGTCGTTCATTCGCGAATTTTTTAATGCCCTCAAACAGCCAGTTCGGCGAAATATGCGCTTCTTCACAGAGTTCTTCAACAGAGCCACCGGTGCGCCAGCGATCATCCCAGTCTGTGGACATTGCATATTCCAGCGAAATTTTGTGCGACGTCCAGTCAGACATATTTGCACGTGCGGCGTTTGTGGCAAAAGTTGAATCAACCCAGTCCTCTGTGCTTACAATCGAATTCTGATAGCTCTCCGGTTGCAGTTTAAACAATTCATAACTGACAGCAGCGACCAGTTTTACATTTAATCCTGCTTCCTCAAGTTTGGGCAGAATTTTGATAACATTGCTGGTGACGCTGGTTCCCTGAACGAAGATCGTTCCCATTTTGGGTTTGCTATCGTCATAATCCCGAATGAGATACGCACCTTTTGCCGCATCAAGATGTGAGGCAATACCCAGTTTTTCCCGGTCCGGAATTTCAATAGGTGGTCTGGTAAGATGGAGCGCAATGATGGGCACATTGGTTGCCAGAGCTGCGCCGATCATCGGAGCGACTTCATTGTGTTCCCAGGGATAGAGATTGATCACCTGACCTCGCGGAAACATTTGTGTCACAGCAGGTGAGAAAATACCGAAATGTGTTCGCGAATCCTCGGCTGTTTCCGGCCCGGAATGACCAGCGATCCACAGCACTTTCCCGACTTTGATCTCGGAATCCTGCGCCAGTTGGCTGAATAAGCGCATCGGCCCATATTTGAGATACACAAACGAACCATACGTGGAGCAAGTTCCATAAAATCCGTTGAATTCTTTGTATGGTTTCTCTGAAAAATTGACTGTCGGAATTCCCACAGAAATGCCTGCATTTGCGAATTCAGTAATTCCCTGTGGTAATAAACTACCCTTTGGTTTCGAGTTACGTTCATACGGACCAAAACCCTCGAAATCCCTGTATGGTTTGGCAAATCCGGAAATATTTGTGGAGTCGGCGAGATCAGCGGACATGGCTATAAATAGCGGTCGTCCGTATCGTTTATGAGACTCGGCGTTAATCCATGCTCCAAATTTTGCCAGACCCGCCCGGTTGGGCGCTTTTTCACCGGGTTTCACAAAAATATCTGCGGGATAGTTTTTATAATCGGCGAAAACCGGATCGGTCGTCGGATTTTTGCTGAAATCATAATAAATCGTTGGTTTGCTGTCGAGAATGCTGTCACCAAGATCGGCGAGATAATCAGCAACGTAATTTAATAAATTTTCATCCTGTTCATATAATTTGAACACGCGGTCCAAATTCATTCGTGTTTGTGCAACCTGTTCCTCGTGAGATTTTGGAGCTTCCTCGCCATAGCCTTCAAATTCAATCTGATATTTATCCATGAACGGCTTTTTGGTTTTCCAAAATTCCGGGCTATTCATCGGTTTGTGTGGGACGCCATGAGATTTGTTATCATATATCCCGTACTCCCGGCCTTTTTGGGTCTTAAACCAGGCGATATTTGGTTGCATGCCCTTATTTTCCGTATGTATCATTTTAAGAATTGTTTCTGTTGTGGTGGGCCATTCCATGCCTTTTTCTGTTCCGAACACACGCCAGCCGTGTGCACCGAACCACTCATTCGGAGTTCCATATAAAATACTGCTCATTTTGTGATTATCGATCCCAAAATCATTCCAGTCGAATAAGAAATATAGATTGTCAAGCCCCAAACCCCATGCAGAGTTCATTGTCTCATGCATCACACCGGCGGTCCAGCCGCCTTCACCTTCCACAGCGAATACGCGGACATCACCGGCGCCGGCCAGTTTTAGTGCCATTGCTTCTCCGGCAGCCACCGGAGAACCGTGACCCGATGGCCCGGTATTAAATTTAAGAAATAGAGTTTTTCCGGCCATTTCCGCGTGCCCGGGTAATCCACCGTTATGTCTTAATGTGAGCAAATCTTCCCAATAAAGCGCTTTATTTTTTTCATCCGTAATGAGATATCTTTTGTTACCAGTTAATCTGAATTTTCGTCGCATTGCTTCGTTTAAAACCGCCAATGTTGCATAAATCAGCGGAATTGTATGACCGGCAACTAATACGAATCGATCGGCGAATCGTTTTTCAGGATTTCGGATGTCAAATCGCATCGCACCGCTTAGCAATGTAGTAACCAGTAAATGCACTTTTGAACGTGATCCACCGGGATGCCCGCTCTGGCGCAGGTTCAACATTAAATCAAGGCTCTGATCTATCATATCTTTTACTTTTTCCCAATGGGGAAAATATTTTTCAACGCTTTTATAGGTCTCGTCGACAGATGGGAAATCTGTAACCATACCAATCTCCTTTGACATTGTTTATATTATTAAAATTAAAATGTTCGCAGAATTAAATTAGCAATAAAATCGTAAAAGGTCAAGTAAATATTGCATTCATGAAAAAATAGCTAATATTATTAATTGCTATTTTTGATTGTCAAGAAACTGTTCAATCAATAATTCACTTAATTTATAGGGAGAAATATCTTTGTGCATAATTTTGTCGAGATCGGAATGAAATTGTGCGGTGATTTCCGGCTGCCAAAATCGCTCCAGCAATCTCTCCTTAATAATTCGGCGAATATAGGTTTCAATGCGTTTTTTTTTCTTTTTTTGAAGAATGTCGGTTGTTTTTAAAAATTGTAAATGATTCGTGATTTGGTTATACAGTTTGATGATACCCTCACCGGAATGTGCAATTGTTCTGACGATCGGTGGTTTCCATTTTTTCTTCTCATCCGCAAAATCGAGAATGGATTCTAATTCCATTAAAAAACGATCTGCGCCAGAGCGATCAGATTTATTCAGAACAAAAATATCGGCGATTTCCATCAATCCGGCTTTCATCGCCTGAATAGAGTCGCCGGATTCGGGAACCAGAACAACGATGGTTGTGTCAGCGGCTTCCACAATATCCAGTTCAGATTGACCAACGCCAACAGTCTCGAGGATCACGATATCAAATCCAAATCCGTCCATCAGGTCAGCGACTTCTTGCGAGCGCTCACAGAGTCCGCCTAAACTGCCCCGTGTGGCCATACTTCGGATGAATACGCCCGGATCGGTCGCCAAATCACCCATACGAATGCGGTCTCCTAATAAGGCGCCGCCAGTAAACGGACTTGTCGGATCAATCGCTATTACGCCAACCATTTTATCCTGCTTGCGATAATGTTTCGTCAGTTGATCGACCAATGTACTTTTACCAGCGCCAGGCGGCCCAGTCACACCAATACGAAATGCGTGTCCCATTCGATGGTAAATTTGATCTAAATATTTGATCGAATGCTGAGAATTGTTTTCAACGATGGAAATTAATCGAGCCAATGCTCGACGATCGCCTGATAGAAATCGATCAATTATTGGTTCCATTCAATAGTAAACCTTTTTATTCGTGACCATACAATTCATAATTTTATAAATTACAAAAAATTTGGATCAGATTCAAGCGATTTCTTTTGGCCTGGTTTTTTAAGATAAATCGCGGATTACATGGATAACACAAATCACGCCAGAGGCGGATCCGCTTATATTTGTGCCAAATAGAACCCACTCTGCGGTAAATATTTATGAATAATTCAGGTATTGATAACAAAGAAGATGAAAATCGATATTCAACATATTCCTAAAATTAGCTTTGCTTTTTTATCTTTGAACAATAGCTAATAAGAGAAATGAAACTTTTTTGGAATTTGGAAGTTAAAAATTGTTCTTTTGACAAATTATGACATAAATTATTAATTTATATGAACGGGGGGTGTTTGTTGTTTATTGTTGAGCCATTAATTAGATGGAAAGTTGAAAATTATGTTACGATATCTATCAATTAATTAATTAAACTTCATTTGCGTTGATTTATAATTTTTTTTATTTTAGTTCTTTGAGAATTATAACGATTAAAAAGAGTAACGATTTATTTTAGATATAACAGGCGCCTCTCAATTAGGAAGTTTATGTTTGAAAAATAGAGAGAGAAGTTAGAATTCAGTTAATTTAATTGATAAATGTGATTTTAATGATATGTAATTAGATCTAAAATGCGTTAACGACTCTGCTTTTATGCAGTGATCGTTTTAATTAAGGCCTTAACATTAAACTTCAGTTTAGATACAACATTATAAGTAATTAATTGATTAATACGTTGTATTGATTTAATTTAACAATTATTTATAAGGAGAAGTTCTATGACTATCGAAGATCTTAGAACTGAAGTTCTTGCAATTTTAAAAGAGAAAGACGTCACCGGCAGAGAACTAATTAAAAACCTCATTTCGGGACGAAAAGAAGAGATTAAGTCTTTTGGTCTGGACAAATATGACGTGGATAATCCCGCATCTATGGGAAATTTTATTGTGATTGAGGTTATGCCTCATCTTGGCGAGCCAGTTTACAAAGAGAAAATAAATGTAAGAGGAAACAAAAGAACTCTTTATAGCCTGAATCCGAGTGATAGTAGAGTTGAGGTAAAATAACTGACGTTTTCTTTGTGAAGAAAAAAATCGATGGTTGTTTAACAGCCATCGATTTTTTTTTGTGATAAATCACTTGATCTAATGAGAAAAAATGGTTAAATTGATCGGGAGCAATTCCCAAAAGTTGGTAATTTCTCGTGGAGCTGTATCATAAGTTTGATTTTTTTGTAAAATGTCATTCCGGGCTTGTCCCGGAATCTTTTAATTATTATAAAGTTAGGGGATTCCTGCATTCGCAGGAATGACACCAAAAAATG
>CAZCJL010000203.1:0-7768 GCA_964498785.1 uncultured Cytophagia bacterium | reverse complement strand
AAATTCCCGATTGATTATTTTGGCGGGTAATTAGAACCACGGGATGAATCTCGTGGCAATTCAATAGTTGCTCATTTAAATAAGTCAGAATGTGTTCCCGTCCGTTCGAATACTATTTCTTCTTTCTCTATTTTATAGATTAGCAACCAGTCCGACTCAATATGACATTCTCGTCTTCCTTTATAATTGCCAATGAGCTTGTGATCATTATACTTTGCATCCAGTTTTTCTTCGTTTATCAAACTGGAAAGGATAAATTTTAATTTTTCTTTTTCTTTCCCACGTTTGAGCATTCTTTTTAAGTCACGCTCAAATTGCCTGGCAAAAGAAGGTTTTAACATTTAGATTCCCAGCTTATTAAACATGTCTTTTTCATCTTCACAATGAACGACGTTTTCCCCTTCATCAGTATCCTTAAATGTTTGAATTGTCGTCTCATTTGGTACGCGGACATCAAATGGCAAACCCTTGTAAAGCTTTACTTGTTTGTAGAATATGTTTATCGCAGTGGTTGGGGTTAATCCTAATTTTGAGAAAATACTTTCGACTTCCCTTTTCAAATCAGGTTCTACCCTTGCCCTGATCATTTCAGTTTTTGGCATGTTTATCACCATCTTAAAAAAATTTTCATTATTCAGTGTTTATAATGTATCACTTTTGGGGTACATTGTCAAGCTTTTATTTTCTGAATAGCCACGCTTTTTAAAGCGTGGATTGTCCTTAATGTTGGGAGGAGTCAACAATGTGGCGGCAGTCTAATCAATAATCCCAGCTTTTATAAATGTCATTATCATTTTTCATGTCTTCATACAGCCAGACCATGCGGTCCAGGAACCAGCTTTTGCCGAGATATGCCAAAACAACGCCCAGAATAACTCCCCAGACAGAGTAGTACACGACAGACCAGATCACTAAAATTATGCCTGTTGAAGAAATGATCGTTAGAATTGCATGTAACGGAATATTGTGTTTTTCCGGTATTTTTATCTTATCACGATTTAAAAAGACCCGTTCGCCCAACACCGTTTTGGAAGCCCAGTTTTTTGTTGAGTGTGGTTTTCTGAATAATAAAGGATTGAAAAACATCCATAGTATTGTTAGTATTCCCGGCGGCAGACACCACAAGCCAATCCATTTTCTGCTCCAAAAAATGATGATACTGGTGGCGAATGCAGCGTACCGGGTCCATACGCATAACGGATTACAATGCTTCAGCCAAATATTTTCTGATTGATCATGCATCATTTGTAATTTCCGATTTCTTCGGCTTTCCAACAAAGAATGCGAGTACAAATATTCCCGCGAAGGTAATTCCCGGTATTAAATTAACTGCCATCATACCCGCGCCGTTATCAACGTAAATAGATTGATTGATGCTGTGGAGCAAATTACCAATCATCATGGAAATGGCAGTGAAAAGCAGTAGATGCCGCCGTTCAAACGGCTTAAAGATTACCCACGCCAAAAGAGCTGCCCATCCGAATTCCAGCGCAATAGCGGAAATTAATATTTCTCTGATCTCATTATTGTATCGCGGGTTAAAAAACTCTTTTAGAAGTTCGACACCATAAACGCTATTGATCATAACGCCGACAAAAGCAATGCTTATAATGAAGATTTTTCTGATTTGATTACTGGTCATGGCTTTTCTCCATTGAATCCGCTGCAACTGGACGAACTTTGGAAAAAAAGATATTTTTATCAAACCAAATTATGATAATAGTGCACAGTGTAAGCACCGCTGTTTCAATGCATTTGGTAACTTGTGTGATGGCAAGTATTTCCTGCGACATATTAATGATAAAGTGAAACAGAATCGCTGCAAACACGCTTTTTCTGTTTTTGATGCAGATCCAGCTAATAATGATACCCATCGGAACAATACTGCCAAAGAAGTTTACCGCATACCAGATGTTTTGCTGTAAAATTTCATATTGATAGGAGTCCTTCACAAATATAAGCGGAAAATGCCAGGCTGACCACAGCACACTGAAAATCAACGACGCCTTGAAATAGTTAAAGCGACTTTGCAGGCTATCGAATGCATATCCACGCCATCCCAGTTCTTCAAATGTTGCAGCAAGAAAGAGCAGCAGTAAAACCGGAACAAATCCTGTTGAAAAAGAAAATCCCTCAGCCAGTTGGAACTGTGATGACGATTCCCCGAATAGCAGTGAAATCATGATCGATACGATAACAACTGCTGGCATCAGCAGAAAGAAGACGGGCAGATATTTGGGCTGTATTAACTTCAGGTTGACAAGCCGATTGAAAAAATCTCTTTTTAAGTCGGCATTGTTTGCCCTGTAAAGCAAAATAAGCGAGATGATGAACGGCGCCATTAGTCCGGGTAGTAAAAATAGCATGTGCATACCGTTATTATTTTCCTGAAAACTAATGTACGCGCCGATAAACCACAAGATATAAGTGGTGACAAATGTGATCGTAAAATAAAGCTGGGGTTTATAAGTGTAATTGGAAATCATTTTTATTTGCTCCTAAAATTCGACTTTATAGCTAATTGACGGCAAAACAATAACCATTTTATCTTTCGTCAAATCATACTCCTGAAAATTATAGATGTAACCATGGTCGTTGGCACTACCTAATATATTTTTTACCTGCAATGCCAGGATATGAGACACTCCGGGATGGTTGATGCGGTATGTGACTGAAATATCCAGATAATTATTCGCGTTGAGTGATTTCGCAAAGGCCCTGGACTCATCGTAAATCACACGTTTTTCAGCCAGTGATGCGTCCAATAGAACCGGACTCGTCCGCTCTCCGCCCATGGCGGTAAATTTGACATTGAGTCCCAAAATATTATTCTTTTTGATGTAAATTTCTTTACCGATCAGCGCGTTGATAACGTAATTTCGGTTGTAACGGCTGTTTCGTTCGATTCCGTCGCCGCCTTTGTATTTGGAATCGAAAACTGATGTTGTGACAAGATAATAAAAATTATTACTGAGAAATTTTTCCAGGGTTACATCAATTCCGATATTTGTTCCTGTGCCTTTATTTACCAGCGGATCATTGAAATAGCGTTCCCCTTTTAAATTGATAAATGAAAACGAATCATCGGCTCGCACCGGGACGTCTGAGAGGTGCTGGTAATATGGCTCTATCTTAAGCCGTGTCTGATCCGTGATCTGAAAATCATAGCCCAGCACTAAATGGTCCGCGTGAGTGAAATCAAGATTTTTATTCGGCTGTTCTACGCTGACCTCTGTTTCGCGCTGCGCCAGGTAATAGCGGATACTCTCCAATTGACTGTGACGTCCATAGCCGATGCTCAGTACATGGCGCGGAGTCAGTGTCCAGTTGAGGCCGGCTCGCGGTTCAAGGGAGGCGTTATTGTTCAGCATAAATACCTGATAATACAGTCCGGCATTTAATTTGATACTTGGGCTGATGTCCACCTGCATCTGGGAAAATGTCCGGAACAATTGACTGCTGCCGTCTTCATTTACAAATGTTTGATAGGTTTCCGGAATGTCATCAATGGTGGACTGGAGCTTCAGATCATGAACGATATGATTATAGATAATACCGGTCTTGTTGAACAGTCGGGGACTGAATTTATGACTCAGTGTGGATTTCAACGTCAGTGTGCCATTAAAGCTATCTATATATTCATTCTGTCGCAGCGTTAGATTATCATCCAGGCGCTGCAGATCATAGATCATATCCTTGCCCGTGGCCGCGAGTGTCGAGTTTAAGAACGTTGAACTACCAAGTATGTATTTGTGATTGAGTCCCACGGCGCCGACTTTGATTTCAGAGTCATAGCGCAGTCTGTCCCATTCATGCTCCCATTTGGCCGGATCTGGTTCTTCAATTTCCCGGGGCGAGTCGATGCTGCCAATACCCCATAAGGAAAACGTACCGGCGTTTCGGGTCGGAACATTCAGCTTAAAAGATAAATCCTGGTAATTTAATTCCTGGTCAGTGTCAATGAGATTTAGATCCGTGATCAATCCGATTGTTGAATAACGATAATTAATTAAATATGATGCATTACGATTTTGAGAAATTGGCCCTTCTGCTGCAAAGTCTATCCCCATTGCTCCGGCCTGAAATGTCCATTCACGCTTGTCGCTATTGCCGTTGCGTAATTTCATGTCAAATACACCAGACAAAGCATTTCCGTATTCTGCGGGAAAAGCACCTGTTAAAAAGTCTGAATTCGCGAGTAGTTGATTGCTAAAAATAGTGAACAGACCACCGCCGAGCACATTGCCGTCGGGGAAATGGTTCGGATTGGGAATATCAATGCCCTCCAGACGCCATAACAAGCCTTTGGGTGCGTTGCCGCGGATGATGATCGCATTGTCCTGGGCATTGCCATAAGTTACGCCGGCAAAACTCGACGCCAGCCGGGCCGGATCATCAAATCCGCCTGCATATCGTTGTGTTTCTTCAACAGAAAAGGAACGTGCGCTGATGGTTGTCATTGTGTTAAGGGGTCTGTTCTTTTCAATTTTCGGTGTAACGATTAATTCCTCCCCTTTAATAATATCTTCTTCCAGTTCAATCGTAAGTTCGATTTCTTTTGCCGAACCAACTAATATCTCAGGAATGATTCGAGATTTATAGCCCATGTACATCACTTTAATCGTGTGTCGACCCACAGGTACTTTTGATATTCGAAAATTTCCATCCATATCAGTTGCCGCCCCCGTATCTGTTCCATAGATTACAATATTCGCGCCAATTAATCCGGCTTTTGTCTGCTGATCAACCACGCGCCCTTTGACCGTCTGCGTTAATTTTGATGCATTTACAGCGGAATAAAGGAATAGAGCTGATACCATGAGTAGCAAAAATCTTCTGTTAAACATTTTTAAATCTCCTTAATTTGTAATTATAATTAAATGTAGTTAGTTCGAACCTGAATTTCGATACACAATATAAACATTTTGGGAGATTTAATCGACTTATCCTATAAGCCAGAACCTTCTAAAAAAGTCATAAAGTTTTGACCTATAGGATAGAACGTTATTGGAGGAGTGGAATACTTTAAAAATAAGTTGGTTAGCGTAAGTTTAATCGAAGCAGTCTAAAATAAATTTAGCCACAGATTGGAATTGATAAATACAGATTCTTTTTGAATTTTAAAAAAAATCCGTGTTCGATCTGTGTGAATCGGTGGCAAATATTTTATAGTATTGTTTATCGGATAATTATCGCTTGTTAAGAGAAAATATGTTTACGATACTGCGAAGGCGTCGTTCGGGTGTGTTTTTTAAAAGAGGTATTGAATGCGGATTTCGAATTGAATCCCACTTCATAAGCAATTGAAAGCAGAGTCGATTGCTGGTCAGATGCATCTTTCATTATTTTTTTTGCTTCTTCAATCCGGTACCAGTTTACAAAATCAAAAAAGTTCTGTTGCCGTTCCTCATTGATGACCTGTGACAGGTAATTAGGAGTCGTTGAAATCATTTTCGCCAGTTGGTTCAGTTTTAAATTGCTATCAGTGAATGGTTTTTTCGTCTCCATCAAGTGAACAAGTTTTTCGTGAAGCTCGTGCGCTTTGGTCTTTGTCAGGCCTGATCGTTCGTATTTTTTTAAATCTTTTATCTCTGTATTTCCAGAAAATATCTCCGGCTGTCGCAATCCAAGATATCCCATGGCATAGATCAGAATAGCTGTCGCGAGCGCGACCAATACATCAACAGAAAGAGCTAAATCAAATAATTGCAAAAATTCGATAATCAATCCAAGAGACCATAAAATTATCGTCATGAACGTAATATTTCTCAGCCAATTCAGATTAATTTTCTCGATGGATGAAAAATTATCCTTAATGTTTAACGAATGTCTTTTTAACAGACGAAGCGTTATCCCCATATAGATGATACCCTGAAAAATGACGACCCAGTTAAAAAATATAAGATCGGGCGGAGAACCATTTACAGCAATCGTTTCGATGTGGGTAATTTTATACGCTCCGCTTTTAAGATAAAAAGGAAATAAAAAATACAGATAAAAAAAAGCAAAAGGGATTAAATGAAGTAACTGTTTTTTTGAAAACGAAAAGTCGGAAAATATCAAAGAGCGGGCATATAAATAGTGCAGCGGAGGAACTAAAAAAATAACACCAGCCGCTAAACCAAGAAGATGCGGAAATTTCATTGCCAGGGGAGTTCCGGATATAGATGATTCTGCAATAAAGGCAGAGTATGAAATCATGAGAAGCGACAGGAGTCTGTTTGCAGTTTTATTTACGGGTTTGCTGAATAATAAGAACACAAGAAATACACCCTGTGTAGCGCCAAGTAACAAAACGATTGTGATAAAATTAAATGAATTACTCATGATAGTCTTCCGGATTCTACAAGCCACTTTATTTCATTTTTTGTCTGTCAAATATATATGTTTGGATTATAAAAAGCAAGCAATTTAAATGATAGCGAAAATGAATGAACGGAAAAATGTGGGATAAAAAAAAGAATTATATTATTTAACCTCGATATAATCCGTGAAAATTTCATCTGCCGGGAAATCGGCATGTTTTTGAGCGTCTTGTTTGGTGTCGATGTATAGATAGAACTTTGCACCGGCGTTATTCAAATCAAATGTGGGAATGAGGTTTATGACTTTGGGAGGTGATCAGGCTATTAAGCTGGAAAAGATTATTTTACTAAGATAGATATAACATCAATTATTTTCGATATGCCCATGCCTCGGTTCATAAATATTCGTTGCCTCGCAGCCAGTCCGACGATCTTACGTTTCCCTTTTTCCAGTTCACATGAACCCCGCGATGCGCCAGCACCTCGAAATTCCCGGCGTCATTGGAAATCATGTTTGGCGAGCCGCCATAGAAGTATTGGAAAGAGATAAAGATGATTATTAAGAGAGTGATAATGAGAGTGGTTTTTTTGAGCATTTAGTTTTTTTAACCTTCACAAACGATTTCGATAAGAATTATTTTGATTGGGATAAATAAACTCATGGCTGCTTTTAGTCGGAACTAAGCTAAATTCCTAGCGCTTTAAAAAGCTCGTTGGTATTATCAGAGCTTTCCAAATTTTTTCTCGATTTTGCATCTTCTAAAGCTTCTTTTGTTTCCGGCGTCGGAATTTTAGGACTAAATGGCGAACAGGGATGAAATAGTATTTTCCATTCTCCTTTAGACATAAATCAAATTTTCCCTGACATGATCCATCATTTTGGGTTTAACAGCATTTGCAGAAACAAGATCGACCTTGACCTGTAAAAGAGATTCCAGTTCTTCGGCGAGAGTCACAAAATCAAGTCCGATTGGTTTTTTAAACCGGACCAGAATATCCAGGTCGCTATTCTCAGATGCAGTCCCCCGGGCATAAGATCCAAAAATAGCGAGAGATTCCACATTATATTTTTTTGCTAATGTTGGCTTATAACGGGAGAGTTCTTTTCTTATTTCTGATAATGTTTTCATTGACATATCTTACGGTTTATTAGTACCTGACAAGTTAACTTCTGCACAATCCTGGCAAAAAATTTTCTGATCGATTTTGTGAGTTTTTTCATTTTTACTTTTTCATTCTTAATTTTTAATTGCAGCTTGTCTGCGTTAGGATGTATTAAGATATGTATTTTTGAGAAATAAGTCAAATAGTTATTTTAGTAAATTAAATTATTACAAAAATCATCGTATGTACAAGTTTATCGTCTATCTTATAAGCAAATTTCAGTATCCATTCAATAATTGATGGTATGCATCAAAGCTTTCGGATTCTCTTTAAATTTATTGATTAAGACGCGAATCTGT
>CAZCJL010000202.1:0-7879 GCA_964498785.1 uncultured Cytophagia bacterium | reverse complement strand
AGCAATGTTTTGATTTTAAATAGAAAATAAGTAGTTTTCGTTCAGGCACTAATTATTTAAAACTTTGGGGATTCCTGCATTCGCAGGAATGACACCATTTATAAAAATCTTGAATGAAATACATAAATCAGGCTCTTTTATGAAATCTATCAAATTAATTATTACATTTGGATTGATCTTTTTGGCGTTATTTTCGTGTGCCAAAAATGACGTCGATTTCAGAAGCCGCTGGACAACCGGCACACAGCGTTACTGGATCGGACCGGAATATTGGTCAAACCGGCTGGAAGACTGGAAAATAAATAACGGCAGGCTGGAATGTATGAATGCCGAACGACCCCTGCGGACAGTCCATTTATTAACACGGGAGCTAAAGACATCTCCCGGAAATCTGACGATGTCCATGAAAACCGGATTTATCCAGGAGCCTGCCGGAAACAACGATCACGCATGGACCGGCTTTCTCATCGGTGCGGGATCGGCGGAGCTGGATTACCGCGCCCGTTCGCTGATTCACGTTTCCTCCGGTGAGAACGGTGGGCTTGTGGCAGCGGTGACCGGAAGCGGAAAGATCATTTTTCTGGATAATGAAGACAGCCTGAAGGCAATACCGCCGGCGAAAGAATCGATTCAAAATGTCGCACCGGTAACTGAGAACGGAGCAATTCTCAGACTCCAATTGATGCCGAAAGTGGATGACTTCATCTGCACGTTGCGCATGTATGATTCCACCGGCACAATTCTTTTGGCCGAATCCACAATCACCGGCATTCCGACAGAGCGCTTAACCGGGAATATCGCGTTAGCAGCGAACGGCGCAAAATTCTGGTTTGAAGACTGGCTCGTTTCAGGGGATAAACTGGCAATCCATGATGAACGGGCGTATGGTCCGATCTATGGGGTTCAATATACATTGAGCAAAAATATCCTCAAAATGACGGCGCAACTGGCGCCGGTGGATACGAATCGATTGCAGAAAGCTGTGCTCCAAACATCGCCGGTCGGAAAGCAGAAATGGGAAATCGTCGCTGAATCGGATATCGTTATTCCGGGATGGACAGCTCATTTTCGGGTGGAAAATTGGGATTCCCGAACTGACCAGGATTTTCGGGTGGTTTATCCAAATGCAGATGAAAATAGCGCCCCCAAAATGTATACTTACGATGGCGTCTTTCGGCGTGATCCGGTGAATAAAAACGAAATCGTGGTCGCGGCATTTACCGGCAATCTGAACACAACGCGGGCGTTTTATATCCCCTGGAATCAGGGACCGCATTTTGATTTCAGCGGGAATACAATCTGGTTCCCGCACAGTGAACTGGACAGGCATGTTGAAATGCATCAGCCGGACCTGCTGATCTATACTGGTGATAATCTTTATGAAGGACATCCATATCGTTCCGACAAGAGCGGCGAATTCAGCTCATATTTGAATTATCTCAATAAATGGTATCTTTTTTACTGGGCGCACGGTGATTTAACGCGGCGTATTCCTTCGGTCATGATCCCGGATGATCACGATGTGTTTCAAATAAATTTCTGGGGTGAAAGCGGTAAGAAGGCGCGTCCATTGCCTGAAGATGAAAATGAATTACCCGAACGCTACCGCACGAAGCCGTGGCTTTTCAGTCACGAATACGGCGGCTATGAAATGCCTGCCGACTGGGTGAAAATGGTGGAGCGCACTCAAACAAGCCATCTTCCCGATCCATTCGATCCTCAACCCGTCGAGCAGGGAATAGGCGTGTATTTTACCGATCTACTTTACGGCGAAATCAGCTTTGCGATTCTGGAAGATCGTAAGTTCAAATCCTCGCCCAACAACGTGGCGCCGGATGCAAAAATGCTGGGTGGTTTTCCGCTCGATCCGGATTATGATACCCAAAAAGCCGATGTGCCCGAAGCTGTACTGCTGGGCGAGCGCCAGCTCGATTTTCTGCGCCACTGGGCTGCCGACTGGCAGGATGCACAGATGAAAGCCACGATCTCGCAGACTGTTTTTGCAAATGTGGCGACCAAACCCAATGATTCGAATAAATTGAAAAACGGACACGGCAAAGGCGATCCCATTCCCAAAGGTTCCTATCCTGAAAATCACATTCCTGCGAAAGATTTCGATTCCAATGGCTGGCCCCAGACCGGCAGGAATAAGGCGCTGGCAGAGATTCGCAAAGGCTTCGCTCTTATGATCGCCGGTGATCAGCACCTCGGCAGTGTGGTGCATCACGGCATCGATGACTGGGAAGATGCCGGCTATTCATTCTGCGTACCGGCAATTGCCAACAGCGCACCCCGGCGCTGGGTGCCGCATTATAAAGGCGAAAATCACATCGAAGGCACGCCGAGATATGCCGGTCGCTATCAAGATGGCTTTGGCAACCGCATCACGGTCCATGCAGCGTCCAATCCTTTTGAGACCGGAAAGCAGCCGGTGGAACTGTTCGACAGAGCCACCGGATACGGCATCATCCGGTTCAATAAAAGTGAACAAATAATCACGATGGAATGCTGGCCGCGCTTTTCCAATCCGGATTCCGATGACCAATTTCCGGACTGGCCCATAACAATTTCCATGTACGACAATTACGGTCGCAAATCCGCTGCCTGGCTGCCGGAACTAAAGTTCAAAGGTATGGAACAGCCGGTGGTGCAAATCGTCGATGATTCGACTGATGAAATTGTGTACACCGTTCGTGCAACGCCGAAATCATTCAGACCCAAAGTATTCAAGCAGGGGAAATACACGATTGTTGCCGGCGAGCCGGAGAAGGACGAAATGAAACGATTTTCAGGGATTTCGGCAGTGAAATCAACGGATGACAGGTCGATAGAAATAATTTTTGAGTAATACATAAATTATTAAAATGGAAAAAATTTTCATAGAATGAAGGAGACATTATGAAATTTATTTTACCGTTTTTGATGATTTTGACAGTTCTTTTCTTATCTTGCAATATTGTCCAAAATTCAGATACCAGCGTCGAGAAATGGGATATATTTGAATTGCAGTTCCACGGACCTGAGTCCGGGAATCCTTTTAAGGATGTCACACTTACGGCACTCTTTTCTACAAACGAGAGACAGAAAGAAGTCAACGGTTTTTATGCGGGCGATGGGATTTACAAGATACGATTCATGCCGGAAAAGGTGGGGCAATGGTATTATGAGACCAAAAGCAACGTAGACAAATTTAATGGCAGGAAAGGCATTTTTAACTGCATTCCGCCACTGGCAACCAATCACGGTCCGGTGGAGGTGTTCAATACCTATCATTTCAAATATGCGGACAGCACGCCTTACAAGCAAGTGGGAACCACGTGCTATGCCTGGATCCATCAGGGGGATTCGCTGGAGCAGCTCACTCTTGAGACATTGAAAAACGCACCGTTCAATAAGCTGCGGATGTGCATTTTCCCAAAAGATTATTCCTTTAATAAAAACGAACCAGTTTACTATCCCTTTGAACGCGACAGTCTGGGCAACAATGATTTCACCCGGTTCAACCCGGATTTCTGGGATCACCTTGACCGCCGCCTGCAAGATTTGCTGGAGTTGGGCATTGAGGCGGATATCATTTTATTTCATCCGTATGATCGCTGGGGATATGCCACAATGTCTGATGATGTGGACGAATTTTATCTAAAATATGTATTGGCTCGTTTGTCTGCCTATAGAAATGTATGGTGGTCGGCGGCGAATGAATTCGATCTGATGAATAGCAAATCCATGGCTGACTGGCATCGCATTTTCGAAATCCTGTATAAATGCGATCCCTACAATCACCTGCGCTCGATCCATAACTGCATCGAGTTTTACGATCATTCGCTGCCGTGGATTACGCATGCCAGCATTCAGAGCACGGATTTCGAAAAGGCGATTGAATGGCGGGAGGAATATAAAAAGCCGCTTATTTATGATGAATGCCGCTATGAGGGAAATGTCCGGTTCGGCTGGGGCAATCTGACGCCAGAGGAGATGACTGCCATGTTCTGGAAGAGCCTGATCAAAGGGACGTATGCCGGGCACGGCGAAACGTATCTGCATCCGGATGATGTTCTGTGGTGGTCAAAAGGCGGCGTGCTACACGGAGAGAGTCCGCAGCGCATTGCATTTTTCAGAACGATTCTGAATGAAACGCCGGAAACAGGATTGACGCCAATGGATCGCCATTCCGCCGGAAAGCACGGGGAGCAATATATCTATTATTTTGATGAAGAAACACCTGCAAAATGGTCGTTCGATCTCCCTGAAAATATTTACTATCAGGTTGAAATTATCGATACCTGGAACATGCAACGTGACACACTCGGGAACAGGTATAACGACAGCTTTACTATTGATCTGCCTGGTAAAAAGTATCTGGCAGTGCGGATCACAAAATCCGGTCTCATGTTTCCGATCAAAGATCCGGATTACAGTCCCAAAGGGAATCTGTTTTACGATGATGTCGAAATCCGTTTGCTCCATCCCTACCCGAATACGCTTCGTTACACACTGGACGGCTCGATGCCGGATGAAGAATCGAAAAAATATACAGAACCGATGGTGATTTCCGAAAACACAACATTGAAGGTGCTCAGCATCGACGGCGACCGCGGCAGCAAATTGCTTCAGGTCGATTTCAAGAAGGCAGAGCTGCAACAAGCGATCGATGTGGATGGTTTGGAGAGCGGTCTCAATTATGCCTATTACACCGGAAAATGGGAGATGATGCCTGATTTTGATTTAATCGATCCTGTGAAAACAGGACAGGTGGATGCCATCGATTTCAGCATGATCGAGGATGAAGATTATTTCGGCGTGACGTATGAGGGATATATTCAGATACCGGAGGATGATGTCTACACTTTCTATTCATCATCGGACGATGGGTCGTTCATTTTTATCGATGGTGTAAAAATCGTCGAAAATGATGGGATTCACGGCATTGTCGAAAAGATGGGACAAATCGGACTGGAAAAGGGATTTCATAAATTCGAAGTGTGTTTTTTCGATAACTGGTACGATCATGTTCTCAAAGTCGAAATTCAAAGCAAACATACAGAACGACAGATGGTTTCGCCGGCGATGCTCTATCGAAAATAAGAGCACCCTTGCGAAGGTTCAAAACCTTCGCAAGGGTAATGTGGCGAAAAATTGTCATTCTGACGATCCCGCTTAGGCGGGGTCGTTCAGAATGACATTGCCGCTGTTTTTTCAAATACCAAATATTGAACTAACGCCTCTTGAGGTCATTATCATGAAAAACATTATTCCATTTTTACTTTTAGCTGTAACAGTTGCTTTCTCCCAAAATATAACCGAAGCTCCTGCTCCCGATGACGCCATCTATAAAAATCCGGAATACTCCGTGGATGAGCGCGTCGAGGATTTATTGAAGCGAATGTCACTCGATGAAAAATTATCCCAGTTCTCCGGCGGAATGAAGCCGGTGGAAAAAGGGGAAGCCGGTGTTGGAACATTTGGCTTTATGACGAAACATCTGTCACCAGCCGACGCAGCGCGGGAGTATAATCATTTACAGAAAGCGCAAATTGAAAACACCCGTTTAGGAATTCCGGCGACGCGTTCAGGGGAAGGCATATTTGCCTATATGGGAAATGGCTCCACAAGTTTCCCGCAGCCCATCGGACAGGCAGCGACATTCGATCCCGAATGTGTGTCGCGCATGGCAGAAATATTGGCAAAAGAAATGAAAAGCCGCGGTATCCGCAGGGTGCTGTCGCCGGTGGTGAATTTAACCCGAGATCCGCGATGGGGAAGAACCAACGAGACGTTCGGGGAAGATCCGTATTTGTGCGGCATCATGGGAGTGGCGTACGTGGAGCCCATGGAAGCTGCGGGATTGTCCACCATGATCAAGCATTTTGTGGCAAATATGGGACTCGACGGGCAGTTTACCGGTCCCGTGCATTTTACCGAAAGATTATTGCGGGAGAAATATTTCCCCGCGTTCAAAGCATGTATCGATGCCGGCGCATCTTCGGTGATGATGGCGTACAATACGCTGGATGCGATTCCCTGCGCCACGCACAAATGGCTGATCACCGACATCCTGAAAACAGAATGGGGATTGAAAGGATTTGTGTCCACAGACGGCGGCTCGTCGGAATTTATCTTCAATGAGCATGGCATCTACAAAACACCGGAAGAATTAGCAACCGCGCTGATGAACGCCGGCTGCGATAAATCGTCGCCTGACTGGTTTTATAAGGATCCATTGAAAAATGCGCTGGAACAGGGTTTGGTTTCGCAGGAGCGGCTCGATGATGCCGTCCGTAGAATCCTGGGACAGAAATTTGAAAGCGGAATATTTGAAGAGCCATACACCGATCCCGAAGCAGCAGCCCGGTTGAATAATCATCCCGATCACCGCCAGGCGGCGCTGGAAATGAGCCGCAAGGCTATCGTTTTGTTGAAAAATAAAAATAGCGCACTGCCTTTCAGTAAAGATGTGAAAAAGGCGGCAGTGGTCGGACCGCTCGCCGACTGGCTGATGGTGGGGCATTACGGCGGCTTTGGTCGCCATGAGGTGACAGTGGCAGATGGCGTTAAGAATATGCTTCCGCAGGCTGATGTCGTGTATGAAAAAGGTGTGGAAATGAAATATTTTGCTTATCCCGCGCTTGATGAAAATGATTTTGTGGGAAAAGTAAAAGCAGAATATTTCGATAATGTCGATCTGTCCGGAAAGCCGAAATATACACGACAAGAAACCAGGATTGAATACGATTGGAAATACGATTCACCTGCAGGAATGCCCGCGGATAATTTTTCCGTTCGCTGGACAGGGAAAATCAAAAGTCCGGTCACCGGAAACGTGAAATTCGGTGCAACTGTGGATGATGGCGCCAGATTATGGCTGGATGATGAGCTGATCATCGATATGTGGTCCGGCGGATCCAGGAGACTGGCAGAAGCCGCAGTGGCTCTGGAAAAGGGAAAAGTATACGATTTCAAAATGGAATATTTTGATAATGGATTCGCGGCGTACGCCCAGTTGGGCTGGAATGTCGATGTTCAGGAAAATATTCCAAAAGCGATCGAGGCAGCGCGTGAATCGGACGTGATTATCGCAGTCGTCGGGATGTATGAAAACGAGAACTGGGACCGGGCTGATCTGGATCTGGCAGAAGAGCAGGAGCGCCTCATTCTCGAACTGGCAAAACTGGACAAGCCGCTAACAGTTGTCATTCAGAGTGGCACTGTCATTACCACGCACGACTGGATCGATAAAGTCGATGCGGTGATGGTTGCCTGGTATCCGGGCTGCGAAGGCGGAAATGCTATTGCGCAGGTTATTTTCGGCGATTATAATCCTGGCGGAAAGCTGCCGATCACTTTTCCGAAAATTACGGGACAGGTGCCGCTGAATTATAACCGGCTGCCAAAAGGCAAGGGTGCTATCAAATTTATCGGTGACTTCAATGAGCCGCAATTCTGTTTTGGTCATGGCGTCAGTTACACCAAATTCGAATACAGTGATTTGGAAATGTCAGCCGAAATGATCAGCGCTCAGGATTCACTGTATTTGACGTTTACAGTCAAAAATATCGGCGACAGAGATGGCGATGAAGTACCGCAACTTTACATTCACGATAAATATGCCAGCGTGTCGCAGCCGATCAAAAAGCTGAGTGATTTCAAACGCGTTTCTTTAAAAACCGGGGAAAGCCGGGAGGTCATATTTACACTGAATCCGGAAAAATTGAAAATCTGGGATATCAACATGCAGCATGTTGTGGAGCCGGGTGAATTTGAGGTGATGGTCGGAGCCTCCAGCAAGGATATTCGTCTGAAGGATTCCTTTTGGGTGAAATAAGGTTTATGTATCCATTCAATAATTGATGGTGTGCATCAAAGCTTTCGGATTCTCTTT
>CAZCJL010000201.1:0-8028 GCA_964498785.1 uncultured Cytophagia bacterium | reverse complement strand
AAGAGAATCCGAAAGCTTTGATGCACACCATCAATTATTGAATGGATACAAAATAGTCAAGTTCTGTTTGCAGAATATATTGATGGTTAATAAAAAAAGTACTTGACTTTTCAAAGTGAATAACTTATATTTTAAATAAATTAACCAACCGGTTAGTTTAATCGAATGGTTAAATTGATAACTAATCTATGAATAATATTTAGGTGTATAATGTCAGAACAAGAAAACATAGCAACTCGGGAAAAGATATTGAATGCAGCGGAAGACATTTTTCTTGAAAAGGGAAAAGACGGAGCACGTATGCAAATGATTGCCGATAAGGCAGACGTCAATAAAGCGATGTTATTTTATTATTTTACGAATAAGGACCTCCTGTATAAAGAAGTGTTGAAGTCGAACTTTTACGAGATGTTGAATCAGTTGGGGAATATCATCGTTTCTGAAGGGAAACCGGATCAGAAGATTGAGGCTTTTGTGGAAGCCTATATATCTTTTTTTAGAGACCATCCGGATTTGCCCAAATTAATGCTTCGTGAAATTGCTGCTGGCGGAGAGACAGTGAAACAAATGATACACGAACTAAAGCAGGTCATTCCTTTCCGAATGCCAAATACAATTATCGAATTTGTTGGATCAGGGATAAAAGAAGGGCAATTTCGCGATGTCGATCCGAAACAGACGATTATAAGTATTGCTGGTATGAGTCTGATCTATTTTTTGGGCAAGCCGTTAATTGAATCCATTCTTAATCTTGAAGATATTAATGAACAAGAATTTATCGAACAGCGAAAAGAGAGTATTGTGGATTTATTGAGATATGGAATTTTAATAAGGAGTGAAAATGAGAGTCATTAAAAAACAAGTCATGATAACCGTCTCATTTGCGATTTTGTTCATAAGCCGGGCCATTGTGGCACAACCTGTTTCTTTAAATCTGGAGAAATGCATTGAACAGGCTCTTAAAAACAATTTTGAGCTAAAAATGCAACAGGAACAGGTAAACTATGCAAAAGCAAAGAAAAATGAAGCGTGTTCGCACAGGCTGCCACATCTTGATTTCGAGGCAAGCTATCTGCGTTTCAGCGAAGTGATGGAGGCAGATATCTCTGAAAATTTCACCGGACTTCCATTCCAGATTCCGCCGACCACGCTTCGATTTGGGGATGAGGATAATTATTCACTGAAATTATCGATTTCACAGCCAATTTATACCGGCGGCAAAATATCAAATAGTATTAAAGCCGGACAACAAGCGGTTTCTGCGGAATTATCGCACACAAATCGTGTGAAAAACGAACTGATTTATAAGGTCAAGGAAGCATATTATAATTTGCTAACAGCGCAACAGAAAAAGCGTGTCGCGGAGTTGTCGCGCAAGGTAATTCAGGCGCATCAGGATGATCTGAAAAACATGCATCAACAGGGGCTTGTTCCGAAAAACGAATTGTTAAAAGCGGATATAAAACTGGCTGAAGTTGAATTAATGATTCTGAAAGCGAATAATGGGATAGATTTAATGCGTAAGTCGTTATTAAATCTAATGGGTATGGATTTGAATTCAGACATTGTTCCGGACGATAATTTATCATTCTGTCCGTTTCTTATCGATCAGGACGATGCATTACAAACAGCCTATGAAAAACGATCGGAATTGCAGGCGCTAAATTTTAGTATCTCTTCGCTGAATTATATAAAACGTGCTGCAAAAGGAGACTACTGGCCAATGTTTTTGCTGGTGGGTAATTATGAATATGGCAAACCCGGATTGAATAAATTACAAAATGATTGGATGGATTACTGGACAGTGGGTATTGCTGCGAAATGGAAAATCTGGAACTGGGGAGAGACGCGCTCCAAAGTCGCACAATCCCACGCTATGCTTGAAAAGCTCATCCAAAATAAATATAATATCCAAAATGCCATCCGTCTCGATATTGACCGTGCGTTGTTAAAGAAGAAAGAGGCGATGGAGAGCGTGGAAGTCTATCAGAAAATAAAAATGCAGGCAGAAGAAAACTACCGGTTGGTAAAAGATCGGTTCAAACAAGGTCTTGAAACGAATTCTGAGTTTTTGGCAGCAGAAACACAATTAACAACAGCCCGAATTAAGGAATTAACAGCGCTTGCAGAATATCAAATAGCAGTAGCAAATCTTGAGCGGGCAATGGGAAGACGAACAGATATTGAATAACTAACGCAGGCTCTATTTTAAACTATTCCAATATGTGGAGGAATCGATGAAAAAACGAATGTTATATATTTTAATCGTGGGTATGCTCGTCAGTTGTTCTGATTCGGATCAGGCAGTTATTTCTGGTTCCGGGGTTTTTGAAGGGACTGATATTTTGGTCAGTTCTAAAAGCAATGGCGAGATAATTTCGCTCAATGTGAAGGAAGGCGATCAGATAGAAGCCGGTGATGTAATTGCGCAGGTCGATGTTGAAAAATTGACTTTTCAGAAAGAACAAGTGCTGGCCGGGATCGGCGAAATTGATATCAATGTCGCCACTGCAAAAGCAGTAATTTCTCAGGAAGAGGAAAATTACAAAAATATGCAAAAAAGGTATCAGCGAATTAAAACGCTATATGAGCAGGGATCCACAACACAACAACAAATGGATGATATTGAAACGCAATACAGGGCGGCGCGAACTGCCCTGTCCGGAGCCAAAAATGGATTAAAGACTTTGAACATGAAAAAGCAACAACTCGACGCCCAGGTGAAATTTATCCAATCACAAATTAATGACGGAACCCTCATTGCGCCTGTCTCTGGTGTGATCGTGGATAAATTTGCTGAACAGGGCGAAGTGATTACGATGGGCTTACCCGTTGTATCGGTGGTAAATCTCGATGAATTATGGATCAAACTATATGTTGCGGAAACGCAATTGGGACATGTAAAACTCGGAGACAGCGCAGATATTACCATCGATTCTCATCCGGAAAAAGTATTTAAAGGAACAGTTGTATGGATTTCGCCAAAAGCGGAATTCACACCCAAAAACGTCCAGACCAAAGAAGCGCGGGCTGATTTGGTGTATGCGGTGAAAATAACCGTACCGAATCAAGAACGAATCCTTAAAATCGGAATGCCCGCGGATATAGAAATTAAGATCAACCTAAAATTCTAACATGAAAATTCAATTTTTGCATAAATTGAATGGGCGCTCCGGTGCATAGTATTCCAACCACTAATAAAATTGTGAGTTATAATTCGATTGTAGTAACCGATCACGGGGTAGAAATTATTGTGTTATACGTTATTGTAAATATGGAGGGGCTGTATCAAAAGTCATTTTTTGATGTCATTCCTGCGAATGCAGGAATCCCCTAAATTTTTAATAATTAGGAGATTCCGGGACAAGCCCGGAATGACATTTTACAAAAAAATCAAACTTTTGATACAGCCCCTGCGACGCATAAAGGCGTCGTACTCCAATTCTTTAGATATTAAAAAATTCATTATTATTACCCTGTGATCAGCTACAGATTGTAAATTTAATTTAGAATTTTAGGATCAATTAAAAGCGATTATATTTTTAAAATATTAGGATGTACGGCATGTCTGATATTGCTGTTAATATAAAAAATCTCAAAAAAAAATATGATACTGTCGAGGCAGTTAAAAATCTGTCTTTAGAGGTAAAGAAGGGAGAACTCTTCGGATTGATCGGCCCGGATGGCGCCGGAAAGACAAGCTCGATGCGAATTATGTGTGGATTACTTTCAGCAGATGAAGGACGTTGTTCCATACTCGATTTTAATGTTGAAAAACAGATTAAGCAAATACGAAAAATTATCGGATATATGCCGCAACGGTTTTCCCTGTATCCGGATTTAACTGTGGCAGAAAATTTAAGGTTTTTTGCTGACCTGTTTCAGGTGCCAACTTCGGAACGAAAAAAACGAACCGACCGGTTGCTTCAATTCAGTAAATTGGGGCCATTTCAAAATAGAAGAGCCAACGACCTGTCCGGAGGAATGAAACAGAAACTTGCCCTGTCCTGCACCTTAATTCATACACCGCAGGTTTTAATTTTAGATGAACCCACGACCGGTGTTGATCCGGTATCCCGGCGGGAATTTTGGGATATTTTGCATGAGTTGATTGATGAGGGTGTGACGATGTTAGTATCAACACCTTATATGGATGAGGCGCAAAAATGCCATCAGGTTGCATTGATGCATCAGGGTGAAATTTTAGTGATTGATGAACCGGACAATCTTATGAATTATTTTTCTCATGAACTTATCGAAATTCAGAGTGATGATTTACACCTGACAATGGGCGAACTTGAAGATTTTGCTGAAATTTTATCCATGGATATGTTTGGTGATAAAATTCATATTACTGTGGAGGATGCGCAGAAGATGAGCAGCAAGCTCCGGAATAGTGAAATTTCCATTCGTTCCTTAAAAAAAATCAAGCCCGGTTTGGAAGATGTTTTTATTGATTTGATGAAAAAATGAATGGTGCGATAATGACAAATATATCAGTTGAAGCAAAATTATTAACGCGATACTTTGATGATTTTAAGGCTGTGGATAGTGTTTCATTTCAGGTCTATAAGGGAGAGATTTTTGGCTTTCTGGGCGCTAATGGCGCAGGTAAAACCACAACCATCCGGATGTTGTGCGGATTATTGATCCCATCTTCGGGAGAGGCAACTGTGCATGGATTTGATGTGAACACACAGTCTGAACAAATTAAAGAAAATATCGGATATATGTCCCAAAAATTTTCGCTCTATCACGATTTAACAATAGAGGATAATATCAATTTTTATGGTGGAATTTATGGTTTGCAACGGAAAAGGATAGAGGAGCGAAAAGAATGGGTCCTGGAAAAATTGCAATTACAGGATTTGCGGAAAAAATTAACCGCCGATCTTCCTCTGGGCTGGAAACAGAAATTAGCATTAGGATGCGCTATTCTTCATCAACCGCCCATTTTATTTTTGGATGAACCAACATCCGGTGTGGACCCTATTTCTCGCCGCGAATTCTGGAATTTAATCAATGATTTAGCGCATCAGGGAACAACGGTATTTGTCACCACCCATTATATGGATGAAGCAGAATATTGCAATCGACTTTCGATTATGTATCAGGGGCAAATTATTGTGATTGATTATCCTGAAAAATTAAAACAAACCTATCAGAAAAATTCCATTGAAGACGTTTTTATTTCATTGGTCGATCGGTAAATTCAGTAAATAAAGACAGGTGCTTTATGAATTCAAGACTATTCGCAATCATTCGAAAAGAATTTATTCATATATTTCGTGATCCGCGATTTCTGACCATCACAATTGTGATGCCTTTGTTAATGATTTTTATCCTCGGTTATGCAGTAAAACTTGATATCAACAAGATTCCACTGGTTGTTATCGATCATAACCGCACCGCTGATAGCAGAGCATTTGTGAATAAGTTTATAAATTCCGGCTATTTTATTATTCAATCACGAATGGATAATACAGGTAAAATTCATGACTTGTTTAAAAAGCGAAACGCGAAAGCGGCATTAATTATTCCCACAGATTATTCTGAAAACCTGAAAACGCAACTGAGTACAAAAGTACAGTTAATTATCGATGGCAGTAATTCAAATACAGCCTCAATCATTATGAATTATGTAAACATGATAACTGCCTCCTATTCTCAGGAGATCAATCTTCATTATATTCAATTCCCGCTTAATATTGAACCAAGGGTCTGGTATAACCCGGATATGGAAAGCGTGAATTTTGTGATCCCGGGGTTGGTGGCGATTATTTTAATGATGATTTGTGCGCTGTTAACATCCATAACAATTGCGCGGGAAAAAGAAACTGGTACAATGGAGCAGATTTTGGTTTCACCGGTGAATCCTATTGAAATTATCCTCGGAAAGGTGATTCCCTACGTGATCCTGGGTTTTATCGACGGGGCATTGATTGTGTTTATTGGCTGGTTTTGGTTTCATGTGCCCATTCACGGGAATATCTTTTTGCTCGCCTTTTTATCTGTTTTTTATCTATATTCAGCATTAAGTCTGGGAGTATTCATTTCAACTCTTGCAAACTCTCAACTGATCGCAATGATGACCGCACTGGTGATTACCCTGCTGCCGTCACTGCTGTTATCCGGTTTTTTATTCCCAATTTCCAGTATGCCTTTGGTGTTGCGGGCCATTTCCCATATTGTGCCAGCCAAATATTTTCTGGTCATTATCCGCGGGATCATTATGAAAGGAATTGGTATCTCATATTTCTGGCAGCAAATTCTGTTTTTATTCGGATTGGGAACATTGCTTCTTATTTTGAGCAGGTCAGGTTTTAAAACTAAATTGGAATAAAACGATGCAGAAAATTTTATACTTAATTCGGAAAGAATTTTTGCAAGTGCTGAGAGATAAGGCAATGCTACGGATAATTTTTATCGTGCCTATTATTCAGCTTATATTGCTTGGTTATGCAGTTACCACAGATATTAAGCGAATACCGGTTGTATTCTGCAATCTGGATGAATCAGCAATGAGCCGGGAACTGATCAGCGAAATTAAGCATTCGGGTTATTTTCTCATTAATTATTATGAAAAAGACCCACAGAAAATCCGCGATTATTTGGATACAGGAAAGGCTAAAATCGCCATTATCATTCCCATCGATTTTTCCGGTGATTTACAACGGAATCTTCATCCGGATATCCAAATTTTAGTGGATGGGGAAGACTCCAATACGTCATTGGTCGCGCTCGGTTATGTGAGTAATATCATTCAGGCATTTTCCAAAGAACAATTCCGGGATAAATTGCTCGGAAATCCTCAGCAGGCAAGGAGAATTCATTTGATCGAGCCGTTGATCCGGGTATGGTATAATCCGAATTTATTAGCAAAAAATTATATGGTCCCGGGAATTGTGGTGATGTTGCTCACGATTATCACAACGATTTTGACGGCGATGGGAATTGTCCGTGAAAAAGAGATTGGAACTCTGGAGCAGCTTATGGTATCGCCCATTAAACCTTATCAATTGATGGTGGGGAAGACCGTGCCTTTTGCAGCACTTGGGTTGCTGGAAATAGCGGTCGCAATCATTGTCGCTAAATTATGGTACAATATTCCGATATTAGGCAACCTTGGAATACTGACATTATTTGCAATCATTTTCATGTTTACAACATTGGGGTTGGGCATTTTCATTTCAACGGTCGCGAAAACGCAACAACAGGCAATTTTCATGGCGTGGTTCATTCTCGTGTTCGGCATCATCATGTCCGGATTTTTGTTTCCGATTGAAAATATGCCCAAGTTTTTACAGTACCTGAGTTACGCAAATCCGGTGCGCTATTTTATTACTGTTGTCCGGGAATTGTTTTTGAAAGGCAGTGGCATAACTTATTTATGGAAAGAAGGGCTGATAATGTTGATCTTTGGTGTGACAATTATTACTTTGAGCGCGATGCGATTCCAGAAAAGAATTAAATAATTAAATTTGTGGATATTCAATAACTCAATAGCGTATATCGGCATAAACAATAATTTGCTTAAAGCATTCTGAATGGGGAAAATGTATCCTGAGTTTTTTACCATTATCTATAAATATTTTAGCAACCTGATTTTTGATTATCTTAACGTCCTGCCACTATAAATATTATCCTTATGCTAACTTTTTCTGTAAAGACAAAAAAAAACCACTTTTTCAAGCGGGATTAAGTTATTGTTTATGTCGGGTACGCCCGGAAGGATTCGAAGCTCCGACTTACGGATTAGAAGATCGTAGAGCAAAAGTTTTATTCATGGTCGATGTACTTATATCCTTATTCAATATTATATAGCTTGATGTTTAATTGTTTTAAAAATTCAGTGACTTATAAATTCTTTTACCTTTTATTAAAACCGGATTTTCCCGTTAAAAAATTTTTTGACTGTACTAATGGGTTAACTTATGTCTAAAATTCTAAAAAGAAAATTATTATACAATTGTAGGTATCTTCTCAATATTTTATGGTAGATATGGGCGCTTGCCGCTATGTCGTATT
>CAZCJL010000200.1:2715-8312 GCA_964498785.1 uncultured Cytophagia bacterium | reverse complement strand
TTGAGAAAAGACGAGTTCTACCGGGAGCCTGGATGAAGTAAATCCTTTTATCGTGACAGACTTATGTTGCGCGATTCTTTGCTCAAGGTTACTTGTACTACCAGTATAGTATTTACCATCGCTACATTTGAGGATCTATACCCAATATATCTTCATTTTTCTAATGGATGTTGTCATATCTCGACTTCGCCCGATATGACAGATTCGCGTCTTAATCAATAAATTTAAAGAGAATCCGAAAGCTTTGATGCACACCATCAATTATTGAATGGATACAAAATTTTTGAACGTTATTCATAATATATTACAATATTATTAAAATTAATGACACATCGCTAAAATAATCCAGTTATCCTTTTTATCGTTTTACAAATAGAATTACAAAAATCATATTTAATATTCAATGTTGCGAGAATATGAATCGTGCTATATCTTACTAATATTAGTATAGTTGAAGCTAATACACTTAAAATTACTATTTAAATAAATAATATAAATCCTTAAAAGATTATAAATATATTTTAAAAAATACTTGATTTTCCAAAAAGAATATTTTATCTTGTTACGTAATTCGTTTTAAACCATATCTGATTATTCGCTCTTATGTCAAATCTTGCTGCAAATAATGGAATAATTTATAGTTTTCGAGCGAATTAGAACGATTGGTTTTTGGTATTGGTTATATCTTTTTAACAGAGAGGTTTTATTTCTATGGAACAGGGTACTGTAAAGTGGTTCAACTCTACAAAAGGTTATGGATTCATTAAAAGAGAATCCGGTGAAGATGTTTTCGTTCATTACAAATCAATCAATGGAGACGGGTTTAAAAAATTAAATGAAGGTGAAGACGTTGAATTTGAGGTAGTTCAAACAGATAAAGGACTACAAGCAGTGAACGTAACAACCTCTTGGAGTTAATTAATTTTCAACCCCATCATCGCCCTGGTGATGGGGTTTTTTATGGGCAACATCATTATGTTTTCTAACAATTTAAACGATAAAAGCATGCCAATTAAAAAATCGTATATTATATCATTATTCGCAAGGCTATCCGATGAAAATACTTGTAGGATCACTAAATCCGGTTAAAATTAAAGCGACAGAAGAAGCATTCAACCATTACTATAAAAAAGTTGAGGTTAGTGGGATTAAAGTTACTTCTCATGTTCCAGAACAACCCGTTAATAATCAGACATTTGAAGGAGCGCAACATCGTGCTGAGGAATTAAAATACCTTAGCAGCAAGCAGAATTTAGGCGGAGAATATTTTGTCGGTATCGAAGGAGGAATTACAAAACAGATGAATCGTTGGTTCGCGTTCGGCGCTATGTACATTATAAATAGTGCCGGAAAATCCGGTTTCGGAACGACAATCCATTTTGAATTGCCTGATATATTTGTTCATGAATTATTGGATGGTGAAGAATTGGGTACTGTTATTGATAAACATAGTGGTCAAAAAAATACCAAACAAAAAGGTGGCGCCATTGAATATTTCACAAATGGTGTTTTTAACCGAAAAGCGATTTATGTACAGGGATTAATTGCAGCATTAATTCCGCTTCGAAATAAACATTTCAATGGTTCAGTCGATTAGTACTGGATAATGTTGTGAATTATTCCGAATCTATTGGTTTGTTTACATAAGCCACAAACTCTAACTTGAAATTAAAAGCTTGATAATAGCAATGGCTACTGTGGAAATCGTCGTAAACCATCCCAGGTCATTTTCTTTTTAATGGGCAGGTCAATATAATCCCTGTTGGCGTCAATCGGGAACCAGGGATTATTTCTTTTATAATATAAAAAATGAAATTCTCGTGCAGGCGTCCCGCCATGCCCAACGATAACTAATTTGTTGCCATTCTCATCAATTACCATATCCATTATCATTACTGCATGACCCTTTGATCCCTTTTTTACAATAAAATCACCGATTTGCAGGTTATCAATTTTTATGGTGGGATATGCAAAATAGGCGGTTTGGGTAAAGCTATAATAGAAAATTTCGCGCACGTATTCTTCAAATACAGAACGACTTGAATCAGGTTCGGCTGTCTTTCTTAATTTAAAGTTCAAACCTTTATAATCAGGCCGCAAACCTTTTTTCCAATCATTCCAGGAAAGAATATATCCGCCCGGCATATAGAAGTTTATTTTTTTACCGCGTTTGTGCGCGAGTAAATACTCGGCATACCATCTATATAAAATATCCATGCACTGTTCAAGTTTTTTCCCGTAGATAGGATAATCAACCACAAATGCGAGTGTGGTATCATTTGAATTAAGCGTGGTGCGACCGAGATAATCGAGAACTGGCGCCTCATCGGATTTTAAAGGTAGTCCACGCAGCCAACACGCAAAATTTCCGGCCACTACTTCTGCTCTGTGATACCCTGGCGGTGGTTTAATTCTCTGTTCAATAGAATTGCTACGGCTATAATTCTCTGCCCAGGGATATGAATTATTAATTTGCTGTGCATGGATAATGTAATTATAAAAAAGGATGTAATATAGTAAAATCGAACTAATTTTATTCATTTACGCTTTGTTTCGATACAATCTTTCGTCGATGGCTCCAATCATTTCATTCGTATCAAGAGAATTACCCATAAATGAATTAAGTTTATCAAGGTAAGGTTCCGGATCTTTTAGAATATCGTTATAATCAACATAAAGTGTTTGAAAGTTATCATGTAATTGTAACCATTCGTTGACTTGCTTCAGGTGATTTTCAAATACTTTCTCCATTTTATCATCACTGATTGTGTTTGTTGGCTCCCCTCGCCGGATTAACATTTTTTTCTGAGAAGCGAGGATTTCAGTCATGTTTCTTTTCATAAAAATCACTTTATAATGAAAACCATCAGGAAGATCTTTTAGTAATGCGGAAATAACTTTAACAACTTTCCCTTTCGCATTTTCAAGCCAATCCTGTCTTTCTTTCATTTTTTTTACAAGTTCAAATTCATAATAGCCTTTGGGATTGTCTTCATCAGCAGTTCTCAAATTATCGGTAAGCACTTCCATACCTCCGGCGACAAGAATTTTCATCATCATTGAGGTTCCTGAACGTGGTAATCCGGAAACAATAGTAATCGCGCCATTTGCTGATCTTTTTGATTTTGCCATGTTCTCTCCTTTAATAAAATGACAGGATATTAATTAATATACAATATTATTCTTAAAATTCAATCAATTCTTCACATTAAAATTGGATTACTTTGAGACACAAATAAGCTAATAAAACATCACACTCCGTTATTGATGGGATGCTTTGATACTGATAATAAAATATAATTGTTTTTTTAATTATTATAATTTAATGAGTTATTGAAATATATGACAAAACTCAATTAAATATAAACTTTTTATTGACTCGGTGGGTACTTTTTAATATATTTAAAACTAATTAATATGCAAGGTGTATGCCATATATAATAATTAAAAGGAAAATATTTTGGAAACAGGCACCTGGATTTCAATAATTCCTCCTCTTGTAGCCATTGCTTTAGCAATAACTACACGACAGGTATATCCATCTCTTTTTCTCGGCATTTGGTTGGGCTGGACAGCGCTCAACGGCTGGAATCCGTTAACCGGACTCCGTGCAACTCTTGATGCAGTTATTAACGTATTTCAGGATCCGGGCAACACCCAGGTGATCATCTTCAGCATGATGGTCGGAGCGCTCATTATGATGACACAGCGTTCGGGCGGTGTGAAAGGATTTATAAACTGGGTCACGACAAAGGGTCTCGCAAAAAACCGAACAACCGCAAGTTTGCTTTTATGGATAATCGGGGTCGTATTGTTCATTGAAAGTAATCTTATTAATTTGGTCATCGGAGCAATCGGCAGACCACTTTTTGATAAATTTACTGCTCCCAGAGAAAAACTTGCATATATTGCTCATTCAACTTCGGCTCCTGTCTGTGTTATGATCCCCTTCAATGGCTGGGGTGCTGTATTAACAGGACTTCTGGTAGCGCAACAAATTGAGAATCCATTTTATGTTGTTCTCCAGGCAGTCACAACAAATTTTTATGCCATTTTCACAATCGGTTTGGTATTGGCTATCATTATTTTCAAATTCGACTATGGCCCCATGGCAAAAGCTGAAAAAAGAGCCAGAGAAACCGGCAAAATTATCAGAGATGACGCACAACTTCTTGTCTCCGAAGAAACAATCGCTTTACCACCGGTCGATGGGATTAAACACAGGCCAATTAATTTAATTCTGCCTCTGTTTGCGATGGTCGCTACTGTTCCGCTTGGACTCTATATCACCGGCAGTAATAACATTCAACAGGGATCTGGTTCCACTGCTGTTTTTTGGGCAGTCTTAATGGGCACATTTACTGCTGCGACATTATACAGCGTTCAAAAAATTATGTCTCCAAAAGAGTCAATCGATTTGGTCATGAAAGGAATGGGCGGCTTAATTCCAATGGGCTTTTTAATGGTCTTTGCTTTTACGCTTGGCGCTACTTGTAAGGTGATGGGAACCGGCCCCTATGTTTCTAATCTGGCAACTGCAGCAATTCATCCAAAACTAATTGTTCCGCTGATTTTTTTAGTCTCATGTATTATTTCTTTTGCAACCGGCACTTCATGGGGAACGTTCGCGATTATGATCCCTATTGCTGTTCCGCTTGCTCAAAATTTGGATTTAAGTCTGCCGGTAATGGTTAGCGCGGTAATGGGAGGGGGTGTTTTCGGAGATCATTGTTCCCCTGTTTCGGACACAACCATTATTGCCTCAATGGCAACGGCATGCGACCATATTGATCATGTAGATACGCAATTACCTTATGCTTTAACGGCAGCCAGCCTGGCAATTCTTTTGTATGTGATAATTAGCTAAAAAAAATAATTTTTTTGTTGACATATAAAGATAAATTTATTATATTGATCTTTCGTTATTTTAGAAAATGAGGGTGTAGCTCAGTTGGTAGAGCAACGGCCTTTTAAGCCGTGGGTCCAGGGTTCGAATCCCTGCACCCTCACAAATAGCAACAAGGCACTGTTAGGACAGAAGACTGTCCTTTTTTTGTGGTATATAGTCTTTATTTGAAATGCGCCTATAGCTCAATCAGGCAGAGCAATCCGCCTTAGGCGGATAGGTTTTGGTATATTCTTAATAACAATTTGTGGAAATGCGCCTATAGCTCAATCAGGCAGAGCAACTGACTCTTAATCAGTAGGTTCGGGGTTCGATTCCCTGTGGGCGCACAAAACTACTCAGGGCTTGCACCAATTCAAGCCCTTTTTTATTGGAGGTGATATGTTTTGGGTTTATGTCCTTTTATTAGAAAATGGTCAAAAGTACATTGGACAAACCAACAATCTTCAACGACGTCTTAATGAGCATAAAACAGGAAGAAGCCAATACACTCGTAAAAACAAAATTAGAAAACTGCTTTATTTTGAAAAATGTAAAACTCGTTCCGAAGCAATAAAAAAAGAAAAATTCCTTAAATCAGGAAAAGGAAGGGAATGGATCAAAAATCAACTGGCAGAGCAATCCGCCTTAGGCGGATAGGTTCGGGGTTCGATTCCCTGTGGGCGCACAAAACTACTCAGGGCTTGCACCA
>CAZCJL010000200.1:0-2615 GCA_964498785.1 uncultured Cytophagia bacterium | reverse complement strand
TCAGGAAAAGGAAGGGAATGGATCAAAAATCAACTGGCAGAGCAATCCGCCTTAGTTAATGCCATATGGCAAAGTCAAGCACTTTTTTTGCGGGCTTTTTTTGTTTATACAGGCAAAGTTACCATATAGTTACCACAACAGATAAAAAGCAATATCACTGAAAGAAAAAAGATAGCAGAGATTCTGATATTATAAATTTCAATTCGATTCTGATTACTGATATGAAGGACGTGTGATGATGGAGTGTAGAATTGACACATCCCGCTTCCAAAGAAAAATCGCCCGGTTGAAAAACAAAAACCAAAAGTGATTTAGCGGATTGTTGATGAGGAAATTATGTTGCTTAAACAGAAGTTGGAAAGCTATTTGGAAAAATGAAACCATTTACTGAGCATAGGAACAACGGAAAAAACAAATGAGCGCAGTGAATTGATTCGGGAGCTGGGAGCGATAAAGAGCTCTCTTAAAACCGGACAGGTTTCGCCGGAATTGCGCTAAATGCAGTCTGAGTTCCGATTAGCGCCGAAGAGGGCGCTGATTCATTATGGCAGCCGGACCAGAAAGCCGTTTCGTTTTAGGAACGATTAATATAGTGTTCGGAAATCGTGGTTTAGGCGTTTATATCACATACGATAAGCATTTAAGAATAGTGCAGCAAAACGTAAAGGTTTGGCATAGATGGAGGGAAATAATCCGGACATCTTACAAGATTTAAGTAGGGTTATTATACGTTGAAAAAATATGTTTTGAATGTATAAATTTATCTAAAACCGCCTTTTTTGAGGCGAGTACATGTGAAGCATTTTTAAAGAATACTAATCTCGATAAAAATCAGAATTTATCACCAGTTATAGCAATCATTCAGTTGAAATCGAGCGTCTCTGTAAATTTTTAACCTGCATTATTCACAAAACGTGCTACAGAAGCACAGAGGTCACAGAGAAACAACAACTTGTGTGCGCATTACTTTTCAAACTAATTAAGAAAAAATCGAGTTACTATTGTTTGCGTAATGTTTTGAAAATAAAAGCGCTGTGTACTCTGAGCCTCTGTGGTTATGAATTTTTCAGGTTAAGAAATCCAGCAAATATAAATTGCCTCCGGGCAACTATCAACCATTTTTTATTTTTCATTTAGTTTTTTTATCTTTTCTCGAATCGAACGTTCCACTAACGGCGATTTTTCTGTTTTTTGTTTTTCTTTCAGCCAGTTGACAATTTTCTCCCGAACAGGTTTATTGCGTTCCTGTTGAAAGCCTTCCAGGATTGAAATGAGCAGGTTTCGAAGACGGGCATTTTCGCTTTTTGTGAAATGTTCAAACACATAATCCAGCATACGCGGATCGTGTAATTTTTGCAAAAGTACCGCCATATTATGGCTGGCATACGCAGGTCCGGTAGCAACCATATCTATTGCTTTAGAATAGAATTTTTTATTGAAAACGGTTGTATCCGATAGAATTGTGATGTTTTCAATGCTTGTCAATAATGGGGCATATATGGTGACTTGTGCAGTTGAATTTTCTACCACTGCTTTTTTCAATTTGTTGGCAATTATATAAACCGCGTTTGTATCCCCCTGTGATAATTTTTCCATAACTCGGAGTTGAGCGACAGGGTTGAGAAACTTTTCGTAATCATGTATCAATTGATAGACCGAATCCGCCGAGAGCGAACGTTTTTCCTTTTGCGCCGAAGCAGCTACCGCGCTCCGAACAAAAAAATCAGCGATAAAGGCGCCTGATAACGTCGTATTTTTTTCATTATCACAGTTGGCAACAGCAATTCGTGTTACCGGATTATCGATGATCAAATGCACTTTACCAGCAGAATCTTTCTTGTTCTGTAATTCTTTCGGGCTAAATGCTTCGCTGGCGAGAATAATGGGGCGTCTTAATTCAGGACTGAACATTGTTAATGCGATCCATAATTTTTCAACCCCTCTGGTTCGCGGGACTTTTAAAATCCATTCATAAGTAAATTTATCTCCCAAACCAACAGGTTTTTTGTAAACAAAAAGCCCTTCTCCAGAAAATTCGACTTTTACGAGCGAATCAGGCAATGGTGAACAATCGACGCTTAGCACATCGCCGCGAATTTCAATATATTCCGAAGGAAATATTAACGGCCACAATAACCGGAGTGTTGCAAACATAAAATAAATAACAAAAGCAAGAAACACGGTTATCTGAATCAGTTGTGGCATTTTGGAAAAATTATTACTGATGAACCCCGCCATCCAGCCGAGAGGTTGGGGCATCCCTTTCGCAATCAAATTGCCTGTCGCTGGTGAATCATGGTTCTGTGCATTTGTCATGTTAAATTCCCTTTGTTATATGATTGAATGCAAAAACGTTAAACGAGTTGTGCATCTCAGATATTTGTTTCACACACCTCAATGTTATTGTTGATAAATTTTTATTATTGACATTGTAAATCAAATATTGTAAATTAATCTTATTTGCTTCACAATAAAAATAAATTAGTAAAATCCACAACAAAAAGCAAGCGTTTTATATCAACATAAAATGAATAATATATCTGACCAGAATCATTTTGCTAGGGAGCAATTCCCAAAAGTTGGTAATTTCTCGTGGAGCTGTATCATAAGTTTGA
>CAZCJL010000199.1:0-8404 GCA_964498785.1 uncultured Cytophagia bacterium | reverse complement strand
AATACGACATAGCGGCAAGCGCCCATATCTACCATAAAATATTGAGAAGATACGAAATTATAATACAGAGAGATGATGCAATTGCTAAGATAGAAAAACAAATATATGAAAGCTGAGGAATTTGATAAAAAGCTTGATAATGGTGAAGATGTATCCGAGTTTTTTGATATCGAAAATACCAAAAGACCGGGACGAGAACAGAAACGTGTAAATGTTGATTTTGCTGTATGGATGATAAATTCGCTCGATAAAGAGGCGAAAAGATTAGGTGTGACGAGGCAGTCTATTATTAAAATATGGATCGCGGAAAGATTGCAATCCAATTCGTCATGATTCGCCTTCTCTCCAAAAACAAAAAAGTCGAAAAACCCGAAATTTAGATTATTAAAATCCCGGATTTTTCGACAGGAGAAATGGAGTTCGTTTAAAACTTTTTATGACGTTTGTCTTTCTTTTTTCAACTCAAGAATTTCATCTCGCAAACGTGCGGCATCTTCAAATCGTTCTTCTTTCACAGCTTTATTCAATTGAATATTCAACTCTTCTAACCGATCAACCATCGCTGGTTTTTCTTCGGCTTCGGAGCTTCTCTCATTAATAGAGGCTCGAGTCATTACAGAGTCTTCCACAAAAATGGGTGCGTGCATTCGAAGAGCCAGCGCAATCGCATCGCTGGGTCGTGCATCAATTTCACGTGCATCTCCATCGCTGCTGATATTTATCAGCGCGTAATAGGTGTTTTCACGAAGATCATTTACAACGATTCGCGCGACATTAACTTCAATGGATTCTAACAAATTTTTCATCAAATCATGTGTTAATGGCCGCGGAGGACTAATTTTCTCCAGTTGAAGTGCAATGGCTTGAGCTTCCGTTGAACCAACGACAATCGGTAACCATCGATTTCTTACATCATCTTTCAAGATTACGACGAACCTGTTTGTCGTTGTGTCAAACGTTACCCTGTCTACTCTTACTGCGATCAGCATTGGTTGTTAACCTCCTAATTAAGGGTACCTCTTATTCATGGTTGATCTTCGGGAGTTTCAAAGTCTATAAGTATTATATTAAATTTATTTACAAGTGTCAAGTAAAATCTCAAAAAAAATCGAATCCCTCATGAGTACATATCGACTCTGTCAAGGAAATTCTCCTTTAAATAAGGAACAATTTCCTGTATTGATGAAACATGCAGTATTAATTTTTCAGCGTCTTTTCCCCAGGCCAGTAATGGGACAGGATTTCGTGTATGCGTTTTTACAGAAATATCTTCGATGTTCCCGTGATCACTTGTCACGATTATTAAACTGTCCGGCAGATGGAGATGTTCAATCGTGGTCAAAATAAATTTTTCCAGTCCCGATAATATTTCAATCGCGTGGTTCATGTTTTGGGCATGACCGGTGTGGTCGGTTTTAAAATATTCGTAAAGACAAAAGTCATAATTTGCGGCGGTTTTCGCAAGGATTGTCCCGGCTTTTCCCGGGCTGAATATCGGAACATCGCCCAACTTTTTTTGAAGGATTTCCCGGTTTGTGTAATCGTGATAAATGGACCGCTCATTTTTTAAATCATCAAATGTGAAAAACGGCAATCCTGCTTTCCAGTTGGCAATGCTTGTCACCGATAAATAACGTAACAAAGCCTCTGGCCCGTACTCGAAAAAAATCGGGCGGTAGCTGTTTATGAAGGCAGCTTTTAATCCTCGCTGATTGCAGACAGTGAGGATTGATTCCTTATCGATAATATCACGCAGCGTTTGATTGGGAAATCCACTGAGATGTCTGCCCAGTATTTTCGCGGTATTCACCCCGGTTAAAAGCGCCGATTGTCCGGTGGCGCTTTGCGGCAATCCGGGCACATCCAGCGTTGCATCGATAAATTTTACGTGGCCATTGTACGGCAACAGCTTTTGTCGGGATCGATCCAGAAAATTATTAAAAATATTCAACTGTTCATTGGCGCAGGGATTTAATTCGGTATTGAATTGACCGACTCCGAGTCCGTCGATGAAGATTAATAATATGTTCATGCTGTAAATTGTTTTATCAGGTTAAAGATGCAATCGTTTTTCCGGAAATCGTACATAAGCGACTAATAAAGCCTGACAATTTTGGCATTTCGATAATAGTGTTCCAATATACTGATGTAATCCGCACCTTGTAATGCCATTACCGCGGCGCCGGTCTGGCACATTCCGACACCGTGTCCCCAACCCGCTCCTTTGATGATAAACAGCGATGGAATGCCGTGATCGTAAATAATCCGGTCCACAACAAAGCAGGAGCTGTAAAGATAATTATCAGACAGCGCTTTTCGTATTTCCAGCTCTTTTTCGACTGTAAACGACCCCGCTGTTCCTTTTATCTCGATTTTTTTCAGGCGCCCGGAAATGCCGCGTTCCTTCGGAATAATGTTGATAATGTCACCGATTTCCCGGCCTGTTTTCGATTTGATAATCCGCTGTATATCGTACTGGGTGTGTTTTACTTCCCATCGAAAATATTTTTTTGCGTACTCAAGATAGGATGGGGCGTCGATTAAATTTAGATTGCAAAATACCCGCGGTTTTTCTTCAATCCAGCGACGCACATTTTTTTCATCCAATAAAAAATCTTCAGGAACAGTCACACGATGTTGCGGTAAATCAAAGACGCCGCGCAAATATTCCAGCGGCTTTCCTTGCCATACATTTTCATTATCTTCCGTATGACCGCCGCACACCGCAAGGTAATAGGTTTCACAGATATCGTCTTTGTACATCAACACTCTGCCGGCAGTTTCGTTCACTGCTCGTTCGGTATTGGCGCTGGCTCTACGCGTCCCTCCGTAAACCTGACAATGTACTTCATCGCAGAGGTCGAAGGGCGCCATCGGATGTTGCTTGTTCAGGCGTGAAAGCGTATAACCTCGTGCAGCAACGGTTTGGGCTTTCACTGCTTCTAACGGCGCATTGGGATGCATTTCGGAAGCAACGACGCCACTTAAATATTTTTCGATCGGCAATTCATTCACTAAAGTTAATTTGCCGAACCGGTCAATTAAAAAATTTAGGAGGCCTGTATAAAAACGGGTTTCCGTATTTTCAAAATGATAACCTTCACCGACTTTCACATCCAGGTTAAAACCGTTTCCTGTCACCCGAAGATAATGCCGTGATTCCACTTCGCTGCCGGTCGTCAGGTTTTTTATCCTCACAATTCCATCGGGCAGTTTACTGATAACTGGTTCGACAGATACCCATAAAACGGAGCTGATTTGCTGCCGATAGTCTTTGGCAGAAGCTTCACTATTAAATGTCCTGGTGAGGCAAATTTTATAGCCCTGAAAAGCACCGAATCTACCATCCCGCACCATTTGAAATTTTTGACGCTTAATTGTAGCCGGAAGTCCTTTTCTGTTGGTCTCTGATAAAATTTGCCGGGCAACACTTTCATCGTAAACAGTTTTTACGACAAGCTGGTATTCGACATTGGCAGGAATCGATCGGATAATGGTTACGAGACAGTTATCGCCACTATTTCCCTTAACCAGCAATTTACCGTCATACGTACGGACGTCATAAGCATCAATAGCAGTAAACGCGATATCACTTTTTGACTCCAAAATTCCGATTCGTATAGTTGGCGCCCGATCTGCGTATGGAGCCGGCGGAAGCGTACAACGATGTAAAAATGTTAATATAATGAATCCGAGGGATAATAATATAAGTTTTCGCATAATAATTTCCCGGGAAAAGTACGTGTTCATTAATTAAAAAAAGGATTAACGATATCCAAGATCATGCAGCGCGTTCTCTCTGCTGCGCCATTTTTCTTTAACGCTCACGTGTAAATCAAGAAAAACCTCGCGCTGTAAAAAGTGTTCAATATCTTCTCGCGCGGCAAGCCCGACCTTTTTAAGCGCCTGTCCCTGTTTGCCAATTAAGATGCCTTTTTGAGACGCTCTTTCTATATAAATTGTGGCCCGTATAAAATCCTTGGCTGATGTCCGTTCTTTAAATTCTTCAATAACAACTGTTGCCGAATAAGGAATTTCCTCACCATATTTTTGGAAAATTTTTTCGCGGATTATTTCAGCAACAAAAAATCGTTCCGGTTGCTCGGTAACATATTCTGCAGGATAAAATGGAACATTCATCGGAAGAAATGGTCTGATCGTCGCTTTCAAATCCTCCAATCCGTCCCGATTCATTGCGGAAACAGGAAGAATGGCGTTGAGGCCGGTTTTTTCATGATAGGCTTTGATGAGCGGTAAAAGATCTGTTTTACTAACAAGATCGATCTTGTTAATAACCATAACAATCGGTTTACCTGCTTCTTTAATTTGATTGAATATCTCAATATTTTTTAAATTCAATTTATCCGAGGCTTCAATCATAAATACGATGAGATCTGCATCACTCAATGCTCGCTGGACAATTTTAACCATCACTTCCTGTAATTTATATCGCGGCTTAAGAAGACCCGGGGTATCTAAAAAAATAATCTGCGTGTCCGGTTCATTCAAAATACCCAGTACACGCTGGCGAGTGGTTTGAGGTTTGGGAGTGACAATCGATAATTTCATTTCCAGAAGATTATTCATTAGCGTCGATTTGCCAACGTTCGGCTGACCGACCAGCGCGACATAGCCGCACTTAAATTCTGGTTTATCGTTTTGATTCATATAAATCCTTTGTTGAAAATTTCGTTTTCTACAATGCCAATTATTTGTCAACAACAACCCATGACGCAAATCCGTTTTCGTCTTCGATTTCAGCCCGGATACCATTGGAGGAAAGGATTTTTTGAATATGAGGAGGAGAAAGAAAATGGCTTCGCATGAGTAACAGTTTTTCGGCGAGTGCAATTAATTTTGCCGGAAGTCGACGAATATCCGGTTCTTCGATGACCATGCGTCCGCCGTTTTTTAATACCCGAACCAGATCAGTGAGCGCATCCTGCTGATTGCAAAAATGGTGTAGCGCATCCACCACAATAATTCGGTCAAATGTATTATCAGCAAACGGCAAACGTTCTACATGAGCCATTACAGGGATCAGGCTGTTTTTATGCTCGATTTGTGATAGCATTTTCAATGATAAATCACTGATGACAATTTTCATTCCTGCTGCATGCAATTTGGATGACACGCGTCCGGTTCCGCCGCCGGCGTCGAGAAGTAATCCGCTTTTCGGTAACTTTAATAACTTAAATAATGTGCTGTGGTCCGAATGATCCAGAAATTTATCATAAATCGGAGCGATGATATAAAAATGATCGAGCATTGTTTATTTAACTTTCTTTTAATTTATCAATATAAATAATATGGTATGTTCCACATAAATATCTTTGAATTCAATTCGCGTTAACGGAGGATTGCCGAAATCGATTCCATGCCTGGATCACATTGTTTGCCAGGTCTGTGCGTACGTTTTTAATTTCCTGTGTATGCTTTTCGATCAGTTGGAGTTCCTCGCGGCGGAATTGTAAATCCAAAGGAGCTGAAATGTGTTTAACATGTCCTTTGCCCAACTGTACGCCAACATCATACGCGACTTCCGCGAGTTCCCGGGCAGACCGGAATGATTTTTCGATTGACACTTCTTTGTAATTATCGACCCATGAATGGACCCAAAAGGTGAGGCCGCGGAATCGAAAATAGCCAAGATGATGAAAGGGTTGATATGCAATCCGCGCCTGTCCCAATAAGATTCTGAACGGATCATTTTTCCGACCAGGATTAATGCATTCAATACCGCTTAAATCACGCACTTCTTTGACTTCTAAAACCACGTCGTCCATTGGATCGTCAGTCTTACCACGTATTCTTAGCAAGTATTTCAAATCCAGCGCACTGCCGATTCCCATTGTCAAATAACCACACTTTACAATTTCAAAATAGCGATTGTTCAGGTCCGGATTCTCGATGAGCATATTTTCCACATACGGCTGGTACGCCTGAAATAGTGAATCAGCCTCTGCTTTTGGAATGGGTTTCATGAGTGATTCAACCCATTTAAAATATTTCGCCCGATCATACGTGAAAGACGAGCGAATGCGCCGGGCAACCGTGGGTTCGGGTATTTCTATGTTCGGCTCTTTAAGTGCATCACGATACCCATCGATAAATTTATCGAAAATAACATCACTGCTATCGAGCCAGTCTCGTTCGCGACATGCCAAATAACAGGACACAGAAAATCGTATTAAATCAAGGATCCCCGGCCCGATGCTGGAATCATCGAAATCTGTTAAACCCCGGCCAAGATCGGTAATAGCGTATTGTTCCAGATGCGCGTCACCGTGTAGATTCAGAGATTGGGGTCCATGCAGTAAATGGCTGAACCGCTGGCACACTTCATTACTGAAAATGATGTTAATAAATCGGAAATAGCCATGAGGACTTGCCTGGACACGTTCCATTAATAGTGGATTCCGCGAAAAATCCTGGGTCGCCGGATCGACATACAACGGATTTTTGTTACGAATGATTTGCCGTGCTTCGCCCGCCTGAATTTCTGCAATAAACACAAGTAGAATTATTCCGAGAACTGTTCGGAATTTAAGCCGATATACCATTTTTCTCCTTCATGAATCCTTCTGATTGTAAAATAACATGAATTCGATATAAGAAACACATTTAAATAGAATGTATTTTATTCCTTAATTGGCCAGAGTGAAGCGTCTTACAGTCTTTTCGGGAACCGTTTATTATCAAGGGAACCTCATTCCACGAAAATTGATAAAGACATACACTGAGTGGTATAAGATTCTTCGGCAAAAAACGTCGCAGAATGACATAAATTTGAATTTATAGGCAGCCTGTTTATGCGCCTCATAGTACAATGCATAAAGGCATTGTACTTCAATTTTATAAACTAATCTCTATTGTTTGAGTTGTGAAAATTATCATGTAGTAACATAATTGCTTCTGTCGAACTCACGTTAAATATCTTATTTAGCGCACACACTAATTTACATCACCCAGATAAACTTTGTTTTCACAAGGTTTATATTGTATTAAATATGTTCGCAACACTTTGGGATACAGTTCATAATTTTCCAACGATTTCAGTGGTAGCCATTCCACGCCGATTTGATCTGTATCCATTTCAGTCGGCTCCACGGTTGTATAATCGTTCAGGATTTTGCATGTGAACATCAGATCGTTTTGATGTACCTGCGAATGGATATCGGCAAATTCATGGTTTTTGCCAATATATTCCCTCATGCAAACGAGATCGCCGACTTCAACCTCGGCGCCGGTTTCTTCCAGGCATTCCCGTTTTAATGTCTGAATCAAATTTTCGCCACGGCGTTGTCCACCACCAGGGAGGATATAGTAGATGTCATCACCATCTTTCTTTTTAATAACGAACAATTTGCCATTCTCGATGATAATCGCTTTGGCAGAAGTTCGCGGTCGTTTCTTTTCCAAGTTATCGCCTCTTCAGTGTCATGATTAATTTTTGCCAATTTTTCTTATTTCATCGGATTCAAATACGCGAAATCCGTGTATATCTTCAATCGCTGTATTCACAATTGCACGGGCGATTGTTCTTGCGTGTATCGGTTTAAATTTTGCCGGTATCAGGAACGAGAACAATCCCCCGAATATTTTTCCTATTTCCTCCCGTAGCCGAAACTCCTGTCGATTGCCCAATATTAGTGACGGTCTGAAAATTGAAACAACAGGATATTGGAGTTTCTGCACTGCGGTTTCCAACTCACCTTTAACTCGTGAATAGAAGATTCGTGAATTTTCGTCCGCTCCCATTGAGGAAATAAGCAGTATACGGTGTGCATTATTTTCTTTTGCCAGGCGCGCCACTTCATAACAGTAGGTGTAATCGACTTTATAAAAGGCTTCTTTAGAGCCTGCTTTTGTCAAAGTGGAACCCAAAGCAATAATCACAACATCGCCGCGGATTAATTCTTTATGCGTACTCAAGTGATCAAAATCAACCTGAAGCTGAATAATAGAATTATGATCCGGAATCGGACGTCGCGTTAAAACGGTTATCGGATCAAACTGTTCGTGGTCGATTAAAATCTTCATGATTTCAGTTCCGACAAGGCCGGTGGCTCCGGCAAGTATAACTGATTTTGTCTCCATCTGTTTTTTCCGTTCAGATTTGTAAGTTTGGGTAAGTATCCGCATTTTTAAAAATGAAAAAAATGTGGATTTTATTTCCAAAAAATTGTATGATTAATTAATTCATGACGCTAATGCATAAAAATATTTGGCTTGCATTTTTTAAAGCATATGTTACTGTTCAGGTATTGAAAAATTGCCACAGAGACACAGAGTGCACAGAGAAAAATAAGCTTAAAAATCATTGTTTCTGGCAGCAGAATTAATTTTACTCAAGTTTCGCACATAAATAACTACAATAAAAACAATGTAAAATAATCAAAAA
>CAZCJL010000198.1:6544-8479 GCA_964498785.1 uncultured Cytophagia bacterium | reverse complement strand
TGTCGTGCCACTCGCAGTAGTTCTCGTACAGCCCCTCGGGGTCATTGGCGCCCCAACCCACCTCCTTGAAGGGGATCAGCGCCTCAGCCACGACATCTTCGATGTCGCCGTGCTTGTCGACGTCGGCCTGCGTGAGGCAGACGATCACAGTGAAATGGCTCATGCCTTTTGCTTCTCCTCCAGCTTCTCGGGCTGAAAGTTGAGGTATTCGTCCCGGCTCAGCGGCTTCGCGCTGTAGACCGAGTGGATCTTCCCGCACTGCTCGCACGGCTTGACTTCGGCCTGCAGGGCCCGGGCCGCCTCCTGGGCCGCCTCCTCGGTCGGCTGCCAGCCGACGATCTGCTCCTCCATCGAGTTGTAGCCCTCGGGGTCGTAGACCCAGATGCCCCAGACCATCTGGAGCGGGCAGTCGTCGCGCAGGAGGCGGTTGCCATCACGCCGCCACCAGCTCCCGTCCTGGGCGTGGAACATCCGGTCCTCCGGCTTGTCCAGCAGGCAGCCGTCGATCCGGCGCAGGTCCTGAAGCTCCTTGCCCATGACGTGGGCGCCGGCCTTCAGGCACTCGTTCTCGGCCTGCAGCTGGCTGATCCGAGTGTCGCGGTACTCGCAGGCCAAGCTGCGCTCGGACTTGGCCTGTTCGTACAGCTGGGGGTTGTGCTCGCGGAGAAACGCGAGCCATTCAGGCTCCATCAGCTCTCTTCCTCCTCGTCCTCGTGCCGAGATGCCCTCGGACTTGGGCGGGATGCCCTCCATGTCCAGCTTCTGGTTCAGAGTCATGGACAGGTGGAGGTGGAGATCGTTCTTGGTCTCTTCGGTCATGTTGTTTTCCAGAGTTTGTGTTTCTTCAGCTGTCTTCGTTCGCGGTCGGTGACCGGACGAGTGCCGATAGCGGTGGCTTCGTGGCCAATGTCCGGCTCACGGAAGACCACAAACGAAATGTCCCGGAACTCTAGCTCGTCTGCAACACGCTGCAGGCGGGCTTCGTCCGGGACTTCACATTAGTTCTGGGCAAAGAACCTACGAAGGACGTCATTGCCGTATTGATCTGATGTGATCTCAATCAGCTCCTCGATCGTCACTGACGTATCCCTGGAGATACCCCGGGACTCAACGAAACCCCGTACCCCAGCCGCGCACGCGCCAGTGATTACCCGGTAGCACTCGACGGCCTCGCTGAACGAGAACCGATGATCCAGTGGCAGCCCCTTGTAGTCCGAGGTGTCACGGCCGCCCAGCTTGTACACCAGGCCATCCCGAGCTTCCTGGAGGGTCGCACCATGGGCCCACCGGCCTTGCTCGTCGGTCACCAAGTACTCGACGTCCGTGCGTCTTACGCGCCTCGTGCGGTACACGTTTCCACGGTGACTAACGACCTCCGAGAGGATGCCGTCGGCCAGGATGTACCGACCATCCTGCCATGTCAGTGGCAACTCGGGTTTCCGTACTTCAGGCACAGGTACGGGCGAATCATAAACCGTTCCCCCAACCGCCAGGCCCTCGGGGAGGGTGGTGAGGCCCGTGCAGCCCCCGAGGTCCAGGCTGCCCCCGACAGTGAGGCCCTCGGGGAGACTGGTGAGGCCTGTGCAGCCCGCGAGGTACAAGCTGCCCCCGACAGTGAAGCCCTCGGGGAGACTGGTAAGGCCTGTGCAGCCCGTGAGGTCCAGGTAACCCCCAACCGCCAGGCCCTCGGGGAGGGTGGCGAGGCTCGCGCAGCCCCTGAGGTCCAGGCTGCTCCCGACAGTGAGGTCCTCGGGGAGACCGAGGAGGCCCGTGCAGCCCCTGAGGTCCAGGTCGCTCCCAACCGCCAGGCCCTCGGGGAGACCGAGGAGGCCCGTGCAGCCCCTGAGGTCCAGGTCGCTCCCAACCGCCAGGCCCTCGGGGAGACTGGCGAGGCTCGTGCAGCCCGCGAGGTACAGGTAGCCCCCGACGGTGAGG
>CAZCJL010000198.1:0-6444 GCA_964498785.1 uncultured Cytophagia bacterium | reverse complement strand
GAGACTGGCGAGGCTCGTGCAGCCCGCGAGGTACAGGTAGCCCCCGACGGTGAGGCCCTCGGGGAGACTGGCGAGGCTCGTGCAGCCCGCGAGGTACAGGTAGCCCCCGACGGTGAGGTCCTCGGGGAGACGGGTGAGGCCCGTGCAGCCCTTGAGGTCCAGGTTGCCCCCAACCGCAAGGCCCTCGGGGAGGGCGGTGAGGCTCGTGCAGTCCATGAGGTGCAAGCGTCCCCCAACTGCCAGGCCCTCGGGGAGGGTGGTGAGGCTCGCGCAGCCCGTGAGGTACAGGCTGCCCCCGACGGTGAGGCCCTCGGGGAGACTGGCGAGGCTCGTGCAGCCCGCGAGGTACAGGTAGCCCCCGACGGTGAGGCCCTCGGGGAGACTGGTGAGGCTCGTGCAGCCCCCGAGGTCCAGGTAGCCCCCGACAGTGAGGAACGCGGGGAGACTGGTGAGGCTCGTGCAGCCCGCGAGGTACAGGCTGCCGGGCACTACTACGGCGCCGTCGCGACGCTCGTACGTGATGCCGTTATCTTCCATATACTTTATTAGGTTCATTGGTTTCCTTTCCTGGTCGAGAACGGTCTCGCACAGCGGACACCGTTCGTCTTTGGTTCGGCCGCCCCACGCGGGGAGGCGTTGGATCTTCTGACCGTAGCCCGGACAGGTTGATGTCTTTGGCAATATGACGCGCTCGGCGGTAAAGGATGTCTGTAAGATTTCGGCGCACTCGAGACTTATGGGGGCCTACAAATCTCTGACTCGCTGGCAAATCTCGGGTGGCTCATGGTACGTGGCGCGCTTGACTCTTGAGGGGGTCTCTGTACGCATGGCCCGCCTGAAGGTGACGGGTGGCTCCGGTGGAATGGCGCGCTGGAGTAGATCGGGTGGCTGTAACAATACGGCGCGCATTAGACCTCGCTGGGTGGCTACATGTTCACGGCTCGCTCCAATAGCGCGGGTGACTAGAAGAGTGAAGCTCGCTTCAAAGTGACGGATGCCTCTGTCGGAACGGCTCGCTAATCGTGTATGGGTGCCTCGCGGAACACGGCACAAGACGACGCGCCTGACGGGAATCGAACCCGCGACTACTGATTTAGAATCAGCTGCTCTACCACTGAGCTACAGGCGCTTGGCGTCACTCGTCGTCCTCCGACGGAGGATCGGGGATCTCGCTGTTCGCCGTCCGGATCAGCCGGGCGGCGAACAACAGCAAGCGTCGCGGCTCGCCGGACCACCGGCCTGCCACGCGCCTCACGATCTTCGGGACCTCGGCCCTGGAGATCCGGTAGCCGAGGTACGACCACCGGCTCACAGCCTTCAGCACCTCGGGCCCGACACCCGGCTGGTGCCGAATCCCGTTCCACAGGATCTGCGCCCGTTGCAGGCGCCGGAAGGACGGGACCTCGGCGAGGTGGTGAGACCGATAATGGTCGTCACCGCCCAGGGCCTGGGCCACGCCCTCGACGACACTCGCGCAGATGTCGTTGATCAGGAACCGAAGCTCCTTGTTCGTCAGCCGACCGGCCCGCAGCCGATTGACTTCCGCCTCGTCCCGAGCCTTGGCCGCCTCGACCTTCGCTCGCTCCTGCTCCGCCTTCTTCCGTTGGCGCGTGAGACGGACCTGGGCCTTGGCCGGGTTGTAGCGGAGAACCGTCTGCTGGCAGCGCCGTTCGCAGTGCGACCCCTCTCGCCGGCCAAGGACGAAGCCGTCCTCCGCCAGCGCGTTCAGCAGGCGAGTGTCCCGCTGGCTGTAGCTGCAGCCGACCGCCCCGTACTCCTCGCACAGGTCCTGAAGCCGCTGGCGACTGATCAACGCCGTCCGGTCGACATGATTGTGGGCGCCTGGTGGGGTGTCCGGGTGGTACTCGACAGCCCAGTACCGCCCCATGCCCGACAGCTCCTTGTGAGCGTAGATCACGGCCCACGGGGCGATGAACGGGTAGTCGCGGTGGATGAAGCACGGGAGCGCCTCGACCCGACCGCCGTACGTCCACCGGCCCGGCTCGAAGCCGCATGACCGAACGTAGCGGCAGACTTCCTCGAACAGGATGACTCCGGAGTCCAGGTTCCTGTCCTGGAAGTGACGTCGCACCTCCTGGAGCGAGCCCCAGTCGAAGCACTTGTCTGGTCCCCGCCCGAACTCGAAGGTCACGTAGTCCTCCGGCTCGAGCTCGAAGACGTCGCCCGGGTCTTCGGTCGGAATCCAACCTCCGTCCCGGGCGACGTAGAAGACGCGGGCCATCAGCCGGAGCAGCCGATGCCCGGGATCGTGACGCCCCGGATGGCCGCGAGCAGGCCGTCGCCGTTGGAACTCGCGCTGATGATGTTCCGGGCGAGCTCGGCCCGGACCTGGCGCTCGAGGGTCGGCAGGCGCCGGAGGTCCTCCTTCACCTGCACCATCTGCTCCTCGGTCTCGGCGACGTGCTCGATCAGGTCCTCGCGCTGCTTCTCGAGCTTGACCAGCGGCGCCCGCTGCTTGGCGGTGAGCGGGGCCCTGAGGTTCTGGATGATGCCCGGGACGGAGGCCTGGACCGTGTACTGGTCCCGGCCGCCGGCCGTCTCGTGGCAGTAGGTCCAGCTGACGTCGCCGTCCTGCTTCAGGCCGGCGAACCGCAGCGCCTCGCGCAGCGCCCCGACCTTCTTGCCGAGGACCGCCTTGGCGACGTCCATCGAACCGCTGGCCAGCTTCTCCTCGGTCTGGGTGATCTCGGACTTCAGCCAGGCCCGCTGGGCCTTCAGCTCCACCTGCTTTTCGAGCAGGGTGCGCTCGACCTCGGCGACGCGGATCGCGACGATCTCGTCGGTGCCGATGGTCGTGTCGAGCTTGATCTCGGACGTCACGGGCAGGAGCGTGACGTCCTGGGACTTGGACTTGGACATGTTGAATTGTTCCTCTCAGAGCAAGGGCTCTATTTCAGGATCGCAGTAGATGACCTCGGGGCACCAGTTCTTGATCAGGAGCCCCTCGATGTGCGTGGTTCGGCTGAGCGCCACGTAAGCGAGCCCGTGTCGGCTCTGGTCGTCGGGAAAGGCCAGGAGGCTGGCCAGGTCCACCCAAGCCCGCTGGACGGTCATGCCCTGCGACTTGTGGATGGTCAGGGCGTAGCCGAGCTTGATCGGCCAGCCCAGGACCCGCTGCGTCAGGCGATCGAGCGGGTCCTTGGAGTTCTTCGCCGTCCGGAAGACGGTCACCGTCCGGCCAGTGCGGTCCAGCCGCACCTCGAACGAATAGGGTCGGAAGGGGCGGTCGGTCTCCCGGCTCTCGGCGATCGCCTTCTCCAGGTCCCGGCCGTCCTCGCACATGCCCCCGACGATCTCGCCGGTGTCGCCGTTGACGAAGACCGGAGCCCCGTCCAGCGTGTTGAAGTTCAGCGTCAGCACCACGCGGCAGCCGATGGCGATCGGCTCGCCGTGCGCCAGCCTGCTCTGCTCGATCGCGTTCTGCTTGAAGGCCTCGGACCGGGGTGACGCGTTCTGCTTGTCGGTCGGCCGCATGTCCTCGAACGAGGCGAAGAGCCGGCAGTAGCCGATCTGAGACTCGTGGACATGCCAGAACAGTCGGCTGTGGTTGTAGGCCTCGGTCTTCCGGTTGGTCGCGAACATCCGGACCCAGGTGTCGTTGTCCGGCGGGGTCGCGCATACCCGCCCGCCGAAGACCTTCTCCACGTCGCCATCGACCTCCCCGATCCGCACCTTGTTCAGGGCGTCGAGGTACGGGGCCTCGTTCTGACGGTGGTTCTCCGTCAGCTTGATGAAGTCGTAGTCGCCGAGCAGCTGACTGTAGATCAGCCAGCTGTCCTTCACCGGCCGGGCCTGAGCCCAGTCGCCGACCAGCAGGATCTTCTTCCTGAAGGTCTTCCTGGCCTCCTCGACCAGGTTGCCCATCTTGCACCCGATCATCGACGCCTCGTCGATCACGATCTGGTCTGGGCACTGCTTGAGCACGTACTCCTGGTAGGAGTGGCTCCAGATCGTCCAGTTCTCCCGGGCAATGGCGAAGGCCGCGTCGACCGTGCAGCCGTCGACGTGCATCGCCGCCTTGCCGGTGGTCGCGCAGACCAGCATAGGCAGGCATTTCCGCAGGTGGTTGACAACCGTGCTCTTCCCGGAGCCGGCCTCGCCAGTGAGGATCGTCACCGGCTTCGAGGAGTTGAGGATGGTCTCCACCGCCCTCTCCTGTTCCTCGCACAGCGTGACGTCGGCCGACGGCCCCAGCTGCTGGGCCATGCGGAAGGTGTCCTCGCTGAACTTGTCGAAATCGTCCATGTCACTTACTCTAGATCCTCAGATAGTCGTCATGGTGCTTCAGGGCGCAGGATCGTACGCGGTAGATGCAACGTCCATGGTCCCACTCGATGGTCGCCTCAAACCCGCCAGGCAGCAGGTGGCGGTAGAGCTCCGCGGACCATACCTGGACCGTGGGGCGGAGGTTCTTCCAGATGATCTTGCGGTGAAGGCCGCTGGTGATCAGCAGGTCCCAGCCATGCACCACCAGGCTGACGGTCGACGGCCGGCCGAAGCGCTCCCAGAGCTCAGGCAGCAGCCCGACGCCCTGCGCGTTGATCCGAGTGTCGTCCGCCCGCTGGTAGGTCATAGGTAAGAGGAAAACTCGGGCACCGCACTAGGAAACAGCCCCAGAGGCACCACCCGCACACGTTTCATACCTGTTCCCTGCACTATCGCAAGAGTCGTAGATATGGAAATCGGTGGGGTGGTGCCTCTGGGGCTCTGGAAAAGAAGGGCTAGCTCTCGGTGCTAACCTCGTCGATCGCTTCGGCCTCGTCCTGCACCGCCTCGAGGCGGCTGGACTCGGTCTCGGTCACGATCCGGTCGGTCTCGGCCTCGGCGGCCTTGATCACGGCGTGGCCATCGTCGGCCTCGGCCGCCTGGGCGTAGGCCGCGGCGCGGGCCGCGGCCTCCTCGTCCGCCTCGTCCAGGTCGAAGTCCGCGACGATCGCCTCGTCGGCGATGTCCGACTCGTCCAGATTCACGACCGCGACCACCGCCTCGTCGGCGGTGATCGGAGGCTCGGACTGGAGGCCGGCGGCCGGCGGCCGCTTGGCCGCCTCGAGGGCCGCGGTGACCCGCCGCTCCTCCTCCTCGTGCATCTTGACCGCGTCCCTGAGTGCTTTTCCGTTGGCCAGGTAGTGTTCGAGCATCGGCCCGAAGAACGGGCGGAGGATCTCGCGCGTCCGGGCGCTCTTGCCGGTCGGCGGCATGCTCGGCCGCTGGCCGATGATCCGCTCGGGGTGCGTCTTGTCCAGGAGCAGACGTTGGGCCCACTCGCTGAACTTCTCGAGCGCCACCAGATCGACGATCGCCAGGTCGATGGCGCCGAGCGCCGCCTCCTCGCGGGTCAACGACTGGACGGGGCAGACCTCGCCGTCGACCAACGCCACCTCGTCGCCGCGGGCGACGCGGTAGACTCGGAGCTGGGGCCGGTCGCCGCCCCAGCGGATCTCGACCGCCATCCAACTGAGGATCTTCACCGCGGCGAAGGACAGGCGCCCGCGCTGCGGGCTCTCGGAGTGAGCCAGGGTCCGGAGCTCGCTCTGGATGCTGGTCAGGATGTCGATGCCGGCGCGGGCGTCCTTGATGATGACGCTGGGGTCGGTCGTCGGGGTCAGCGACGACAGGTCGATGACGAATCGGTCGGGGCGCGACCGCCCCTGCTTCTTGCTGCCCTTGCCGCGCTTCTTCTCCGCGCGGATCTGGTCGGGCGTCTTGAAGACGAGGGTCTGGTTTTCACCTGGCTTGGCCATGGTGGGTTCCTCCTACTGGAGCTGGAGTGGGTATGGTGGTGCCGGCGGGAATCCGTCGGTCAGGAAAGGCGTTCGTCCGCCCAGGACTCGATGTCCCGGGCGTTGAACTGGTTGGCGTAGGGGTTGTCGGGCAGGGCGAGGAACTCGCTGAGCGTGTCCCGGACCTGCTTGACATGTTGCTGGGTGATGACATGCCAGCGCCGGTCACATGCGATCAGCGCCGGCAGGAACTGGGCCGCGGAGTCCAGGCGACGGTGCGGCTGGACACGGCCCTGATGGTTGTCGTTGGCGTACTGCACCCCCTTCCAGATGAAGCAGGCCAACATGTTTGCTGCGCGCAGGAGGATGCTCCACGTGGACTGGGTCTCACCAGGCTCGTGCTCGACGAAGCCCTCGATCCGATCCGCGTGGAGCGTCGCGATCCGCTGCAGCAGCTCCTGGATGGACAGGCCGAGCTTCGGCTTGTCCATCAGGTTGCGGAAGTCACGGAGACGCTGCTCCCCGATGATCTTCCCGTGGACGTAGAGCGCCCGGATGAGGTCGGACACCAGCTCGTGGTGTGCGACCTCCGATCGTGCGATTACCATTCGGTACCTTCCTCCCAGATCTCCTCGGGAACGAGGAGTTTGGCCTCCGAAAACCATGGCGGAGGCTCTCGCTTCGACCCGTCCGTCGGCCTGCC
>CAZCJL010000197.1:0-8522 GCA_964498785.1 uncultured Cytophagia bacterium | reverse complement strand
GTATACCCAATATATCTTCATTTTTCTAATGGATGTTGTCATATCTCGACTTCGCCCGATATGACAGATTCGCGTCTTAATCAATAAATTTAAAGAGAATCCGAAAGCTTTGATGCACACCATCAATTATTGAATGGATACAATCCTTGTTCAATCTGTGGCAACTAATTATATTATTTTTTTAAGGAGAAAATACTTGTTAATTAAAACTATTCTATATCGAACTTAGGTTAATTAATTACAGGAACGCAACGATATTTTAAGGAATCTTTCGCATAGCGTCATAAAAAAAATTACTGCGGCGGCAACCGTAATTGCAACAGCAGTGTTTGATAATCATGCCAGCCTTTTTTATAATTTTCTTTATTTTTGAAATAGTATTCAAACGTCCGGCCAATTCCAAACGCCACTTGCACCAGTTTAATATCAAAATTTATCAATCCGGCAATTCCGATGGAGCCGCTTTGCGAATCAGCCAGCCGATCCAGATTGGAGGTGAACGTGCCCACTCCGAATGATACCGGCCAGAATTTTTTGTAATTATCTTTCTGGCGAACATACCACAACGCGTTAACACCGACATTAAAAAGCGACGCCCGAAGCGAATCATCTTCAAAAATATACACGCTTTGTTGAAGCGGGGTCACCACATCGATGATTTGCTTGAATCGTTTTCCCTCCAAAACAATTGTGTGTTCCCATGAATAGGTATCCTTTCGGTCTAATAATTCTTCATCCGGAAGAGCGGGTGAATATTTTTCAAGATCGTGTTCAATCCGCAAATGAATAGAATCCCATTCATCGAGTTGAATGAAGCCCGTGCTTTCCTTCTTTCGGAAACTAATCCGAACCTCCGGCTTGGTCGTGCGGACGCGACCGGTAAACGTTTCTCCTCGTTGTTTTCCCTGATCATCAAATAGCTTGGCTTCAATATTCAGATACTGATTTCCGTTTATTGTCGTATTGGGATTGATTCGCAAAACAACCGGATGTCGGACAGCCGGATGTGGAATGAATTTCGATTTTCGGCTCTTTAAGTGAAGTATCGTTGTGCTGCCATCCGGATTGCTTAATGTCATAAAATCCTGCCGCGTATTTTTTACCGGCTGATTGTACTCATAGAATTCCATTGTAAGGATTTTATTATTGATCGGTGTGTAAATAATGGAATACTCCCGCGCCTCGATGGTGGAATCAATCTCCATGTCATATTCAAATCGATCTGTCATACCATCAGTATAGGTTTTGCGCGGTTCACTAATAATGGTTCCCTTGCCATCGAAAAACTGGAAATGATTAAGCGGGAATTTTATCACCGGCATGTCCTGAATTTCCATGATGACCTGATAGTGCTGCGTTTGCCGTGTGGCATACGGTTTACCGTCAGATAATTCCCGTAACCGGGGATTTTGCGGGATCCATTTTGCAGAGAGGATTTTCGGGATTTTTCTGACCCACACCGGACCGGCATAAGTTGCTGCCCGTGTGCTCAAACGCCAATTCCCCTGATGACTGAGCTCCAGTTTTTGTGGTTCTTCTAACTTGATTGCACGGATTGATGATTCATAGCGAGCCGGATAACTGCGGTTGTCCGGACTCAACAGCGTGTAATCTACATTTTCACTCAGGCGAATATTATGGCGGCTGCTTTCTTCCAGATAAATCGCATCCAGATACTCGCCAATATATTTTTTGACTGGTTTGAATTTAATGTATTTTTCTTCAATTTGGACCAGATTGCTAAGCGTACCGATTCGCTGTGGTGATGCATCTGCATTTTTAGTAATCGCAAACAGGCTTTTGTTGGCATAACGTCGGTCGAGAATATATAATTTTAACGGCAACTTATTATTTGTAATATCGATATTTTTCTCAATGATAAAAAATGCATCCTCTATTTGGTCTTTGCCTGCTGCATCATTGGCAATATAAAGTTCTTCAATGTTTTGTGGCGACCGAATCGCGGCAGTGACTCGTTGGGCAACACCGGCATAAACTGTCGGTCGGTCATGAGACGTGATGATTGACGGTATGGCAGTGGAATATAAATTGAAAACAAGCGTGTCCCGCTCACCACCATGATTTTCCAGAAATAATTTTTTCATACCAGGTTGCGCTCCGGATCGGATGTGAAGTGTAAATTCAATCCGCTGTGTAGATGATGTTATTTCTTCCGCACTGAGGAACGGATCTTTAAAAGAAAGAATGCCTGTGGTACCCGGGAAAAAATTCGCTCCGGTCACAATTAATTGCAGCGTTTCTGACACATGATCCCACTCGATCTTGTTGTCTCCGGTACTGCTAATTTTCTGAGGCATAATATTATGCAAGTGTGGTTTGGGCGCCTTAATCGTAAATTCGAGTGGCGTCGCGATATCGTCTTCCGGCGCATCGCGTCGAACCATGCGCAGTTTTAAAATTCCCAAAAATGTAGTTTCAGTTGGAATATTGAGAAATACGCGTACAGTTTTGCGGTTATCTGTTGTCGTCACAGCGCGTTTAATTGCGTCCTCAGATTCTTCTTCACCATTGAGTAAAACAATCAGCCGATGTGCATCGGGTTTATAATCTTTCGCCAGCCGAAAGATGATTTCATTTGTCCCAAGAGTTGCCTGGTAAGAAAATGCATTGGTTAATATCAGAAAAACATAAAAGAGCAGAATCCATTTTTTCATCTTTTCCCCGCTTTCAATTATCGGTTCGGATATAACAGGATATGGCTAAATATAAAGGTAACGAGTATAAATGTCAAGCAAAATCATTGGTGATAATCATCAGAGATGATAATCATCGGGGGGGTGGAATAGGAAATTAATCTCAATTATTATTAAAATTAATTGTTCGCAATGAGGCAATGCTCTTCGGAGTGCAGTTCCCCTGTGCGCCTCATGATCATTTATGAACTGCATCTCCGTGAGCCAAATCTGTGTGAATAAAAATTGATATAGAAGTCGATTTACGATTTTGGAAGGATTGTGTTACTATTAAACACCAGGCTATCAGCTATTATTAAGATCAATCCGCCGCTCGATCGCTTCAGCACGCATGTTGTCTTTTGCGCTATCATTGCGGTCAATCGTGGCCTGATCAATGGAATGGTCTGTACCACCGGAATGGCGGATCACTTCGTATATCGGATCCCACACTCTGCCGATGCAGTAATGCTCGGAGACGCGGAGCACCATGTCATAATCTTCGCCGTAATTGCGGCAGCTTTCGGTGTCGTTCATGCCAAAGCCGCCCAGTTCCTGCAACGCTTTTATATGCGCCGAACGCGGTGCACCGGCGCCGTTGATACGCAGCAGATTATTTCGGCCATTTTCTTCTGTCCATTCATCGTGCGTGACAACCGGGATATCTTCCTTGCGGCTAATTTCACCGGTTTTTTCGTTCTTTTCCCAGACATCGTAAGAACCGATCACCATGCCAATTTTGGAATCAGAATCAAACACCGCGCTCAACTTCTCGATTGCATCCGGTTTTAGACGGTCATCGGAATCGAGTTGCACATAATATTTCCCGCGGGCGTGGGCAAGTCCTTTATTCAGGCAGAAACCAAGATTGTTAATATCTTCCACAAATAATTTTACGTCCGCCTTATCGGGATCGTACTTTGCTCCGCCTGGCAAATATGGTTTTACACCCTCAATTGTGGGATCATCCTTGCCACCATTACAAACAATGATGACTTCCACATTTTTGACTGTTTGTGCCTGCACACTCTCAATCGCAGTTCCGATAAACTCTTTTCGATCGAACACCGGAATCACAACACTAGCGATGCACTCTTTAAATTTGTTTTCTTCTTCAGAAGAATACGTGACTTCATTGTAATGTTCACCCGGAGTGAGGTATGCCCCAATACGTTTCAGATGTTCTGTGAGGGCCTGTTCCATTTCAAGCTGCAGATCTTTTCCGGCGAGCAGATAATCAAAGACATTGTGCTTTTGCGCGGCAGCTTTGACAATATAAGAATAACCATTTTTAGCGCCTTCGATATGCACAATTTCAAAATAAGTGGCTGTTCGCAGCCGCAGATCGTATAAATCAGCGGCATTATATGTTTCGTTCAATCCGCCCAATGTGTCCAGCGTCTTCTTCGGGAAAAATAGAATAGCGCCGTAATCCATATTATCACGCACACGTCCGATATGGTAATTCAGCAGATGAATGTCTTTCTCAACTCCATCTGCATCAACTAAATGATAATCCGAATAGACAAAACCCACATCTTCATTTCTGTCAGCAACCATCATAAATGTTTCCAGTGTGCTGAGCCGGAACGTCACCTGGGTGCCGATGTTGTTGACCAGCATTATATAGTCGCCGCTTGCTTTTTTAATGCCTGCATTCAGCGCCTGCGCCCGGTTTTTAAACGATCCCGGCACGTAAACAATTTTATCATCTTTCATAATGTCCGGATAAGCTGCGCTCGTCCCCCGCTCATCGACCAAAATGACTTCCCAATCGGGATGATTTTGATTCATCAAACTATCAATTGTACCGTTTAATTCGGCGTCTGAATAGCCCAGTTCATCTTTGTACTGTAAAATAATACTCACTTTTTTCATGATTAAAATAACCTCTCCTTTATATTTTTATTTTGTGTTCCTTTCCCCAAAATTTACATAAAATACATGTACGATGTCTTGTATAAATTAAAAAACAATTCTATAAGAATATAAACTTTTCAATAAAATGCAAGTGAATTTTTTTATAAAAACCAGGATTACCTCAATCCCTGATTCTCGTCCCCATGTTTTACATGGGACGCATAGTATCACGCTTTGCGTCATGATGTTGGGGATTGATTCAAGGAATTATCCTTTTTAGATTTCCGAAATCTCTAAGATTTCGGAAATCTGCAAATTCAAAGAATCCGGCTAATGAATCAACGCCATTTTACGAACCGCAACCTGCTCCCCGACTTGCAATTTATAAAAATAAATTCCGCTCGTGACCGGTTTCGAGTATTGATTCATTCCATTCCATATTATTGAATGCCGGCCTGACTCCATTTTTTCGTTGATGAGCGTCATAATTTCCTGGCCGGCAAGATTATAAACAGCAAGCACCACGTGAGTTGATCGCTTCAGATTAAAAGAAATTGTCGTACCGGGATTAAATGGATTGGGATAATTTTGCATCAATTGGAAATCCATTGGCTGTTCATGAGTTTTAGCAGCGATATTTGTAAATGCGCTATTCGTTTTTCCCGGCGTTGGTTTTAGAAAAAGCCAGGTAGAGCTGCCGTCGGGCATTCGCCCATAACTGGTGTCAGTTTTCTGTGATGTAAATGAAAGCGTATCGATCGGGATATTCCCGGTGGCATCATCGGAAAACAATCCGATTTGCTCACCGTCTGCATCGAGGCGAAAGTCGGTGTGCAACAGGCCCTGCTCAGCGTCGTTGTCAGTCCAGACAAGCAAAAAATCACCGGGCTGAATCGTGGTATCGGGAAAAATCCAGCGTTGCGGTTCCGAAAGATCGTCTGTCAAATACATTCCTTTCAATGAAATGGGATCGGAACCATAATTATAAATTTCCACCCAATCGTCATAGTCGCCGTTTGGATCGGCAAATGACGCATCATTGCTCGCCAGAAATTCGTTTATCACCAACGGCAGCGACAGTACTGTGAAATGACTTCTGCTTTCCGCCCGATCTCCGTTGCTGTTTTGAACGACCAGCAATAATTCATGGTCTCCCGGGGATAAGGGTTCAGTTGACAGAAAGTCAAGGGACTTTGAATCTGCGTTGTAAAACTCACTGATGTTTACAACTTGCACATCATCAAAATACAGTTCAATTGAAGTGGGATCGATCGGGTAATTCCGGGAACTGGCAAATTGCGCTATTACATGCGGGAAATTCGTGGTGATCGTGTCCCCGTCCATTGGCGTCACATAATAAATCATCGGATCAGTGATGCTTAATTTTGAATTAAAATATGGATCGCCATCTGTCAGCGGATTTTGCGGATCACGCAGCCATTCTGTAACTCCTTCCTGTCCGTTCAATTCATTGTAAGTGACAAATTTATAAAAATGATCTCCTGGGGACAAATACAGCGAGGTCTCCCATAAATTATCCTGCGATTGCTGCATGGGATAAATGATATTCCAGGTATTGAATGATCCCAGCACACCGATGCCGACATCAGCCGTCCCCAACGATTTTTGTAGATGCAGGCGTATTTCAACATCAGATTGCTGTGGTTGATGAATGCGATAAAAGAAAGCATTTTCCGGAGCTGTCGTTGGCATTGTTGCCGATGCCTGTTTGGTATTCATCGCCTCGATGTAATAATAAATGATGGAGCCATCAGGAAGCCCGTTTATAGCTGCGGCGTAAATACCATCCTGTGCTTCGCCGTCGTTATGCGCGCCGTCATCTAACATTGTGATCAGTGTGTAAGTTTGCGTCGGAATTCGTGCATATACCCGAACATGAGACAGCAGTGTTTCGGATGATACTTTTGCCTGTACGAACACACTCTCGTTCGGAGCCGGATATTGAGGCAAAATATGAACATTTTCGATAACTGGTGGATTGGACACCGGAATGTAATTGAGCTGCGCTGTGGCAGTGCTGATTCGTTGTTGGATGTAGGGTTTTAATCCATAATCCACATGCTCAGTCGTAAAAAGTGGCTCGTTGTATGAATTGTGAAAATCATCGACTGTGAATCCCCAATCTAATGTTCTGTAATGATCTTCTTCTGCAGCCGGTGTAATCATGGTCGTCAATTGATCGATATGTGGTTCCTGATTTGCATACGAAAATTCATTCTTTATTAAATCAGACAAGATTTGTGTGTACTGATTGCGGTACTCCGTGACGTTTAATATCCGCTCCACAAGCGGACGTGGCTCAGTCGGATGTCCCCAGTTGTAAATATCCCGTGTGCCCCAGTCGCCGCCAACCCAGTCGATGCCATACGTATTATCGTAATCATACGGAATGAATTCAAAGAGATCCGTTGCCGGATCATGATATAAATAATAATTATTTTTCAAATACCAGTAATCGTCCCAGCTACCGGTCAGTACATCCATTGCCAGGCATTTCAGAAAATTATCCACACTAAAGATTTTTTCGATTTCGGTTTGAAATCGTGAATCCGGTGTATTATTCAACACATCGATGAAATGCACCAGATCGCTGTAATCGTCCTCCTCTTTATTTGTTTTCAAATCATACGCCCGGCGGTTGCCGTGGTATGTTTTATAGTGGTACTGCTCTGGTCCATGATAAACCAGATCCGCCGGGTACAGGCATTTGTACAAATTGCCGTCCTGACTGCCAAAACGCTTTTGCACAAACTCATCATCGATATGCTCCACATTTATATATAGACCGTAATATTGATCATTAATGTACACCCGTGTATGATTCGCCCGGGAAGCAGGCACGCCGATTTGATTGAACAAATCCCAGCACAACTTCGCCCGGATGATGGACGGATCGTTATGCTCCCCGTTCAGATTCATCTTCTCAAGATCGTAAAATTGCCTCCCCTTTACAAAATGATTGAAATCGACTTTAAATGATTTTTTCTGAGACTCCCGTGATGTATTTCCCCGGATACGAAACCCGATATTTTCCACGGTGGTTTCCGGAATTTGCGCATTTTGATACGTAAACCTCGCCGAAAACAGTGAATCACTATAGAAATTTTCCGGAACATATAAATAATCCAGATACTCCTGCTCGATATAAATTTTAACGACAGCAACTTCAGAATCATCGAACACCATCGAACTGCTGTCTTGTCCATATAGCTTGAAAAGTAGTAAGAATAATAAAGCAAGCGTAAATCGAATTGATTTTATCATAATTGTTCCTTCTGTTATTAGTTGTTACAAATTATGAAGTAATATACCAGAAATCAGGGGAGAAAGTCAAGGGGAAAATGGGGGGGGAGAAATAATAAAGCAAGGACTGATCAGGAAAATTAGCCATACAATAATATCCCTTCTTCAGAGATAATTTTATTAAAACTGCTTTTTGTTGACAAATCTACTAAATCAACAGGTTTTGAAAGATTGAAGATCAAATCACCATAAAATTTAAAAAACTTCGATTGCTCGATTCCTGCAACCGCCAGATCGATATCCGCACTTTCTTTTGAGGGATCACATCCTGAACCGAACAGAATAATCCGCGTGACATTATATTGCTTGCCCAGTTCTTTAATTTTTATCTCGTCTTCCCTGCTAATCATGATAATTCAATCCCATATTTAGATACTTCACGATAAAACGATGTCGCGTATTTCTTATTTTTCTCCCAGACTTGTATATCTTTAATAATCAGTGAAATAACAACACCTCTGTCTAATGAATAATTGGAGGCTAAAGAACTGATTTCTTTTTTTAGCATGGCATTAAATTCTTTAACAACTATCAAAATATCAATATCCGATAACTCCTTTTGCTCATTTTTTGCATAAGAGCCGAATAGGTATTCTGTATCCATTCAATAATTGATGGTGTGCATCAAAGCTTTCGGATTCTCTT
>CAZCJL010000196.1:0-8637 GCA_964498785.1 uncultured Cytophagia bacterium | reverse complement strand
CTTCTCGACTTCGCTCGAAGTGACACCTACGGAATCTGTTTAAATACGACATAGCAGCAAGCGCCCATATCTACCATAAAATATTGAGAAGATACAAATAGTTTGTTCTGATTTCAATACAGATTTAAATTAGAATTTCAGGTAAAATGTAACTATCATTTAATTAAGAAAACAGGAAAATCAACGTGCAGTTGGAAATTAATACTGAAGAAAAATTATTAACACGCCGAAAAATTTACGTCCGATCTGTCGTAATTTTGATGGTGCTATTATTGATAGCGTTCAATATTGGAAGCTGGTTCTTTCACAACAAAATGGGCACTTATCTGGAAACAGAACTATCGAAGCGCCTAAAATCCATTGCCCAAATTTCGGCGCACAATATTGAAATTACACCAGGATTGCGGACAGATGATTTCTCGCGGCTCAATAACCAATCATCCGGCGATTACTACCTGATTCAAAACAAACTACGATTATTAAAGACGCAAAATGAATTACAGGGCGTTTATATTGTCGATACAAACTTGCACGTAATTCTCGACGAAAGTGGTAATTTCCCGACAGGCGCTAAATTGACATACATTGAACAGGATAGCACAGAGCTGTTTCATGCATTAACCGGTAATATTACAGTCTCGCCAATCCATGTCATCGATGGCAATCGCTTTAAAACAGCGTATGCGCCGTTGACCAATATTATAGCAGAAGTTACCGCAATTTTGGTGCTGGAAGCTAATGCCGATTTTTTCAGTATTATTCGTACATTTAAAAAAGGTTTAATCCTTATTGGCGTCACCAGCATCGTCGCGATTATTTTATTTTCAGCGTTTCTCTCCTGGACGATTAGTTTGTTGATTAATACTCAACAGTCGCTGCGCAAAACAGAAAAACTGGCACTTTTAGGCCAAATGTCAGCTTCTGTCGCTCATGAAATTCGCAATCCGCTGGGAATCATAAAAGCAACATCTGATGTTGTGAAATTGAAATACGAAAATAAAGACGAACCCGACGAATTATTTGATTACATTGGCAAAGAAGTTATGCGTCTGAATAATCTGGTCAATGATTTTCTCACATTTGCCAGGGACATTAAATTGAATGCAAAATCCGGTAAAATCGAAAAAACAGTTGCGAAAGCAGTCAACGCATTTGAACGGGAACATTCAGACAGCGGATTATCGGTCGCGCTTGAACTGACATCTGAATTACCTGAGATAAGTTATGATGAAGAGAAAATCCACCAGGTATTACTAAATTTACTGGTAAACGCTGCACAGGCCATTGAGAATGAGGGTGACATTCGGGTTGTAATCAGTCATCAAATTCAATCAGGGAAAAAATACGCTAAAATCTGCATTGTTGATAATGGATGTGGAATCGAAGGAGATGTACAAAAAATATTCGACCCGTTTTATACGACCAAATCATCCGGCAGCGGTTTGGGATTGGCAATCAGCCGACAAATCATCGAAAAACATATTGGCCGGATTGATATTAAAAGTGAGCCTGCAAAAGGTACAACAATTACGATTTACTTACCTGTATAGAAAGGGATACGGCAGTACATAACTTGGTAAGCTGAATACCATGGTGGTAATTTAAAATCAATAGAATTGTTCTTTCTCCGTTATCTCTAATCACATATCCCGAATCACATCATGATTTTTTCTTTTCCATCACTAAATACAGCGTCGGCAGCACACCCAGCGTGATGATCGTCGAAAAGAGCAGTCCGAACATGATGACAATTGCCATCGGCTGCTGGATTTCCGAGCCGCTTGCGTGGCGCAGCGCCAACGGGACGAGCCCCAGCATAGTTGTGAATGTGGTCATCAGTACCGGGCGGATTTTGTTGTTGCCCGCTTTGACCACAGCCTCCCGGATGGCTATCCCCTGCTTCCGGTATTCGTTGATGTGGCTGACAAGCACGATCCCATCTTGTACTGCGATACCGATCAGCGCGATAAAACCAACAATAGAAGGCACGGACAGTGTATTCCCGGAAACGAACAGGATCAGTATCCCGCCGGAAAGAGCCAACGGAATATTAATAATGATCAAAAGAGCATTTTTAACGGATCGAAAACTAACGACCAGCAGCGCAAACACGATGACAATCGTCAGCAAGATGACAACAGTCAATTGCCGCATCGCGTGGATTTGATTTTCATACGTTCCGCCGATGGCGATGAAATATCCGTCAGGTATTTCCAGGCTGGCAATTTTGCTCTTTAATTCTTCCACTGCACTGCCAACGTCACGGTCACTCACATTGCACTGGATCATCACCCGGCGCAGCGCGTTTTCGCGGCGGATAATAGCCGGATTCCGATCTTCGATGATCATCGCAACTTCGCTAACCGGGATGCGGTATCCGGCCACAGTTTCAATTAATATATTTTCAATTTCTGTTTGATCTTCCCGAAACTGCTCCTGGAATCGTACAAATATATCATATCGTTTCTGGGTTTCGATAAGTTCAGTAGCAGCTTTTCCGTTCAGGGCAATCTCGATGATATCCGAAACATCTTTCACATTCAAGCCATAGCGCGCCAGCTTTTGCCGGTTGAATTTAATTTGTAATTGCGGCACACCGGCAATTTGCTCCATTTGTATATCAGTCAACCCCCGGATATTCTCCATTTCCGTTAAAAGTTGATTTGCCACGGCAGTAGCGGTATTCAAATTTTCACCGAATATTTTCACTGCAATTGTCGATCGCGTTCCGGTGACAGCATGATTAATCCGGTGCTGCAACGGAGCGTTCAACAAAATGCTTACACCCGGCACTTTGCTTACCCGACGTCTGATATCCTCTTTTATCTCTTCAACCGATCTGTCCCGGTCTTCTTTTGGAACCAGCACCACATTGGATTCGGTCAAATTCACCGGCTCCGCATGTTCGGCGCCTTCGGCGCGACCTGTGCGGCGAATTACTTTAATCACATCCGGTATTTGGGAAACATGCTGCGAAATAATCGAAGCCAACCGGCTTGATTCATCCAGCGATGTTTCCGGTGGCAAAAGCACATCCATAATCAACGAAGATTCATCCATCTCCGGCATAAATTCCGTACCCACACCAAAATACGTTCCGACGCCAATCGCCAGAATAATCAGACAGGTTAAGATGAGCCGCCAGGGATGGTTTAACGTGTGTTCCAGTACAGGATTGTATATTTTTTTAATCCATTTGATAAGACCACCCTGACTTGTTTTTAACTTTTTATTCTTAAAAAACAATGACGCCAGAACCGGGGTTAACGTCAGGGAAATTATCAACGAAGAAAAGACCGCAGCAGATACTGCAAACGTTAGCGGGATAAACATTTTCCCTTCAATTCCCTGCAAGGTAAAAATCGGCGCAAACACCGCCAGTAAAATCAAAATCGCGTAAAAAATGGGGCTGCCAACTTCGCATGCGCCCTTTAGCAACGCTGACGAAAAATCTTCATTGTTTATGGAAATATGGCGGTAAATATTCTCCGTCATAATTATGGAACTATCCACGATAATTCCGAGACCGATTGCCAGCCCGCCCAGCGTCATGATATTTAACGTCAATCCATATAATTTAAAGAAGATAATGGCAATGATAGCTGACAACGGAATGGATAAAGTGACGATGATCGTGCTGCGCAAATTATTCAGAAAAAGGTATAGCACAATCACAACCAGGAGCGCGCCGATCAAGATAGCGCTGGCAACATTCCGCAATGACTTGAATATCATTTCGAGTTGAGTATAAAAAACATCGATTTCCATGTTTGACTGAATTGTACTCTTAATGCTATTCAGGACATTAATCACGCCTTCAATAGTTTTCATTACATTTGAATTATACTGATTTTGTACCGTCACCGCGACAACCTCTTTCCCGCTCTCGCCAGCAGTTCCTCTGCGGATTGCGGCGCCGATTTTTACATCAGCCACATTTTTAATATAGACCGGCACAGCGCGATGTTGCTTCAACACAATGTCGCGAATGTCATTCGTGGATTTTATACGTCCCATGCCGCTCACAATTTTTTCTTCAGGGCCGACAGTAATAAAACCACCGGATGAATTGATATTATTTTCATGCAACGCAGTAACGATATCGCGTGCTGTAACACCGTAATTCAGCATGTCGTTCGGATTTAACATCACCTGAAATTGCTTAAGGTACCCGCCAAAATTGATAACATTGGAGACGCCGGGAATTGTCTGTAAGCGTGGTTTTAGCGTCCATTCAGCATAATCCCGTGTTTGGAACAAATCATCTCCTTTTAATGTAAATTCAATCGCGTCCGCGAACATCGAGGAAATTGGACCGATGAACGGTGGCGCCGTCCCTTCTGGCAATGTCGGGGCAATTAATTGCAGCTTTTCCGATACCAACTGTCGTGCGAAGTAAATATCGGTCCCGTATTCAAACTCGATGTTGATGATCGATATCCCTAACGCGGAATTCGAACGAACGCGTTTTACGTATGGCAACGAATTGAGCGAACTTTCAAGAGGAAAAGTAATAAGCGTCTCCATGTCTTCCGGAGCCATCCCGTGATTTTCCGCGACCACTTTAACCACCGGCGCATTGAGATCAGGGTAAACATCGACCGGTAATTGCAGATAATAACCGACTCCTAATCCGATCAGGATTAAAGCGACAATAAAAACGATAATCTTATTCTTAATTGAAAATTCGATGATTTTATTTATCATTCAAAACTCCTGTAAGTATTTGAAAGAATAACATGATATTATGGAGTGTAACCACTTATTGGGCTGCATATATTTCTTTAATGAGTCCCTGGCGTTTTAGCGACTTCGTCGCTCTTGTTGACACAGTCAATACACTCCAGAAAAAAAGGCCTATCAATTTCCGAAGCCATCAGGACGTCGAAAATCCAATATCCTGTGCATCATGTTTATAATGCTAACCTGCATTAGTCACAAAACGTGCCACAGAAGCACAGAGGTCACAGAGAAACAGTAACGTGTGTACATATTACTTTTCAAATTGAGTTACGAAAAATTCAAGTGTTATTGTTTGCGTAACGTTTTGAAAATAAAAACTCTGTATACTCTGAGGTTCAGTGGCTATGAATTTTTCAGGCTAAAAAAAATTATTTTAATGATTATGTCCCGCATGCGGATCCATGCCCCTCATCCGGGACTTCGATTTTAGTTGATAATTTCCTTTGGTCACAACGACATCGCCCTCGCGGAGACCCGCGGTGATTTCAACGTATTCATCCGAGAAAATGCCTGTTTGTACAATATGCCGGTGGTGCCCGTTCTGTTCCTTAACAAATACGATCTGCAAATTTTCATCTTCCAAAGTAGCAGATTTCGGGATGACGAGCGCATTTTCCTTCACGCCGACAATAATATTTGCGGATGCAAACATGCCTGGTTTTAATGTTTCGTTTTCGTTATCGATTTTTGACAGGATTTTAATCGATTTCGTTTGATCACTAACTCTGCTGCCAATATGAAAAATTATTCCGGTAAACACATCATCCTGATGTGCTGAAACCCGGGCTTTCACTTGTTGCCCGATTCGTATGTGTTTCAAATCCTTTTCAAAAATATCCGCTTCGATCCATATTTCTTTGAGATCGATTATCTCAAAAAGCTGATCCTGTTGCGCCACCTTCTGCCCGATTTTTGCATTCCGTTCCGTAATAATTCCGGAGATAGGCGATTTCAGATGAATCGTTGCGCCGGATGCCTCGCTATGCTCTGCCGGTGGAAAATCTAACTCATTTAGCGACACTCCCACAGAAAGCAGCCGCTTCCGGGCATATTCCAGGTCAACATCTGCTATACGCTTTTCCAGCTCTGCTTCCAGAAATATTTTTTCCGAAATGATATTTTCATCAAACAGCATTTTCTTGCGATTGAAATTTTGGCTTATTATATCGAGCTCAGCCTTTGCCTTATCATATTCCGCGCGCAATAGGCCGATTTCAGGACTTAGCAAACAGACAAGCATATCTCCGCGGTGAACCCGGTCGCCAACATTTACAAAAACACGATTCACGCCGGATTCAACAAACGGAGTTATCACTGCAATCCGGTCCGGATTCGGAATGATTTGTCCCGGAGCGGAAATCACTTTTTCAATGGACTGGCGCCGGACGACAACGCTCTCCATTCCGATCAATTTTTCCCAACTCTCGTCAAAGGCGACCACTTCCGCGTCATCGTGCTCGTTCAATCCATCTGCATGATCTACCGCTGCGTGTACGTGATCATCAGCATCTCCGGCATGATCCGCATCAATCGACGTCAGCTCATGATCATGTCCGTCTTCTCGTTCGTGTTGATGATCTGCTGATATCTTAGTTTGATGCACATGGGCTTCCTTTCGCTGCTCGCTGCACGCACCAAATGTAATGAATATAACGAAAACTAATAAACGGATTATGTTCATCCTGCTAACCTTCCAAATATATGATTAAAAACCTGACACTTTTTCCAATTCTGCTTTTGCACGAAAAAACTCGAATAACGTTTCAGCATAACCGATCCGGATCCGGTTTAAGGTGCGCAGCGCTTCAGTCACTTCCAGATACCCCATTTCGCCCTCTTCATAACTGCGGGTTGCTATTCGCACCAATTCCTCAGTTTCCTCCAAAATATTGTCACGGTAAGTTACAACCAGTTTTTCAGCAACAATTAAATTGGAATGTGCGCGATTTAATTTTTCCAATAAAATATTTTTTTGAGAAACACTCCGATGCCTGGCTGCATAAAGTTTATGGGCTGCGGTGCGCAGATTGCCCTGTCCCTTAAGCCCGAACCACAGAGGTATTGAAACGCCTATTTCGCCGCCCCATGCTTTAGGCATGTCTGTACCTGGATGTTCCTGCCGGAAATATCGCACTTCAAGCGCCGGCATTAGTTCCTGTATCCATTTGAGGGTACGTTCTGTTCGTTTTATCTTTTCAAACGCCGCGGCGTCCGCTAATGTTGGATGATTGACCAACATCAGTGATTTCAGGGAATCCAATGAAATTGTGAACGGTTCAAACTTCAGCGCATCAATAAGCTGATATTGGCCGGAATCCTGCTCTCCCAACAACAGGGCAAAAGCCAGCCGGGCGTTCTCCAGTTCCTTGTCAATCCGCAGCGCCTGATTTTCGATTTCCGAGAGATCCACCTTCACTTTCAGCGCTTCATAAGCAGGAGCCTCTCCTGCCTGAACTTTCACCTGCGCTTTTTGATACAATTTCTCTGTTAAATCATACATTGCAGAAAATAACTGTTTTTTTTTCACCAATAACAGAACCCGGTAAAAAGTGCTCTTCACCTGATACAAAACAGTATTGCGCACATTGATAAATTCAGACAGCGCCTGCTCGCTGCGGAATGATTGCAGTCTGGCTCTCAGATAATATGCCAGCGGGAATTCGATTCCCTGGGTAATGCCATACTTTTTTTCTTCATAATCAGACAATCGATTGCTGTTCTCCGGCAGTCCTGCATATTCCATGAACAGATGGGGATTTTCCGGGGAAACAGCACTCCAGCGTTTCGTACTCACCGATTTTAGCTGCTCTTTCGCATGTTGGATATCAGGATTTTTCTCAAACGAGATCGCAATTGCTTCATTAATTGTAATTGATTGTGTTCGACACATGCCGGCTATCGTGAATATACTGCATGATAACAACAGCATTTTTATATGTTTCATGTCGGTTGTTTCCTCTTATGTTAAGTAAATTTCAAATTGTAGCCACAAAAATTCGAAAACACCAAAGATGTGCTTCGAGCCCTGGCGCCTCTGTGGCAAATTAATTTTTCAAAAGATATGATTACATCACACGTTAAAAACGACAGATTTAGGAAATGCGACTTTAGCAGGTCAACGTCGGGGGATGATCAATCAAAATACGATCATTTGATTGAGGAATTGATAATTGAGGTATGTAAAAATAGTCGTAACTGCTGATGAATTGAGAAGGAGCGGATTGCACAATGCCACTTATGCCTCCGAGACAGGAACAATGTACTTTATGAGAATTTTGAGTTGAATGTTCGGCTCTGTGCTGATCATGCGAATGAGGAAACGTATTGCAGCCCTCGGAAATGACTGCGATTGCACATAACCCGGCCTGCGTATCACTCGATATCTGGCTATGAACATGCCCACAGAAACCAGCAGATAAACACATCATCTCAAAAATAATTACCAACGATATCAGTCGCATGAACATTATAATCCTGTCTTGTTTTCAAAATTTGTTGAGACTAAATAATAGAAATTTTGAGTGTAAAAATCAAGCGATATTTTCGATAAGGAAATTATTTCTGTCTAAAATCCGGACAACTTTTTTTAACCAGAAATATTCATAAATATTGAGAACGACTCCCAAAAGTTGGCGTATCATCGAAACAATTATTTATTAAGCCTAACCCATATAAAAACCGTTGAAACGGATAGTGGGATTTTTTCACCTTATGAAACACCATGATAAAGCAGAGTGTTTATTCAAAGGAATTTTGAATCATCACCACAATTCATTGTGCTAGTAATGATGTAAAATAATTAATTAACTTCTTCTGTAGTTTTAGGTTAAATGGAATACTTTGTATCCATTCAATAATTGATGGTGTGCATCAAAGCTTTCGGATTCTCTTTAA
>CAZCJL010000195.1:0-8786 GCA_964498785.1 uncultured Cytophagia bacterium | reverse complement strand
AATTTAAAGAGAATCCGAAAGCTTTGATACACACCATCAATTATTGAATGGATACTATTTATTAGGTTCTTGGCTTGCTCACTCAATTTTTTGATTTTTCTTGCATACAGCCACACGACAACATGTGTATCAAGGTAAATCAAGATTCACCTCCTTTTCCCAACTAATATCCACTAAATCATCTGGATTTCGCTTAATCACGTATGGTCTTGGAACTAAATTTTGAAGCTTATCGACTTTCTCTGCGGGCATAATTTTTAATTTCCTTCCCCCGTTATTTATCTCAATTGGGATGCCAGTATTCAATACTTCATCAAGTAATTTATAAATATTTCCTCTTAATTCAGTTACTGAGATTTTTTTCATTGCTTTTCTCCTCTCCAAAGGTGCGTACGCTATACTCACAGGATACGTACAAAATAAAAATAAATATAGTAACTATTCAGGCATCAATCAGGAGTATGCTGATCTGTACGAATCCCGAAATCAGGATTCCAGAGACCTGAAGGAGGTACGCTTTTAGAATGACAGGTTGGTTAAAAATCCAGTCCCGGGATAGATTGGCAAAAATTGATGACAAATGTCATTATGAATGAAATCGGCTAATTTCCAAACTGGCGAAAACCACCTACTCTCAGAACTGATACAATAGATAGAGTGAATTCCCCCCCCCACCGTATGAAAAAAATTACATCGTATTGGAATAATATGAACTGTATTGATGTCTAATAAAAGAACGCTGATAAAAATATGAATAACTTCTGATGCATTAATATTCCTGAATAACTTTGACAAAGAAAAATGATACACGCGCACTGATACTCCTAATTGCCTGAAAACCGGGGACATGGTAAGCGTCCGAAATAGTCTCATTATCATGTCCCCGGGGGAGGACAAGGGGACGACAGGAATGGGAGCGCCGTCCCTTTACAGCGTGTCCAGGAACTTTGCTATCATTGGAAAAACCCTTGCGAAGGTTAGCAGTAGTACAACATATAGATGATTATATAAATTTATATCAATATACAACTTGTCCTGTTTTTAAAAACCGTCGCAAGGGTAGTTCGTGGACAGCCTGTTTATGGACTGCCAATGTTGTTCTATTAGAAGATATGTATTTTAAAAAGATCGGGGTATAAACGAAACAGAGGAGATCACGGGATGAGAAAATCATTCATTTTAGTCATTTTGCCGTTGGCATTATCATTTTTGACGAGTTGTAATTCAAAAGAATTAAAAAACCAATGGGCAGAAAAATCGTTGACCATCGACGGAAATTACGATGATTGGGAAGGGTACGATGTGCAGTATTTTGAAGATCAAAACCTGATGATGGGTACTTTAAACGATTCTGACAATATTTACATGATGGTTCGGTTTTCGGATATGCAACTGGCGCGCAAAATCAACAGACATGGCGTCACAATCTGGGTTGATAAACAGGGCAAGAAAAAGAAAACGTATGGTATCCAGTACACGGGCAGTTATGATATTCATCAAAGTCTGGTTAAATATGAGCAACGCCCACAGGGTGAGCCGCCAATGCGCGACGACGGCGTACAGCGCTTATCTGCCCGGATGGAGCCGGATGTACCCGGTCCCGGGAAAATCTGGATAATTGAAGGTGAAGATGAACGGGAATTAGATGAAAACCAAATTCACGGTGTGGCTGTCGGATCTAAAGATTATAAGGGCGTGTTTTGCTACGAATTCCGAATCCCGATTCCGATCGGACTTCAATCACAGGAAAAAATCGATCTTTGTTTTGAAATCGGCGGTCTCAGCACCGATGAATTAAAGGACATGATGGGCTCACGCGGCGGCCCCGGTGGAATGGGCGAACGACCAGGCGGTATGAGCAGCCCGCCGCAAGGAATGGGCAGACGCGGCGGAATGGGCGGCGGCAGAGGAGGTCCCGGCGGCGGACAAAGACCGGATTCTAAATTTATCGAACAGCAGGATATCTGGATGAAATTGATTTTCGCTGAAAAGCCATAAATAGTTATTTGTCATTACAAAAAATACACTGGAATGTTATGAAGATCAATCACATTATACTCACTTTATTGCTAACTGTCATATTTGCCCAGTCTGCGTTAAGTCAGCTGCAAAAAGCATCCAATGATATCAAGGGCTATGTTAAGGATGAAAGCAGCGGCGAAGCGCTGCCTTATGCAAACATTATGTTGAGCGGTACGAATCGGGGGACGCCCACAAACACTGACGGATATTTCATACTGGTCAACGCTCCGACCGGTGTATGCTCGTTATCAGTGCACTATATTGGTTATAAAAGTCGATTGCTCGTCTTTGAAAATAAAAAAGGTAGCAACCAGCTACTGATGATCGAATTGTCTCCCACAGTTATTCAGGTTCAGGGCATTTCGGTCACTGCGCAGGCGGAAATGCTGGATGTTTCCAACAAGCAGGTAGGCCAATACACTATTTCCCCACGACAATTGTCATCGCTTCCAACCATTGGCGAAGTGGATATGTTTCGCACAATGCAGTTGCTGCCCGGCATCAGCGGGGCAACCGAGGGAGAATCCGGGCTGTACATCCGCGGCGGGACACCGGATCAAAATCTCATTTTATACGATGGAATGACGATTTATCACGTGGATCATTTCTTCGGTTTTTTCAGCGCATTCAACGCCGATGCAGTTAAAGATATTCAGGTCTACAAAGGTGGATATCCGGCTGAATTTGGCGGACGTCTTTCCAGCGTGGTGAATTTAACCGGAAAAACAGGCCATCAGGATAAAATACGGTTCGGCTATGGCCTCAATTTACTCAGCGCCCGCGGCATTTTTGAAATGCCGATGTCTGATTGGGGCACGTTTCTAATCGCCGGGCGTCGTTCCTATACAGATTTCATCCGCAGCCCATTGTACGATAATATTTACGGTCTGATGACCGGAGATGAAACTGGCGGCGCTGTGGGAGGCCCGGTGGGTCCGGGAGGCCGCCGGGGCAACCAGCAAATGGTAGAATTTCAACCCAGCTTTTATTTTTATGATATTAACAGCAAACTGACACTGTACCCGTCTGGTAAAGATATTGTGACATTGAGTTTTTATAATGGCAAGGACGATCTGGATAAATCACAGGATTTCACGGATATCGGACTTCGTTTTCAGGATATGGGAGGTGATGCTTCTCTGCAAACAACGGATTTCACCCGATGGGGCAATCTTGGATTTAGCAGCAAATGGTCACGACAGTGGTTTGATCGTTTCCACGTGGATATACTCGCTGCGCATTCCCATTATTTCAGCCAATATAACCGAAGCTCCGAATTATCCGGTGTAACGCCTGTTCAAAGCGACAGCATGATGGCAAAACGCAGTTTTAACAATGCATCGAAAGAAGACAATGATGTCTGGGATACGAGTCTCAAAATAAACATGGACTGGCAGGCGACGGCATCTCACCGTCTGGATTTTGGCATTCAGATGTCACAGTTCAATAATGAATTCACGTCGTTTCGCAATGATTCAATCCTTATTTTCTCCCGCGAGAGAAAGGCGCTCATGAATTCATTTTATCTGCAGGACGAATGGAGTATCAAATCGGCCACTGTCACTATGGGACTGCGAAGTTCTCATTACGATAAAACAGATCAATTTTATTATGAACCGCGCGCAGCGTTTACTCTGCCAGTATTCAAAAACATCAGTCTGCGCGGCGCGTGGGGACATTATTACCAGTTTGTGAATCAAATTACCAACGAGGACGTCACGCAGGGCGCCCGGGATTTCTGGTTACTGGCAGATGAAGATTTCAATCCGGGATTTGCAGAACACCGGATTTTAGGTCTGAATTATGAAAATCCGAATTACGTATTTTCGGTGGAAGCCTATCAAAAGAATCTGGAAGATTTGATTGAATTTTCCAGACGGCACGTTGTTCCTCCGGGAGGATTCCGGCAGAGGGACGTGATGCCGGTGGATAACTTTTTCATTGGAACCGGCGATGCCAAAGGGATTGAGTTCCTGGTGCAAAAGAAGCACGGCGCGCTCACTGGCTGGCTCGGTTATACACTCGGTAAAATAGATTATACGTTCCCGGCGCTAAACAATGGTGTCACGTTTCCGGCAAATCATGATCGCCGGCACGAAGTCAATCTTGTTGCAAAATACCAGATCGGTGTCTGGAGTCTGGCAGCAACATGGGTTTTTGCGTCCGGGAATCCTTACACCGCGCCGGAAAGTCAATATTATATTCCATTGTTAGACGGCTCCACAGAAAGCTATATACATGTGAGCGATAAAAACGCAACCAGATTACCGGATTATCATCGGCTGGATATCAGCGGTTCCCGAAAATTTGAATCAGAACACTGGGAGACGGAGATCGGATTAAGTATCTTCAATTTATATAATCGGAAAAATATCTGGTACAAGGAATATAATCTGGATACCGTTCCGATCACAATCACCGATGTCACAATGTTGGGTTTTACGCCGACTGTCTATATTCAAATGAAATTAAAGTAGAGGATACGCCATGAGACGAATTGCAAGCGTAATTGTATTGATAACGTCACTTTTTATGGGATGCTCCGAGGATACAATAGTCACGCCGTCGAATGAGCTCATTGTGGTGCGTGGTTATATTTACGCCGGAGAGAATATTGATGATATTCAAATCACCAAAACGCTGCCACTGGGGAGTGAAGAAACCACGGCGCCGCCGGTGAACGATGCAACAGTCACGCTCATAAAAGAAGGCGTCAGCTATGCATTGGTACCGGATGTTGGGGATAGCGGCTATTATCATTACAAAGGCGATGACCTGGCGGTGGAGTCAGGCGATGAATTTGAAATTCAGGTTGTACATAATGGAAATATTGCCAGCGCCACCACAGTTGTCCCGGCGCCACCGGAAGACCTCACCATCTCTGCTGATGAACTGGTGATTTCCGAAGAATTTGGTCCGGGTAGTATGCCGCAGGACTCCATGAGTATTTTGCTTCAATGGAAAGAAGATGAGGCGTCGTTGTTTTATGTTGTGGTGGAATGTCTTGAAGAAGATCCGGTTGACATTACAACTTTTGGCAGACCTTCCGGCAATAATGAAACGGGCCGGCGATTTGTGTTTCCACCAACGAATAACAATGAATTTATGATCGGCAGATTCAATTTATCCTACTATGGAAAACATCAGGCAAAAGTCTACCGTGTAAATCAGGAATATGCTGATCTGTACGAATCCCGAAATCAGGATTCCAGAGACCTGAATGAACCGCTAACCAACGTTGAAAATGGTCTCGGTGTGTTCAGTGCATTCGCCAGTCAATTTGTTTATTTTAACGTTGTTTCTGACTAATTTGAAAGGAAAATATTATGAAATCAAAATGCACAATTTTCACGGTGATGATTTTAACGCTTCTCCTTGCATCCGTTTTAGTACAGGCGCAACCCGGTCCGGGGCGCGGCGGCCTTATGCTTCCGGATTCAGCCGGCATCGCGAAAATGGCAGATGATCTTGACGAGGCAGTTGGGTTTACAGCAGACCAGAAAACGAAGGTTAAAAAGCTACTGGTTGCTCATTTTGAAGAAGTCAAAAAGCAGGTGACACATTCATCAGGAAAACGGGGAGAAATGAGAGCTGCGCGCATGGAATTACGGGGCAAATTGGAGGAAGACATTAAAAAGATTTTAAATGATGAACAAAAAAAGAAGTATGAAAAATACATCAGCGAACGCCGGAAAAGCTTTGGCAGACGCGGCAGGCGACCATAATTTTTTTTCGTAATCCATAACCTCGTTTCACACACCCTTATTTTCTCCTTAAAAGTGATAGCAGCATCCACAGTTGTAGTGGATGCCGCTGTTTTTTCTGTGGTCTGAAGTTACTTCTCAATAACTGGCAGAATCAAGTTTTACTTTTCCGCGAAATATCCAGTAGACACTGATTGTATAGGAAATAACCAGCGGGATGCCGATGATTGCAATGATAAGCATTATCTCGTGAGTTGTCGGCGACGATGCGGCGTTATAGATAGAGAGACTGTTTCCCGGATTTGGGTTGGAGAACACAATATTCGGGAAAATGCCGATTCCAAAAATTACGAGCAGCGCAGCAATGGAAGCGCACGACGACAGAAATGCACGAAAATCATTACCGCGCAGTATTTCTCTTGGGATATTGGCAATAGCCAGCATATTCAAAAACGGCAAAATAAAAAGTGGCGGATACTGTTTAAAATAGTCCAGCATGTGCGGAATATAAATGAGCGTAATCAAAGTTGTTGTCACATAGCACAAAATGAAGAATATAATAGTGTTGTTAATCCAGCCACGAATTTTATCATGCAGTTCACCTTCGGTTTTCATAACCACATAAATTGCGCCGTGCATCATGAATAGCGCGACAGTGGTAATTCCGACCAGAATCGGATATGGCCGCAACAGGCTCCAGAACGATCCGATAAACTCATATTCCCCATCAAGGGGAACTCCGATGATCAGATTTCCCAGTGCCACACCCATAATTAATGCGGACAGGATGCTACTCATGCTGAAACTAATATCCCACGTTTTTCGCCACCACCCCATTGGTTGTTTACTGCGAAATTCAATTGCCACTGCCCGAAAGATGAGACCGAACAGAAACATCATAAAGGCAATGTAAAAACCAGAGAATACAGTGGCATAAGCCATCGGAAACGCAGCGAATAACGCGCCACCGCCGGTAACAAGCCATACTTCATTTCCGTCCCAGACAGGACCGATGGAATTAATCATGATCCGACGTTCTTTATCGCCTTTTGTTAATAGATGCAGCGCCCCGACTCCCAGATCAAAACCATCCAGGACAGCGTACCCGGTGAATAAAATTCCCACCAGGCCAAACCAGATTATATTTAAGTCAAAAGTGATATTCATGCTCGATGTCCCTCCTTTTCATATTCATAATCCTCAGGACCGTGTTGGATTTTTTCATTCAGCAAATAAATAAACAGCACCAGCAGAAGCAGATAGATGATTGCAAACATTACGAGTGACGCCATGACTTCATTGGCTGAAACCGCTTTTGATGTGGCGTCGGAAGTCTTCAATAATCCGTATACAATCCACGGCTGGCGACCCATTTCCGCGGAGAACCATCCCAGTTGATTGGCCAGTTGCGGACCGAGAACAGATAATACAAAAACCCACAGCAGCCATTTATAATCAAATAATTTTCCACGCCACCAGAGAAATAATCCCAACAATGAAAGTCCGATCAGCGCCATCCCGATGATCACCATGGCATGATAGGTTTGAAATACGATTTTTACCGGAGGTCGTTCATCCTGTGGAAATGAACGTAGTCCCTGCACCGGCGCGTTGGGATCTCCGTGAAGCAGAAAGCTGAGCAGACCCGGCACTTCGAGACCATATTTCACTTTTTCTTCTTCCTCATCAACCCAACCGAACAGATGATACCCTGCTGGTTCGTTTTCCGGGTAAACAGCTTCAAAAGCTGCCATTTTCGCGGGCTGATATTTTTCCACAACTATTGCGCTAAAATGACCGGTGATTAATTGAAAAATAGCAGCGAACGCGGCAAAGACCAAGCCGATTTTCATGGATTTTTGAGCAAATTCTGTGTGCTTTTTCTTGAGCAGATAAAACGCGCTCACACTCAGCACAAAAAAGGCGCCAGCCTGCCATGCACCGCCGATCACATGACTCAGTCTCTCAATAGTTGACGGATTAAACAGCATGTCCCAGAAGTTCAAAATTTCGGCTCTGGCTTCGGAACCTGTTCCGACAATATGATGTCCGGCCGGAGTTTGCTGCCAGGAATTGGCAACTACAATCCAGACCGCGCTAAAATGTGCGCCAAAAGACACCATGATCGTCGAAAAAAAATGGGTTCCGGGTTTTACTTTATTCCAACCAAACAACAGAATTGCCAAAAATCCAGATTCCAGAAAAAAGGCGAAAATTCCTTCGGCCGCCAGCGCACTACCAAAAACATCTCCCACATATCGGGAGTAAGTTGCCCAATTGGTGCCGAACTGAAACTCCATCACAATACCAGAGGCCACTCCCAGCGCAAAGATTAAACCAAATATTTTCACCCAGAAATGCGTCATTTGGTGATAGATTTTGTTTTTGGTTTTCAGGTACAAGCCTTCCATTACGATAAGGATAATACTTAATCCAATACTCAGTGGCGGAAAAATATAATGAAAGGCAATCGTGAATCCGAATTGAATTCGGGATAACAACAGCGCGTCCATATTATAACTCCATTTAATTGATTCAGATAATTAGCGGGTGTTGTCGCTACCAAATATCATCAAACGCGGCAAGAAAAATATTTTAGCTCTTTAAATAAGTTCGCATACAATAACAAGTATCGAAATCAAATAGTAAACATCGAACCTGACTATTTTTTTGTTGACATTGTGCATTAAATATTTTAAATTAAATCAATTAGATAATAATAAAATACTTGTAACTATTCAGCCACAGAGTCACAGAGAACACAGAGTCAAAAAAAGGACTACATATAAAAATTGAAACTGACGAAAATTATAAAATATCACGTATCCACTCAATATTTGAGGTTATTTTAAAATGAAACTTGTCATTACCGCCCGCTTTTGGCGGGAATCAATGTGCGGTAATGAGGAGAGATGGATGCCCGATAATCCCGACGTGCCGGGACGGGCATGACACTCATTACCCTCAATTTTTGAGCGGATACAATATCACTTTAAAAATAAAATTCTCAAGTTTCGCACATCCTAACCGTTTAAAAAACAAGGAACAATTTTGAGCATT
>CAZCJL010000194.1:0-8795 GCA_964498785.1 uncultured Cytophagia bacterium | reverse complement strand
TCATAAGTCTGATTTTTTTGTAAAATGTCATTCCGGGCTTGTCCCGGAATCTCCCAATTATTATAAATTTAGGGGATTCCTGCGTTCGCAGGAATGACGCCAAAAAATGACTTTTGATACAGCCCCGGGCATGACATTGAACCAAAAAATGACATTTTACAAAAAGTGTCTGGTAGCAAGTGGCAATTGTATTTTTTTGTAAATCCCCCGATCAAATTCTTTTTATGTTCATACACACGTCTAATAAGGTTGTTTGTAACTCCGGTGTAAAGTACATTGTTATGCTTGTTTGCTATCATGTACACATAATAGATCTTCATAATTCCGCAATCAGAAAATGCTTTTCTTTTTAGATAATAGAATTATACTTATACTACAGCTTATAGCCAATAGTTCGCAAAAAAGATTTTCTCTCTGCGATATTTTCTTCAGTTTCGATACCGATTGTACTCTGGCCATCGATAACACCCAGTATCCCATTCCCCTGGCTGGTTTGCGCTAATACAACCTGAACCGGATTTGCAGTTGCACAAAATATGCGGCATACTTCAGGAACCCGTTTTATAGCCTGTAATACATTTATTGGAAATGCATTTCCCAAAAATATTATGAAACTGTGGCCTGCTGCAATAACGTTCGCATTTTTTTGGGCCAATTCAATTAATTTCTGATCAGTGCCACTCCAGCGAATTAACCTTTTATCCGATGCTTCACAAAACGCAAGGCCATATTTAATTCCCGGAACTGCATTGACGAGCGCTTCATGGATGTCTTCGACAGTCTTTATGAAATGAGAATGCCCCAGTATCAAATTTAAATTTTCAGGATTTTCTATTTTTACCAATTTTAAGTCCATCTCGAAACCTCATTCTGTATTAGACGATTGATAAAATAGTGAATTTGATACAATAAATCAAGTACTTTATCATTATTTTGCTTGACATTTAAAAGAAAAATATTTATTTTCGATCCATTTGCAAGCCAATAATTTCGATTACTAGTCCTAAAGCAGTTCGGACGATGGAGGATGTTAATGAATTCAATAAAATTTTGTGATTTACATTGTGATACTGCAATGGATATTTTGAATGGCGCACAACTTGCAAAACATCAAACCCAGGTGAATATCGACTATATGCGCGCGGGGCAATTAGGATTGCAGTTATTTGCTTGTTATCAACCATCCGCTATTCCTGAATCGCATCGTGTGAACATTATTCTAAAAATGCTGGAGCGATTGAAAGACGAGATCGCCCATTATCCTGACGATGTGATGATTTGCTTAAACGCGGCCATGGCCCGTTCCGCACTGGAAGAAGACAAAATCGGAGCCATTTTTACGATTGAAAACGGAATGGCCATTGAAAATGATTTGAGTAATTTGGAAATGTTTTATGAAAAAGGCATGCGCTGCCTGACGATTGCCCATGCCGAAAGCCATGAATGGGCGTTATCTTCAAATGATACAAATCCCGGCTTTGATGGATTAACTCTTTTCGGCGAAAAAGTGATTGCTGCTATGAATGAAATGGGAATGATGATTGATCTGTCCCATGCTCACGATAAAACCGTGGAAAAAGTCCTGAATGTCAGCACCAAGCCCGTGTTAGCAACACACTCCTGTGTTCATTCCCTTTGCCAGACAAAGAGAAATCTAAAAGATGATCTTATAAAAAAAATTGCAGATAATGGCGGACTCATCGGCATAAATTTTTATCCGGGGTTTTTGGATCCCCATTATTTGGCACAGGTGGAAAAACGGGCCGGAGATCTGTTTGCGAATCTAAGTCAAATGGAACACCAGGCAGGGACAGATATCAATAAAATTACCAGAATGTTTGCAGAGTTTCGTACAAAACTTAAGAATATAATGCTCGATATTCGAATACCGATTGATCGCGTTATTGATCACGTTGATTATATAATCAAGTTGGTCGGAGATGATTTTGTTGGATTTGGTTCGGATTTTGACGGTATCCCTGATTTTCCGACTGGTTTAGAGGATTGTCGGGGCTTTAAGCGATTAAAACATAAATTAATTGAGAAAGGATATTCAAAATCGACAATCGATAAAATTTCACATCAAAATTTTTTAAGAGTATTTGAAAATAGCTGACAGAAATTTCGACGATGATTTTTGATCTCTGATGACATAAAGAAATTCTTGCATAATCCTGCAAATATTAATGTACCACCATTTTTTTGTTAATCAAGGGTGTTGCAAAACAGGCCAACCAATTAAAATTAAAGTATTTTTTATGTTAAGAAAAAGTAAAAAATAGCAGATTAATAGTATTTTTCCTCGCAATAACTCATTGATAAGTTATAAAAATAAGATTAGGTAATTATTAGTTTTAATAACGACATAATTATGTTATATATATTTTAATCTGCATGATTGTCAATATATGGTATTGATAAATATTAGATTAATACTAAATGTAGATAATTTATAAAAAATACTTGACTCTTAAATTTTTAAATTGTATATTAGAACCTTCTTTTTGCCCTGCAAATAAAAACAAATCGTAACTAAATGCAGTAGTAGATAACAAATCAACGAGGTGAGCATGCGAAATAATCAAGAAGGCGAAACAAAATCTTCAACAGATACTCTGGAGCTTTTTATTATTAATGAAGATCAACAGTCAGTTTATGAGAGTTCAAACGCGCCGGAGAATTCGAATGAAATAAATCCTTTGTCTTTGAACTGTGAATTATCAGACGGAAATGGCGCTTCTTTAAAACTTTCTAAAAACGCGCGAACTGTTCTGGAAAGAAGATATTTGCTAAAAGATGAATCAGGGAAAAACATTGAAACCCCGAAGCAGATGTTTCGTCGCGTTGCTAAATTTATTGCTTCTGCTGACAAGTTGTATGATCCGGGAAAAGATATTGAAATTGTAGAAGAAGAGTTTTATCAAAGAATGCTCAATCTTGAATTTCTGCCAAATTCTCCTACGTTAATGAATGCAGGCCGCAAATTAGGTCAATTATCTGCCTGTTTTGTACTACCAGTTGAAGATTCAATGGAGAGTATATTTGAAACGATTAAAAATACTGCGCTAATTCATAAAAGTGGCGGAGGAACGGGATTTTCTTTTTCCCGGGTTCGGCCAAACAAAGACATTGTGCAATCAACAAAGGGAGTTTCAAGCGGTCCTATATCATTTATGAAAGTTTTCGATGCTGCTACTGAGGCGATAAAACAAGGCGGAACAAGACGCGGGGCAAATATGGCAATTTTACGGGTAGACCATCCGGATGTTATGGATTTTATAACATGTAAAGATCAAAATGAAAAGCTCAATAATTTTAATATTTCCGCGGGAATTACGGATGCATTTATGAATGCTCTGGATAAGGATGAAGAATATGAATTAATAAGCCCAAGATCAAAACAAATTGTCGGAAAACTAAAAGCATCCACAGTATTTAATGCAATCGTTGACCATGCCTGGCATAATGGCGATCCTGGTATTGTTTTTCTTGATCGAATAAATAAATACAATCCGACTCCTGAAATCGGTGAAATTGAAAGTACGAACCCCTGTGGCGAACAACCCTTGTTACCTTATGAAAGCTGTAATCTGGGTTCCATAAATCTCGCGAAAGTTGTTAAAAACGGGAAAATCGACTATAAAAAATTGAAAAAAATTGTCCATACAGGAGTGCATTTTCTGGATAATGTTATCGATAAGAACAAATTTCCCCTGCCTCAAATTGAGGATTTAACAAAAGGCAATCGAAAGATTGGGCTTGGAGTGATGGGATTCGCCGATATGCTAATAAAGCTGGGAATTCCATACAATAGTGAAGAAGCTGTTGAAACTGCCGAGACTGTCATGAAATTTATTAATGAGGAAGCGCTTACTAAATCAAAACAATTGGCTAAGGAACGAGGCGTGTTCCCGAATTATGATAAAAGCATTTACAAAGAAGGGGACGTTCCTATCCGTAATGCAACCCGCACAACCATTGCACCAACAGGCACGATCAGTATTATTGCGGACTGTTCATCAGGAATTGAACCGCTATTTGCGATCTCTTTTGTAAGAAATGTGTTAGATAATGATAAGTTACTTTCAATTCAACCGGAGTTTGAGGAAGTTGCCCGTAAAGAAAAATTTTATAGTGTTGATTTGATGGAACGGATTGCTGAGCAGGGAAGCATTCAGGATTTTGATAAAATACCGGATCACGTTAAAAAGACTTTTGTCACATCGCATGATATTATCCCGCACTGGCATATCCGAATGCAAGCTGCTTTTCAAAAATATGTGGATAATGCAGTTTCCAAAACTGTAAATTTTTCCAACAAAGCGACCAGAGATGATGTTCAAAACGCGTATGAACTGGCTTATGAAATGGGCTGTAAAGGCGTGACGATTTACAGGGACGGTAGCCGTGATGTACAGGTTTTAAATAAGGGAAAAAAAGAGGAGCCTGCAAAACTATCGCAGGGGACGGTTGAAGACCAGTATGCACGTACAAAGCTGGATCGTCCTGATATGTTAAGCGGCAAGACGATAAAAATGAAAACAGGTTGTGGCTCGCTTTATGTCACAATCAATCAAGATCAGCATGGGGTTTTTGAATTGTTTAATACTATGGGTAAAGCAGGGGGGTGTGCCGCAAGTCAGTCGGAGGCCATTGGGAGGTTAGTATCGTTGGCCTGGCGAAGCGGTATTACTTCGGATCAGATTGTTAAAGAATTGTCTGGAATTAGCTGCCATAAGCCCTTTGGATTCGGACAGGATAAAAATCTCTCCTGTGCAGACGCCATTTCTAATGCCATTCGTAAATATTTAAAAATGGATAAACCGGAAGATTCTAATTTGATCATTCAAAATGGCGCCTGCCCGGATTGTGGGGCGTCCATGGAGCATGAAAGCGGCTGTGTCGTGTGTCGATCCTGCGGATATTCAGAATGTGGCTAAAAGATCAATGAAAATAAAAAGCCTGTCGCGTGCAATATGCGACAGGCTTTTTCCCTCCCTCTGAGTATTTAAGCTCTGGAAAATTGTTGCTTAGCGTAAGCGACAACCATATCTTGCCAATACTGTTTCAATGTTTTTTCCGTATTTGCTCTCAATGGCACATAACAAGCACCGCATTCATTCGTCTTTGTAAAATTATCAATTAATTCTTTTTGAGTATGAAATTTTACCTGATGCATTGCACAGGGTACAAGGCTTCCATCCGGATTGATAACGAGATGCCGATAACCGGTACGACAATTCGGGATATTATTGGTTTTGAAAAATTGTATCATCCCCCTGAACATTGATTCTGAGTTAAAGATGGGCGCTCCCTGTCGTTTCATTTCGATTAATTTATCAATTTGTGTTTCAAGCAGTTTTAATTCATCCCGGGATTGTGGCGAATGGACAGCATCACCGGTTCTTAGTCGCGTGTATGAGCTAAAGATCATATTGGCATTCCATTTTATTATTGCTGTATTGGCAATGTCAGTTAGATAGGGCAAATTATCACGCCGAATGGCGCAGATCATAGTGACGTTTTTATGGCCTTCGGCTGTAATTTTTGGCACCAGATCACTCAGATGTGCAAACAATCCCGGTATTTGCCGGTTGTCATCATGGCGGTTGTCTGGCATATCTAATGAAAATGAATACTGATTAACTCCGGCTTTTTGTAATTCTTTATATTTATCGAAAGTCAATAAAGAAGCGTTCGAAACAAAAACAATAACCGGGAGTACATGTCCGCGGGATCGCAAAAGCTTTATAATATCGATGACATCTTCTCTCAATAGCGGCTCGCCACCGGAAATTTGTGCGAAAATTGGTTTAAGATCATCATAAATTTCAACGAATCGTTCAGGCAAAGCTAAAATCTCATCTTCAATCATTCCATCCTTATCACAATGTGCGCAATTTGCATTACAGGAGTGAATGATTTCGAATGAGATCGCAAGTGGTTTTTTGAAAAAAATATTTCGAATACCGCGTCCTGCAATATTCAACGCGGAGTTTATTGATATACCATTCATGGTTTATCATTCCTTAAATTTAATTTCTTGTTTAATCCGCATGATTATAAATTTAAAATATTTAATTGCAGGCTTTACCAGATATGCAAGAAAAATTAAAACAAAAATTGTGATTAAAATCTCTGACGGGATATTGAGCGTTAATCCTAACCAGGCGAGTAATAAATAACGCGGAAAGCGCCCTACGACAACAGCGCTTAAATATTTCCATAATGGATAATGCACGGAAAAAGCAAAAAACTTGAAAAGAAAAAATGGTACAGGTGTAAATCCTGCGATCACTAACGTCCAAAAAGGGAACTTATTAAAATATTTAATTGATATCTGATAAAAACGTTTTTGCTTATAGCCAATTATTTTTTTGTAATTTAAAATGGGAACAAACACTTGAAAATCGATATAGCCGGCTACAATGGTTCCCAACGTCGCTGCAAGAGAAAGAAAGTATAAATTTAGATATTGACCACAGAAAATGAGCACTGGCTCGTGTGGAAAAACTGAAATTGCTGTGTTAGATGGAATGGAATAAAAGAATATGTAAATGAAGCCACGATATTGTGCTTGCGCCACAATAAAATATAGATTAATTAAGCCTAATAAAATGATAATAGCGGAAAAAAAGTAGACTTTAAACGATAATTTATCAACAACAAATGTCGAGTCGCGTTCTGGCGACAATTCCATATCCAAAATTTATATACTTTCCGACTAAGTTTAAAAATAGTTATTATAAATCCGAAATCATAAGAAATTTTCAGTAAACAAAAAACGTTAAAATATATCTGAGTTGAAGGATTGAACTAATAAACATACATTATATAAATTATTTCAAAGAGAAGCAAGGAAAAATTAAATTTATTTTATGTATATTACAAGAATGACAAAAAACAAAATAAATATTGACATTTAACATATTATTTTTATATTAATTGAATATTATTAATTTTTCGAATGAAATAGTAGATCAGGTATTTAAAAAAATTATAAATTCTAATTCATTTTGTTACTAATTTGACCTGTGATCAGGAGGCAGTTATGATTGATGAAATGGCGCGTTTGAATATGAGCTATCTTGTAGAGATTCTGAAAAATGAAAAAAGTATTCATCAGGATTTGGAGTCGATGAACAAATTCTTATTAGACCGAAATTGCACTTTCCGCGGTGTGGTGATGCCGACATTGTTAAAACCAAATTTTCTTTCACCCAAACAGTTAAATATATTAAAACGGATCGTGAAAATCGTTTCCAATGTATTGAATAAATTCATTCATTTTTACCTCGAAAACAAAGACGTGCAGAAAATTATGAATTTCAGCGCTGAGGAAAACAAACTTTTTTCCATCGATCCTGGTTACGATTCGCCGCTGGTAATATCGCGGTTAGATGCATTTATGCAGGATTATGACATTCGTTTTCTTGAGTTCAATTGTGATTCGCCAGCGGGGACAGCATATTCCGATGTCCTTGAAGAAGGGTTTTATAATTATCTGGATAAATTTGAATGTTTGACTCACTGGAAAATAAAATATTTTAATCGACAAGATCAATTGTTAAAAGCATTGTTATCATGTTATCGTGAATTTTCGTTTCAAAAACAAAAGAAACGGAATCCAACCATTGCCATAGTTGATTGGGATGATGTTTCGACGTTGTCTGAATTTGAGCTTCTGAAAGTTTATTTCGAGTCCAAAGGATATCCCACGATTATTTCCAGCCCTCAAAAATTAAAAATTGTTAATGGAGTTTTAACAGCCGATGGCGAAGCGGTTGACATTATTTATCGTCGTGTTATCACCAAAGAACTGATAACCCGTATGGATGAAGCGTGTGACTTTATTCAGGCTGTAAAAGATGGCCTGGTGTGTATGGCAAATCCATTTCGGTCATTTATCGTTGGCAACAAAAAGGTGCTGGCGATTATGACGGATCCTCGTTTTCAGTCAATTTATACACGGGAAGAGCAGGAGGTGATTAAACAATGCATTCCATGGACAAAAGTTTTAAAAGATTCAAAGGAGACTTTTCAGGGTTTTCACGTAAATTTGCGTAATTTTATTTATGACAACAAAGAGAATTTGGTATTAAAACCAGCGTCCTCTTATGGCGGAAAGGATGTTTATTTGGGCCGGGATACAAGCGAGAGTACTTGGCGTCGAATTGTTGATGACAATATCAAGAATGAAAATTGGGTGGTTCAACAATACGTACCGATCCCTGAAGACATATTTCCTGAAATTCGATCAGATGAAATTCATTTGAAATTGAAAAAAGTGAATTTGAATCCGTTCGGAATCTATGGCGAATACGGTGGAAGTATTTCACGGATATCAGATAATTCTGTGATTAATGTGAGTGCTGGCGGAGGGCTGATTCCGACAATGTGCGTTTCCCAAAGAAGCGGGGGTGAAGTTTAAAAAAATTTTATAACTATTCAGATGTCACTCCTGCGAATGCAGGAGTCTCCCTTTTCAATGTGAATAAGTGAGATAAAAATTTATATCATACCTGCAAAGAAAAGCATGTTCTGATTGCGGAATTATGAAGACCTGTTATGTGTACATGATGGCAAACAAGCATAACAATGTACTTTACACCGGAGTTACAAACAACCTTATTAGACGTGTGTATGAACATAAAAAGAATTTGATCGGGGGATTTACAAAAAAATACAATTGCCACTTGCTACCGGACACTTTTTGTAAACTGTCATTTTTGGGTGTCATTCCTGCGAATGCAGGAATCCCCTGACTTTATAATAATCAGGAGATTCCGGGACAA
>CAZCJL010000193.1:0-8891 GCA_964498785.1 uncultured Cytophagia bacterium | reverse complement strand
TTTAAAGAGAATCCGAAAGCTTTGATGCACACCATCAATTATTGAATGGATACCATTAAAATAATACTGAGAAGATCTTTTGTCCAAATTTACGGGCAATATAGCCTCTCAATTAATTTTTCGATTTCAATTAAGAATTCATTTTTATGTGACATAACTTCAATAAAATTTTAGCAAAATTTTCTTGAAATTAGCTTAACGCGACACGAGTGAAATTAAATTTAAAAAACAAATCGTACGTTGTCAAGCAAAATATTTGAAGGGCGTCATTTCATCAAAACAACGTCATCCGCCTGCATCTGAATAATATAAGTACCGGAGGGCTGATCCATTGCATTCCATGAAATAATATGTTCACCAACAGACGCTGCAATTAGGAGCTAGCTCAGTTATTTATGTAAAGTTGTTCTGAAATCATTGCATTCTGCTTTACAAAGCCTGTCTTTTAGATCGATTCTTTCATAAATTGCTTGTATGGATAATAATTTTTACTTATATTTTATAGATACCCGAGCTAAACGATTTGATTTTTGAATCGCTTCATGAGGCTGTCAAAAACTCAAAGATTTTTTTGAAAAGACCTTGTGCAAGTTTGATTGATAGACATTATAAAGAACGATATCAATATATGGATAGTACCAGTTCGAAAAAACTTCGCAGGGATAGCTCTCGGACAGCCTGTCATTTAGATGGACATCATTAACCAATGTCGCGGAAATAAACGGAGATAATGCTAACGAGATACGCTTGGCATGGATTTTTTTTTAAAAAGCGGTTTTTCATAACTGCTTGCGGGATTTTATTAAATTCATACTTGTTATTAGTTAAATTGGAGGAAAAGGATGGAATCAACAATCGGATGGATTGATCTGACAATTGTTGCTTGTTATTTTCTCGTAATTCTTGGATTAGCCTGGTGGGTTATCAAACAACGGCAGGATACAACCGCGGATTATTTCTTAGCGGGTCGTCATCTCGGTTGGTTTATTGTCGGAGCCTCGATTTTCGCGTCGAACATTGGTTCGGAACATCTGGTCGGTCTCGCCGGCTCAGGAGCAACAGACGGTGTTGCTATGGCGCACTATGAACTTCATGCCTGGTGCCTGTTAGTATTAGGGTGGATTATGGTGCCTTTTTATATGCGCTCGAAAGTTTTTACCATGCCTGAGTTTCTGGAAAGACGCTTTTCTCCAACAGCGAGAACATTTTTATCGGTTATCTCACTTGTCGCTTATGTATTGACCAAAATCGCGGTCGGTATTTTCGCCGGTGGTGTTGTTTTCAGCGTGCTGCTGCCTGATATAAATATCCTGGGGTTGGATAGCTTCTGGATTGGCTCGATTCTCGTGATCCTGTTTACCGGGATTTATACCACCCTCGGCGGTTTGCGCGCAGTCGCTTATACCGAAGCCATGCAAACGATAATTTTAATTGTCGGCTCGATGCTGGTCACTTTTTTTGGCCTGAAAGCTTTAGGTGGTTGGGGTGAATTACGGGCGATTGCCGGTTCGGAAATGTTCAATCTCTGGAAACCGCTGGTGCCATCCGGAATGGAAAGCACGTGGGCACCGGTTCGGGAAGCAGGGAAAATGGCCTGGTATTTCAACGATAACTATCCGTGGCTCGGCATGTTATTTTGTGCGCCGATTATTGGTTTATGGTACTGGTGTACCGATCAATACATCGTTCAGCGCGCATTAGGGGCTCCCAATGAACGCGAAGCCCGTCGCGGTTCCATTTGGGCGTCTTTTTTGAAATTGTTGCCGGTTATAATTTTTATTATCCCCGGAATGATCTGTTTTGCTTTGGCAAAAAGCGGAACGATTCCAGCTCTGCAAAACGCGTTATATAATAGTCAGGGAGAACTGCTTCGGGATCGGGCACAGGAGGCTTTTCCGTTATTGGTCGCTTATGTGTTACCGGTTGGCGTGCGTGGGCTGGTTGTTGCCGGTCTGCTGGCAGCGTTGATGAGTTCGCTGGCAGGCGTGTTTAACGCGTCATCTACTTTGTTTACAATGGATTTTTATTCAAGACTAAAGCCGAAATCAACGCAACAACATCTGGTCTGGATCGGACGGGTGGCAACGGCGATAATGGTGTTAATCGGACTGTTGTGGATTCCGGTCATTCGCGGTGGCAGGGGACTTTATGATTATCTGCAGGGCGTACAGTCCTATTTGGCGCCACCAATTTTTGTGGTATTCTTTTTAGGCGTTTTTAACAAGCGGCTTAACACCAAGGGATGCATGGCGGCATTGATTGCAGGATTTGCGATGGGACTGTTTCGTTTAGCAGTGGACACCCCGGTCAAACTCATCGAAAGTTTTAATTATACCCAGGGCTCTTTCCTGTGGGTTGTAAATAATATTTTCTTTCAATACTACAGCCTGTTGATTCTTGTCGTGTGTGTCGTGGTCATGGTTGCTGTCAGCTATCTGACTCAGGAACCGGCTTATCAAAAAATCAGTGGGTTGACTTACTCAACGATGACTGATTCCGACCGCAAACAATCACGGGCGAGCTGGAATAATACGGATGTATTCTACTCGGTAGTTGTGGTCGGATTAATTATCGCAATCTATATCTATTTCTCTGGTTGATAACAATAAATTATTTAATGATTAGTAAGGAAAAAATATGCCACTAATCGTAAATGGCGAAAAGATTTAAGATTCTCTGATCGACGATGAGATGAATCGAATGCGCCAGCAATATCAGGCGACCCTTACCGAACAAACACGTGAGTAACAGGAAAAACAATTACGGCAATGGGCGCAGGAAAATGTGAGCGAACGAACTTTGTTACAACAGGCAGCGAGGAGAGATCCGACGCCGGTGTCTCCGGCTGAACTCGAAACGGCCTGGACTAAAATTATGGATGAACTGGGCGGAGAACAGCAGTTTCTTCAAAATTCAGGCTTGACACCGGCTGATGTGGAACTGTTACGTAATAATGTCGAGCTTCAAATCCGGGTGGATCGATTTATCGAAAATTTATGTCGCTATTTATCGAAACCGACGGAACAGCAACTCAAGGCCTTTTATGATGAAAATATCCAGAATTTCACTACACCGGAAATGGTGCGAGCCGCGCACATCGTAAAACATGTGGACGCAAACACAAGCCCGGATCAGGCAAAACAGGCGATATTAGAAATTCAAAAAGAATTGAAATCCGGTAAGCGTTTTGAAGAACTGGCAGATGGAAATTCCGATTGCCCGGGAAATGGCGGTGATTTGGGATTTTTTAGACGAGGAAAGATGGTCCCGCGGTTCGAAGAGCTGGCTTTCAGTCTGCAGGAAAATGAAGTCAGTGATATCGTCCAGACTGAATACGGTTTCCATATTGTGAAAGTCTATGAAAAAAACACTGCGGAAGAGTCGCCGTTCGAGCAAGTCAACGACAAAATTTTCCATCACCTCCATGAACAGGATCGGAATACAACAGTCGAACAATTTTTGGATGAGCAGCGAGCAAAAGCTGATGTTGGCGAACTATTCAGTGAAAAAACTGCAACTCCCGCTGACGACAAACAGAATCAACATCATGCCTCGGCGCAACATGAAAAAACCGCATCAAAATTCAGGAAAACGTTATCCAGTGTTCTGGTGAAACCGGCAGGCCCGGATTGTAATATGGCAGGCATGTGGCTATTGCTTCTATCTTAAAAAGGCCGACCTGTTTTCCGAAACCAAAGTACATCGCATGCGCGTTGAAATTCTTGAGAAAATGGTTCGCCAGATCATGGAAGCGGCGGGACCACAGGTCTCGTTCGGCTGGCAAGGAGGCGAGCCGACGCTGATGGGATTACCATTTTTTAAAAAAGCGGTGGTTTTTCAACAGCATTACGGTAAAGGACAAAGCGTAGGCAATGGCTTGCAGACGAATGGTATTCTGATCAATAACGACTGGGCCAAATTTTTAAAGCAGTACAATTTTTTAGTCGGTCTATCGCTGGATGGCCCGGAACATGTTCATGACCGGTATCGATTGATGCAAAGCGGGAAAGGATCATGGCGGAAGGTAATGGATAGCGCACGACTGATGCTGGATGAAGGAGTAGCAGTGAATGCACTTTCTGTTGTTAATGATTATTCTGTTCAATTCCCGGAAGAGATTTATCAGTTCCACAAGGAGCTTGGATTGACCTTTCAGCAATACATACCGTGTTTGGAAACCGATCCTGCTGATCCGTCAAAACCCGCGCCGTTTTCGGTGTCGCCGGAAAAATTCGGTGAGTTTCTCTGTACCATGTTTGATTTGTGGATCAATGATTTTAAGGACGATGTGCCCACGACTTCGATTCGGTATTTTGAATCACTGTTTCATAGCTATGTCGGAATGCCAGCGCCGGAATGTACGTTACTTCCCGAATGCGGAATTTACGTCGTCGTGGAGCATGACGGAGGCGTCTATTCCTGTGATTTTTTCGTTGACCCGGAATGGAAGCTCGGCAATATTATGGATGGAAATATCGATGATTTCCTGAATTCCGAACGCCAATTGCAATTCGGTCGCACGAAATCCACGCTTCCGGAACTGTGTAAAACATGTAAATAGCTACGCTATTGCTATGGCGGTTGTCCCAAAGATCGGATTCGTGATCCGCATGATAATAACATTAGCCATTTTTGCGGATCGTATAAGATGTTTTTCGAACATGCAGATCAGCGGATGAGGAATTTGGCTGATCGTTGGCAGCAGGAACAGATTCGATTATCACAGCAGCAAGCAACCGCTCGTTCGATTAAAAGTAGTGCTAAAACAGTTGGCCGAAACGATCCCTGCCCCTGTGGCAGTGGAAAGAACTACAAAAAGTGTTGCGGCCGTGGTTGATGGTTTAATGGATTATCGATATGATTAATCATTCATAAATGAAAATTTAATAAGTTAATGAATGCTTTATAGGGAGATTCCTGTCCCGCTTGCGTGACGGATCCGGGGTGATATTTCAACTGAAAATTCAGATGTCATTCCGGCTGAATCCCGCTGATTCTGAGCGAGAAAAGCCGGAATCTCCCATTTTTTTTATAAAAAAGATTATTCAATTTTAAACGAAAATCTATAACTAAGTGGAGGTTTCAATGAGAAAGACAGCTTTATGCCTGTTAATGTTATGTTTCTTCCTTCCGCAAGGAACTCAGGCACAAGATGGATGGATTCAGCTTTTTAACGGAAAAAACCTGGACGGCTGGCACGTAGTCAACGGCTCCGCCGAATATCAGGTGAAAGACGGAGTGATTATTGGTGTTAGCAAAATGAGCACACCAAATACTTTTTTGGCAACTAAAAAGAATTATACAGATTTTATTCTCGAATACGAGGCAAAGATTGATCCCGATTTGAATTCCGGTGTACAGATTCGCAGCAACAGTTCGCCGGACTACAAAGACGGACGAGTTCATGGTTATCAGGTTGAACTGGATCCCTCACCAAGAGCCTGGACCGGCGGCATTTATGACGAAGCCCGTTGCGGCTGGTTGTATCATCTCGAATACAATCCCCCGGCGAAAAAAGCTTTTAAGCAAAATGGCTGGAATCATTTTCGGGTTGAGGCCATCGGGAATCACATTCGCGTCTGGCTCAACAGAGTCGCGACCACCGATTTGCTGGTCGACCTGACGTCAGAAGGTTTTATAGCATTGCAAGTTCATGCCATTCGGAATGAAGCAGGTGCCGGTAAAACCGTTCAGTTTCGAAATATTCGTATCAAGACAAAAAATCTGACTGAAGGAATGACGCCGGTGGCTGACGTGATTCCACAAGTGAGTTACCTCACGAATCAATTGACGGATCGTGAGCAAGCCGACGGATGGAAATTATTGTGGGACGGTAAAACAACGACTGGTTGGCGCGGGGCGAAGATCGATCATTTTCCGGAAAAAGGATGGAAGATCGAAGACGGAGAGTTGATCGTTCAGTCCAGTGGCGGCGGTGAATCCGCATTTGGCGGTGATATTGTGACTGTCAAAAAATATCCAAATTTCGAATTGGAGCTTGATTTCAAATATACCGAAGGCGCGAATAGCGGCATCAAATATTTTGTGGATCCCGGACTGAATAAAGGCGAGGGCTCTGCTATTGGCTGTGAATACCAGATTCTGGATGACGCAGTCCATGAAGATGCGACGCATGGTGTTGATGGCAATCGGACGCTGGCATCGCTTTATGATTTAATCCGGGCTGACGCTAAGTTTTATGTCCCCAATGAAAGCAAAACAAAACGGGTTAATAAATATGGCTGGAATCGCGCAAAGATTATCGCGAATGGCAGTCACGTCGAACATCATCTGAATGGTATTAAAGTGATCGAATATGAACGGGGAACGCAAATGTGGCGAGCGTTGGTTGCTTATAGCAAATACAAAGACTGGCCTAATTTTGGAGAATTGAAGTCAGGCCAAATTTTGTTACAGGATCACGGGGATGAAGTCCATTTTAAAAATATCAAAATCAAAGAATTGTAATCATCATATCGGGAGAGAAGTTAATGACACAGGATAAAATATCTCGGCGAACATTTATAAAAAACGCGTCTGTGGCAGGTGCCGGAGTCGCATTGGGCGCTACGGCATTTTCCGCCAGGAGCTATGGCCGGATACTGGGCGCCAATGATCGGGTGAATTTTGCGATTGCCGGATTACATGGCAGAGGCCAATCATTGCTTGAAGCAATTTCCAAAAGTGAAAATGCGATGGTTTCGCATATATGCGATGTTGATCAACGCGAAATTGACAAATTTTCTCAATTGATGGTGGAGATGACCGCCACAACACCGGAAGTCATCAAAGATTTTAGAAAATTGGTTAAAGTGAAAGATATTGACGCAATCGCAATTGCCACGCCTGAACACTGGCATACTCCGATGGCGATTATGGGATTGCAAGCAGGGAAACATATTTATGTTGAAAAACCCTGTAGCCATAATCCGCATGAAGGAGAGCTGTTAGTCGAAGCTCAACAGAAATATGGTCTTTTAGTCCAAATGGGAAACCAACAACGTTCTTCAGATCACTCGATTCAAGCCATTCAGCGTATTCATGATGGCCTGATCGGAAAAGTTTATATGGGCAAGGCGTGGTATAGTGCCACTCGAAACAGTATCGGTGTTGGGACAGTTGTTCCTGTGCCTGATTATCTCGATTGGGAATTATGGCAAGGTCCCGCTCCCCGCCAGCCGTACAAGAGCAACGTCCATCCATACAACTGGCACTGGTTTTGGCATTGGGGGACCGGAGAGACATTGAATAACGGGACGCATGAAGTCGATATCTGCCGCTGGGCGCTGGGAGTCGGCCTTCCAAATCGAATTACAGCAGCGGGTGGACGCTATCACTTCAAGGACGATTGGGAATTTTACGATACCCTGGTTACAAATTTTGAATATGATGACAAACTCATTACCTGGGAAGGGAAAAGTTGTCAGGGTATGAAATATTTTAATGGCGGCCGTGGTGCTACTATTCATGGCACAGAAGGCACGGTTCTGATTGATAGAGGCGGGTACAAATTATATAGTCGAGAAAATGAATTACTCGAGGAAGTCAAAACTGAGAAACCGGAAGAGTCAATGGGAGTTGTCGGAGGAGGTTTTATGACAGCAGCCCACATGCAGAATCTAATTAATGGGATTCGTGTTGGCGAGAAATTACATTCACCGATAGAAGAAGGGAATATCAGTGTAACGATGCTTCAGTTATCGAACATAGCCTGGAAAACCAGCCGAACATTGAATCTTGATCCGAAAAACGGACATATTAAAAAAAATAAAAAAGCGATGAAAATGTGGTCCCGAGAGTACGAAAAAGGCTGGGAACCTCGCATGTGGTAAAGTTGTGCGGATTAATTCTCATTGCTGAATAGGCCGTGATGAGTACGATAGTGTTTCAGAACCGACGCTAAAAATTATTTTCCGTTTGATTAAAAAAACGGGAGACGGGAGAAGTAATGATCAACTCTTGTCTCCCTGTTTTATTTTAGATCCGGGTAGTTTTTATCGGTAAATCTAAAACAAAAGCAGGAGAATATATCATGAGGAATTTATGGTTGAAATCAATTTTATTTCAATTTGTTATCTTTATATTGGCGATCAATAATTGTTTCGGCGGTCATCCCGGGCTGGCATTTAAATCGCTCACCAAAGATGGCGCCTGGTGTTGGTTTTCTGATCCCAGAGCAGTGTATTACAACGGAAATATCTATTCCGGATGGGTTTCTTTTAGCGGAGATGTTGTGATCGGAAAATACGATTCCCAAACGGATGAGCTGGAGACCACTGTTTTACAAGCTGGTTTTGATAAAGATGATCACGCAAATCCGGCGTTGCTTATGCGGGACGATGGCCAATTGCTGGTATTTTATAGCCGCCATAATGATACGGAAATGAATATTCGAATAACCGAACAACCTGGTGATATTTCATCGTGGCTGCCCGTAATCCAACCTGATTTTGATAAATCGAAAAAAGGGATCTGCTATGACAATCCTGTTCAATTATCAGAAGAAAAAAACAAGATTTTCTTTTTCTGGCGCGGTATTGACTTCAAGCCGACATACGCGATATCTGAGGACGGCGGTGTCACCTGGTCTGATGATCGGAGATTGATCGAAAGTCCGGGAGCCCGGCCATATCTCAAAGTTGCTTCTAATGATAACGACCGCATCCATTTCGCGTTTACGACGGGACATCCCAGAAATGAGGCGCAAAACAGCATCTATTATATGCTCTACAAGAACGGTTCATTTTTTAAAGCAGACGGATCACGAATAAAAGATTTGGCTGAAGTTCCGATTGCAGTGAACGAAGCAGATGTTGTCTACGATGCCAAATCCACATCTGTATATGTATCGCCTGCGCTCTGCTAATTTCGATGCAGTAAGAAAAATGTTG
>CAZCJL010000192.1:0-8993 GCA_964498785.1 uncultured Cytophagia bacterium | reverse complement strand
AATTTAAAGAGAATCCGAAAGCTTTGATGCACACCATCAATTATTGAATGGATACGCTGAGCCTCTGTGGCTCTGAATTTTTCAGGCTAGCTATTTTGATACCTTCATTTTTTTGATATTTGTCTGATTCTCAAGTTTATGAATAATTCACGTTAAGAAAATTTAAAAAAAACATTGACAAAATCGATGAAAAAAGTTATATTTGAGAATTTACTTGATAAAATAGAACCTAAATTTTTAAAATGAATTATAATAACGAAAAAATAGACTTATTGCATGCGAAACACACGAAATAGTGCATAATTCAAAATATAAAAATAACATTTCGTTTATTTTTGTGTGATTAGTGGGCTACAATTGTATAATAATTTTCTTTTTAGAATTTTAGATAGAATATTAAATCTTATCAAATAAAAATAGCCTAAATTCACGTGTAACTCAAACGAACAAAAATGGAGAAACCATCATGAGTAACATCAAAACTAAAAAAGGTAGAATCGGCATTCTGACTGGCGGTGGAGACGTTCCCGGACTGAATCCGGCGATCCGAGCGGTTACAATTCGCGCTCTCCGAGAAGGTTACGAAGTGGTCGGTCTTCGACGAGGCTGGGCTGGCCTGGTCGAAATGGTTCGTGATAAAGACGCGGACAATACTGATAATTACCAACTGCTAACGGAAGACATTGTCAACAGAGCAGGACGAACTGGTGGAACGTTTTTGCACTCTTCCCGTACCAGACCCAGCCATGTTCCGCAACCTGTAGTACCTAATCATTTACGAGACAAGTATACCGACGAAACTAGCGATTTAACTCCGGAAGTTTTAAAAAACCTCGATTATTTAGGTATCGATTACCTGATTCCCATTGGAGGCGATGATACGTTAAGCTATGGCGTTCGTCTCCATGAAGAAGGTTTTAAAGTGATTGCAATTCCGAAAACAATGGATAATGATGTGCCAGGAACTGACTATTGTATTGGATTTAGCACTTGCGTGACAAGAACAATTATGATGACCAACATGTTGCGAACATCCGGTGGATCTCATGAAAGATTTTTAGTAATCGAAGTGTTCGGACGATATGCAGGTTTCACTGCATTATTGCCAACAATGGCCGGCGCTGCGAACAGATGCGTTATCCCAGAGTATGAATTTGATATAGAACGGCTTACCGAATTGATGGTATCTGACCGCTTAACGAATCCGAGCAAATATTCTATTGTTCTCGTTTCTGAAGGCGCAATATATAAAGGAAGCAAAATGGTCTTCGAAAATCAGGAAAAAGATATGTACGGACATAAAAAATTAGGCGGAATCGGAGACTTGATTTGTCAACAAATGAAAGAGTTATCCTCGAAATTTAATAACGGAAAACGGATTAATGTGATTAACCAGCGACTCGGTTACCTGGTTCGGTGCGGAGATCCGGATGCGATCGATTCTATCGTTCCCATGGCCTTTGGAAACCTCGCACTCGATTTGATTTTGGACAAAGTGAGCGGACGACTGGTGATTCTGAAAAATGGCTCGTATGATAACGCTCCCATCGAAGTTGTTACTAGTTTTAAGAAAGTCGTTGATGTTGGCAAATATTACAATACCGATCGCTTACGACCCTATTACAAAAGTTTTGAATCCAAACCGCTGTTTATCATGGCAAGTGATTAATCGTACGTTGAATACAAACAAAAAACCTCTCATTTTACGGGAGGTTTTTTTGTTTGATAAAAAAATATTACTGTTCCCGTTCCCTGTTAGGCAAATCCTGTTAATCTCTCAATTTTCTCTGCCAACTGAAATTTTCCGGCAACTGTGTTCACGCCTGCCGAGAAGTCAGGAATTAATCCAATTTTGCAAACATAAACTGACAGTCTTAATTGTAAAATATATCGGATGATGAAAAATAACAATGTCAGCATAAAACCAGTTGAGTGATAAATTATAGTTCATTTTGTAAAACCCCGATACGTAATGATCGTCTCAGAATCTTTTTTCAGAAAAAGAGCCATCGCAAAAAGCAATGGTTTTTTTTATTTATCTTAATTTTTTCTTGCAATTTAAAAATAAGTAGCTTATATTAAAAGTTATTTTTTTCCGCACTACCATATTCACTAACAAAAAATTATCTGGAATTAAAGGTGAGGCAAAGAATGACTGCATACCTGATATTGATAATATTGCTAACTTTTTTCGTATCTTTCCTCGTTAAAGCAGAATTCGATGAAAACCGGAAACGTATTTATATCTTCAAACCAATCTCCTCGGCGTTGCTAATTGTTATTGCAGCGCTTTCGATTCTTATACCTCAACAGCACGATCCTGTATATTCAATAGCCATTCTTATCGGACTTCTTTTTTCCTTTGGCGGTGATATTGCATTAATGTTTCGGTCAAGACAATCTTTTATGACAGGTTTGGTCTTATTTTTGCTGGGACATGTTGTATATTTCGTTACATTCACATTTTTGAATAGCTTTTTTGTGCAAAATTATACCACTGTTTTAATCTTAATTGTTCTGGCAATTGTTATTTTTGCATATCTCTATCCCGGACTTGGTAATATGCGGTATCCGGTGCTGATGTATATTTTAGTTATCAGTGCAATGATGTTAAGCGCAGTGAATACCTTTGAAAGTGAATATTTCTCACTAAATAAAGCCGTTTTTATCACTATTGGCGCAGCGCTTTTTTATATTTCTGATATAATTCTGGCAATTAACAAATTCAGAAAGCCTTTTCGCTACAATCGAATTAGCCTTGCTTTTTACTATGGCGGGCAGCTATTAATCGCGTTAAGTGCTTCTTCGTTAAAATGGTAAATTGGCAACGCAACAGCAGTTTTATTTTGCTGAAGTACAAAAAAACTTCCCTTGATTAAACCCACCAACATGTGCATCTGATAACGGATTGTACCGTTATCTGGGGATTAACAGAGTTTGGCCTTTATTTGATGATTTTTGAACAGATATAAAAATAACGTTGGTTCATACCTTTTTTGAAAAATGGAATTGTTCTGAAATTATTTAAAAACTTTGCCACAGATAAACATAAGTTTAAACAAGAAATAATTTTAAAAAAACCGAGACCAATAGTAAACAGTGTATCTTTCTATTATATTAAAAATCAGAACGATACACGCTCTGAGCGTCCGTGGCAATAAATTATTCAGTGTTCAAATTCGCGCATCATGTTATCGATGCTATCAGTCAATATATTACATTTTAAAAATGAAATATAATTCATTTAATAACTTAGTGTTAAATATTAATATTTAAAAAAGTATCTAAAATAATTGACTTTGTCATAATTTTATCTTTTATTTTATTGGTTTAAATAGATTATCATAAAATAGCAGATAACGTTTTTTAGATGATGGTCTGTTTTTTTCTGACAATTGCATTGCATCTTCACTATAATTAATTGATTATCAAAATATCGGAAAAATTACTGTTTGATAATTTCTTTCTAAAAAAGACTTTTCTTCTCGTCGGGGCTCGCAAAAGTAAAAAGATGACTTACGTGAAATGAATTTCTCCGTTCTTCAGAGCCGAATACTCAGTACCGGAAAATGCTTTCAAAATTCCTCGAATGTTAAATTATGACAACATACTAATTAATATTGCTTTTTAGTTGCCATCTTTACGAATAAATTGTACATTAAAAACAAAGCCCAATTTCTAACAAAAGGAGGTTTGAAATGGGATCAACAAAATATCATTATCAGTTAAAAAGTCTTTTTCTCTTAATTTCTTTGTTTATTTTACTTCCCACTCAACTATTATTTAGCCAGATTTTCACGCAAGTAACAACAGGAGATATTGTGCAGAATAACGGAAATTCAGGCGGTTCAAGTTGGGGAGATTATAACAATGACGGGCACATTGACCTGTTTATTACCAATTACCAAAAAAATAATTTCTTGTATCAGAACAACGGAGATGGCACATTTTTGATGATTAATCATCTGATTGTGACAAATGATAACGGAAAATCTGTCAGCGCTTCCTGGGGTGATTATGATAACGATGGTGATCCGGACTTGTATGTGTCAAATATGAATCAGGAAAATTTCCTGTATCAGAATACCGGTGATGGTGCGTTTATTAAAATCACATCCGGCGCTATTGCCACTGATATGGAAAATTCTTATGCCTGTAGTTGGGTTGATTACGACCTCGACGGTTTCCTTGATATGTTCGTATCCAACTATGGCCAGAATAATTCATTATACCACAATAACGGAGATGGAACATTTTCAAAAATCACCGAAGGAAGCATTGTCAACGATGGCGGAAACTCACGGGGATGTGCCTGGTCTGATTATGATAATGACGGTGACCCGGATCTGTTTGTGTGTAATGCAAATCAAAATAATTTTCTTTATGAAAATAATGGCGATGGCAGCTTTACAAGGATTACCGATGGTCTTCTGGTAAATGACAGTGGTGATTCTTATAGTTGTAGTTGGGCTGATTACAACAATGACGGATTTGTAGATTTATTTGTGGCAAATAACAGAGAGGCAAACCCGCTCTACCGGAATAATGGAAACGGAACTTTTACGCGCATCTTTACCGGACCCTTTTCCCGGGACACAGGAAATTCTTATAGCAGTAGTTGGAGCGATTATGACAATGATGGTAATCTTGATCTCATCGTGGCGAACTGGAATCAGGTAAATTTCTTTTATCTGAATAATGGCGACGAAACTTTTACCAAAAACACAAATGAACGATTAGCAGATTACGGTGATAACCATTTTAGCTGCGCCTCCGGAGATTATAATAATGATGGTGCTATTGACGTCATTTTTGCAGTGAAATATGGCCACAACAACAAACTATTTCTCAATAATGGCAATACGAATAATTGGCTTCAGCTAAAATTAGCCGGCAACACAAGTAATACAACAGCAATTGGTGCAAAAATTAAAATTCAGACCACTGTTAATAATGTTTCTGCCTGGCAACAGCGTGAAATATCAGGTCAGACGGGTTTTGCATCACAGAACAGCCTTAACGCTGCTTTCGGACTCGGAGAGGCAACAATGGTCGATTCTATCATCATTCAGTGGCCATCTGGCATTGAGCAGGTGATCGCCGACATCGAGCCAAATCAGATTCTCTCTTTAAATGAACCGATGATCTACATTTCAATTCCCAATTTAAATGTTCATACCGGCGAATTCGTAACTATTCCGGTAAATATACAATTCCCCCAATATAGTTCCTTCCATTCAGCAGAATTTACTGTGGCTGGATATACGGACTATCTGCAATTTAACAGCGTAATTGTGGATTCGAGTTTAAGCGGAGACTATGGCTGGATGTTCGAGGCAAATGAATATAATGATAGTATTGTTGTCTGGTTTGCCGGAGCAAATGCCATCAGGGGTGATGGCGTGCTGTGCTGGCTTAATTTCTTCGTACCGGAACAAGATTCCACAATTATCCCTCTCGATTTTCAATCAGTAATGTTTGATATAGATAATATCCCGGTCACAGCGCAATCGGGCAGTGTAAATCTGCTCACAAAATATTTCGGTGACGTCGATTTGAATCGAAAAATTCAGGCTTATGACGCATCATTGATTTTGCAATATCTTGTCGGCAACATTGATTTAAATGACGAGCAACGTGCAAACGCAAATGTTAGTCTGGATAGCTCAATTTCGGCTCTGGATGCAACCCTGATTTTACAATACGGGGTCGGATTAATTGACACGTTACCCTACACAGGCAATCAACAGGATTTATTTGCCACTGGCGATGTTCAGATGCAAAACACAGATGTTGAATCCGGCGACCAGATTGATATACCGATTCATATTATCAAAGCCGATAATATTTTATCCTTTGAAGCCGTCATTTCTTTTGATCCTGCTCATTTGACCTATAATAAGGTCAATTGGTCGTCTATTTCAAAGAATTTTTTAATTGACATTAAACATAATGAAGGTGAAATTGTAATTGCTGGCGCAGGAACAAAACCACAACAGGTGGAAAAAGGATTATTTGCTGCGTTACAATTTACCATAAATGAAAATTTTGATGTACCACAAACCCTAGTGACAATTGAAAAATTGCGATGGAATGAAGGTAAATTCAAAAAAAATATCGCATCAACAGTTCTGTCCAACGCGTCAGGAATCCAAGCCAATCTTTCGGGAATGCCACAGGAATTTTCATTGGAACAAAATTATCCGAACCCATTTAATCCAAGTACAACAATTCACTATTCAATTAAAGAGCGAAGTCCTGTTCAATTAACCATTTTTAACCAGATGGGAAATACCATTCAGCAACTTGTAAATACAACGCAATCCGCAGGTCGGTATTCGGTTACATGGGACGGTACAAATGAGATCCGAGAACCTGTTGCAAGCGGTGTTTACATTTATGTATTAAAAACGGGAATAAATAGTGTACTTTCCCAAAAAATGTTACTGATAAAGTAAAATGGGGGCATGATCATGTTTAAATATAAAAGATCAACAACCCGGATTGATATAGCCACATTTATCATGCTGTTGTGTTTTAGCTTCGTTTTTGCACAACAAGCGCTAAGTCAGTCATTTACGAAATTGACTGGCAGCGAAGTGACCAGTGACGGTGGCAGTTCATTCTTTTGTGGTTTAAATGATTATAACAACGATGGATGGCTTGATATTTTCATTACAAATTTTGTAGATGAAAATAACTTCTTTTATTTGAATAACGGCGACGGCACGTTTTCTAAAAACAGGACTTCAGTAATTATCCGTGATGGTGGAAATTCGATCAGCAGTACCTGGGGTGATTATGATAACGACGGTGATCTTGATTTGTTTGTTGCCAACAGAAATCAAAGCAATTGTCTTTATCGAAATGAGGGTAACAATCAATTTACCAAGATTATCAGAGGATCAATTGTTTCTGAAGTTAACAATTCCATGGGAGCAAGCTGGGGCGATTATGACAACGATGGCCATTTGGATTTATTTGTGGTGAATTACGGTCAAAATAATACACTGTACCGCAATAACGGAGATGGCTCCTTTCAAAGAATTACCCAGGGCAATATCGTTACAGATGGGGGACGTTCTACATGCGGCGCCTGGGCTGATTGTGATGATGATGGATTTTTGGATTTGTATGTGACGAATTGGGGCCAGAATAATTTTTTCTATCATAACAACGGAGATGGAACGTTCTCCGGTGTCGTAGATAGAGAATTGACCAACGATAATAGTAGTTCAATCGGTTGCAGTTGGGCTGATTATGACAATGACGGTGACCTTGACTTGTTCGTTGTAAATGGTTTTGAGGTTAATTTCCTGTGCCGCAATGACGGAAACCGCACTTTTACCAGAATTATCTCGGGGCCAATCATTAATGATGACGGTTTTTCCTGTAGCAGTAGTTGGGGCGATTATGATAACGATGGCGACCTTGATTTGTTCATTGCTAACTGGAACGAACCGTCGGGAAAGAAAAATTCTCTCTTTGAGAATATTGGCCAGGGAAATTTCAGGAGAGTGACGAATAGTCAAATCGTGCTGGACGAAGCACATTCGGTCGGTAGCAGTTGGGGTGACATTGATAACGACGGTGATCTTGATCTGCTCGTTGTAAATGATGGAGGGAATGACAATTACCTTTATATAAATGATGGCAACGACAATAATTGGATCAACATCAGATGTGTCGGAATCACCTCAAATACTTCTGCCATCGGATGTATAGTTCGGGCAAAGGCCACTATTCAATCCGTTCCGACATGGCAAACCCGCGATATAGCCGGTCAAACCGGATTTTCCAGTCAGCATAGCTTAAATGTTGAATTCGGCCTGGCAGACGCAGACCAAATCGACACCCTGATTATTCAATGGCCAAGCGGTGTTAAACAGATTAAAACCGATGTCGCTGTAAATCAGTCTCTCGTTGTTAATGAGCCCACTACCCTGTTTTCAGTAGGAAATATCAATGCATATCCCAATGATATTATTGAAGTACCCTTTATGGTTAAATTCCCGGAAAACTATGAATTCCACTCCGCAGAATTTAAACTGAACGGTTTCTATGAAAAACTTATTGTAGAAGATATTATAATCGATTCGTGCATCGTTAGTAATTCTGGGTGGCTCTGTCAATATAATATGAGAGATACTGTATTGAATATCTGGATGGCAGGATCCGAGCCTGTATCCGGCGAGGGAGAGCTCTTTCGATTACGCTTTGCCCTCTCCGATGTGAACCAAAATTTTGTGCCAATCAACATAAAAAGCGCTCTTTTTGATACTGGTGAAATACCAGTTAAAAAAATATCTGGAGGTGTGAATATTTTATCCGGATTTTTTGAAAACAGGGAGTCGAAAAATGAGTGGCAAATGCTGGGACCGGCAGACACATATTCCCTGGAACAAAATTATCCCAATCCATTTAATCCGAGTACGACTATTCACTATTCACTCAAAGAATCCGGCTACGTTCAACTATTCATATATAATGAAATAGGTCACCTGGTTTGTACTTTAATCGATGGCTTTCATGCAAAAGGGCGCTATTCAATTATGTGGAATGGTGCGGATAATTCAGGAAAGTCCGTTGCCAGTGGCACTTATTTTTATTTGATGAAAAGCAATAATAAAGAATTAAAGTCGAAACGGATGATTTTGGTGAAATAGCGCATTCGTCGGTGATTTAACAAAATTATTGTAAATTCATGTTATCAGTCTGACGTACTTTTCGTATAAATTCTAAAATAATTCAAATCCTTTTCCGGAGCTTATCGTTAATACACCCAATGGGCCCCCCCCTCTGGGTGTATTTTTTTATCAAACAGAAGCAGATATGATTTCGATAGCACCAAAGATGAAACTCGTGGAAATCAACAGTTGCTTCTGTTCAATATATTCTATAATAGCAATTGTTTTTAACCGCTTTATATGTACGAAGGAATTGTATCCATTCAATAATTGATGGTGTGCATCAAAGCTTTCGGATTCTCTTTA
>CAZCJL010000191.1:0-9014 GCA_964498785.1 uncultured Cytophagia bacterium | reverse complement strand
TTTAAAGAGAATCCGAAAGCTTTGATGCACACCATCAATTATTGAATGGATACTATAGATTTTCATTTTGGTATGATATTTTTGAATATAATAATTCTAACCATAAAATCAAATATATTTCTAATTTTTTGAAAAATGATTTCTTACAGATGAGGTGTGTGGCCGGGGCATACTAACCGTGCTACCAGGATTTTCCGGGTATCATTCATTATTTAGATTAGAATTCGTCTGTTTCAATGAGTGCGTCTTCAACAGAATGCGTGGGAGCAGTGATGCGCTCTAATTCATTTTGCTGATATAAATCGATAATATCCTTTAATCGCACATTCTCGTTTTCAATATGATAGATATCGATATAATTATCTTTAAGCACATGAAATGAAATTTCACCAATACGAGTGGTAAACAACATATCCAAATCATATTGGACAACGACATTCACCACTTTTAATCCGATGTGGTGTTTACGTTCCAGAAATTCATTAAGATAAAAATCCTCAATCGTAACACCATCTGAATTGATTTTTAAGATTGCAAAATATGGCGCCCGTCCAAAATGTCCATATATCTTTGAATCAATTCCGGCAATTTCTGACACCGGAACAATTGCCTTCACTTCATCTCTTTTGGAGGGTTCGGCATGAACAAACACTGATTCGATATTTTGGAAACGGTCTCGAATCATTTGTTCGATGTGGTCGGATATCGCATGAGCCTGATAGATAGCAATCGACGGGTTAGTCGTAAATTTCAGTTCTACCATGCGGAAGGGGCCCGATTGCCGGATTTTAATGTCATCAACAAATTTCACACCTGAAATTTCCATAACAGCGTCTTCAATTTTCCCTTGTAATTCACCATCCAGGTTCGCATCCAGCAGAATGAGCAGTGACTGCCATAAATTTTCCAGGCCTAATTTAAAGATCAGGAGCGAAATCAGCATAATGATCGATCCTTCAATATAAGGGATCCGCCAGTATGCCATTAAAATACCGAACAATACAACGATCGATGTGATAATATCCAAAAAAGATTCACCAGCGTTTGCAATCAAAGATTGTGAATTTATTTCTTGTCCAACACGCTTTTCGATGCGGGCGATAAAGAATGCGACAATAATTGAAATGAACGTAACTATGACCGGTAAGACCGGAAATTTCGACACTACCGGGACAAAGAACAATTTGTGATATCCATCGATGAATAACTCAATGCCAGCCCAGGCGATCAGCGCGCCAATAGCGAAAGTGACAAATGTCTCTGCCTTAAACAGTCCATAAGGAAATCGCTTGCTTTTTTTACTGGACGCCAGCCATAATCCGAATGCCGACGCGAAAATAGCAATTGTATCCGCACCGCTATGAAAAGCATCGGCGACTAAGACATGAGAGTGGAACAATACGCCAATAAAACCTTTTAATAATGCCAGTAAAAGTGTGATAACACTTGCCCAAAATGCGACCCGCTGGCCTCTTTTCAGTTGAAAAATTACCGCGTCCATTTTTCGCTCCTTTTATCTTATCGCCGAGACCGGGCAGGATGTGATGCAAATACGGCAATTTGTACATTTTTCCTTAATAATAACAGCTTTGTGATTTTTCATTTCGATCGCTTCCACCGGACAAACAGCAATGCATTTCTGGCAACCGGTACACAGGTTTGGATCTACGACTGGTTTTGGTATTGTGCTGCCTGTCTGTCCTGAACCAGCGGACTGTTGAACACTGAACTGTCGCGTCATTGCAGCGGCGCAATTGGGACACCTCGTTTCAAAACACGGAACACCCCGTAGATGCCGTAACACCAGGCCACAATCAGGACAAATACAATTACGATCAGCAGCCACTTCCCGTCGATGTGGTCCGCCTCTTCTGCCGGCGCCTCGTCGCCGGCCTCTTCCCTGCCCACCGCCTCTTCCAAATCCATACGCCATGTAACCCTCCTCTATCAATTGTTCCGCAACATGTCGCGTTGTATTAAACGAATTTCTGAAAATAAATTTCCATGCGATCAAATGCCGTGTTAATCATTTCTTCGGGGACGCAAAAGGAAAGACGTAAATGGTGCTCCCCTGTCGGACCAAAATCCGCTCCCGGAGTAGTGGAAACCTTTGCTTCTCTTAACAACCGCTCGCAAAATTGTTGCGAATTCGCGCCCTCCTCCAATAAAATCCTGGGAAACATCAGATACGATCCACCTGGTTTTTGATACTCGAACACCGAACTCAATTGATCAAGTCGTTCGCACATCAAATTTCGGGCTGATAAATACTTTTCTCTGAAATCATGGATACAGTCCTGTGAGTTTCTCAGAGCTGCAATCGCCGCATATTGTGACACCACCGGAACGCAAATCGCAAACGGAATGTGTGCTTTATTAATCTGTGGTATTAGTTCCTCATCTGCATGCAAATATCCGATTCGCCAGCCAGTCATTGCATAACTTTTGGTAAAGGTAAAGCAACTGACCACATTTTTTTTTATTTCCGGGATTGATGCGATACTAAAATGCTTCTGTGAATCAAACACAAAATATTCATACGCTTCGTCGGTAATCACCACCAGGTTATACTCCAGTGCGATATCCGCTAATTGTCGGAGTTTAGTTTCACTAAAAACGGTTCCCGTTGGATTTGATGGCGAGCAGTATAAAATCGCTTTTGTCTTCGGTGTAATCGCGTTCCGTATCCCCTCGATGTCCAGTGCAAAGCCCTCTTCTTCGATGGTCGGAACAAACACCGGTTTTGCGGATGCAATTTGAACCTGATTAACATGCGTGGAATATGTAGGTGATGGCAGAATCACTTCATCACCCGGATCAACGACGGTCAATATCGCTGCGGCTATCCCTTCGATAGCCCCCACTGTCACAATGATTTGGGAAACATCCGCACTGATATTATTATCCCGCTGTAATTTCGTGACAATTTCCTGGCGCAACTCAAGCAGGCCCTGGCTTGTGGAATAGCCGTCCACCAGACCGTTATTGATCGCTTCAACTGCGGCGCGCCGAATATGAATCGGAGTACCGGAGGTTGGTTTTGCCCACGATAAAAACGCCACATCATCAATTTCACCGGATAATCTTGTCATCTCATGAATAGCAGATTTTGGAATAGAGCTGATTCGATCTGATATTATTGGTTTATTATTCATAATATTTCCTGTGATTTGAATATTTGATAAAATAAAAGCTAAGACCAATCCCTTATATCATTTGTAAAACAAGAGGCTCGAAGTCAATAAAATGGTCTTAGCCTTTTACTTTATCGCTTACCGGAAGCGCTATTTTTCAGCATTGCTTTCAAGCTCCGAGATTCTTTTCCGAATATCGTCCAGTGATTTTCCCAGATTTTCAGCTTGTGCGGTTAAATAATCTATTTCCTGTTCCGGTGTAAAATTTTGTTCATAGGGAGGCGCGGTCGGGTAATCCGGAGAAGCTCCCTGTCCCCAGGCTCCAAAACGCGCCCATCCGGGGACACCTGTTGCATAATACCAATGACGACGCCCACGGCCTCCGCCATAAAATCCTCGTCCGCCGCGGCCGAATCCGCGGCCAGGCATTGCATTTGCAAATCCAGGGCGATCATAGCCAGCGCAATATCCGGCAGATCGTCCTGTCATCGGGCCCATGCCCCGCGGTCCTGTTCCATCTCCTGCTGGCATTTTATGTCACCTCCTTCCAAATTATTTTATAATGTATTATTATGAAAAAGATACTTTTGATTTATCTTTATTTAACGCCGATACCCTCTACGTCCTTTTCCGGGGCCTAATCGCTTGCCTGCCCAAACAGGGACACCTTTCTCATCTCTTACAGTTATTTCGTTTTTTTGATACTCAAAAGTTCGGGCAATTATTTTATCTTTCTCTTGATAATTTATTTTCGATCCTGTCACTTTAATTATCTCACCTGTTTTCAATGTTATTTTTTTATCAGACAAATACCACAATGGGGCAATATAGACAGGAGCTTCCTGTTTGTCATTTTTTACTGTGATTTGTAGCCCGGGGAACCGGCCAAAGCCATTTTGAACAGTATCCAATTTAGTAATATCGCCCATAACTGCCATTTCCGTGGATGCATCGTACAATTTTGTAAACTGGCTTTGATTTAAACCTCGACCAGTTTGGGCAGATAAATAGCTATTCAAACAAAAAATAAATCCGATTAACACCATTAATATAATTCGGTTTTTCATAGAATACCTCCACAAAAAAATTATAACTTCGATTTTAATTTTCAAGAGTACTCAAAGAAAAAAAATCATTTTGAACCACCAAATTTATATTCGATTAATGCTGATGGTCACCATCATCGTGATCACATTCATCTTTTTCGACGCCATATCCTTTCCCCGCGCCTGGTTGACAAAAACTCTCACCGCCTTTTAGTTGGCCGCTGCATAATTTATCGATGACTTCATCAATTGTGCCGGAGACGCCTAAAATAAATTCAATATTTTTATCTTGAAACAGCATCTGAGCGCGTTGCCCCCCGCCACCGGCAATGACAGCGTTCACATCTTGCTGTTGAAAATATTCCGGCAAAAAACCCGGATGGTGCCCCGGATTGGGAATCACGACCCGATTTTTCACTGTGCTGTCCTCGATTTCTAAAATTGTAAATTCAGGGCAACGGCCAAAATGAGCCGATACATACCCATTATCCGTGGAAATTGCTACTTTCATTGATTACTCCTTATTATTTAGAATTGTTTTACGCGGAATATGACCATCTACAAAATGTTTATCCAACCACCCACAGACAGCATCTTCCCGGCTATCAAAATATTTAACAAAAGGTTTGATATCCAAAAGCGGCGTGCCATCCAGCATGTCCACCTCTGCGATATAAATCCGATTACCCGCAATTCGCAGTATTTTCACAATTGATAAACCCAGGTGGTTCGGTCGATGAGGACTTCGGATCGCAAAAATACCATGGGTTTCATCCTCCAGATAAGGCTTGCCTCGCAAATTTTCCTTACTGCTTTTATGAAAATAATAGATCAAAAAAGCATGACTGAACTCGTCAAGGTCTCGCAATCCATCGACATATTTTTCTTTTAATTCGATATATCCTTCAGTAGTCGCCTTAAATTTTCCCTGAATCGGAATATCCTTCGTACCTGCATAAGGCGTATAAATAACGCCAATCGGCTTCAATTCAATTGTATCCATCAAGATTAAGTATCTTCTCTTTTCATTGTTTACATTTCGTTAGCTACTTAAGCATTATCTCTGATTATTGTCCAGACGTCCCGGATTGCCGCAGCAGCCGGTCCTTCTTTATATTCAAAAATATTTTTCCCTTCCACCATTGCTTTGGTGGTAAATTCATCATACGGCACACTACCAGCGAATAACACCTCATTTTCATCACAAAAAAGAATGATTTTCTCTGCAATCTCCGCATTCAGATCAGCTTTGTTTATACATACAAACGTCGGAATCTTAAAATATTTTGCCGCCAGACTGACAACCCGCTCCATGTCATGCAATCCTGACAATGTTGGCTCTGTAACCACAAGTACGGCAGCGGCTCCGCCGATAGAAGAAATAACCGGACAGCCAACGCCGGGAGCGCCATCAACGATAATATATTCGGCTTTTTCTTTTTCAGCTAACTGCTTCGCCTGTTTTCGAACCAATGTGACGAGTTTGCCGGAATTTTCTTCAGCAATGCCCAATTTGGCATGAACAAGCGTCCCAAACCGTGTATTTGAAATAAACCACTGTCCGCTTAAATTCTCGTTAAAATCAATTGCATCGACCGGGCAGAATGCGACGCAAACACCGCAGCCTTCACAGGATACCGGATCTACCAGATAGTCCGTACTAATGGCACTAAACTGACATACTTCAACGCATTTCCCACATTGCGTGCAATCCTTCTGTCTTACATAAGCTGTTTTGCCGCAAAAGAAATCATCCTGCTGTTTAATTTCCGGGTTCAGAATTAAATGAAGGTCAGCAGCATCCACATCGCAATCGGCCATAATCTTGCTTTGGATCAGCGATGCCAGGGCAGCAGTTATCGTTGTTTTACCGGTACCGCCTTTCCCACTGATAACAACAATTTCTTTCATTGAGCCACCCTCCTTTCCACGTCAGCGTATAGTTTCCGGAACCTCTCTTTGTAATCAGGTGCAATTTCGATGAGCGGAATTCCCCGGGAATAAGCTTCGGCGATTTTTCGATCATTTTTTATTTCCATCAAAATATCGATGTCCTCTTCACGACAATACTCGCGCACATCATCGTTTCCGATATCCGAACGATTAATGATAACTCCTAACGGCAGTTTCATTGTTCGCACCATTTCCACTGCGAGCTTTAAATCGTTTAAACCAAATGGAGTTGGTTCGGTGACGAGAATTACAAAATTACTTCTTTTCACTGATTCGATAACCGGACATGATGTTCCCGGTGGTGAATCAATAATGACTATTTTTGATTTATCCATCTGTTGCTGAACTTTGCGAATCAGCGGCGGAGACATCGCCTCACCAAGTCGCAGGCGTCCGTGAACAAAATCAATCCCGTTTGCTCTTCCCTTCTCCAGTACACCCAGTTCCCGTTCTGCGGTAGATATTGCATTTTCCGGGCAGATTAGCCAGCATCCGGCGCATGAATGACATAGTTCCGGGAATACCAGTACGTTCTTCATAACAACCGCAATGGCATTGTATTCACAAATTTCTTTGCACTTACCACAGTAATTACATTTGGTTTCATCAATTACGGGAATCGGCGTTCCCATGGTTTTTGTCGTGATAATATCCGGCTTGATAAATATATGCCCATTCGGCTCTTCCACATCGCTATCCAGATATTGGACATTTTGTTCCAGCGACAGTGCAAGATTAGCCGCAATAGTGGTTTTGCCGGTTCCACCTTTTCCGCTGGCAATACTGATAATCATTTTTATACTTCTCCTCATTCGACTGTCAATATTCGTTTTCATACATTGAGAGACCGCCCAAACCGATTATCTATTTTCCTCCGGTTGAGCGGCTCACAAGCTATCTGCACCACTTTACTTACCCGATACAAGAGTTTTTTACTCTTTCGTCATTATAACGCCACACTGCGGACATTCCATTTGATTGCACGGTACTCCGCGTTGATGAGGCACAACCGTTCCGCATGACGGACAGACACAATTGCCGCCGGGACCTGATCCCGGTCGTGCGCCGCCCATACGGCCACGGCCACGGCCACCGCCTCGCCCCATACCTCGGCCTGTTCCGGGCCCCTGTCCTCCGGGACCTGTTCCATCACCTCCTGGCATATTTTCACCTCCATTGGTTATTATTTACTTAATTTATTCAATTATAAAATGTAAACCAAGACCGGCCTGAACAAACTTTTCCTGAAACCGTTCACGAAAAACATCAATTGCAGTTTCTCCGGTGCAATGACTGGGAGCGACGTTCTGCACACCAACGTCTTTTATGAATCCCACAATTTCCTCAATTTCAGTATGATGGTGATCTTTTAAATGAAATCCACCCATTAATAAATAAGTATCCTCGTCCGGGAAAAGCGATTTCGCTTGTTTAACGATTGAAATAATTCCCGGATGCGCACACCCGGTTAGCAACACCATTCCTTTTGATGTATGGATTGCAATTGATTGTTCCGGCACAACCCCATCTAATTCACCCATTGAATATATTCCTGGTGAAACTTCCTTTGGAGTTTTAACACGCTCAATATGAGCGCCTACGGACACAATCTTTTTTTCTGCAAATGATGTCGCTGAATTCGGTAAACAGACCGTTACATCTTTATTCACCTGTAGAAATTCGTTTAATCCATCAAGGTGATCCCAATGTGTATGCGAGATCACTATTTTATTTACTGATTGGGGAGTAAGGTTTAAGTTTTCCAAATTGTCCAGCAAAATGGAGCCGTTGCTTCCGGTATCAAATAACACACAGTCTTTCTCCGTTTCAATAAAACAGCTATACCCCCATGCTGTTTTCATACCTGAAGTAAAAGCAATGTTATCAAACGCCACAGTTAGTGATAATTTTGCATCATTATGATTACTCATTCTGAATGACCTTACTATTTAAATTGGTTTTCATGCCTTTCCCTGTCGACGTCTTTGCCGCGACCGTTTCCCGCGCGCGAATTCATTTTGTTTTTTCAAAACAGTTGGTTGATCAGATCGATCCAATTTCGATATAATCATATCAGCTATCCCGGATAATGCTAACGGCAGCAAAGTTTTTCCGATCTTCACTGCCTTCGATTTGACAGATGCGATTATTTCTTGTTTCGCCGTTGGCTGAACGTTCTGTTGATATTGCGGACCTTTTTCCGGGAGTTCTGAATAAATAGCCTGTGCAGGACAAACTTCAATGCAGTTTCCACATTCTTTACATCTATCTTGATCGATAGACGCAACGTTATCTATCAAATAAATTGCGCCCTCTTTACAGGCATCCACACAAAGTCCGCAGCCGTCGCATTTTTGTTCATAGATTTTAATCATCATATTGGCTATCTTCCCGTTCCGCGTCCCATACCGCGACCACCTCCACCCATACCACGGTGCGCCGGGCCAATCTCGTCGATGGGATTTAATTTTCCCTCTTTGTATGCGGAAACAACTTCTGCCACAGTTCCACGCCCCGACTGATACATTTTAATACCCGCGGCTGATAATGTTTGATGTGCATTTGGCCCGACACTTCCGGTAATTACCGCTTCCACTCCTTTGGAACTCATCAATTGGCCGGACTGAATTCCTGCGCCATGGGCAGCGACTGTGCTATCATTTTCAATGGTTTCAAATTCCATTGTATCCGTATCAACAATAATAAAATACTGCGCTCGTCCAAATCGCGGGTCTACCTGTGCGTTGAAATCTGCGCCTGTGGCAGTAATTGCAATTTTCATTTAAAACCTCCTGTAATGGATATTTTAATATATATATAAATTTACTATTTAGTGCCTGAACGAAAACTACTTATTTTCTATTAAAATTCAAAACGTAGC
>CAZCJL010000190.1:171-9071 GCA_964498785.1 uncultured Cytophagia bacterium | reverse complement strand
AAAGAGAATCCGAAAGCTTTGATGCACACCATCAATTATTGAATGGATACTTATAAGTTATTGTAAATATATAATAGTACAATCCCTTTATGGCTTGCACTGCGACGCATAAAGAACGTGTCCAGGAACTCGATAATTGCCGGGAAAACCCTTGCGAAGGTTTGTAGCTAAACAATATATAGATAATTCATTGAAATTTTATCAATATACATACCAGTCTACTTTAATTACCTTTGCAAGGATAGTTCGTGGACAGCCTGTAAAGGCGTCACACTCCACCTCTTTAGATATTAAAGAATTCATTATTATTACCCTGTGATCAGCTACTACAGGATTTTTATAAGGTAAATTAAATATTTATCTTAACACAGATTTAAGCATCATTCCAAAAACAGACGCAGCAAAAAGTACTAAAATATATATGTAGATCATTTTCCGGTTATTCTGTAATTTCAATTTTCGGATTCGAATCCAACCTCTGTGACCACATTTGTGACATCGAAAAACTCGATCTTTCAGGAAATTTTTGCGCAATTTTTCATAGATGCTTTTTGTATGTGATTTATGGTAATGATACTCACCACATTTGGGACACGGATAGATGGATGGCATTTATTGCTCCTCACTTTTATTATTTTACGTCTATATAGTCATTATTGCTAATAAAATCAAGTTGTTTTTTCGTAACAACTTCATCCACGAGACTCAATCGATCATCACCATCAGCATGATATATCGGTTAAATACAATCTCTGACAAATGATAAATTTTAATGTCAGGGCACTTCTGCTTTGAAATATATTACTGCAGAAGGCGCGATAATTTTAAAGGCATTCAATGACGCGGGTATTAAAAATGCCTGTCCCTTTCGAAATTCCGTACTATACTCCTCGCCGTCTGCCGGCCAATTTATGGTCAACTTACCGGTAACAATCAGGTAAATTTTTGGCGTATTATTATCGGTGATCACGAACGTATTCCTGCCACATTTACATCGGGTCAATCGAAATTCCGGCACCGCTGTTTGATACGTAAATTCGGATTTTTGATTATCTGGTTTTAAAATCTTAATATGGGAAGAATCATATCTCAAGATATCGAGTAATGTTTTAACATCCTTAAACTTTGGCGTCAAACCGGCACGAACAACATTATCCGAATTTGCCATACATTCCACAATATTTCCCTTTAAGTACGCATGTGGAATTCCGGCGGTCAGAAATATTCCCTGCCCGGTTTTTAAATGAATCATGTTAAAGAAGAAAATTGAAAATAATCCCACATCAGTCCCATATTTCTTTCTCAATTGTAAAAAGAATTTTTCTGCTTCTGTCAATGTTCTTTTTTCTGAGCCAAGCATCCTTTGTTCAAGCCTATCCAGTGCTTTTGCAAGTTCTGTTTCGTGTGACGTCGATTTATTCATTAACGCGGTATAGACTTGTTTAATAATGTTTTTATGTTCTGGTTGGTTTTTATTTTTTGACATGTTCAATAATTCGATACTTTGCTCTCCCAAATAATTGCCAAGTTCAGGATAATTAATGAGCGTTTTTTTCAATTCTGCCGCAGGTTTAAAACCAACTAATGCAATGAGAGAATCCAGCGCCACGGCTATTTCTGGCTTATGGTTATCATCCGGATAATGTTTAGGGTCTTTTTGATGTAATTTCACGGCTTGAATTTTATTCGGATGCGCCTGAATCGAGAGCGCTTCTGCTGCCGAGAGTACTTTAAAAAGGAACGGGAGTTTGTTGTCAAATTTGCCAGCTAATTCGGCCCCTAAAATCTGTTTCGGATATTGCTCGATTAATTTATTCAGCGGAATATAAGAATTATTGATTTTAACTTCTGATGGCGCACTGGAATGCGCGCCGATCCAGAGTTCAGCGTACGGCGTGTTTGGCTCGATTTTTTCGTTTATGAATTTTGGTATAAACGCATTTTCACCAACACTACCCCAGGCATAATTCTGAATTTTATTCTTCAGTAAATAAGGTCGCGGCACAAAATTATCCGGATTGTCCATCATCGGCTGTTCCTTTTTTATGTTGGTAGCTTGATTGCAATCGCTATCAAGTTGATCGTTTCTCAATTATTTTGATTTGATTTTGTTAATATCTTCGGAGTGCAACGCTTTTACAGACTGTTCGGGAACTACCCTTGCGAAGGTTTTTGAGAATAAAACAACCGGTATTTTGATATTATTTTATATCCTGAAAAAGTCATAGCCACAAAGGCTCAGAGTACACAGAGTTTTTTTTAAAAACGTTACGCAAACAATAGTAACTCGATTTTTCTTAACTCAGTTTGAAAAGTGATGTGCACACAAATTATTGTTTCTCTTTGACCTCTGTGCTTCTGTGGCACGATTTGTGAATAATGCAGGTTATAAATTATTTATCAATTAAACCTTCGCAAGGTTTTTTCCAGCGGTTCTTGGCTGCATGAGCAGCCTGTTTATGTATTAAACTAAATCACATAAATGCTCCCGATGCACACAGGAGCGATTTACTCCTGAACGTGCATTCTATGTATGCAAACCATAAATTACTATATTTAAAATTTCAGGTAACATTAATTTCTCGTATCATCATATTTCGGAACAAATAAAAAACAATGGCACAGATATCCGATTTTTTTTTGTGACTGTGCAAATGCTTTATAATAACCCTCTTTTAATGGCTTCTTTTTTCACGGGTCCCCAAAATCCGATGGGCCTGGACATCACGTAGTAACTTACCAGATGATCCATGTTTTCAGTTTTTGTCAGAAAAGTGACCGGCAAATAAATGAGCGCATTGAGGATAATCAGAATCCAGAATTGCATATAGTCTGGTAATTCCGGCAAAATCCCAAAATGCGGGAGAATCCAAACCACCAGCCAACTAAGGCCGAGATTGGCAACCCACGCGCTCAAATACCCCCAGGAATTAAATCGCCACCAGATTACCTGCAGAATATTTGGCAACCACACGCCGGCAGCCATGATCCACAGGGCAAAAATAAGCCATTGTGTAATTTCCTCTCCAATAATGGTTCCAAAAATAAAAGACCCAATGAGAACCACAAATGTTGAAATCCGCCCGACAACGACCAATTTATTTTCACTTGCTTTTGGATTGACATAATGATGGTAAAAATCACGTGTCGCGTACATTGCACCCAAATTTAGCTGGGTTGAGACAGTGGAGAGATGAATTGCCAAGATACCGGCAAACAGAAAGCCCACCATTCCGATTGGCAGATATTTAAAGCCCACAATATACCATCCCATTTCATAATCGCGACTGGATGCAATTTCCGGGTACAGGACAAAAAACCCCATAATCGCCGCAGCCCAAATTGAATTTCGGACAAGCACCAGCCCGGTGCCAGCCCAGATGCTGTATGAAGCGTCGCGAACAGTTTTAGCCGATTGAATTCGCTGTGCTTCAGCATACCAATCAATGTTGGTTCCCATGCCAAATCCTCCGATCAGCGCGATAATCATCATTGTAATAAACCAGGCGACCGGGAATTGTCCTTTAAACATTCCGGTAAAGCTGAACGGATTGATACGCCAGCTTTGTCCGTCCAAATGATTTTCATCAATAAGTTGCCATTTAGTTTGTCCCCCTAGTAAATATTCAATGTTCACCATTTTTTTTGCTTTACCAGCGGTCCACACCACGTGGTAATCTTTTCCGACAAACACAGAATCACCGCCCGCCGGGAACAATATATCCAGATTTTCAGCAGGTGTGTTTCCCGTAATCATCGATTTTACCCGTTGTTCATTTTGCTTATAAACCTTTTCGCTAAAACCTTTTACAAACGTAAACGGTGTTGGCGAAGTCGCTATTATGTTTCCGGTTTCTGGGTCCGAAAGCCGGATGTACCCCTGTGAACCAATGGGAATATTATCCGGGACTTTCCACTCGCAGGTACTGTTGTATTTTTTCAATTTAGAGATAATTTGATCAGGGCCGCCTGCTGCAATAACACCCCATATCGAAACAATAACAATGATCATAAAAGCGATAACACCTTGTTGAAAATCTGCCATCACTACGCCCCAGTATCCGGCAAGCAATACATAAATCGCGCCAATAGTGGTAAACAATACCAGCCCGATCCACAGATCCCAACCAAACAGCAAATTACACAGCTTTCCCATTGCAATACCCACCCAGCCGAGAATGAACATATTCATGAACACCTGCCAGCCGGCAACCCAACCGCGCAACATTTCTGCTCCCAGACCGCCGAAACGCAGGCCTTGCCATTCAGCCTGGCTATATGCCAACGAACGACGGAAAATCCGTGTTGATACAAATGCGCTGATTGCGCACCACGCGGCAAAAAACGCGTACCATAAACCAGCGAAACCATATTTATAAACCACGCCAGCCACCCAAATTGGTGTATCTGTCGCAGTATGAGTTGCATAAACCGAAGAAGCAGGCAACCACCATGGCAATCCTCTGCCTGCAAGAAAAAAATCAGATTGTGATCGTTTTCCCAATCGGTAAAAAATCGCTCCGCAGATCACCATCAGCACAACAAAAAGTATAAGCCAAATCCAGTCAAATAGTGCAAAAGTAATCATTTATTTCCTCCGACAATTTTACAAAAGCATGTTCATAACTAAATTCAATGGTTTTTCATGAAATGCCGAATCAGCAGGTATGTGACAATAAAAGAGAAGGTAAATATAATTGCCGGGATAATGATACCCAACCAGGGAGAGCCGATTCGGGTGGTCATAGTTAAAAAAATATGTAAAATCATTTGTCCGTCCCTTCTTTTTTTGGTTGCGAACCAGCTTTATTCCTTTTGTAATAGACATACGCAAAAATCATCCCGATGAGAGATGCTGCATAGGCAATTGTCATTCCGATCACAACGGCAAAACCTTTATTCATTTTGTTGCCTCCCATTTTTGTATCTCTTCCAGTTGCTCGAGATATGCTTTTTGTTTTTTCTCGTACTCTGTGGAAATTGTTCGTAATTTCGGATCAATGACCCAATACATTAGCAAGATGATCACGATACCCGCGCCCAGAATAATAAATCCGGATGGTATCAGTAAAAAACTGAGCGCTGTTCCCACGACAAGCGAAATATAGGCGATAACCGAAAGGACAATAGCAATCCAATCTTCCTTTCGCCATTCATCAGCCTCCCGCGGAGTCCACTGGCGTTGGATAAATCCCATACGAAACTCCCTCTGTTATGAATTATAATTAAAATTCACCTGAATTGGCCAAATTCGATTTCAAATCACTCTGTTCAGATTGCTCACTCAATTCTGAAAGCACAATTCAAGTTACTGATTTATTTATTCGGAGAAATCAGATAATCAATTTATGAATAAATTTTAAAATAATCAATAGAAAATGTCAAAAACATATTCCTGGCCTGGTCATGCATCAAAAATTAACAATCCCCTGAAATGAAATATTGGGTGCAATTCCATTTTGTTGGTATTTTAAAATCCTAAACAATGTTCGCGTTCCAATGCTTTGCGTTGGAATGGATTTTAGGACGCTTTGCGTCCAGTAGTAAAAATACAACGCAAAGCGTCGATCAATACATTCCCACGCTGAGCGTGGGAACGAGAAATTACCAACTTTTGGGAATTGCTCCCGAAATATTAAAGAAAATAAATGTAAATATAAAAATATCTGACTTGATTTCCATCCAAAAAATTAGTATCTTAAAAAAAATTAATTTCATTCAATACGTGAACATAAAAAAGGATGATCGAATGAGTGATAGATTTTTATTTGGAATATCGCCTGAACTTTTTCTCATCATTCTATTCTTATTTTTGGTGGTAATATTAGTGTTGGCTCGACGTGGGTCCAAAGGCATGGCTGCGTTGGCGGCTTCTGTTCCGCTATTTTGGCTGTTATCTAAAAAATTCGGCGGCCCGGATCGGGAGCTTGAGCAAATACGCGAAGAATATGAAGCAAAGCTCCTGGCGCTTCGCAATGAATTTAATCAGAAGCTAGAATTAATTCACAAAGATTTAAAATTGGAACTTGCGAAAAACCAGTTAAAAGCTAATAAAATGACTCAGGAGATCGTTGAAGTCGATATTGTCACAAAAGAGGCGCTGGATAACGCCCCCCCCGACGAGTTGGAAGAATTAGCCCGGGGATTATTATCGGTCTCAAAAAAGAAATAATGCGTATACCTGCTGAAAGACAATAATTTACTTTAGAATAGTCGCTGCAACTTTCAACAGAACGCATAATTATTTATCCACTTTGCAGCAGTCATTTTAAAAGGAGGTAAAATGAAAACGATCTCAACCCTCATGATAATTTTCATCTGTCTACTCCCTTTTTTATTAATTGCACAGGATTCAACAACAACCGCATCTTCAATTCAGGAAATAATTAACAAACAACAGGCGCTTTACGACACATTAACATCCCGGCTTAATGTGGCAGTAAAAAGCCTGAATGACACATTAGTCAGTTTTAATAAAGCATATAACCTCACCGTCATTCCATTAAACGCTGATAGCATTAATTATTACACCGCTCCCGGAGATGTCGAGTTGCCAAATGCACACGATATCAATGATGTACTTCTCATTGCCGATCGTCTAAAAATGCGCAATAATAGCGTCAATCAAATTGTCAGGATTATTTCAGATGAAAAAAGTTATTTGAATAGCGCTATTCGGTCTTACCAGGCGCAGCAGGATTTTTGTAAACAACAATTAAACACCGCCGAGAAACGAATAGAGCAAACAGAATCATGGGGCCGAAAAAAATTCATTAAAGGAATGCTCATCGGAATGGTTTGCGGTGGCTTAGTCGGAATTATAGTTGAATAACTCTAACCGGTAAAAAAGGAGAATCAGAATGTTTCCATATATGGACTTTATCTTTGGCAAATTAGGCAGTGGTGTGTTCCTGATTTACCTCGTTATTTGTATTTACTATATCAAAAACGGAGATATCTCAACCGCCACACTGTGGCTACGGTTAAGCGAAGCATACATTACATACAATGCAGCGTCTTATTTAGTCGCAAATGAAAAAGCCCGAAGTCTCCCTGAAGTTGAAAACCGGGCGGTTAACTTTTTTCACTGGTTATTAAACAATTTCTTTTCAAGAAAAGTATTTGTACTGGTTTTGGCGTCATATTTAATGAATATCTACCTAATTGAAATTCAACATTTATTTGAAATCGGTATATTTATGCTCGGTGGTAGAATGGTGGAAAAATTTAGCCGCGGCGTTCAAAAAGAAATGGCAGTGGAAAAAAAACTAACAAAGCAAAAAGTAATATATCGCTCAGATGAAGAGGAGGGCGACGCATGAGTAAAACAAAAATAGCCATATCGGCCGGACATTACCCCGAAAGACCGGGGATGATTGCCACAATCAACGGAGGACATATTTATGTTGAACATGAGATGGCAAAACAGGTTACCGCAGTATTAAAAGCAATCCTTTCTCAACAAGGAGCTGAAATCGAAGTTCAGGAAGTATGGGGCACGCTACGCCAAAAGGTAGAAACAATCAACCGCTGGGGAGCAAACCTGGCGCTGGAAGTACACTTCAACGATGCACAAAATCCGGCCGCAGTTGGCACTGAAACGCTGTACTATTCCGGTTCTACAGAAGGAAAAAATTTTGCAGCCCATATTCAGGAACAATTGGTAACAACACTGGGAACAGAAAACCGCGGCGCTAAAATCGGCTGGTATCAGGGGCAGGTTGGAGTTCCCCTCTATTTTCTAAAAAACACACAAATGCCGGCAATCATCATTGAAGTCTGTTTTTTAAATACCGCAGATATCGATAAAGTTATTGGAATTCCGGAGTTCCCGAACTGGGAAAGTAACGTTGCTGAAGCAATTACCATTGGAATTCGTAATCATATCACCGGCGCCGAAACAGAAGAAGCTGAAGAATCGGATAACATAATCAGCGATGCGTTCAGAGAAGAAGCAACGGAAAACACCGTGATGCCGGAATCAGTTAGAATAATGGAAAATGATATTTTACAGCAGTTGGCTCGTTTCAAAGATTTTCGCTATCGAAATATCGACAGTTACAGTGTGCAATACCCAATTCCGGTAAAAGTGGATGATCGCATTATTCAGGGCAATAATTTCTCAAAACAATTGGACTGCAGCACCTTTGTCGAATCTTTCATTGTTGGTGGCGTCCAACGGTTGTTTGGTGACCGCTTCATTATTACCGAGGAACAACATCAACAACTAATGATACTTAAAAATGAAAATAAACCGGATGGACCTGTGCAAATGCTCACCGAATTGGGGATCGGTGAATCACTCACAGAAAAACAAAATAGTCATTTTCAAAAAATAGAAAAAGCAGATTTAAAAGACCAATTGGCATGGAGCATTTTTCAAGGATGGCGGGAAGATAAATCCGGCCATATATTTATTATTTACAAATCAAGAAAGTTCGGGAATTCATACAAACACCTGATTCTGGAATGCAACCGTTTTTACAACCTCGACGGCGTTGGCGTCCGCTTTTTTGGCAATTTTAACAGCGAACGTTTTGCAAACATTCTAAGCGGAGACGTCCCGGAACAATGCTGGGTCAGCACCGATTATTTGTTGTCGAATTATCCGGAGCTTTATGGAATAAAATTAACCGCTATTATTTCATAAATGTTCAAAATTTTTCTTGATTTATTGAAAAATATTTTCTATATTCAATTTCTTTTCAAAACCACCGTAGCTCAGTTTGGCAGAGCAATCCGCCATCTGTAAGGCGGGTAGACCACTGTGTTTCGATAGTTAATTTTCAATAGCCACCGTAGCTCAGTTTGGCAGAGCAATCCGCCATCTGTAAGGCGGGTAGATCACTGTGTTTCGATAGTTAATTTTCAATAGCCACCGTAGCTCAGTTTGGCAGAGC
>CAZCJL010000190.1:0-71 GCA_964498785.1 uncultured Cytophagia bacterium | reverse complement strand
AATTGATTCGTAATCAATAGGTCAACGGTTCGATTCCGTTCGGTGGCTCTGATTTCGATAAAAGACCACTC
>CAZCJL010000189.1:0-9331 GCA_964498785.1 uncultured Cytophagia bacterium | reverse complement strand
TAAATACGACATAGCGGCAATCGCCCATATCTACCATAAAATATTGAGAAGATACCATTTTTTTTCCTCCTTTATCAGCGATTTGTACAATAAATTTTAATGGCTTATTCGAAGCACTTTCGCGCCGCGTATCTTGCTTTGTTTCAGCTCCAGCAGGGCTTTATTTGCGTTTTTCAATTCAAATTCTTCATAATCCGGCTTGACCGGAATGTCAGCCGCGAGTTTGAGAAATTCGCTCACGTCGTTTCTGGCAACGTTGGCAACGCTCTTGATTTCCTTCTCCATCCATAAATGGGCTGGATACTCAAGCTTGAGCAAATAATCTTTGTCAATATCCTCTTTGCGGATGGCATTCACCACCAGGCGCCCGCCGGGACGCAGGTTTTTCAGTGCTTCGACAATCGGTTTCCAGACGGGTGTTGTGTCGATAATGGCATGAAGTTTTTCCGGCGCTTCATCCGTGGTATCGCCAGCCCAGACAGCGCCCAGTTCTGTGGCAAACTCCTGCTCTTTTACACTACGGGCAAATACATAAACGTTCATGTTTGGGAATTTTTCCCGCACCATTTTCAACACCAGATGCCCGGACGCGCCAAAACCGGTTAATCCCAACCGTTGACCATCACTCAGCCCTGTCAGTCGCATGGAGCGATAGCCAATCGCGCCGGCGCACAACAACGGGGCTGCTTCGACGTCAGAAAAAATATCCGGTATCGGAAAGGCAAAATGCGCCGGCACTGTCATATACTCAGCATATCCGCCATTTGCATCGCGGCCGGTTGCCCTGAAATCCGCACATAAATTTTCATTACCGCTGCGACAGTAATCGCATTTTTCACAGGAGCTGAAAATCCAGGCAATTCCCACACGGTCGCCTTTCTTAAATGAACAGCCTTCACATGCCTGTTCCACCCGACCAACCACCTGATGCCCCAATATCATGGGCAATTCCGAGGGAGGCGTCCGTCCCTCTATCTCGTCCAGTTCAGTGTGGCAAACGCCGCAGGCGAGTACCCGAACCAGTATTTCCCCGGACGCTAAATGCGGTTTCGGCACATCAAGATACGTTAGCGGCGTTTTATCCTCTTGTAAATTTGTGATTTTTTCTAATATCATCGCTTTCATATATAAATCATCCTTTTTTATGTAAAACTCAGGTTCATTCCATAATATAATAATTTTTTGACAAATAACAAGTTTCTTTATAAATCTCATGCGACATTCCAGATCGCTTCGTTTTGACTTCAAATAAAAAAGCGCCTTTTTGCAAGAAATAAAAGGGCTTACGTGGCACTTTTAATTCAGAAAGATTCAATGGCATTACATATTCAATAAAACATAATATCAACATGTTAACATTAATTTATTGAAATAATTTTAGAATTCCAGGTAAAATTTATTTGTTTATTGTTGACATTTTTATTTAAATTATTTATTTTTAATGGATATTAATTTATTTTAAAATATCAGGCTCAATAAATTCGCGGCTACCACAAAAATTTTAACTTTCCTGCTAAACGCGGAGGACAAGTTATGAATGATAATTTACCTGAATTACAAGAAAATTCCAAACATAGTATCGAACAAATTCGTGATCTAATTTTTGGCGAACAAATCACTGAATACAAAAACATGATCGCCAATTTGACTCAGGAATGTTCAAGTTTGAAGAAGCGCCTGGATGCGCTTGAAAAGAAATATCAGGATGATCTGGAACAAGTGAACACAGACAATTCGGCAAAGCATTCAGAATCAGAATCCAAACAACAGGAATTAGTTGAATTTGTCAGGAAAATAACAGAAGAATTTGATCAGAAGATAGAAAAACTTGCGGAGCAAAAAGTTGATAAATCTGAAATCGGGCAGGCTTTTATTGATTGGGGTATGAAAGTTAAAAAACAGCAATTTTAACTTGTTGGAGAAATTATGAAACCACAAAAAGACGAAGCACTAAAAGCGCTGCGAAACATCCTTTTAAAAGAGGATGCGATAAAGCTCCAACAGATATCACAAGAACTTACTCTCTTAAAGCAACAAATATCAGACAAAGAATCACTCATCCGTTCACTGCAACCAATCATCGCAGACTTGCTTGAACGGAAGATTTATGACTCCAAAGATGAAATGGCCGAGGCATTGGCTCCGATAATGGGCGAAGCGATGAAGCGACAGATATCAGAAGCAAAAGAAGACATTGTTGACGCGCTTTACCCGATCATCGGTAAAACCATCCGAAAATCTGTGGCCGAATCAATGAAACGGTTTGTTGACTCTGTAAATAAAAAAATCGAATTCGCCCTGCAAAATCGATTTACAAAAAAGCGAATTTCATCAAATATACCCGGTGTTACGAATAGTGAATTGATTCTTCGCGACGCCATGCCATTTCAAACTGAAGAAATATTTCTGATTCATAAAAACAGCGGTATCCTCATTGCTCATGTCTCTGCGCAAAAAAAAGAAGTCACTGTTGATGAGGAACTCATTAGCGGGATGTTAACGGCAATCCGGGATTTTGTGGCAGAGGCGTTTAAAAGTCAATCAGAGCAGGATTTAGATGAAATCCATTATGGTGATTCGAAAATTTTGCTGGAAATAGGGCGCTATTTTTACCTGGCAGTGGTGATAACCGGTATTGAACCCGATGGTTTTCGGGGTGAAATCCAGGCATTAAGCCGCAGGATTCATAATCAATTTCACAAGCAAATGCGCCAATTCGAAGGAGACGTCTCACAATTGACTGAAGTGCATAAGCCTCTGGAAACAATGTTAAACCGTCACAAATTTCAAAATGAGTATGTTCAGCCAAAACCTTATGTGAAGTACCTTCTTGTCACATTGTTATTTATTATCTTTGTAACTTTTGTCAGTCTAAAAGCGCCGGTCTACATCGCTCAGTGGAAATTTCACAATAAAATAAAACATAAACTCACATCGGTTGTTGATTTCAGCCAACAAGACATTCGATTGAATTTTTCCGAGAGCTCGCTGGAAATTTCCGGCACTGTTCATTCAATCCGGCAAAAATTACAAGTAGACAGTATATTACATTCGCTCCCGGACATCAAACGCGTTACTAATAGATTGCAAGTAAAAGACATGCCTGTTATATCGTCGCAAATTCTCAAAAATGTCCGTCAAAAGCTATCACGGTCAAATTTAGATATTAACCATATTCAGCTAATCGTTGAAAATGACTATCTGATTATTGACGGAATTGTCCCGGATTTACGAACAAAGCGCGACATTAGCTACATAGCCAGTGAAACCGATGGAATAAATGACATTATCAATAATCTGACTATTCAAGATCAGGAATTCTCAATCGAGACGGTACGTGACTTTTTGTCGAATTTTAAAATTTTTTTCACCATAAGCGACGCGTCAATTCTCCCGGCTTCGTATCAAAAATTAGATAGGATCATGAATTATCTGTCAGATAAAGAAAACATCATTTTAGTTATCCAGGGATATTCAGATAATTCATCTGATCCTGACTATAATCTCGAATTATCGGAGAACCGTGCGCGCAGCGTCTACGACTATTTCATTTCGCATAATTTTCCTGCGTCCAATTTACTGATCAAATCTTACGGAGGGAAAAATCCCGTTGCATCAAATGACACAAAAGAAGGTCGGTCTAAAAATCGGCGAGTTGAATTTAATGCCATTCAAAAGAGGTAACATTTGAAAAACAGTAATATTATCAGCAAAAAAATCTGTATGTTAGGGTCTTTTGGTGTTGGGAAAACAAGTCTTGTTCGTCGGTTTGTTTACAATAAGTTTGAAGAAAAATATTTATCGACAATTGGTGTTCATATTAGTCATAAGACAATCGAAATAAGCGATGCGAATCAGGCCTTATCCGAACAATTAAAGTTAATTTTATGGGATATTGCCCATATTGAAAAGTTCAATTCAGTGATCAAAAACTATTTCCGGGGCTCTAATGGGGCGATTATTGTATATGATTTGTCGAGACCTCAAACATTTAAAAACACAGAATCTTTTTTAAAACCCTATCTGGAGATGAATCCGAAAAGCAAAAATATTTTTGTTGGCAATAAAATCGATTTAATCGATGAGCCGGAAATATTAAAAGAACAACTCCTTCAAAACATTCCGCATAATAATAGCCAGCTTGTTATGACCAGCGCCAAAACAGGTAACAATGTGGAAACACTATTTCAAAAAATCGGAACAATGTTAATATAAGGAAAAATGGTGGACATTTTTTTTGAAAAAATATTATCAGAGAAGAATATCGCTTATGCGATTTTCGATGATGACTTTATCCTTGCGGAGCACAGTCAAAATTTTTCAGGCGCTGTACACACGCACTCGATAATCGGCAAGAATACAATCTGGGAGATTTTTCCGGAGTTATTTGGCAGTGAGCATGAAGTTATTTCTGTTTTAAAGGGACAGGCGAAAAAATACGAAATTGAAAAGATCAATAAATATTCTGCGACCAACTCGCTTCATTATTATACATTAACCCTTCTCCCACTCATTGAAGATTTGAATAAACTATTGTGCATTATAAGCGATACCTCAAGCGAAACATCTTTGGAACAACGGGTTTTACAGCAAAAACATGAGATTGCGCTTTTGCGTGCCAGTCTTTCCAGCTATGGTAATAATTTCATCGGCGGAATTTTGGGAGATTCCCCACAGCTTGAAGAAGTCCGCAAATTTATCGAAAAAATAACAAATCTAAAAAACATCATCATTTTGCTTGAAGGAGAAAGTGGCACTGGCAAAAATTTAGTCGCACGGGCAATCCATCAACAGTCAATGGAGCCGGATACTCCTTTTATCGAGATCAATTGTGCGTCAATTCCGCCAACTTTGTTGGAATCTGAAATTTTCGGACATGAAAAAGGCGCGTTTACTAATGCGATATCCAGTAAAAAAGGCTTATTAGAGGAAGCCGATCGCGGCACCCTGTTTTTAGATGAAATCGGTGAATTGCCATTATCACTGCAATCAAAATTCCTGTCTTTCATCGAAACAAAAAGATTTCGACGGATCGGAAGTACCCAAGAAAAGAAAGTACAAACCCGGATTATTGCCGCGACGAATAAAGACCTTCGCCAGGCGATTGAAAATAAAGAGTTTCGCCAGGACCTCTATTATCGAATTAACGTTGTATCATTAAAGTTGCCGGCACTACGAGAACTCGGGGACGATATTATTGCCATTGCCAATAATTTTATTGTCACTTTTTCGTTTGATTTTCGAAAAAAAGTACATGGTCTTACAGAGGCCGCAAAATCAAAATTACTCCGGTATTCATGGCCCGGCAATGTAAGAGAATTACGGAATGCCATCGAACGGGCGATCATTTTTGCAGAAGGAGAAATGCTGGACGCCAATGAAATTATCCTCACCGGTGATGAATTTCGTCATCAGGCGGCATCCCCCGTCAATCTTCCTGATACCGGAATTTCTATGGCCCAGATTGAAAAAAAATTGCTAATAGACGCGCTGGATAAAACCGGCGGCAATCAATCCCGGGCAGCCAAATTACTCGACCTTACACTGGATACATTTCGATATCGCATAAAAAAACATAACATATCTGTCTGATTTATTCACAAACCGGGGCGTAGTTCCCAAAAGTTGGTATTTTGAAAAAGTAATCCATTTAAACTAAAACTGCTGTGCGCTTTAAATCTCTGTGGCTTTAAATAATTCCGGATATGTAATTTTGCTGAAATTGGTTAACGTAAAGTCAAAACGATATTCAATATATTTGGTGATTTCACCAATCTTTTTATCGCCTATACAGTCATTTCACTACTCTCTTTCTATTTTCTACAAGCTCCGGTATTATTAATAACTCTACAAGCGACTTAATAACAGTCTGTTAGAAACTATTCAAATTCATCACATCGCATCTGGCACACAATTTGAGGATTATGAGAAATAGTTAAATTTGGTTTTTACACAAAACCAAATTCGAAAAAGCCCTGAATCGGAGGATCGGGGCTTTTTCATGTGTGCTTTTTCAAATCTATCAGACAATTATTTGCTTTCATCCGTACTTTAACAGGCCTGGAGGCTGATAACATGAAAAATCCTTTACTCATTTTCAATAAAAATCAATCGGACAAAAAAATGCAAGGAGCGAACAGTATTATGTCAGCATGCTCAAATCTTTCATTAATATCAGTTGCTACAGAACTGAACAATATCTCTGATCATAAATCAGGCGATTTGACTGTGAGATTAATAACCAACGACAATCACAAAACAGGTCTCATGGTTGTCAGGAATGATGATAAATATGTGATTGTTACTTTTCTTACGACTGATAACTGGTTGTTATCTGAAACTCATCTCGCAGTATCAGGCTCTCCGGAATTTTTGCCATACAAAACCGCTTATATTTTTCCTGGCACGTTTCCACACTATCGAATATTTAATCCACCGGTTAAAAAAGATAGTTATACAATTGCCCTTCGCTGGGAAACAAAGACTGTCATTTACCTGGCTGCTCATGCGTATGTGAATAAACTCTATCCGGCGGGATACATCAGCGCGAACAAAAGAGTCTGGGCTTATGATGGGCCATCAGTGCATAAAGACCGCATGAGCTATTTTACATATACAATTAACGGCTAATAATTGAGTAACAAATTTTCAAAGTTGCGAATATTATTTAAACAAATGAATAACATCCTGATGCAGAATAATACGCCTCGCTCTCTAATATTTTTACTTTGAGAATTTTATAACCACCTAACTTTTTAATAAAAATACTTCTATTTTCAATATTCTGCGAACGAAACCATTAAAAACGCTATTTTTAATCCGACTCAGGGGGATGAAGAATCTCATATAACAAACCTTAATAAACACCTTGATTTTCATATCACTTCTCTTTATATTTAATTGAGGAATATCATTAATCAAGGAAAATAGAAATGGATAAGCGATTGTTTTTTATTACATTTTTAATGCTCTTTGCTGCCTGCACTTCCCAATCAGATCAACCGCTTTTACTCACAAATGATTGGCATTTTCTGGTCGATGCTGAAGATACTGGCATTGAAAACGCATTTTTTGCAGATGACTTTAGTATCAACAAACTTCAGCTTGTCAATGTACCGGATACTTGGGACAGCCATACACCGGCTGACTATGATGGCCGCGGCTGGTACTTCACTGACTTTGCATACGAGGGCCAGTTTCCCAAAGCTGCCCTATATGTAAAATCTGTGGATGATAATGCGGTTATCTGGCTGAATGGTGAACAGGCAGGCGAACACCACGGCGCGAACCGTGAATTTAAACTGGATATCACGCCATACATTCGCACAGGTAAAAATCGACTGGCGATTATGGTTGAGGATACGGGCGGTCCGGGTGGATTAAACGGAAGCGTGTCCGTTGTTCCGTATCAAGAAAAAGAAGACTTATTAAAAGGAAAATACATTAATGCGCAAACTCCGGAACATCCAGAGTGGGCACAGGGATCTGTGATTTATGAATTAAATACGCGGCAATTTACACAGCAAGGAACGTTCAAGGCTATCGAGCCGCGTATTCCGGAATTGAAAGCGCTGGGAGTAGACATCATCTGGTTTATGCCGATTCATCCCATCGGTGTTAAGAACCGCAAGGGAACGCTTGGCAGCTATTACGCAGTAAAAGATTTTTATGGAATCAATTCTGAGTTCGGAACATCGGACGATTTCAAAAATCTGGTGGATATAATCCATCGGGCAGGCATGTACGTAATTATCGATTTGGTGGCAAATCACACCGCATGGGACAATCCGATGATTGTCGAACATCCGGAGTGGTACACTCACGATGAAGACGGGAATATCGTATCGCCGGTTCCTGACTGGCACGATGTAGCAGATCTCAATTATGAAAACAAAGAATTGTGGGCATACATGATCGGGATGATGCGCTACTGGGTCAGTGATTTCAATATTGATGGCTATCGGTGTGATGTAGCGGCAATGGTTCCCACTCTATTCTGGATTGAAGCCCGCAAGCAACTGAATTCAATAAAACCAGTGTTCATGCTTGCAGAAGCCGAAACACCGGAACTCAATGCCTATGGCTTTGATATGACGTATGCCAGCGCAATGCATCAATTATTCAATAATATTGCCATCGGAGAACGTTCTCTCAAACGTATTGACGACTATTTGAAACATGAGCATTACAATTATCCGATAGGAAGTATGCGAATGCGGTTTACTTCCAATCACGATGAAAATACATGGAATCGTTCAGCGATTGTGCGAATGGGACACGGTGGCGCAAAAGTCGGGGCAGTGCTGACGTTCACACTGCCGGGGACGCCACTGATTTACAACGGTCAGGAAGTTGGCAACGAAAAAGCCCTGGAATTTTTCGAGCGAGATCCCATTGTTTGGAACGAGAATGATTTCCGACCATTTTATCAAAAATTAACAAAAATCTACCATGAGCAACCTTCTCTGGTGAGTGGAACGATGACGAAACTACCCAGCGATGATGATGACCGGGTTTATGCATTTGTACGACAACTTGACGCTGATCAGGTAATTGTTGTCACAAATTTTTGTGCAATACCGTTTTGCGGAGAAATCGATTTTACTGAGATTGAGGGAACGTTCTCGGATATTTTCAGCGGGAAAATGTTGAATATCAATCAGACAAAAACAACCATGCAACTATCAGCATGGGAATACCGGGTTTATCTGAAATTGTAATAGAACATGCGTATAAAACCTGGAATATGCCGTGTTGTGACAGACCCGGAACAGACAAAAGCCAACATGCTGTACAAAAATATGTTATTTACTTAAAAATGTGAAGTGTGCCCAAAAAACAAATTGAGATCAATTAACTGGTATTAATTACATTATCACTTAGCCTGAAATATTCATCAATATTTACCTCAAACACGCTAAGGCGCAAAGAAATTAAAACTTAATTCGATTCGTGAATAAAACCTGAGTTTTAATAATAGGTTTATTGAAAAAATTACTATCATATATTTTCTCCGTTTAAAAACACGAATAATTCCATTTTGTTGGTATTTTAAAATCCTAAACAATGTTCTCGTTCCAATGTTTTGCGTTGGAATGGATTTTAGGACGCTTTGCGTCCAGTAGTAAAAATACGACGCAAAGCGCGTCGATCAATACATTCCCACGCTGAGTGTGGGAACGAGAAATTACCAAATTTTGGGAATTGCTCCCTTTATCAGGCAGTTTATCCGGAGCTTGCCCAAGAGATATTTAGATTGGTAAAAAATAGACAACCACTAATTAGTGTCTGAACGAAAACGTTCAATTAATTATAAAATAATTAGTTAATC
>CAZCJL010000188.1:0-9348 GCA_964498785.1 uncultured Cytophagia bacterium | reverse complement strand
CATAACGTTATAAATAAAATAGATATAAATTTTGAAAAAGTCAAGAAATTTTTATAGCGGCGAAGCCGCTAAAACGTGCGATGCCGATGCGATTCAGATTTCCGAAGTCTCGAAGACTTCGGAAATCTATTTTGTTGAAACCACTTAATCTATTCATCTTTTACAGAAAATCTGTAAACCGATCTTTCCGAATAGGTTTCATCCGGTTCGAGAACCACCGGCGGAAAATGCGGGTTATTGGGCGAATCAGGGAAATGGTGAGGCTCCAGGCATAAACCGGAACGGAAGTTGTAAAAAGTGCCGTTTTTGCCGGTGATGGAGCCATCGAGAAAATTACCGGAATAGAATTGAATGCCGGGTTGCGTTGTGAATATTTCCAGCATGCGTCTGGTCGTGGGTTCATATAATTTGGCAGCCAGCTTTAAAGTCCCATCGTAATTGCCAAGCGCCCAATTGTGATCGTACCCTTTTCCGAATTCCAATTGCTGATTATCTTCGTCAATACGAGCGCCAATCGGAGTCAACTCGGTGAAATCAAACGGCGTGCCTTCCACATTTCTCAGTTCGCCGGTGGGAATCAGCCCGGTATCTATCGGCGTGAATTGATCGGCATTGATCATCAGTTCGTGATCCAGAATATCTTTGCTGTTGCCAAGATTGAAATAGGAGTGATTCGTCAAATTCACAATGGTGGTTTGATCTGTCGTTGCTGAATAGTCAACCTGAAGCTCGTTTTCATTCGTCAAGCGGTAAACCACCTCCACCGAGAGATTGCCCGGATAGCCCTCCTCGCCATCGGGACTGAAATACGCCAGCGTTAGCCCGACGCTGGTATCATCCTGCACCTGTTCCGCTTCCCACACGACTTTATCGAATCCATCAAGCCCGCCGTGCAAATGATTCTCACCATTATTTGTTGCCAGTTGGTACGTCGTGCCTTCCAGAGTAAATTCACCTTTTGCAATGCGATTGGCATAGCGCCCGATGATCGCACCAAAATACGGACTCTGTTTGAGATAACCTGTCAGGTTATCATACCCCAATACGACATCCCCAAAGTTATCATCCTTATTCGGGACTTTCAGCGAAACGATAATTCCACCGTAGTTGGTAATTTGTACTTCCATGCCATTCTTGTTTTTCAAGGTAAAAAGATAGGTTGTGGTTCCGTCCAGCGTGGTTCCGAACAGTTGCCGGGAAATGGACATCTGCTGCGGCGGTTGCTGTTCGCACGAGAAAATCATTATCATCACAAAAACGATTAATAGAAAATTTGAGATTAATTTGAATGATTTCATGAATTGAATCCTCCGATTAGGTAGTTTGAATAATTATTTTTTCCAAATTGTGTGCCGATTTCAGATTTCCGAAATCTTGGAGATTTCGGAAATCTTCAGTACTATTTAATTCGATACAAATCAATCAACACCTTCGCCATAATCGAATCCCAGATATAATTGGGCGGACAATCCAGAACCGTGTTATCCGGACTGAATGACTCCCAGTAATTATGGTTCATCGAAAGCTGCGTTGTCACAGCCAGCAGCATTTTATCCGCCAGTTCTGCTGCAAGATCATGATAGCCATAATTGAGAAGCCCGTGGAAAACCATGTAATCCCACAGCAGCCAGACCGGTCCGTTCCATTTGCAGCAATAATCCACATACGGACTGTACCACGGATCGTCTGCGGCGAGCGTTGGCACGCCATATTTTCGCCAGAATTTATCGGGATTGGTGAGATGTTTGATCAATTTCTCTGCCCTGTCTTTGGGCGCCGCTTCTGCCCACAGTGGCAGAAACCCGATGATTTCCTGTCGTCTTAGATCCCGGGTCATGAATTGAAACGAATGATCAACTTTGTTTACATGATAATAAAATTCGCTTTCCTCGTCCCACATCCGCTCGTTGATTAATTGGGTGATTGCATCCGCCTGCCCGATCCACTGCTTTGCCTCATCATTCTTTCCAAGCTCAGACGCCATTTTCGCAAGCGATTTCATTTCCTTGACGACCATCAGGCTCAAATCAAGACATTCCAGCTCATCGGAAATATCTTCTTTATCCACATCCAGATAGCGTTCGGCAGAAACCTGGAACACCGCATTATACCAATCCCGCACATTTTCGATGATCCCGTAAGGTCCCCATTCAAAAGTCCCGTCATTATCCGAATCCCGGTTCTTTTTCAGCCATGAAACGTATTTCGATCCCGCGCTGTAAGCATCTTTCAAAAAAAGAGTATCCTTGCTGACCTGATAAATTTCCCAATTGATCCAACTGAAAAACGGGGCAGAGGTTGTGGGCATTCCTTTGTGGGGATAGGTCTGCGGTCCCCGGGGCCCGTGGCGATACGCGATCAGCCCGTCATCACCCTGCTGCTCCATGTACACCCGCTGCGACTCCTGCGCCGAATACGCATCGAGGTGGGCATAGGCAATCATGCTCAGCGATTCGTGCAGCACCTGGTGACCGTGTCCCCAGCCCCAGAGCGGATTACGGGAAAAGACGTAAAAATTGTGCGATGTTTTTCCCGTCGGCGGAAGCATACAGCCTCGCGCCAGATTCAACGCGCCCAGATAGACCAGCTTTTCATCCTCTGTTTTAAAATCGATTCTTGGAATGGATTGAAATAGTTTCTCATTTTGATCGATGTACGGTTGCAGCGGTTTATCTTTCAGCGATTCGATGTAAGCGAGCAAATCCTCTGCACTTTCCTTTTGATCCTGAATCCCGCGAAAATATCGAATATCCTTTTTCTCGCCGGATTCGATTTCAAATTTGATATGTAGCGAAACAAGATTGACACGACCCTCATTTTTAAAATTTAATCTGTCATTCTTCTTATCTTCTGAATAATAATCGGTTTTTATTTTTAAATAGAAATCATCGATGCCGCCGGAATAGCCGCCGCAAGAATAATGTTCCTGATTTGTTGTAAAAAGATCCCGCAGCTCCGTTGGATAGGGCGCATTTTTATACAGACTGCTGATCAGCCGCCAGCGCGATTCATGATGGTTCAAAATGTACGCATCATCATATTGTTTGATGAACAGCGAATCGTTGCCCAGTTCCAGAATCGGATACAAAGAAATCGAATGCATTCTGTCCGAAGCATTCCGAATCTGCATATCCGTCAGCGCAATGGTGGAGCTGTACACGAAAAATATCTCCCGGACCTCGATTCCCGGAAACGGCTGATACTCCACAATTGCCATATCCGGAAACGAGGCAGTGACCACTGGCTTCCGCGCAAATTTCCCGATTCGATCCACCACGACTTTGTTGATCATCCAAATCGCATATATTCGTCCTCCATGATCGCTGGAATAGTGCAGCGGATCGCAGTTAGAATAGTAGTGCATTTTATAGGCCTTGTCGCCGTACAAGCGCGATCTCTCGATCGCTGCGGCATAGGTGGTGTAAAGCGGATCGTCAGCGTCCGCTTTAATTTTCAGATAGCTGTCCGCTACCTGCTGTGAATATGAAACCGTCGCAAGAGCGAACAATATTGAAATAAGATATTTGAATTTCATGGTAACCTCAAAATATATTTTAGCCAAGGATTGACACTGATGAGCACGGATTCAGATTTCCGAAATCTCAAAGATTTCGGAAATCTTATCTTCGCACTCTTCTTAGTACCTGAATTTTTCAGACGATCAATCCAATGTATCCAAATCAATCAGCATCCGGGCGACAATCCCGGTCCAGATGTACGTTTTATGCCAGCCGGCGCGATGATCGTCCGCGCTGTAAAATTCCCAGAACCAGTGATCGGTCTTTAATTGATGAATGACATTATCCATCACCCGGCGCGCCAGCTCCCGGGCTTCATCTGCATAGCCATAATCCAGCAGCCCGCGGAACAGCAAGTACTGCCATTGCACCCAGATCGGTCCGTTCCAGTAGCCAAGCGGGTCGTAATAATCATCCTGCGCAGAAAGCGTCGGCACGCCAAACCGTCGCCAGAATTGATCGGGATCAGTCAAGTGCGTCATCAGTTTTTCCGCCTGCTCTTCAGACGCCACGCCTGCCCATAGCGGCAGAAAACCAATGATCTCTTTCACTTTCAAATCATCTTTTTCTTTGAATGAAAAATCATGGTCGGTTTTATCCACATGATAGAAAAACCCTGTGGCATCGTCCCACATTGTTTGCCGAATTAATTGCGCCCGATGATCGGCATCGGCTTTCCAATCGATTTGTTCGTCGGTGAATCCGAGCAGACCTGCCATTTCCGCAAGCGCTGTCGCCTCACTTACGAGCATTGTGTTCACATCCAGTCCCTCGAAATTTGCAGCCCAGCCCACGCTGTCCCATACTGCCACCTTCGCATCGCGAACGCTTTCCAGTTCCGCATGACCGCCCCATTCACAGAGTCCGTCGTCATCCGAATCCCGGTTTGCAATGTAAAATTGGTAAAATTTCTTTCCCGATTCATAAGCCTCTTTCAGAAAATCATCATCCCCGGTGATTTTGTAAATTTCCAGATTCTGATTATTATACCACGGCGCGGAAGTTGTGTGCTGCCCGTTGTAAAAAATTGTCTCGTTCAAATAGGGTCCGGTGCGATAATTGATGTAGCCATTCTCCCACTGCCGCTCCATGTACACCCGCTGCGAGTTCATTGCGCGGGCAGGATCCATGAACGCGTACGCCAGCATCACCAGACTTTCGTGGAACACCTGCCCGCCATAGCCCCAGCCCCATTTCGGCTCCCGGGAAAAGACGTAATAATTGTAGCTGCATTCACCCTCCGGCGGCATCATGCATTGCCGGATGAGCGAGAATGCATTCCAGTACAGCATATCATGATCCGGATTGTTAAAATGAATCTGCGGTATTTTCGAGTACAGTTTTCCATTTTTTTGAATGATCTCCGTCGGATCTATTTCCACGACCGACTTGCATTCCCGGACGAATTCATCCAAATCTGCCTCTGCTGAATCAACACCCCGAATGATTCGAAAAGCGAAAGACTCGCCCGGTTGCAGCGTTCGGGAAATTTGAAACGCCAGAATATCCTGCCCCGACTCCGGCTGTTGGCGATTCAGGTGCTCATTTTTAATGTCGTCAAAAAACGCGGGTGTTGTTGTATCGCTGTCTATTGCATACATCCCCCGGGAATCCGGCGCGGCCGACAGCATGAAAACACTCTGCACATTTTCAATCAGCGGTATATCATGATGTTTCATCCAATTATCCCGCAGAATAATATGCGGAAAATGAAATCCATGGAATTCAGGATGGTAGCTCGCGTCGTGCAGCGGTTCCGGAGCGCTTTCAAAATACGGATAAATATTGATCTCCATTACCGAAGAATTTTCATTTTTAATTGAAATTTCCTGAAACGCTATTTGCGAGCTATACACAACGAACGAAACATCCACCCGCAAATGCCCGAAGGGATAATAATAAAACGTGACAAGATCGCTGTACGATGCAGTGATCACCGGCTCGGCATGAAATTCACTTAATTTTGTTCGAATCGTCCCATCGTACTTGAATACAAGGCATAGATTTCCGCCATCGCGACTTTCTAAATTTACACCCTTCTTTGCATCATACCACATCAGATGATACCCCTGATCGATCTTGTACTGCGAGCGCTCTATCGGCGCAGCGTATGTTGTATACACCGCATCGTTTTTTGTCGCATTTAAATTCGATAAAAAAGATTGCGCGGATGAAGATTGGGTGATAAATGAAATGAAAATGATTGGGAGTAATTTGTTCATTAAATTAATTCCTTATATTATCTATATTTTTAAAATGAAAATTTAAATTTACACATAATTATATGTTTATATTGGAGCGCATCGCCTTTACAGCCTGGCCAGGACTCGGTAATTGGCGGAAAAACCCTTGCGAAGGTTTGCAGTTATACAATATTATAGAAAATTAATTGTAATTTTTTTCATGCAGACCAGTCTATTTTAATAACCTTCTCAAGGGTAGTTCGTGGACAGCTTCTAAACGCGCTTCACTCCGAATAAAATATGAAATCAATGAATTAGAATAATTATCGTATATCACTTTATCGGTGAAATATGATAATTAAACGAAATCCTTATAAATTAAAAGCCAAAGGCTAAAAGCTAACAGCTAATAGCCAAATGCTGTTTTTAGGTTTTAATAATTTTCACCAATTGCTATTTCTTTTTAAAAAATCTGCGAAATCTGCGATTGAAATGTACACATCTCAATCAGAATCCATCACACACCGAAACCCCACCGTCGCATTCCGCTCAAATCCCGGCGACACCCGCAGCAGCATCTGGTGCTGATTCAGTGGCTGGGGACCGCCTTTCACATACCACCAGCTCGATGTCGGATGATAATAACTTCCCCCGCGCATGATGATGAAATAGTAGCTGCCATTGTCATACACATCGTCCGTCAACTGCCACACATTTCCCACCAGATCCGCCACACCGAACGGGCTTTCCCCGGATGGAAACTCATCCACTTGCATCAGCGAATCCCGCCTGACGTTGCAGCGAGTGGAATCGAATTCAGCGCCCCAGGGCCACTTCCTGCCATCTGTACCCTGCGCGGCATAAGCCCATTCAATATCCGCGGGCAGCCGCTTGCCGCACCAGCGGGCATACGCGTTCGCATCTTCCAGACTCACATTGACCACCGGATAGTTCGCAGCGCCTTTTTTGTAACGACCATTTTCCCAGTGTTTCAAAAAATTGAGCGTGTCTGCCGGACGGTAATTCGTCGCTTGTATGAATCGGAAAAAATCCTCATTCGTCACCGGATATTTATCCATAAAAAATGAATTCATAGCAATTGTGCGTGGTTCGGAAAAATCAGGATACTGGATGAACGAATCTTTTTTCTCCACCTGATACGTGAACATACCTGCCGGGATTTCAACCATTCCCGCCGGAGCTTCGGACGCAGGCGCTGTTTTTTCAATATAACTGATCCGTCGCGATGTCCCCGGCTTGATGAAAACAGTTCGCTCATCGATCAATTCATTTTCATTGAATAATTGAATGATGAACTTTCCCTCGTATCTGCCGAATAGATCGTATAATTTTAACTTGTGAATTCCGGAGTCCAATGTAACCGGCGTTTTTTGATAGGTCGGATTGCCCGCCCATAATTTTAATTGATCACCTGCTTCGGACTTTATAAAAAGTGAATCCTCTTTCAATTTTACCGCAAGATGTTTTTTGAATCTGGCAATGCAATCAATCGCCCCTTCCTGCCGGGTCCCGAGCCAGGTTCTGTCAAATGCCCGTGTAGTGACCGGCAGAAATAATTCGCCGTCGATTTCTGCCGGCTTAATTTCCTGATGATGCCACAAATTCACATAATGAAAGCCGGTGTCCGGTGGCGCGTTGAACAACGCTCCGGAAAATCCCTCCGGCACAAGGCTGTAAACAGTGTAAATCGTTTTTTCGGCAGTCTGCCATTGGTTCACCCATAAGCTGTCTTTCAGCGTCGGCAACAACGGCGTCCAGTTGCGGCTGGTGAATGCCGATGTATTTTCCCGCAGTAGTTTGGTGGTTTTACCGAGGTATAGAAAATCCTCCTCCATCCAGTCCGGTCTGCCCGGACCAAAGGTATTGATCTCAATGCCAATTCCATTGAAAAAGGACACCGCAATTTCCCGGTGCAACCGCCCTTCATTCAACTGGCACACCCGGAAAATAGCAAATTCCGGCTTGATGAATTTGTTCAGATTCAGCGGCGGCGGCATGTAAATCGCATCGTGGACACGTCCGGCAACAATCCGCGGCATATCTTTGGGAACCGCCATTCCCTCGCTGTACATCACAACACCCGCTTTGACGCTGTCCGCTGCCTGCTGCAATTCCCGGCTGGAGCTCCCCCGCGTATCCAGCACCACGCCGTCCGCATCGATCTTAGAAATCAACCGCGCCATTCCCGAATGCGGATTTTCCTCTCGCGTGCTCTGATCCCAGGGATTGTAGCTTATAAAAAAGCGTGTGCCCCTGCTGCGCGCATATTGCGCCAATTCGTTCAGTTTCGGAAGTCCGCCCGGCAGGTCGCCGTACAAATCCCACTGATTGCGCTGATCCACGCCCAGCGTGGGCCACGTTGCCCAGATAGTGAACACATCGTAGCCGCCGAACAGTCGCTCGCCTTCTTGTAAAAAATCAGCGAACTGATAGCCGTTATCGTAAAAGCGGTGATCCCAGGCAAATTGCATCGCCATCACATAACAGTGCCGAATCCATTTCAAATCCTTCCGCTCGAACAGCGTGTTATCGAACGCCTGCAAGTCATACAACCAGCGCTGCTGAAACATCATCCGCAGACCGTTTTGCCAGATTCCCTGATACACGTCCGCGTAAATATCGTAACTCACCGAGCCGCCGGGATAGAGAATCGTTTTCCAGCGTTTTCGCTGCGCCTGTTCAAAACTGCTGCGCCGGGACAGCGCACAGATCGAGAGATCTTCATCCAGTGCGATATCGCTGTAACCCAGTTCCCACGCGTTATCCGGCAGCACGACGCCCACCTGTCCGACTCCCGGTCTAAAAATTTTACTCCGCGCCAGCGACCACGGACCGGAGGCAGTAATATAAAGATGATCTTCCGCTTGCCCCAATGGCACCACATTCGAAATTTCGATGGTATCGCCGGATATATTTACAAATGTGAAAACCGCTTTCCAGCCCGGTGAAAATTCGTTCCGGATTTTGAGGGTGCCGCTTAATTTGTCTTTGTAAACAAATTGGTTTTGGTCAGATTTTTGAGATTTGATGAATTGTAATGAGCTTACCAGATTTTCATTGAACTCACAGGTAAACAATGGTCTTTTGGGGGAGAGTGAAAATTGGCTGCCGTCCTGTAATTTGCAGGATTCCACCCTAATTCCTTGTTTGGATGATATGTCAAGAGAATGGATAGATTGTCCGAAAGAGGTTTTTAAGAGTAATAGCGTAAAACAGAGAGCAAGTAGTTTCGTTTTCATATAATTTATTTTTTTAAAAAATGATTGATTATTTCCTCGTTCCCACGATTTTCGTGGGAACGCCTTGCCCGACGCTTTGCGTCGTATTTTTTGCTACTGATCCACACGGATGAACATGGATTATATTTTGAAATTAAAAAGAATCCGTGTTTGATCAGTGTCAATCCCTGGCTAAAACTAATACTACTTAGTCAGATTAAACTCCAACATCCCCCAAAATCCCCCTTCAAAGGGGGACTTTTCTCGTTCCCACGATTTTCGTGGGAACGCCTTGCCCGACGCTTTGCGTCGTAATTTTGAGCCACTGATCCACACGGATGGAACACGGATAATATTTTGAAATTAAAAAGAATCTGTGTTTGATCAGTGTCAATCCGTGGCTAAAAC
>CAZCJL010000187.1:0-9390 GCA_964498785.1 uncultured Cytophagia bacterium | reverse complement strand
GGCATCCTAAAGATATGGGAGAAAAAGAAATCAATGAGTTTTTAACGCACCTGGCTGTAAATAAAAAAGTATCTGCTTCCACGCAAAATCAGGCTTTGTGCGCTATTGTTTTTTTATACAAGCATGTCCTCAAAATTGAGCTTGGTGATTTTGGGAGTGTTACCTGGGCGAAAAAGCCTGTAAAACTTCCAGTAGTATTCAACCGAGAAGAAGTCACCAAAGTATTAAATCAGTTATCTGGAATGAATTTAATGATGGCAATGCTTTTGTATGGTAGTGGACTGAGATTGAGCGAATGTCTACAACTCCGTGTTAAAGATATTGATTTCCAATACAAGCAAATTATCATTCGTAGCGCTAAGGGTGAAAAAGATCGTGTCACACTCCTTCCCGAATACGTAATTGAACCTTTGAAAAAACATCTGACTTATGTAAAACTGCTTCACGAAAAAGACCTGAAAGATGGTTTCGATTCGGTTTATATGCCTTATGCATTGGAAAGAAAATATCCCCAGGCTGGTCGTGAATTTGGCTGGAAATTTGTATTCCCCGCCACTCAAATCTCTAAAGATCCAAGAAGTGGAATTAAGCGTCGTCATCATATTCACGAATCAGTCCTACAGAAAGCTGTAAAAATGGCCGTTCGGAAGTCCGGTGTTACCAAACATGCCAGTTGTCATACATTCAGGCATAGCTTTGCAACACATCTTTTAGAATCAGGCTATGATATTCGAACAGTACAGGAATTACTTGGGCACAAAGATCTGAATACAACAATGATCTATACCCATGTTTTAAATAAAGGCGCTTTTGGCGTGAAAAGTCCAGCCGATCTAATAAATTTAAACGAAAAGAAATTTTGATAACACGAAGAACAATATACCCGGGCGATCCCGGTTCTAAAAAATGGCGAAACATATATGGCGATAAGCTTTTGTGTGTTCGATATAAGTATGATATTCAAAATAAAAAGCGAATAACTACAATAGAATTAATTGCTGATGAGCAGGAGTGGAAGCCGAATGCAACATACATCCCCAAAAATAAAATCATGAAACTGCAAATCAATTATGGTGAAGTTGATCTGGCTCGAAAAGTGAAATCGATGGGTGGAAAATGGAACAGGGAAAAAGGGGTATGGGAACTTGCTTATAGGTATGTTCAAACATTAGGATTAGCAAAACGTATTGTGGATTAAAAAATGAAAATCTGTTATTGTAGAAGCCCTGCCATCCATATTTCTAATATTAGAAATGTATTTTGTTTCTAATATTAGAACTTTGTTTCTATATTTAGAAATTTATTTCTAATATAAGAAACATTTTTTGGACAAATCTAAGCTATATAAACTATGTTAGACCCTATAATTACAATATAATATATAAATAAACCTAAAATAACAATTAATATATTAAGTAATTTAACAAGGACTCTACTACTCGGAGTCATTATACTATGAAGGAATCCACTCATATATCCGAAAAAGTTAATACCGAACAAAACAAAAGCATAATCAAGGATTTTTCTTTTGATACTTCTCTGGCTATAGGGACTATATGCGCTTTGTTTGTTGATAGATTCTCGAATGTTCATCATAATGAAGTTGCCTTTTTATTATTATTTATATCTTGTGTTTCATTTACAATAACATTTAGCAGAATTATTTTTCTTTCATACAACCCAAAGAAAAAAACACATAAAACAATAATACTATTAATTTATTTTTTACTATTAATCCTCTTATCATTTTACCTGCTTTATTATTTTTATGAATATTATTCAGTTCAAATAAATTTATCATTTCTTATCAAATCATTTAACCAAGTTACCTTTTATATTTTAAATTTATCTATTTGGAGCTTAAATTTTGAAATAAATATCTGGTTATTCATAGTAACAATATTAATTTTGTTTTTTATCTATCTGTTATTTAGAAAACATAAAATAAGCTATTATACAAAATCATATTCAACTGTAAAATGGCGTATGACTCCAGTTTAATTGTATGCCAACAATGCCATGAAGAAAGAGTAATAATACCATCACAAAAACATCATTCTGAAATAATAGAAGAACTTAAAGAAAAATATGAAAATAAAAAATGGGTCAGATTTATATTTGCCTTAAATCAATTAAAACTAATATTTTTTAAATTAAAGAATATATAATAAAAATTTATTGGAAACGTGTATGCCTTAACTTTAAGGTATATTATGGTTATCCTCAATATTTCTTTAACAATAATTTTTATTTTGGTAATTTTAAAATCAATACGTTGTAAAATTGATATTAATTTCAAAATAAAAATAGAGAAATAGAGGGTTTGATAGAAATGATAGACCGATAGATTGATAAATTTAGTATTACTCACTAAAACTTTTAATCTCGACATACACGTTTCCTTTTAATATAATTAATTTGGTCTAACCAGCGGCTCAACTTGACCGCCCTCGTAAGCTCAGCGAGAAGAAGGCGGCAAGTTAGCCTTGTCGTTAGCTGTAAATTATAAAATGGAGTAATTAAAATGAGTTTTGGCCATGCTCTCTATTACCCGCACATAAATATTACAAATAAAAATTGGTTAAAGAATGCTTTCCTGTTTTGGGACAAGCTTTCTCGTATCGTTCCAAGCTCAATTGAACCATCCGATAGCGAAGACGTTATTAAATTAAAATATGAGACTGGCTTTTTAGAAGATCATGCACCGGAAAGATATGAAGTATCACAAACTTTCAAAGATTTCGGAAAATTTTTAATGCGCTTCATTGAATCTCGAGAATTTTATGATAACTATCAGCGAAGACACAGAGATCATTTTGAAAACAATTATCGTGAGATGCAATTTGATTCAGACTCGCGATATCGTAGAACTCTATTTAAATCTATTGTAAAATCATCTGGTACATATTTGCATGTTGATAAAATTGACGAAAATTTGAAAAAGTTGCTCTTCAGAAAAGGATTAGCAATTCCGGGAGACAATTCTTGGGAGGATTGGATAAAAATTGACAATGATATTGGCTATCTTTACATGACATATCTTGCAAAATCCATATCCAAAAGTAACTCGCTTCCTATAGTAACAGATGTCGAGCACTTGTATTCTGCATCAATACTTTTTGAACCTCAAATATTTAAAGACTACAACGCTGACTTTGAGTATAGGTTGGGCAATTTGCTCATTGCCACATATATCCCCAAAAATATTAATAACGTTCCTCTGGATAAATTAATCGAGATTAGAAGAAAGTATAATGATACAAGACTTGAATATTTCAATACGATTACTGGGCTATGCCAAAACATACAAGACATAGATAACAAAACAGCACTCGAGGATGCATTAAATCACTATAGTCTAAATTTGATCAATCAAACGGAAGAATTAAAAAGGCAATATGAGAGCAATAAAATAGATACGATATGCAAATTTCTAAATATTTCTTTACCCTCCACATTAGTTTCTTTATCCAATATGATCCCTATCGAATTTAAATCACTTGGAATTGGCGCTGGCCTATTATTTGGAATATTATCATCTGTTTCGGCTGTAAAAAAAGAAAAACAAAAACTACAGTCAAATCCATTATCCTATTTGCTAAACATTAACTCAGAGCTATCTGGCGAAAACCTTTTTAGACAAATAAATCAATCAATTTCTGGGTTGCGTAGGTTTTAATGTCTCTTTCAAAACAGCTAACCAACGCATTAACTCGGACTGAAACCGCCGATTCTCTTAGGCGTGTTTCGTGCAAATTTTACAAAATGTTCTTCGCATCATGTTTAGTCCTTTGCGGTTTCAGCCGGTTATGCTAATCGTTAGGTGCTATAAGACGATATTTATCAAAGTCTAAATGACATTTAATAAGGTAAATTAAAATACATATAGTTAATCCAAAACCGATAATAGAAACAATCAAAAATACAAAAAACGATAGGTAAAAAAGCAAATACAATGCAGTCATTATTACAATTCCTTGAAATTTTTAAAAATGACAGCTATTTAAATCTAATAATTGGTATAGCTTCTTTTATTTTTGGTTTCTTTTCGCTCGTCTTTGGACTGGTTTCTATTATTATAGCCCTTTATTTTTTTAAATCAGCAACGGACAGTGAAAGACGATCGTCTGAAATGTTATCAAAAATATCAACAAAATCCGACGATTTGGGAGAAATAGCTACTAAATTAATTGTTCAGCTTGCCAATTTTTCCACTGTCGGCGTAAAAGAATATATTGAAAATGTATTAAAAATTACCCATAAACCCATACACCCATATCCCCCTATAAAAGAAACTAAACAAACAGATGATCAGACAATAATTTTAATTGATACATATATTAGATATTTATACTTTCTGCAAAAAGTCAATTTCTATGTTAAGACATCCGAATTAGCCACTGACGATGAAATGATTGAAGATATTGCAAAAATATTAGATGAAAGCTATAAAGAATTTCACCGTACACTTGAACTATTAGAAAAATATGACTCTGACAAATTAAAAAATTCCCCAAATTATGAATTATATGTTTTATTGAAAAGCATTAAAAAAGATATAAGACAAGGATCATTTTATTTAGACATTATGAGATCAATAGGTCGTTATCCGTCAAAAAAGTGACATTAAAATTTTCTTCTTAGCCGAAATCGGCTAAAAAGAAAATCTTAATTAAATATGATTTAACTCAACAAAAGCAATTGTGTTTCTTTTCTTTATTGTGCCCTTGAATAGCGATACGAACAAGCACAAAAAAGAAAAGAAGGTTATTTATATAAAAAAACATTAATGACCAAAAACATCGTTTTGAAAAACGCAAAACCATGTTTTTGTTTTACTCATTTATAAAAAGGAGCTATTATGAATCTCGATAATTACCAGCCATTCCGTAGCAGTGATCCCTTCGATAATGAACAAGATTCCGTGTTATTTTACAAGAGAATTTATAGCCTATATAAATATATGCAAAAACAAATAGGCGAAAATGAAACAGTTGTACCGACAGTCCATCTATATGATGGCTCGACAATCAATGTAGATTTCTTCGGTGTATATCAGCCAAATATGATTACTATCTTAGGTAAAAATTCATCCGGGAATGAAGTGTTTTTAATATTACACCTAAATACAGTTCAAATAAACTTTACCATAAAAAAGATAGAAGACAATAAAGATAAACATCATTTGGGATTTCGCATATTATCGTCTAACTCTGACAAATAACGATTTTGAATTTCTTTTCGTGACAACATAATCAGATGCGACAATCCTAATAGAACCTCACGGATTGTCTCAGCCGATAATTTTGACTTAATACAAACGTCAAAAAGTTCATTGTAAAAGTCTTTAATTTGTGAATTCAATTTGCGACCACCTAACTTAAATTTCCAGTTGACCGAAACCGGTAGATACGAATTCCGATCAACTTTGCCCCGCAGCTTGTTTTTTATCTTTATCACTTTCAGATGCCCGCAGGTTTCGGCAACTGAAATTGTCGTTAGCCTTTTTAATGAAATATGAAAAATTATTATGAAAGGAAATAATATGCAATCCAGAATTACAGCAAGGTTCATTTTGTTTGTACTTTTAATTTTTTCAATAACTCCCAATCTCAATGCTCAAGATCCAAATTGGTTTGAACATGTAACAGTTTCATCCTGGTCAATTCCCCAATATTCTCCAACTTCTGGTCGCTTGTGGGCACATAATATTCTTCAGAAACATGCTATGTGGGAAGAGTTGACATATTGGCATCATTTAGGAAAATATTATTTTTCAAGCGTTACATTTGCTAATACCGCAGATTTTGAATTTGCTGATTCTGTGGTTTGTAGAGATATTGATGGTAATATTATTTATCATCAAGGTCAGAAATTACCTAATCTTCATCATCCAATACACCAAGATAGTTTAATTAGTTGGGCTAAACAAGATGTTGATTTTGGTGTTGACGGTATATCTGTAGATGGTTTTTTCCCCAATTTTTGGGCAATAGAGTTACATGGGGGATCATTTGATCATTATACTATGAAAGCATTTAAAGAATATCTAAACGCAAAATATTCTGCAAATGACTTAGCTAATAAATTTGATATTACTGACATCTCAACATTTCATTTTGGCGATTGGATTAGGCAACATGGTTATGAAGATGATTATAGAAACTATCCTTTCTATTCAACGTTTCCTCTTAAAACAGAATTAGCTTCAGAATTCTTATTGTTTGAATGGCAATTTGCTACTAATTTTTTTATCGAGTATATTACAATTATAAAAGAATATGCTATGTCAGATTATAATAGATTTTTATATATATCAGATAATAATGCAGGTACATATTACTCTGTAACAAGATATGAAGATTTTCAATTAGGAGAATTTTTTTATCACTGGCCCAATAATTACCTATGGCAATATGCTGCTACACAAATAAAAATCGGGAAATCCATCTATGATAAGCCAATTGTGATCTTACCCGAAATCATGGAAGAGTACAATGTCCCAATTTACACAAAAAATTTAGTCAAGTTAATGCTAGCAGACATCTATGCTTCAGGTGGACTTTCAATTGTAATGAACACATGGACAGGTCCACCTTATACAATTACTTATGAAATTAATTTAGATATCTTATCTCAATATACTTCATTTATACTAAATAATGGTTTTCTATTCGAGAATCTCGTTCCTAAATCTATGGTTGCTGTAATCTATTCACAGACATGTTCATTTAATCAAACCATTGCATTAGAAAATCCGAATAGCGAATTAGTTGGTGATAGCAGGGGAATTTCAAAACTATTAGTCGATTGCAATGTCCAACATGATTTTGTTTTTTTAACTGATACTCGATTTTCTAATACGGATCATATACTGAATTTAAGTGAGTTATCACAATATAAGTGTATCATTATGCCCAATATTTTTTCTTTATCAGATCAACAATTGGATGTGCTTTTGCAGTATGTTTCATCAGGTGGAGTAATTCTTGCATTGGGAGTTACTGGGACTCATGACGAATTGGGTAAACTCGCCAATAGGTCAGAAATAGAAACACTTACGACAGCAGGAGTTCATCAATATGGAAATGGAACATTCGTTTATTTTAATGAAAGATTGGGAAGAAGGTACGCAGATGTGGGGGATTCTGCAGATAAGTATACTATTTATCACACATTAAAAAATTTTATAAAACCTTTTACAATAGTAGAGCCTGATAATCAAGCAGCTGTTTTTATCTATGATAAAGAAGATAGTGATTCTAAAATTATTCATTTGGTTAATTACAATTATAATCATCAAACAGATGAATTTCAATCTTTAGAAAATATAAATATAAAAGTATTAGTCGATACATCTAATGCCTGGGAAGCTGTTTGTGTTTCTCCTGATTTTTATGGTGAGCAATACTTAGAGACATTTCAAGATAGCGGGTATATCAATATATCAATCCCGACTTTAGAAGCTTACAATGTTATCGTTTTGCACGAAAACCAGCATGCTATTGAGATTTCATCTCGAATACCTGAAAATGATACGACTATTATTGCTGGTCAACAAATTGAAATGTTTGTTCATGCCGAAGATGCCGATATGGAACCTTTATTCTATCGCTGGTCAGTTAATGGTGTTTTTGATTCTATCGCAAATAGTTCATCTTACACATACAAACAGCCCCGTACTTATTCTGGAGTTGACACTGTGGGTGTATTAATATCTGATGGCTCCAACGATATTTGTACCCAATGGCTGATTAATAATGTATCCTATCAATATCCACGGATCATTTTTGACGAAACTCATTCACCTCACTTTTCGCCTGATTCAACTAGAGCTATTCAAATCTTGATTAATGATGAAGGTCCAAATTACAATCCTGAACACCTAAGTATGGTTCTCTGTGACAAATTGATCAATAAATTACAAGAAGATTTTATAGTTGAAAGCGATACTTCATCACCTATTGAATTAGATGATCTGGATGACGATGTGGTTTTCATGGTTCCATGTTATCAAGATATTTCAATTCAAGAAAAGGAAACAATTAAGAGATTTGTTAATAATGGTGGAAGTATGATTATTCTAAGTACACCTTTTTGGAGTTATGCTGTAAGTAATCAAAATTCAAATACATACAAATTATTTAATGACTTTGGATTCAAGTGTTATCCATATTTACTTCGCTCATATGATTATTATCTTCAAGATTGGAGCGCTAGTTTTTGGATTTCGATTGTTGGTAACCATCCAGCTACAACCCATAGCCTACTTGATTTTTCACTTGGACATAGGCTTGAAAGTACAGAAAACTTCTCGAAAATTATTGAAACCACTGGAAATTTAGAAGTATGGGAAGACTTAAATGGTAATAATGAAAAAGATGCTAATGAGCTAATTCAATCAGATATTGGAATAATCGGAGTTAGTGAATATGGTGAAGGTCGAGTTGTTTATATCACTTATCACATGTTCGCTAATGACAACGAAAGTGAAGCTAATTACAATTTGGTTTCTACAGCTGCAAAATGGTTGACTGAAAGTGTAAATCAAATTCCAACTTCTATGAATTTTAACGTTAATACTCCAACTGAATTTAAACTATATCAAAATTATCCAAATCCATTTAATCCAACAACTACTATAAAATTTCATGTACCAAAACCCAGTAAAGTTGTTTTGAAAGTTTATAACATGCTTGGACAAGAAATTAAAACCTTAGTAGAAAAGTCATTCTCGCCTGGGATTTATACAACTATTTGGGACGGCTTTGATTATTCTGAGCAAAAAGTATCAACGGGTTTATATTTTTACCGAATTGAAATAGAAAATAATATAGAAGTCAAAAAATGTCTATTATTAAAATAAATCTCTAAATGTTTCGTGCGTTGAGTGCCGCAAGGCATTCTGGCTTTGTGCTTATTTTTACTTCAGTTGGTTTGTCAAAATATTGTGGTGATATTAGTTTATTATTATTAATGAAGGAAGCCAGAAAGCCTTGCTCAGTTTGGTGAGTAAATGACCATTCTTGTTTAGTACGTTTCCGAACGTCCGTCAGCCAGCACATAGCTTTTTTGTTATTGTATTTTAAAAGGAAAAAAGCAAAGTGCAGTCTGGCTCAGTGCGGAAGTGCGATTAAAGTGCGTTCTATTAAGTTTTTTTAGTCCCGTGCGTAAACTATAAAATTGGTGCTCTGGTTTAAGTCCATTGGGCTAACCTGTGCGTCAACCTGACAAAAGGGCGGATTGATGATTTCCAAAAAATCAATGCGTTTATTGAAGTTTTGATCAAGTCCATAAGTTCAGTGCAAACAAGCCCTTTTGCAGGTTACGCTTGTCGTTAGTTGCGACACGATGTCGTATAAGTAATTGTTTAGCAGGTGTTTATACGCC
>CAZCJL010000186.1:0-9758 GCA_964498785.1 uncultured Cytophagia bacterium | reverse complement strand
CTCAAACCTCTAATCAATTTGAAGGTTTCTAAAACATAATGATAATCAGTGATAAAAAGAAATTTCAGCCACGGATTTACACTGATACACACAGATTCTTTTTAATCCGTGATTAATCTGTGTGGATCAGTGGCAGATATTTATTTTATGACGCAAAGCGTCATACAATGCGTGCCGCCGAAAATCGACGGCACAAGTTGTTTTTCTCTGACCTGAAAGGGCGGGATAATTTTTGTTGTATGCTTTAGAAATCAATTTTGAATCATCGCAACAACAGCATTTTGTTTACGACATCGAATTTTGGAGTGCGCAGCCGATATAAATACAGACCGGACGGATAATCTCATTTGCATTCACAGTTTTCTGGTGTGGTCCTGCCGGCATGGGCTTCTTCCGATAGATGGTTTCGATTTTTTTACCATCCGGGCTTTCAGGGCAAGTATCGAAATAACTGTGAATTGCATGTCCGTCTGTTTGAGAAATAACGCAAATTCCGGGCTGGCGATCCAATGGAATGAATTGCGCCAAAGACACGCCATACACGATTGCTGAACACAGAAAAAATACAATCAGATTATTCAAACACATCGATAAAAAAATCAATGGCTGACATTTTTTCTTCATCCGGGGTATTCCGTAAAATAAGTACAGAAGGGATGCCGACTGCATCGCATTTTTTTTTGAGAAATATGGCATGGTTGGGATGATGGAGGATATCTCCCAAAGAGCTCAAATTTTGAGGATTTTTCCTATTACTGATAAAAATGGGTGGATCGCCGGAATCTATATACGCCGGTATGTCCGCAAGACGACGCAATTGGATAATATCATCATCATGATATTGGGACTGTGATGATATTTTATAGAGTTCCAGATCATGAGTCATTTGATACGATGCGTGCCAGTTTTCAGCTAATGCCAGAATCCCGTCCCATTTATCGAAATCGTACGTTGCCTGCGATTTTATATGTCCCACTGCCGATATTCGGCTGGATTCACAAAGGACAGGATCGCTATTTTCCGGGTCGGTGAGATCATCGTAAACACCCAGCCAAAGAGCGATCCCGCCGCCGGCTGAATTTCCGTACGCTGCAATTTTCGACTTATCGATATTCCATTCACCTGATTTATAGCGCAGCAATTGTATCGCCCGGGCGCAATCATAAAGGATGCTGTCAAGTCGTGTCGTCTGGCGAAACCGATAATTGATTGACGCGAACGAAATGCCGTGATTAAGGCATTGAACGATGTCGCGCACTCTCCCTTTTTTCAAAACAAGTCTTTTATCACCGCGCTTGAAACCACCACCATGGATGAATACAACAACAGGCGTCGGTTGCCGGGACTCTGCCTTCCAGAAATCCAGCACATTTCGTGGATGCGGTCCGTATGGAATGTCGGCATAAGTTATCTCCGGGACAATGATCGCCTTGTCATTCGTGGAGTCGGGCTGATCCACTTCACCGGCGAATGCGGCGACTTCATTCATTTCGGTCATTGAATCAGAGGCGCTCTCATTTTTCCGGCCACAATAAAAACCGAAGAAGAATATTAACACCAGGAAAGGTATCGATTTATTCATGATTCAAATATTCTTTCAACGGAATTGCAATTGGTTCATTTTCATCAAACGCTATTTTTTGCTCCTGAATATAAACATGCGGATTTATTCGAGCAATCAACTCGAGCATTTTCTGTCGCTGTTGAATGGACAGACTTTTCAGTTCAGGATCGAGCAGCGACATCGCTGTCTCCAAATCACGTGCGATTATCAGATAAAAGTGCTGGGTATTCAGATAATTTACTTTTGGCGATTGCTTTTTGTTTTGAGGACGTTTCATTTGAATAATTTTAATCGTCCGGGGAATGCTCTCGATGAGCGCCTTTTCCTTTTGCACATCGACAGTTCTGCTCTTTAAAATAATTTCCGTTGCATAATAGCTTTTGAGTGCATCACGGTAATCCGGATGGAAATTTTTGGCGTCAATAACCCGATTCAGCATCCGGGCGTCATTATAGCTGCGAACAATGAAATTATAATCATCCGCGATCAGATCGCCGTTCATTTTTTTCAGATAGCCTGTCATGCGGTCGATGAGCATTCTGTATTCGATTGTTTTCGGATTAATTTCAGCATTTTGCTGATTGATGAAATCCTTAATTCCCTTTCGATAGTCGCCATCAATGTTGTGATTTTCTTTTATGTGCTTAATCTCTTCGACATACTCCACGACTTCCACAAAACTGGAATCCCGCATCACGGCTAACCGATTGCCATCGTCCAACCGTAGCTCCGAAATGAGTGCGTTTTCATCGTAATTAAGACTGACTGTTTTAATAACAACTTCACCTGGCTCCAGCCCCGGCGAACCCACCAGCACTTTTATCTGGCCCGGTTTATTGGTGGATCGAATTACATTGCAAACCGGCGTGTCGATGTAACCGGAGCCCTCCGTTGCCAAATTTTTATTGATATCTGTCTCATAAACCGAAGATCCGACCAGTTTGCCAGGACCTTCGACGGCCCAATGCAATGGTTTGGTAAATCCGAGTACGGTAACTCCCTGTGAATCCACAACCTCCGCTTTTACAATCGATATTCCTGCCCGATCCGCCGTAATTGTGTGCTGCTCCGTGCTCAGGATAATTTTCGCCGGTTCCCCTGCCATGTGGATGGATTGCTGAATTTCCTGATCACCTTTTCTGGCAACTGCACGAATGGTTCCGTTTTCAATCGGCACATCCTTAAATTCAACCGTAAAAAAATTCTCTGGAGACGGATTCATCGTTCCCCGGGAAACGCCGTTCACGAACAGCTCAACCTCATCACAATTGGAATCGACCTGAATGTTCTTTTTCTGACCCAGATACTGCTTTCGCCAAAAATGCGGGTGAATAAAAACCATTGGTTCGCGGGCATAATTCGCCTGCCACAAATAATACATGTACTTCGGAATCCGGTAATTGTCCACCCAGCCTTTGTAATTGATATGTTTGAGTGGCGCGTCTTTGTACTCACGGTCACAGCCGTGATCTTCATACAGCCAGGCGACGATATTTTTATCAATTCTGCCGCGGATACTGGCGTCCTGAACACGCGCCATTTTGTGCTGCCACTCTTCGGTGCCTGCGTGCTGTCCGCTTTTCGGATTCTCCTCTGAATTTTGCGGTTGCAAATCTTTCACGTCCCGATTGTACCAGCCGCGAACCGTGACCCGTAAAAGATTTTCCATATCCAGATTTGTATGATCATGCGTCACGTAATCTCCGTATTCTTCTGCTTTGCGCTGATGAATGATTCTGGTGGTATCCTCTTCCCATGCCCATTTGGAATCCGCGGCATCGCTTGTCTCATTACCCATGCTCCAGAAGAAAATGCTCGGATGGTTGCGGTCACGACGTATCATTTCCCGCACATTCTGCTCCTGTACTTCATCACTAAAATCAATATGTTTGATATTTGGCGCCTCCTCAGCCGTGATGATGCCGTACTGATCTGTCAAATCGTACACATAAGAATCATGGGGATAGTGAGCCGTGCGCATAAAATTATGATTTAGGTTGTAACGGATATCCCGCATATCCATCTCAGTGATCCATTTGGGGATGGCATCGCCCAGCCAGGGGTATTCCTGATGGCGATTGGTTCCGTGAATATGTATTTTTTCTCCATTCACATACAACCGGTTTTCCTCGTAATCCCATCGGAACCAGCGAAAACCAAGCGGACTTGAATAACAATCAACTATTTTTTCATCATCCAAAACTTCGGAATACACACGATACATATAAGGCGATTCCGGTGACCACAATTTCGGATGTGCAATCGGCTTGCTGGTCTGGTTAAACTCGTGCATTGTATTGGGTTTGATCTGTGCCGTGCTGTGAAGAATTGTCACCACATTCATAGCGCTATCAACGATGATCGTTTTCAACACGCATTTTTTTGGCTGCGGCGAATCATTGCGCACAAAGGTTTTCACATTCACCACCCCACGCGCTGAATCAACATCAGGCGTGGTGATAAATGTGCCACCCTCATGTTTGTGTGAGCCCTGGTACGGAATGTACAACCTGTCCTTGACCACCAGTCTGACATCGCGATAGATGCCGCCGTACACATTGAAATTGCCTGCGGTCATTGGCGGAATTCCACCGAATGTATCGTCGCGACGACTGGATACCTGCACGCACAGCACGTTTTCTGTATCGAATTTCACATGAGGTGTAAGATCAAAATAAAAGCTGGTGTAACCACCTTTGTGGTCACCGAGAAGGACGCCATTGATATAAACTTTACAATATTTCTGGACGCCATCAAATTCGAGAAAAATTTTGTTTGATTTTAGCTGGTTCGATAAACTGAACCGTTTACGATACCAGCCGCAACCGTTCCACCAATAGGGATCATCCCGCTCCGAGGCATTTTTAATGTAGGGATGCAGATCTCCCGTGGTTTCATACGTCATCCACGTATGCGGCAGGGCAATCGCAGTCCATCCGGAATCTTCAAAATCGATTTCCTTTGGTGACAGATTTTCTATCCCGGAAGGAAAATAATTAAAAGTCCAGTCCCTGTTGATTGTTTTGATTATTCGTACGTCAGAAGGCTTATAATTATCCTGTCCGCCGTAAACCGAAAGGCATATAAAAAGGATGATTAAAATTGATGACATCGTGGAAAAAGTTATTTTGTTCATAAAAAAAATCCGTTTCATTGGTTCTGAAAATCAATTCATTATGGTCACGAAAATTGTCCCGGCAGGGACAACTGAAAATAGTGGGCTGTATCAAAAGTTAATCTTTCTTAAGCAAGATTTTTTAGTAGACCAGCGACCCCATCGCTCCAATCGATGGGATCGCTATTCCTCATGAATTTACAAAATACAAATTTTGGACTTTTGATACAGCCCCCACCTGGAGCTATCACTCCAAAATCGAATATCGTTAATCCTTATACGTAAATCCACTTCGCAATTTGTCGATCAACAGCTATTATGAGTGCTTCGGCTCACGAGGTGCAGTTCATAAAGGAACTGCACTCCGGAATCATCCCCGGAAATTTGTGAATTCCGTCGATTTTGGAATTTTTGACCTCATAACTCGGATCAACAAATATTGATTTTTGATATGAATCGATGTGCGTCGCGCAACCAATGGCTCATTCTAAAATTATTACGCACCATTCATCCATTCGCTTATTTGATCGATGTATTCCGGTTTCCAATTGGCTGCCAAACCGGAAATTATTTTCGGATATTCATTTTCACCTACTTCTGCAATCCAGCTTCGGAAGCTCTCTTTATCATACTCTTTTACTTTTGCATCCACCTTTTCACAATCGATAATTTCGTTCAACTTTTCATTTAGTTGTTTCGCGACTTCCGGTTTTTGGGCTGCCAGGTTCACCATTTCATCCGGATCGTCTTTCAGGTTGAATAGCTGTGATTCGTGCCCAATGAACTTCACGTACTTCCAATCACCCTGTCGTAACATAAAGCTGCCTGTGTTTTGGAAATTGCTATGATACTGCGACAATACCCAATCCGGGCGGTTTGATTCTCCGCCACTCAGCTCCTCCATCAACGAATGGCCGTCCAGGTTTTGCGGATGGTCTAATCTGCCCATATCCATCAACGTTGGAAATATGTCAATAAGCGATGTCAGCTTCGGATTGTTCGTATCCTTCTCCACATCCGGCCCTGAGATGATCATTGGTACGTGAGATGATGATTCATACATTGAGTTCTTCAACCACTGGCGATGCTCCATGCTCATTTCGCCGTGATCACTGATGTAGATGATGTAGGTATTATCCTGCAGCTTTAACGCATCCACCGCATTGATGATTTCACCAATATTGTAATCCAGTTCAGCGATCATGGCGAAATAGGTACGCCGGATATTTAAAATTTCTTCTTCACTAAAATGGCTGTAAGAATTCTTGGTACGAGCCATGTATTCCATCACCGGATGTAGTTTTGCTTCATATTCAGGCAACATCACTTTTGAAGGATCGATTTTTTCGTACCAGCGCGTCACTGTTTCAAATGCCGGATGTGGCAGGCGTAATCCCACATACGCCATAAACGGCTGGTCCACTCGCTGCTGCTTCAAAAATTCGAGAGCCTGTTTGACTGCATTCCGATCTTTCTCCGCCTGTCTTGATGGCGATGCGTCCAATTTTTCATGCAATGTTGCCTCCGGTCTTTGCTTCCATTCAAACGGTATGTCTGTGGAACGCAACCAGCCATTGAGTCTCGAGCCGACCGAGTGACCTCCGGAGAGATAATCTGTTTTACCATACGCCTTCACAGCATAACCAGCATCTTCAAAGCATTTGAGAAACGTTACATCGTCTTTTTCAATGCCCTTGAAATTGTTCCAGCCCTCGATTTTGTGCGTATATTTTCCGCTAAACATGCTGGAACGCGATGGCACGCATTGCGGAGAATTGCAATAGGCTGAATTGAAAAGCACGCCCTGTTCTGCCAATCGATCCAGATTGGGGGTGTAAGCTGCTGCATGTCCCATGCAACCCATCGCACGCCCATCCATGCTGTCGCTTTCAATGAGTAGAATATTCGGACGACGCGCCGATTTTGAGTTAGCAAAATTCAATGGCAGGAGACCGGAACCAATAAGCCCGGCCCCTGCTGTCTTAATAAATTGTCTTCTTTTCATGATTTGCTTTTTCTCATTTTTTTGGATTCATTTAACATTGGAAAATCCGGTGAGTTTGTTCGTGCTGTTTTTAGATATTCAGTAATTTTTTCAATAATGTCAAGGTGTTTCTTTGCGACATTATGTTTCTCAGATGGATCGGCTTTCAGATTGTACAACTCCAGCGCGGCATCCGGGCTTTTGCGCACTGCTTTCCAATCGCCCATGCGCACTGCCTGCCGGGTAACGCCTTTGAACGTAAACTCCCAATATAAAAATTCATGAGATTTTTGTCGACGCCCCAAAAGTGCCGGTAACATTGAAATACCATCGATATTTTCCGGCTCCTCAATTCCGGCGATGTCTGCCGCGGTTGGCAGAAAATCCCAAAATGCTGATGGATGATGTGTCACAGCACCTGTTGCTATTTTCCCGGGCCATCGGGCAACCATCGGAACGCGTATGCCCCCTTCGTATAAATCCCGCTTCATTCCGCGCAATTTTCCGGAGCTGTTAAAAAAGGCAGGATCACCACCCCCCTCATCATGCGGGCCATTATCGCTTGTAAAGAAAACAATCGTATCTTCATCCAGATTCAATTTTTTGAGGAGATCCATAATTTTACCGACGTCCCGATCCATTCGGGTGATCATTGCCGCTAAAGCCGCGCGCGGATGAGTCTGTGAATTATAGCTATCCTCATGTAATTGCAGATGAGGCGTCTCCGGCCATTTTCCTTTGAATTTATTCAAATCGTCATCAGGAATTAGAAGTTCCGCATGAGGGATCGTGTAAGCTAAATATAGAAAAAATGGTTGCTGCTCATTTCGCTCAATAAAGTTTAGCGCTTCGTTGGTAAAAAGGTCATGCGAATATTGGGTTCGCGCTCCGTTTAGGTTTCCGTTTAGTTGAACTTTTTCATCATTTCTCCACAAATATTCCGGGTAATAAAAATGGGCATGATGTTGATTCAGATAGCCAAACCAATAATCAAAACCTTTTCGATTTGGCGTTCCGGTAGTACCTGCTTCGCCGAGTCCCCATTTCCCAATGACGCCGGTGTGGTAACCCGCTTTCTTTAATACTTCTGCAACTGTGCTATCTTCTAATTTCAGCGGGACCCGTTCATTGGTTGTTTCAGACCAATTCCCGCGTATTCTGCAATGCCCTGTATGCAAACCAGTCATTAAAGAACATCGCGACGGAGCACAGACAGTGCTGCCGCCATAATGCTCGGTGAATGTTATCCCCTCGGCAGCCAATTTGTCAATATTTGGTGTCTTGAATTTTTTCTGGCCATAACAACTGAGCTCGCCGTATCCCAAATCATCAGCAAGAATATATATTATATTTGGTTTCCGTTCTTGAGCGCCACAACTAAAATTTGCCAAACTTCCAAACAACACACCTGTTCCGAATATTTTCATAAAATCGCGTCTTGATACGCTTTTAACCTTATGCATCTATTAATCTCCAAACCTTTATTATGAACAATCTTCAACTTAAAATCCGTACTCTTCAATTCGCTGTTGAAGAACTCTATCTAAAATTTCCCGGCTCTCGGGGATGTTTCCCTGGTCCCTGGTTTCAGTAATCCAATTGTCGAGAATCGTTCGCATTTTTTTCAACCTATTTTTATACGCCAGATGTTCTGCCACATTATTAACCTCGTGCGGATCGGACAACAAGTCATATAACTCCTCTTCCGGTTTTTGAGGCGCCATGAACAGCTCCTGCTCTGGTGTAAGTGCGCCCTTTTCGTGAAGTTCCTTCATCAAAGACAACATTGGGTAGCGCGTATCTTTGTAGCGGTTTTGCTGGGTGTAGGGTCGCTCCGGATAGTAATTTCTGATATAATTGAAATATTTTGTATGAACACTGCGGATACGATCCACGGTCTCGTCACAGCGATCCCGGGCGCCAATCACGTAATCGCGTTTTTTATAGCCTGAAGCTAAAAAATCAATACCATGTATATGTGGCGGTACGTTTATCCCGGCAATCGCCAGCGATGTTGCCGTGATATCCACCCCACTGATCAGATCGTCGTTAACAGATACAGGCTCAATCTCCCCTGGCCAACGAATAATGAGAGGAACCCGCAATCCGTCATCATAGAGCCACTGTTTCGATCTCAACATGCAACGTCCTTCATCGCCAAAGAAAAATACAACGGTATTTTCAATTAATCCTTCGTCTTCCAATCGCTTCATCACGGATCCGAAATGCGAATCCATCAGATTGATCGCATCCAAATAATTTGCCCAATCCTGACGCGCAATGGGATGATCCGGATAATACGGCGGCAATTGCACCTTATCGGGATTGACCCGGATTTCTGAATCTCGTTCGCGGCGCCACCAGGGCCCCCGATGGCTCGCTTTAAGGCTTAATTGAGCGAAGAATGGTTGTCCGGGCTTTCGTTCGTTCCAGTCCTTGCCATCAAAAATTTTACCATCCCATTTAAAATTGAAATCTGTTTTGCCGGAACCATGGGGTCCCGGTTTCTTCCGTTCCGCTTTTGTCGGAGGCTGAACATTCACCGTATAATAACCCGCCTCCCGAAAATATTCAGTGATCGGAACAATTCCGTCAGGGAGCGATTTTTTAAACTCATTAAATGTCCGATGATTGTGTGCACCAATGCTGGTTTGATACATTCCGGTAATCAACGCGGATCTACTGGCGGAACATACCGGCGCCGTGCTAAACGCATTAACATAGCGGACACCTTGTGTGGCAAATGTATCAATATTCGGTGTTTGAGTGAGTCGATTGCCATAACATCCCAAATCCGGGCCAATATCTTCGGCAATGATCCACAGAATATTGGGTTTCGATTTTTCAACACTAAATCCGGTACTAACAGATGCAGGCAAGCCAGCAACTGCCGCGGCAGCGCTCATTGTTTTTAAAAATCTTCGTCGGGATAATTTCATAACACCTCTTATTTCTCACTTTTGGTCGGAGTGGAAACGTCCCGCATGTTTAGCATTTGAGGGACATTCATTTGATTTACAAATAGTTAGTATCATAAGACCGTATCTTCTCAATATTTTATGGTAGATATGGGCGCTTGCCGCTATGTCGTATTT
>CAZCJL010000185.1:0-10067 GCA_964498785.1 uncultured Cytophagia bacterium | reverse complement strand
TTAAAGAGAATCCGAAAGCTTTGATGCACACCATCAATTATTGAATGGATACTTAAATTGTACATTTAATTTGAATGAGGGTTATAACAAATGCTCAATTACCGCAATATGATATTATCGCTTCTTCTTTGTATTTTTATCTGCTCCTGCAAACGTCTTCCGATTCAAAATGAACAATGGACATTGGTTGGCTCTGGTTTTCAATTTCCCGAAGGTCCGGCCTGGGATTCACAGGGCAGACTGTATGTTTCCAATTGTAATGGCAATTGGATCGCTAAAATCGAAGATGCAGTTATTGATACATTTCTGCTTGCCTCGGATAGCACCTTTGGTAAAACCAATGGATTAGCTGTCACCAAAGACGGCACTATTTTAGCCTGTGATTTCGGTATTGGCGCGATACTGGAGATTTCTTCAGCAGGTGAAGTGAACGTTCTGATTCCTGGATATGAGGGACAGGTGTTTAATCGTCCCAATGATATTATTGTGACAGATGCCGGGGAAATTTACTTTACTGATCCCAAAAGTTACGGTGCAAAAAAAACAGACGGTCGATTATTTCATTATGATCCTGCTGCGGAAGAATTGCAACTGGTCGCCGACAGTTTAGCGTTTCCCAATGGTCTCGGAATTTCTCCTGCTGATCATAAATTGTATGTTTGTGAATCTGCGAAGAATCACATTCTCCGTTTCGATATTAACGATAATGGCGCATTGACAAACAAGGAAATTTTTATCCAACTCCCCGGCGGTGATCCGGATGGGATCGAATTCGATATACAGGGGAATTTGTATGTGGCACATTTCGGATCAGGGAATGTGTTCGTTATTTCAACAAATGGTGAAATTATACAACAACTAAAGGTGCCCGGTGTGAAACCAAGCAATATAGAATTTGGCGATACTGATTTGAGGACATTGTTTTTAACAGAAGATGAGACACATTCGGTGTATAAAATTCGGGTAAGATTTCCTGGTTATTATGCGAAATAACCAGTTTTATTATTATAAAAAAATCCCTTCCGTTGGCGCTAATGTTTTATTACATCAAGCCGGGTAGGCCTGAAATCGGCCTGCGTTTTGAGGCCGTAACGATTTGTTGAGCGTCCAATGGAAGGGATATCTATTTAATAAGAAATTTTATTGACTTTGTCAAGCAAAATAAATCAACCATAAAAAATATTTTCTAAATTCTGGCAACGCCTAAAAATACCGCATGAATAGAGACTATTAATACGATAAAAAGAATTCGAGCTTTGTTTGATTCTAAATTCATAAAGCGATACTTAATCTGCTTCGAGTGACAACTGCCAACGCAATCGCCGCAAAGTGTACATGAACTACCTGCTTTCCGTGCTTGAATGTTTTCCAATGTAAGTGCCTGGTATCGGCAGACCATATTACAGGCCAGACATTCGGTACAGCCATCGGAGATGCGAATTCGAAACGGAGATAACTTCCCCAGCCAGTTTGCCAGTAATCCGATGGGACAGTACATAATGCAGTGCGTCATCATGCCGGTTTTTTTTGACCAGAAAATCATGAAACCTACTCCGACCAGACCAAATAAAATTCCCAACATTGTCGCTATTCCGGTAGAAACACCAAATGTCCGTAATAACAACGCTGTCGCGATGGTTACGAGTAGAATAGTCATTCGCAGTGGTTGTCGCCAAGCAGGAAGTTCTCGCGGCCTTTTTCTGCTAACCGCCGTGGCATTGTCCCATGAACCGATATAGCATAAATGACTGCACCACGCCGGTCCGACCAGCATGATGGTGGAAATGAACAATATCGGCATAAAAAACCCGTGCCCGCGAAACAGCGGGCCGGCGACGATGATCGCCGGGACTGGCAGATGTAGATTGCCGGTCATCAAAAACGTGTCAGATATCAGTAATCCGAGAATGAACTGCCCAAAGAAGACAATTGAAAAGATCAGCCAGATACGAAGCCGCCAGCGAGCTGATTTAGTTGGGTCAAGCATGTTGACTGTAATCCAGCGAGCGTAAATCGCAAGCAGGAAAATTTCGAGCCAGCCGAAGGTTGGGAAAAATCTGTCCAAAATGAGCATCTGCACATCGACTTTTATCTGTACCACTGCAAGTAGAATACTGGTCAGAAAGAACGCGGCAACCCCCGGTATATCAGATGTTTCGGATTGATGATATCGCATTCTTAATTTTTTTTTCCTGAACACAAGCGCCGAAAGTCCGGTAAATACCGCTACAGCGCCCAGAATAATCGCAAGTCGCACCCATGGTCGCCCTGTCTCCTGTCTGAGTTGAATATAGCCAAACATCGATTCGAACCAGATGATAGCGCCGGTAATAAGTAATATTTGAAAAATGTCTGCGACCCATCTTTTGCGAATCAACAGTAGCAAGGGTAATAACAGACAAACAAGCGCCAGTCCGTTATTTTGCGCCCGTGAAAAATGGGCGCTCATCAACACTGTTGAAAAGAGAACAGGAATCAATCGAATGAAATTCAAGCTTGTTCTATCCTTTGATCATCGTTAATAGCATTTTGAACTTTTTCTCTGCTGCTACAGAATGTGGAATGTTAGCCGGCATCAAGATGGTTTCGCCCTCTTTTACAACGTGGCTGTTACTGCCGATAGTAATATTTGCTTCTCCTTGCAGTACCTGCAGCAATGCATTGAACGGCGCAGTGTGTTCACTTAAATCCTGTCCCGCGTCAAACGCAAATAGTGTAACCGTACCAGCTTCATTTTTAATAATTGTGCTGCTGACAATAGAATGCTCTGAATACTGAATGAGCTGTTTCATATTAACCGGAATTGCGGCTGAAAATTGTTGTTGTGTCATTGCTTGTTTCCTTTCATAAAAAAATAAGTTTTAAAAAGTTCCGGTTTCTCCTGTTTTGACCATGTTGTAAAATTTTTTCCGGTTGCCATATCGATAATCGGCGCAGGGAAAAACGGTGTTAGCAATTCATAGATATCGCCTTCTGGTACTGCTTTCAAATCTTTCATAACAATTGATAACGGATGTTCACCTGCGTCCAGGATTGGTCTGGCGTCCAGAGTTTTATAAATTAAGTTTGAATCGAACCACACCGGAGGTTCTGGGGAAGTCGCGGCGATTTTATCAGATTCGTCATATTCAGAATCAATATCGGATGCTTTGCGCAATTGGTTTATCAATGCACCCAGTCCAATATCGCCGATCTGAGCAACTTGTCTTAGCGTTGCCACTTTGGCAATCGTTTTTCGCAGTACCGGATTTTTTAATTTTTTAAATGCTGGCGCGATGTCAATTAATACCGGTTCTAAATCCGGATAATAATTCAACAACGCAGCGATTTTGGTGTCTGGTGTAATTGGTATTTTCTTGTGTTGCATTGTTTGGCTCCTAAAAATGGATTCAATACTATTACAGTTGCGACTTCTAAGGTTTCAAGTACTTCGGAAGCTTACAACGAATACTCGTTAAATCGAATATTCCAATAATCGTTGTTCCCCACTTAAATTTCGTTTTTCAGTCAAATCCTGGCTAACTTCCAGCGTGCCGAGATAGTTACCATTGGCATTTCGCAGCGGAAAATATTCAATCATGATAAACTTCCCGTGCATCTGAATCCAAAACGCAGCCCGATCCTGGGACCCTGATTTGAAGTCATTCAATATTTTTTCCACGACATGCACACTCGATGGCGGATGACATTTTTGCACATCCCGTCCAAGAATCGCCCGGTTGCGTGTAAATATTCGTTCTTGCCCCTGAGAGAAAAACCGCACTTTATCGTCTTTGTCGACAAATGTAATATCAAATGGTATTGTGTTTAATATTGAGGTCAATTCATCCACAGTAAACGATCCGCTGGGCAACTGGATTTTGCCATCAACAGGTTGTTGCACGTGTTCACTGGTTATTTCTTCAGGGCGCCAAACTTCAATGGGATCATAGAGACAAAATCCGATTTCGATACTTTGTTGATATATTTGATACCATTCTTCGTCTGACAATTTATCCAGTGTCATCGGTAATAAAATTTCTTCTTCTTTACTGATCATTTCTTCGATGGATTTTGATGCTGGTTTTAATACCATTTCGATAACCGTTTTTGCTTCATCAATGGAAATGTTTGCAGATTCGTTTAGCGATTCGAACGCTGCTTTCAGTAATTCTCTGGTTTCGTCATGCTTACCCCACATAACTTGTGGCGGGCCTGTAATGCTGTACTTTTCCAGAAATGGAAACAGCAAATTTTCTTTCCGTTGATAATGCTTTTCCACATCTGCCAGCGCGTTGAAATGTTGCTGAATATTTAGAAATACAGTTGGAATGTCTGCCTGATTTTCAAGCTGTTGATATAATTTTTCCAATTCATGTAATTCCAACTCCAGCGCCCGATTCTCTTGTTTGAATGTATGCACCGGATGTCCCGGGGGCGCTGTTTGCGCACCGGATTGATCGATTGCCCCTTCAAGCGCGGCAGTGTGGATGTCACACAATTTTAGCACTTCTTCCTGTGGTAGTCCCGCGGAAATTAGTTCTTGCTCTACTTCCACAACTTCGTTATAAGGAACCTGCCCCAACAGACGAGTGAGCTGCGTGCGAACAACATCCGGCGCCTGACCTTCGTGTAGTTGCAGAATCATGTGTTTCAATAGCTCTTTTCGTTTTTTTGAATTATTGATTCGTTCACTCATTTTTTCCCTCATTTAATTTAATTACCTTTTTCTTCTTCTAACCCGTATTATTCACAAAACCTGCCACAGAGGTCACAGAGAAACAGCAACATGTGTGCATATTACTTTTCAACCGGAATTAAGAAAAAATCGAGTTGCTATTGTTTGCCTAACGTTTTGAAAATAAGAACGCTGTGTACTCTGAGCCTCTGTAGCTATGAATTTTTCAGGCTAAATATTCCACCTTATGTTTTCTTTTTCATTGTTATTTATTTTATTTGTTCGATACTATTTTTCACATCTAACATTTCCGCATTTCAGACAATCAATAAACAACCTGTCCACGAACTACCCTTGCGAAGGTTTTCAAAAGAACCGTCTTAATATTTTATATCTATTAAACCTTCGCAAGGGTTTGCCCGGCAATTACCAAGTTCCTGGACACGTTCTAAAGGGATTGCACTCCGGCTAATCAGCATACTATTCACTTTTATCTTCCCACGTTCTCCAAAATACAAATATGACCATCAATCCCGATCACATGCTCTTCTAAAACCAGATCATCCCTGCCGGACAAGGCAACAGCGTTCTCGGTGATCATCAGCAATCCGCGACAACAAGGCACTTCCATACGGGCGACGATTACTTTTGGAATTTTATTTTCTTTCAGGATCGAGCCGAGTTTGGCTGCATAATTGGTGGTATCATCCAGTTTGGGACAGCCAACAACAACGCTGCGACCTTTTAAATAGCGGTCATGAATATTTGGCGATGCCAGCGGTCCGCACGTATTCATCACAACTAATTCCTTGTTTTCAAAGAAATGCGTTTTTGGCGGAACCAGATGAAGTTGTACCGGCCATTGTCCCAACCCGGACGGCATCTCCTGTGAGCGCTGCGGACTATCAGCCTCTGATGTCGGAATCCGGTTGATTTCACGCATCTGTGCGCCGGGACATACGAACGGAATATCCGTTATGTCTTCTTTGATGTCATGACGATTCAGGGCTTCTTCCATGCGCCAGACAGCTTCCTGACCCTGTGTTTGTTGTAAGTATTCTTTCACTGCCTCAACATTAAACGGAGCAGCCTCCCGTTCTGCCATGGATAGCGCGCCTGTTGGACAGGCGCCAATACAGTCGCCGAATCCATCGCAAAAATCTTCTTTTACGAGTTTTGCTACACCATCCAAAATTTGCAGTGCGCCTTCGGAACAGCCAGTCACGCAATTCCCACAGCCATCACACAATTCTTCATCAATATTGATGATTTTTCGTTTCATGTAAGTATCTCCGGTTGAATTTATAATCGTCCGAATGTACGGAATAGCCGCTAATGAGCATGATCTTTAAGCCAGCCACCGAAAATGTCATTCGGCAAAGCTTTGTTTTCATTACCAATATAACAATTCAAATCCAATATCGCCTTGACTAAAGTCAAGGAACAATCTTTTTTATTGACATTCTCACTTTTCTATATTACATTTCTATAAATAAAATAACTGATTATTCCAGGAGAATGGAATTATGTGGCGATATTTCATATTGATCTTGTTATTTGTGGTGATGGCCTGTGATGAGTCCCCGGTGGATGTTCAGGATTTCCCGATTGAAGAAATGACCATCGCTCGCTTCTCGTTTCGATTTGATGAAATGAATTATGATGACAGTAATGCCCCGGACAGCTATAATTACACATTTCGTCAAGACTTGAATGAAATCGATCGTGATGTATTTAACGGTGGTTTGGTGCTGGCGCATATCAGTTTTAGTGATGGAGGCGCGTGGATTGCCCTGCCCCATACCATGGGCGTGGATGAAGATGATGATGGGAACGTGGATTATACTTATGCCATCAGTTACGCCTATTCGGTGAGGCGATTGGATATTTTTATGGATTTCTCGCTGGCAGGTGTCGGCTTTGCGGATAGTGATAAATTTTATATTAAGGTCGTGATCATTCCACCGGGGAGCAATTACGGCGATAGATGAGACACAGGCTTCGGAGTACGGTAGTCCAGAGGGTGTCCAGGAACCCTCAATATGTGTCATTCTGAGGATCCCGCCTGGCGGGCGAACGAATCCGCCGGGGCGAATCATATCACTAAGCGGTTGTCTTTATTAAGCTTCGTGGTGTTAGATTGTAACCGATCACGGGGTAGAAATTATAGTGTTATAAGTTATTGTAAATATGGAGTGCAATCCCTTTACAGCCTGTCCAGGAACTCGATAATTGCCGGACAAACCCTTGCGAAGGTTTGCATCTATACAATATATAGATAATTCATTGAAATTTTATCAATATACAGACCAGTCTATTTTAATAACCTTCGCAAGGGTAGTTCGTGGACAGGCTGTATAGGCGTCGCACTCCAACTCTTTAAATATTAAAGAATTCATTATTATTACCCTGTGATCAGCAGCTACGTTAGACTTTTCACTCCCCCGCTTATAGGCCGGGGTCGTTCAGAATGACATTTTTTCACGTTTTAGTGGTTCTCGGATTGCCTGTTTAAAATCTGAGATAAAAAGACATGAAGACATAGAGGACAAGGAGAAAGGGACAAATGACCAGACGAGGAAACGTGAGGTGGCAGGAGAGTATTTTAAACTCTTCTACATTCATAATTTTAATATTTTTGACGGAAGCCTTAAGCGCTACTAATAACGCTCGTTTGATATCTACCATAACATTGGGAAAAATATGAAACCAGGTGTAATTGTACAAAATACCATTGCTGTAATTTTTGATTTTGATGATACATTGGCGCCGGACAGCACGTCCGGGTTTTTGGATAATTTGGGACTGGATGTACCGGCGTTCTGGCAGAACCGGGTGCAGCCACTGATTGATGAGGGATGGGATCCGATCCCCGCGTATTTGTACATGATGCTAAAATTGAGCAGAGAGGAAGCTCCCATTACGCTGAACATGCTGCGGAATTGGGGCAAGAAAGTCACGTTTTATGAAGGCGCCACCCGCATCTTTAATCGACTGCGTCGGCATGTGGAGGGAATTAATCCGGCTATCGAAGTTGAGTTTTACATTATCAGCAGCGGGATTGGGGAGATTATTCGCAACACACGGATTGCCAAATACTTCACAGATATCTGGACCTGCGACTTCCATTATGATGCGGAAAATCGGATCTGTTTTCCTAAAAATGTTATCAGTTTTACAGATAAAACCCGATACCTGTTTCATATTTCCAAATACATTATCGGTCCCGAATCCCGTTCCAAACCATTTGAGGTGAATAAAAAAATCAAGCCGCATGAATTCCGCATTCCGTTCGAACACATGATTTACGTGGGAGACGGATATACAGATATCCCCTGTTTTTCGCTGGTGCGCAAAAATGGAGGGATTGCCATTGGAGTATTTAACACCGAACAACGGGAAAAATGGGGCCGCGCCTGGGGCTTTATTGAAGACGGACGCGTTTCCAACCTTGCACCCACCGGCATGTCGGCCAAATCCGCACTCGCGATCAGCCTGATGATGGCTACGGAAAACATCGCCAATAAAATTACGTTGAAATCTCAAACATATCAGGGGTAATTTCAGCGGTGGTAAACGCTAAAATTATCTTGCAACTTTTATTTCAGAACCAGGAAAAAATATCACCAATATTAGAAATATTTCTTGACATTGCTGATTATTCTTGTTATTTATTAAAGAAATGATACAAAATACGGAGAACCCATTCGTGACACGCGAAAATAAAATGTTAAAATTCTTTGAATATGAAGGCAAACTATTTCTGATCACTCTGTTGTTAATTCTTATCGCCGGCTGTGTTAGTTGGAAATCGTTTTTCAGAACACCATCCACCGAAAAAATTCGCCAGGATTATCTGGTGGATGATATCGTCCGCAATTCGGCCATTAAAGCCGAACGATTGAAAAAATTATCTCCAACTGAATTGGAAATTTTGTCCCTGTTAAATTACAACGGGATGATTGCCATCGAACGTTATCCGGAAGAGACAGTTCGCTTGTATGACGAGTTGAAGGATTTTCAGCTTTTTTATGATATTTTAGATGAATACGGGCCCCATCATACAGTTCCGGTGTTAGATCATTTTTACGAAAAAAGTAATTTCTCCATTCAGGCAGAGAACAAAATTTCCGATTTTATCGATTCGGTGTTTCACCGGGAGCAGACACAGGAAGACACATTGAGCGAGCGCCAGAAACGACTGTTGATGATTCTCAACGAAATTCATTACCAAAAGCACAATTTTCTTGCCCGGTTTGCGTACACCAGCGAAGGCGCTAAACGGAATTATGTTGCCACAACCACCAGCGCGATTGTCAATTTCTTTACCGGGGGCCTGTCTAATTTTAACGAGGCGGTGGTCACTCGCGGCATTACAAAAGTCACCTCCGAAGAATTAGTGGACGCGGGCATCGACATTCTTGTGCTGATCCCCTTTGCTGCGTTGTTTTCCAAATCTTCCAAAGCCGCTGCAGGGACGTTAAAAGGAGGCCGGATCGTTGGGCTCTCCGAAAAAGCCGGCGCCAGAACTGCTATCAAATCCGGGCGATTTGCCAGATTTGCCGCGGCATCCCGCAGCATGTTGCGCGCTATACCTGTGCGCACACTGTTCCGGTTCAAATACGTTAAATGGTACGTGCTGGGACTGGCGATCATGAAACCGCAACTGATCAATCATGCCGCATCCTTTGTTGCCGAAGCCGTTTCCATCCCACCGATTGCCATGAAAACCGGTTTCTGGTTTCTGATATTTTTCCCGCTGTTAAATTTGCTGGTACCTTTGTTTCTGTTCACCCGATACAGCATTCGAAAAATAATGAAGCTGCGCAAACCAGCAGTCGCCGAATAGTGATAATCTGATATTTCACTTAAAAAAAGGTTCGTTGTTCTGGGAAATCTTGGGCTACTAATGCTAACGATAAAAACATCCGGTTTTTATAATCGCCGGTTGCTATAGTTTTCCGAAATCACAATGATTTTGGACATCCTGGTATCATTCTATCTGACTGATTTTTGCACGACCTCAAATTTCCGAAGTTTTTAAAACGTCGGAAATTTTATTTTCAGAATAGAGTAGCAACCATTTCTGATACAATTACATCCAGATATATGAAAAAAGATGATGATCCTGATTATTTTGGTAATGCACGTCCCTCACAATCGCAACAGCGGCTCAGGGACATTGCCACCAATATTTATCAGCTTATCCTTCAGTTCACGGGGATAATGACGATGTTCAATCAATGTACAGTTATAAACTGCTGCTGCGTGTATTCCAGGAACAATGCTCCATCGATAATGAACAAGTTGTTATCAAACCAGCCAAAGAAATTCGCTTTGATAGCCTGCAAAAACATTGGTATCTTCTCAATATTTTATGGTAGATATGGGCGATTGCCGCTATGTCGTA
>CAZCJL010000184.1:0-10137 GCA_964498785.1 uncultured Cytophagia bacterium | reverse complement strand
GTCACATCATTACTTTCGATACGGATGGTGAATTGATAGAAAGCGCCGGCAACACACTCACAAATTCTACCGGCAACGTGACCATCACCATGTCGCTGAACAATCCATCTTCCCAAAATGTGGCTGGCATGGGCGCGGAAATTACCACTTCGGCTAATCTGGGGTCAACAACCATTTCCCGCGGACACTCTGCCCAGACAGGCAATGGCAACCATAGCATTTACCGCTGGTACAGTATCTCTCCGACGAACAACAGCAGTCTGGACGCAACATTGGTGTTTCATTACGACGAATCGGAATTGAACGGGATTTCGGAGAGCAATCTCGTGCTGTTTCGATCGACAGATGGCGGCGACACCTGGGCTCAAATGGGCGGCACGGTGAACACGAGTGCAAACACTATTACATTGAGCGGCATCAGCGGCTTTTCCCGCTGGACAGCCGGGGACGAGGAAGGCGCCCTGCCGGTAATGCTGGAAGCGTTCACCGCAAAAATTGTGGAACATGCGGCATTGCTGCAATGGAGCACGGTTTTGAAAACCGGGTTAGCCGGGTTCGAACTGTACCGCCGAAGCGATACTTCGGAAGAATGGCAGCTCATTGCCAGCTATGAAGACCATCCTGAATTGACAGCCCGGGGCGGCGTGCTCACCGGGAATGAATATTCGTTCTCCGATGAAACGATCGAACCGCTGAAAAATTACGGCTATCTGTTAGTCGGAATTGAAGTGTCCGGCCAGCGCATGTTCGAAACCCAGGCGGAATTGACTACCGATGTGGCGTATAAAGAAGAAATTATTCCAACAAAATACGAATTGTACCCGGCCTATCCCAATCCGTTCAATCCAACAACCACAATTAAATTTGCATTACCGGAGAACCAGCACGTTCGAATTCGTGTTTTCGATATTAATGGCAGGCAGGTGGCGGAACTGGTGAATTCCCGGATGAATGCGGGATTTCATCGCATTGAATGGGATGCCGGAAATACGAGTTCCGGTGTGTATTTCATTCGGATGGAGACCGGGGGATTTCAGGCGCGGGAAAAGTGTCTGCTGGTGAAATGATCATCAGTTGGTGTTCGCTTCCAAATAAGTGACATTCAGATAGAAAACCCGTTTTTTAATGGAGATAATGTACTAAATCTTACAACAGAGATTTGATCGAAAAAATTTTCTAAATTATTTTATAACTTTAAACAATACGAATCAAACAGGAGAAACAAAATGAAAAAACTAAAAAAAGTAGCACAACGAACAGAAAATTCAAACAAAAAAAAGTATAACAAACCTAAAATTGTTCATTCCAGTAAAATAGAAACACTGGCTGGTTCGTGCTCTGCCACATCCTTTTGTACACCGAATTATTCGTAATTTTATCCGTTGCGAAATTTATGAATAGAAATGTATTAACAGCAACTGTTGCCGGATTGATCCGGGAACAGTTTCTGCATAAAAAAAGCGCTGTAGTACACGTTATCAGTAATAGTATGAACCCGCTAATTCACAGCGAAGACCAAATAATTGTCAACTTTGCAGCATTTGATAAGTTGCAGGCAGGAGAAATTATTCTCTATGAAAACGAGGTGAGTTACTGTGTGCACAGGTATGTTGGTCAGCACAGCAATGGAGCAGATACAATGATAATCACCAAGGGCGATAATTTGAAACATTTTGATCCGCCTTTTCCCGCGACAAAGATACTGGGCAAAGTTACCTGTATTTCTACACAAAACAGGATGATTGATCTGCGGTGTTTTGTTTCACGAGCTATTCACAACATATTGGGTGCTCTGCTAAATTTCCAATGGCGGGTGATAAATAAAGTAAACCATCATTCTCTGATTTGTAAAATCCAAAGAGCATTAATGAATCACTGTTTTTATGTACTTAACTATTCATTGTCATGGATTCATCGAAATTTGAAAGTAATTAATATTTATGGCGTTAAACAAAGAACAAAAGTTGACAGCACTGTGTGCAAATATAAAACAAACCGCTGCAATTACTGAAGAAATTTCATGGTTAATCCGCCAAAAACCGGATTGGCAAAAAGTTGTTGCAGAGGCAATAAGCCAGGGCGTTGCATCGCTGGTGTATTATAATTTATCCCGGCTTAAAACAAAACAGCCAATACCACTGAATTTTTTGAACGAGTTGAAAACGTATTATCTGGATACGATGGGCAGAAACATTGTCCTGTTTGAAGAATTAAAAAAAGCGATGTTGCTGTTACAGCAGGAGGAAATTAATGCGGCTGTTCTGAAAGGTCCCGCGCTTGTTGCAACTACCCACAAAAACTGGGGACTACGCTGGATTGGAGATATTGATTTATTAGTGCCCATCGATGATATTTTCAAAGCAAAGGAATGTCTGGCAGATCACGGGTATGTAAATAATAAGAAAAACAAATCCGTATTAAACGATGATATATCTCGCCATCATCACCTGCAACCGCTATGGAACATTGATAGTAGTATCCGAATCGAACTGCACTGGTCTCTCACAACAAGTAAATTGTATGAGATAAATTTGCAGGAGATATGGGATCGTGTTACAACGGGTCGTATAGATAAAATTGATTTATCGGTACTATCACCGGAAGACATGTTGCTCCATTTCTGTCTGCACCACTGCTATGGGCAGGTGAAGCACATTTATTATAAATTTGTCTATGATATAGCAGTTATTATTCAATATCACGGTCATGCTATTGATTGGTCGCGATTTGTTAAGAACATTATTAAATATAAGACAAGCGCGCCCGTGCTCATCGGTCTTAATCTGGCAAAGCAACTGTTTGGGGTAGATATTCCAACCAACGTATTCAACATATTGGAGGCACATCATGAGGATTCGCAACAGATGTATTTTAACATAAGAAAGGCGTATACAGGTAAATCTTCTGTTGTGGAATTATTAGAAAATGAAAATCTGCCTGCTAAAATCCTTTTTGTCTGGCAAAAATTTTTCCCGTCAATTGAAAGCCTGTCCGTTCGTTTTTCTACTCCCAGAAATTCAAAGTTCATTTACTTCTTATATCTTGTCCGGCCTGTTCAACTTTTAAAAGATCACACGCTGATCGCGTTGAAATTATTATTCATTATTGTATCAAAGAAAATAAAAAGCAGAACAACAAAGATCCGGCTAACGCCGATGACATTTCTTCATCATTCTAATACTGAGTAAGAGAGCCATCAACCATCGCTTTTTTAACAGCGCTGCGAAAAATATACAGACTGGCTGGCAATAAAATGATCGTAAATATCATCAATGCATAAATATATTTTTGCAGTTGATAGAACGAATATCCCTGAAGAAGCGCGAGCCGGATGCCTTTTAGGGAATAGGTAATGGGGAGGATGTATGAAATGTTTTGCAGCCATTTCGGTAGAATTGACACCGGATAATATACGCCGCCCAAAAGCCATGAAAGTGAGGTTACCAGCCAGGCAATGGGATCTCCCTTTTTGAAAACAACGATAAAACTGGCGGCAATGATGCCGATGCAACTAAATGACGTGATTGTAAACAACAGGATGACTATCGCGGCGGCATAGTTAGCTTTGGAAATATCGATAGAAAATAAGGTTGTCCCCACAATAATGAAGAAAAAAATCCGGAGGGATGTAAATAAAAATTTATACAGTGACGAGGAAATAATAATCGTTGACAGTTTTGTACTGGTGGTGAGCAGAACTTCCATAATTCCCATCAGTTGGGTTTCGCGAATGCTGCTGCTAAAGCCCTGTAACGATGTTTGTAAATAATGCGTAAAAGCAAATCCGATAATAATAAATGAAAAATAATCACCGCCATAGGGCCGCAAAGAACTGTTCATGTTTGTGCCAACTAATTTTGATAAAAAATAGAAGGTGATAATCGAAAAAAATATTCCGGCAAACTGGAGCAGGAAACTCAGTTTATAACTCACCTCATTCAAAAAATCTTTTTTAATAAATGCCATGGGAACTTGTAAAATAGTCATAATTGATCTTACGTCACAATTGAGTGGTAAATGTCGGCAACTGTCACTTTATTTTTATTGCAGCTTAAAATTTTCCCCCCGTTAAACGTGATGTGGTTGATAATCGTATCAATTTCGGATTCATCACAGGGCACTGCAAGTTTTGTTAATGGATTGATTGCTGTGGTTTGCTTGATAATTTTGTATTTTATTGGCAAGAGCTTGTGTTCAATTTCCTCGATCCTGTTTTTAAGTTTAATTTCATAATATGAATTCAGATGAAGCGATTTCGCTATTTTTTCAAGAGTACCAGATGCCTCAATTTTACCGTTCTCAATGATAGCAATTTTATCATTTAAAAACTGAGCTTCTTCAAGATTATGGGTTGTCAGGAAAACTGTTTTACCATGTTCTTTAACAATTGTTTGTTTGATAAATTGCTGAATTTTCAATGAGGTCGTGGGATCCAGACTTTTTGTGGGTTCATCCAGAAACAGGATGTCCGGATTGTGAAGCATACCCCTGGCAATTGCCAGCTTCTGTTTCATACCGGAAGAATAGCTTTTAAACGGGCGATCGGCATCACGCTGCAAATCGAAAAACTCAAGCAGTTCATCAATTCTATTGTGCATCTTTTCCCGGGGCAATTTATAGAGAGCGGCGAAAAAGTTCAGGTTTTGCCTGCCTGACAATCTCCAGTAAAAACTTCGTTCATCACAAATTATATAGCCGATATATTTTTTTATTGCCTGTTGTCCTGCTCCGATATCATTGCCAAAAATGAACGCCTTACCGCACGTTGGCGTAATTAAACCACACAATGTTCTGATTAATGTTGATTTGCCTGCGCCATTTTTGCCGAGCAGGCACAGCAGTTCTCCCTTATTGATTTGAAGGTTGATGTCATTAAGCGCTGTAATCCATTTTCTTGAAATCGGAGATCGTAAATTTTTGTAATTAATTTTTGATTGTTTAAATTTTTTGGTCAGGTGGCTTGTTTTAATCGCGATAGTCATGTTTTTACGATGGTTACAATTTGAATGGAAAATTTATTTCTTCAATATACGTACTTTATCGATAATATCCAATATTTTTGACAATATTATAACCGGTGTTGAGTTTTTAAAATAAAAGGATATAATATCCTTCGCTCTGTTATAACATATTCCAATGAGTAGAATAGCGACCGGCGCCACAAGTGCATATCCGATAAAACCAATATTTCAGATTGTCATATTAGCTAACGGAACACCGATAAGTTCAAATAAGGACAATAGTGCACTTAATATCCCGCTATATTGCAGCTTCTAATTAACTTTTAACTATAAGAACAACGAAGTGCATGTTTGATGTAATACCAGCCATTATTGACATGAAAACTAGGGCGATGACACCAAAAACTTTCTTTTCATCAGATGAATAGGCATGGACGGTGACCATGGTGATAACCAACAATGGCGCTATCAGATTTTATACAAAAATGAGGTGCGTCCCAACTGTCGGCGCTCAGGTCGCCTCCACAGGCGGACTTGCAGCAATCCCAAATTCATACAGTATATCCGTCTTTCGTTCAAACGGAAGGATATTCCGTTCGGCTTCGATCTTATACACCGATCTATTGTAATTTCCGTGTCGTAGCGGAGGCGAGTATGCTGCTAAACTATACTGTGGCTACGAACTCCTGAGAATGTTCTTGCACCCACGTTCCATTCTGTTTTCGTGTAAACACATCCTGGAACAGACCATCTTCCGTGATATGCAATAGTGTCGTGAAATCCATCGATCCTTCCGGCGAGTGGCTCTCTCCTTGAAGAAGAATGTCTCCATTCTGAAGTGATAGATAAATCAGGCAGAAAACAGAAGGCCAGGATCACTATCCAAACAAATATATGTCTTATTTCTTTACTCCTTATGATTGATTCGTTAAGTTTTAGTCAATCGGGCAGGTTACGGGCTCTTCAGCCTGCTTTCCTACCAGGAATCGAAAGTAATAATTTTGCGCTAATCCGCCTTCGCAACCGACTGATGTTCCTAAAAAAGGCGCCTCCCTGGATCCTGATTATGGCTCACGCTTTTCAGTGGCCATCCTGATAGGACCATCACATGCTGCCAATAATATCGCACGCGACTTTCTGAACAAAAATTACTTTGAGTAGCAGTTATAATTAAATTAAATTATCAACACAAGGCGGGTCGGGTGCATGAACAATCAGGTATTTTTTGTATTATAATGTATTATGTTACATACAATTAGTATGAATAATGATATAAATATTATCGTTGGTCTTAATTCAAAAAAATTTTAAACAACTTTTCCCTGTATTAGTAGAAAATCGTAAGCTGCCAGCTTTTGGAATTGACATACAATACTTTAAAAATTAAAGAAGCGCATGTTATTCGGTTTCGACAAAGTAGTTCTTGTCATTAACAATAAAGAAGTTTCTGTCCAATTCACGCTCATATATCGGATTTAGCCCTTTCATAGCTCTGTCATAGAAACTCTTTAAAGAGTTATGTTTTCCCTCGCCGGCATTCCATCTTGTGATCAGGGGGTTTTGGGAATGTCGAAGGGCATTGGGACAGGCGACAATAAACTGCTCTTGTCTGGCGGTTGGGATCAGGTTTGGCGTGGTAAGACATTCATAACCATCCGGATTCGGCTGCAGGTTTGGATCAAATACAATATAGGAACGCAACGAATCATCATACATAAATTGTATTTCATGCCCATAGACTATGTGAGAAAACATGTACATTATAATGAAAATGAATATCCACTTGTTTTTCGATATAATTATTCTCCCGGAAATGATTACTGATTAAATTTTTTGAATCGTAGCAAATAAATATTACGCGAATGTATTTAATTAGAACACCGTACTAATGATTGTCCGGTAAGAGAAGGCTGTTGTTCGTCTTCAGTATTCAGAGAACCGGACGTGGAAATTTCTCTTAACAAAGTCTTGTTTCTGCCTGACCCGTGGATAGACTCGTTTAAAATATTTTTTCAAATTAACAGGATTGAATATCACTGTAAAAATTTATCCAACGGATTGAATGAACTCTGAATTGCTTTTCATTATCCCAATGGATACTGAATTTGACGAACCGCCCTGTGCGGATGCTCCTAAGGCACACTTCCAGAACGCACGAGGGGTTTTTGTTGGTACCGGGGAAGAAACCCCCCCCCTATTCAATTATATGGTTTTAATTATAATAATCGCCATAAAATTATTACTACTAAAACAACTAAAACTATAACCCACCAATATTGGGAAAGCCAATTCAAAATACTCGATTCTGGTTCCGGTTTAGTCGGTTCAAGGAGCTCTTCATTTTCGGCAAATATGGTCCGGTTTTTATTCTGTTCCGATCCCTCTAATTGAGGAGTTTGAGGATAGTCTGATGATGGTAATATATTTCTTAGAAGGGTGTAAAATTCATTATAAGTTTGACCTTTCCGGATTACTGATAATGCATAAGCTGTCATGGCGCCATTCCAGCGGCCATTTATTTCTGCATCATAACTGTATTCCGAGTCTGTACAACCGGATATCAAAATTTCGATCATGTCTTCATCAGATAAAAATCGTTTCTTTAATTGTGCTTTTGCTGGAATATCTTCTGTTTTTATATATCTTGGCTTAATGGCTTCTGTATTTAAAATGCGTGTTACCGTGCCGGAAAAACAACTATCTGAAATAACGACCATCTGTACATCCGGATTAATCTTTTGAATGATCTTTCTTAGTTCATCATCCAGGAGTACACCATCATAAACATAAAGTGCTTCGTCATAGCTGTCGATCTCATCTCCGCTTGTGTCCGCGACCGATGTGCCGTGTCCTGAATAGGTAAATACAATTTGATCTCCGCCGTTTGCGTTTATAACTAAATCTCCAAGGGCGTTTAGAATATTGTGCTTTGTTGCCTGTCCATCTAAAATCTTTTCTACTTGAAAGCCAGAGAATTCCAATAAATTTGTCCAATCATTGGCGTCGTTTAAGCATCCTTTTAAATCATTCGAGATGCCAGGATAATTGTTGATTCCGACACAAATTGCTTTTTTCATATTAGTACCCTTTATTTATTAATTTCCCGATCGAGCAGGTCTTGGACATTGCCGCCCGATTCACTTCTCAGAATTCAGCATGACAGTTTTACGCCAATCCGCCATAAAAGACCGGCGGACGTTCCGAATACAGGCGCATCAGCAACCAATCATTCGGCTCAAGCATTTCAAAAAGGTAATCCCTTGTTAACCTGTCCACGAACTACTCCTTGCGAAGGTTTTTCCCGATGATATCAAAGTTCCTGGACAGCCTGTTGTGGGGCTACCCGACAGTTAAACTTCTAATAAATTAAAGCAAGCCTCATTTGACGAGACTTAATCACCGGCAGGTGCGCAATTCATTTTAGAGAATTTTAAAAAGTACGCTATTACGAATTGCTTAGTTTAAAGTACAAACTCTTGCTAACAGCGATTCCATAAGCATTAGGCACGGTGGAGCCACTCCCGGAAGAAGAAAAAAAACAATCCAGACCCTGTTTTGCCCGATTTGTGGTAAAGAGCTGGACCTGATTTGATAGACGTGCTGACATAACAATGGAACAACTCATTCCTACTTAAATACAAAAGTTTGGTCGATGCGATTGTCCATTGAACAATGTTACTTCCGGGGGCATGGGAGAACTGCACCCTGCTGTTAAAATGTAAGCATGGTTCAGGCAAATTTATGTGACAAAGAACAAATTTATGAAAACCACATCTCTGCTATATCCTCAAAAATAGCTGCATTGGCTCCTTTTCAGCCCAAAAGTGGTTTTATGAAAAATGCAAATATAAGGAGCATCCCTACCGGCGGCGCCCAAGTCCAACCCCAAATTCATATCGATGCTCCGTTCCGCTTCGCTCCACTCCGATCGAGATGAATTTCTTGGTCGTTATACTTTGAATGCTTTAATTAATATGTGATATCTTTTAAGTAGAGACGAACATTTAAACAGCACTGGTATCAATTCGCTGCCCATACTTCAATATTTCGTTTACAACTGGATTTTCCATATTGAAATCTTTTTCTCTGAAAGGATGCGGCTCAATTCTGCTATCAATTTTGCGACGCAGCCTCATTAACTCCAATTGTATATCTAAAAGATTTTCAAATTCTCTGAAAATTACAGCGATATCAATATCACTTTCCTCTTGATTTGTCCCCTTTGCATACGATCCGAAAAGAAAAACTTGTTTACAGTCATAATTTTTCATTATTACTGAAGCGAACTGTCGGGCAATATTTAACACATTTTTTTTATCCATTTACGTAACTCCTTTACTCGATCAATCCACAACCTGGTATATTCACGAGTGCATTGATTATAAAATTCTTTTTTATAGTCATCATATCGAGCATTTATATTGAATGACGTGATTGTGTCAAGCCAGTCAGAATATTCATCTGTTAATTCCATTTCACATAATTCCGCTAATCTGTATAGATTGTGAATAGGTGGGGCGTGTTTTCCATGCAACTTTACATATAGCGCTTTGATCAATTTTTCTACAGAGATGTGTCCAATAAATAACGCCCAATTATACGTTTTTGATTTGAATAATTTATTCATCGTTCTAAAATCATCATTGGATGTCTCGATCCAATGATTTTTTATTCTTTCGATGTCTATGTCATTTGGTTGTTGGTTTGCCAATTATGATTTCCCTTCAAAAATAATTATTTCTGATTTTGTAAGCAAGTGAATATACGTTAGAATTTGAACATAATCAATCACATTCATTCATTATTTTATCCAATGTCTTTTTGTCATCATTAATAAGGCATAACCCATAAACCCCGCAGTTAGAGTTATGGGCAGTTAGAAAATAAAAATATATTGAAGCATAAGGAAACTCTAATTATATTTAATTAGACCATTTTTTAATTAAATGTAAGGAGGTAACCCTATGCTTCAAAATAATATACGTAATTTTTTGCAATATTGCAAGAATTCTTCTTTCTCAAAGCGTTCCATCGAATCACTTACGTTTCGATTAAAAGAATTTAATCAATTTATGAACGCCTCTCCTGTTCGATCAGTGTGTGACATCAACTTTCAACTCCTGGTCCAATTCGTCACCGATTTTAAGCAGCCATCTGTCCATGTCAAAAAAGCACG
>CAZCJL010000183.1:0-10139 GCA_964498785.1 uncultured Cytophagia bacterium | reverse complement strand
ATGATATAAATTTTTATCTCACTTATTCACATTGAAAAGGGAGACTCCTGCATTCGCAGGAGTGGCATTTGAATAGTTACTAAAATAAATAAAAAAGAGTCAAATTTATTTTCGGTCCGCTGTAATCGTCGGTAAAAATTAAGACGTCAGAAAAACGAAGATAATGATATCGAAATTCCAACCCGAGTGCCCAATTTTTAGTCATTAGCAGATCAAAGCCAGTGCCAAAATTGAGTCCATAACCAATCGCTGTGTTCTTGTTTTTCGCTGAGGACATTATTTGAGAGAGATTATCATCACCAATATAAAGACCCACGCCATAAGTAACATAAGGTGAAAGCCGTGAGTCTGATATAAGCAAATATTTTAGATCTGCCAGAACGGGGATTAAACAGATGCTTTTCTTGTATACTGTTTCATCGCGTTTAAAATAATTAAAATATCCCAATGTTATTCTGAGTTGGAGATTATTACGTACTGGTGAGAGAATAACGGAGCCGAAATAAAAATATTTTGAAGACGGGCTAATGGTAAAAGGGGTTTCTGTGGTGCGTAAATTGTTTGGTTTCCACGTACCAAATTCAAGACCGATGCTCAGCTTGTCAAATTGCCCGGAATCAGTTGCCCGGGCAAAATTTAACCCCAAAAGAGAAAATAGTAGAATGTAAAAACCCCGTTTATTCATGATATCATATCCGATAAAAAGTAATATTCAATTCAGAAGTAACAACTTAGCACACTTCAGGAATTATTTTTTTTCAGATTCCGGATGCTGGAAACCAAATGCTCTGTTCTTTTGATTTCCGTGAATTTTTATTTCACCAAATTGCTTTTCGTATTTTTCAATGTTTTCACTTAACGCTTTTTGCAGAGATTTTGCGTGCTGTGGCGTCATAATAATTCTGGCATAGACTCGCGTTTTCGGAACGCCTGGTAACATGCGTGTAAAATCGATAACAAATTCGGCCGGAGAATGAGTAATCATTGCCAGGTTGGAATAAATGCCTTCTGCTTCCTTTTCTCCGAGTTCAACATTTATTTGTTGTTGCTTAACTTGTGATTCCATATCTTTTCTCCTTACATTTAAATATCAGGTTCAAAAATGTAGTGTTAAAATAGCATTTTTTACTAAAAAGTCAACCGGAATTATTTAAAAGTGTGGTATAGTGCTTATATTTGATAATAACAGTACAATGAATTGAAATCTAAATAAAATAAAAATGCCTTGCTTTTGATTCAGATTTAGGTTAAATTAGGATTTTTACCATTAATCATTTCAACTACTTAGCCATACTTATAAAATGACTGACTGGTAATAAAGTTTCAAAGTAATACTAAAATCATAATTATTGAATCCATTTACATATATATTTAAGGTGTTTGACAAAACATGGGTGTGTTGACAGTTTCAATAATCGTTTTTGTTTTGGGTATCATCGTACTTTATTTTGGTGCAGAAGGTCTTGTTCGGGGATCTTCGCTATTGGCGAAACATCTTGGGATACGACCCATTATTATCGGTTTAACCGTAGTGGCATTTGGGACGTCTTCGCCTGAATTTGTTGTGAGTTTTATGGCGGCAATACATAAAAATCAGGATATTGCACTGGGAAATATCATCGGAAGTAACATTGCGAATATTGGTTTGATTCTCGGAATATCTGCATTAATTCACCCGTTAAAAGTGCACAGGTACACAATGAAAAAAGAATTTCCGATTATGATTTTGGCCAGCTTCGCGATTTACTTGATGTCTCTCGATCATATCATTGGCTTTTGGGATGGAGCGCTTCTTACGCTGGGCATTATCCTGTTTATTTTGTTTCAAGTGCTTGTTTCTGTAAACGACCGTCATGAACACAAATCTCTGGAAAAGGAATATAAAAGCATCATAAAAAACGGTTCACCTTATTTTAAAAATATTGCTCTGGTTGTAATTGGTATTATAGGCCTCGTTGTGGGATCACAAATGATGGTTAAATCTGTTATCAATATAGCACGCGAACTTGGTGTTAGCGAATTAGTTATCGGCATGACGTTGATGGCTTTCGGAACCTCTCTGCCGGAATTAGCGACTTCTGTGATTAGCGCCATCCGCAAAGAAGCCGATATTTGCGTCGGAAACATAGTCGGAAGTAATTTATTCAATATTCTTTTTGTGGTTGGAATTATCACAATGCTTAATCCATTGACAGTAGAAAAAAGCCTGGTAAGGTTTGAATTTCCTGTTATGTTGGCGTTTACACTCGTTCTGTTCCCATTCTTAAAATCAAATTTTGTTTTAAATAGGATGGAGGGGGCGTCCCTGGTTATCGGATATATCGTTTTTATTTGTATTGTGATTTTTTAGCCGGCATTATTCATAAAACGTGACACAGAAGCACAGAGAAACAGCAACGTGTGTGAATATTACTTTTCAAACTGAGTTAAGAAAAATTCGAGTGTTATTGTTTGCGTAACGTTTTGAAAATAAAAACTCTGTGTACTCTGAGCCTCTGTGGCTATGAATTTTTCAGGTTAGAGAACGTTTTGCACTTTGCGATGAAAATTTCTCTATAAGTTCTCCACTAACAGTGTTTTTTGAAATTTATTCCTTGCTTAACTCAAACTAATTTTATATATTTAATGTTAGTTTAAATCGGAGGGACAGGAATTTATAAGGAGGATTTATGTCGCAAGGTAAAGTTGGTTTGCCAGCGAATGCTTATACTCCTCTTAAGGAGGGAGAAAAGTATATTCCGGTAATACCTGCTTCAGAAACTGTTGCGGAGATTACGAAACGTTCTGTAATTACCGGCATCATTATGGCAATTCTGTTCTCATTTGCTGCCGCATATTTGGGGTTGAAGGTGGGACAGGTCTTTGAGGCTGCAATACCCATTGCTATTTTAGCGGTGGGAATGTCCGTTATTTTCAAAAAGCGGAAAAATACAATTCTTGAGAATGTCATTATCCAATCCATCGGGTCTGCATCCGGGGTTATTGTTGCCGGTGGTATTTTTGTTATTCCGGCGCTCTACATTCTGGATTTAAATCCATCATTATTGCACACCTTTATTGTAACCGCTTTGGGTGGTTCTCTCGGAGTTCTTTTTTTAATTCCCTTACGAAAATTTTTCTGTGTGGAAGAGCATGGTAACCTGCCATTTCCGGAAGCAACTGCCACAACTGAAATTCTGGTTACCGGCGAAGCTGGCGGTGAACATGCCAAAGTTTTAGTAACCAGTATGCTTGTTGGCGGATTCTATGATTTTATCGCAGAAGTGATTCACTTGTGGGATAAACATCTCTCCTCTGCCAAATTATTGTTCGGGCTTGGTGAAAAATTAGCTGATAAAGCGAAAATGGTATTCAAAATCGATGCACTTGCTGCATTGCTCGGTCTGGGATACATTATCGGAATTAAATATTCAGCGATTATTGTCGGCGGGAGTATCCTGTCGTACCTCGTGTTAGTGCCGGCGTTCTTTTTTATCGGCCAACATATTCCGGAAGTCATTTATCCTGGTACACAGATAATCGCAAACATGGACGAAGTAATGCTGTTCGATACTTACGTACGTCCTATCGGTATCGGAGCGATTGCTTGTGCCGGCATCATCGGTATTTTGAAAAACGGAAAAGTCATTATCGGTTCCTTTTCTGTCGGTTTCCGTGAAATTTTTAAAGGAAAATCGGATGCGCCAACAACAGACACCGAACGCACACAAAAAGACCTGCCTATGAAAACCATCGTTTGGGGCAGTTTGCTCATTTCGGCGCTGATTTTCATTTTCTTTCTTACGCTATCCTCAGTAAAAATTAGCATAATCAGTTTGCTGTTAATATTAATTCTTTGCTTTCTCTTCACAATGGTTGCTGCCAGGGCAATCGCCATTGTCGGAATCAATCCGGTTTCAGGAATGACGCTGGTTACGTTAATTATCAGTAGCGTGATTCTGGTAAATGTCGGGCTTTCCGGAACCCAGGGAATGATCGTTGCACTATTGGTGGGAACAGTGGTTTGTACGTCACTATCAATGTCCGGCGCATTTATTACTGATCTTAAAATCGGCTACTGGCTGGGTTCAACGCCATTAAGCCAGCAAAAATATAAATTCATTGGCGTACTGGTATCCGCGTTTTCCGTCAGTCTTGCAATTTTGTTAATCAACGAAGCATTTGGTTTTGTTTTGCCCTCTGGGGTAACAAATCCCGAAGTGCCTGCACCGCAAGGAAATTTAATGGCTGCCATTATTAGCAGCCTGATGTCCAACGAGCCGGTCCCATGGATGTTGTATGGGTTGGGTGTGATAATCGCCGTCATGCTGGAAATGGTGGGAGTTGCTCCACTGGCATTCGCACTGGGCATGTATTTGCCAATCCAGCTAAACGTGCCGTTATTAATTGGTGGTTTCCTGGCGTGGCTCGTCAGTCGCAGCAGTAAAGATGAGGAGTTGGGTAAACAACGCAGGGAACGCGGGACTCTCATTGCCTCCGGATTTATTGCCGGTGGTGCACTCATGGGGGTTCTGGGCGCTGTGATGAATCTTGATCAAATCGGTACTCCGGTGCGTTTTATCAGTGTTGGTGTGGAATATGTAATGGACGCGGGGCGCTGGATTCGTGGCGATGAAGCCGCCTGGTTTATCGAATATGGCCAGATAATCAGTCTGATCGCTTTTATTGGATTATGTACATATCTTTATCTGGATGCGAAAAACGCAGCATCAAACAAAAATAAATAATTTAATAATTCAGGCAAAGCGCTTAATGCTTTGCCTGTTTTTAAACTACTATTAAAAAGCGTTATAACCTGAAAAATTCGTAGCCACAGAGGATCAGAGTGCAGAGTGCATAGATTTATTATTTTCAAATCGTTACGAAAACAATAGCAGCTCGAATTTTTCGTAACTCTGTTTGAAAAGTAATATGCACACACGTTGCTGTTTCTCCGTGACCTCTGTGCTTCTGTGGCACGTTTTGTGAATAATGCAGGATAAAAACATAAAGATAAAAATAAACGGGAATATAATCGATGAACAATACAGATAAAATGGTTCATGCTGCTAAAAATGCCATGGTTCACGTTATGAATCTTACTAAAAAAGATAACGTTCTGGTTGTTACTGATGGACAAACGCAACGTATTGGCAACGCGTTTTATAAAGCAGCGCGTGAATACGGTTGTAACACCGAAGTTTACAACCTGCCTGAAACGATTCGTCCGTTAAAGGAAATTCCCGCAATTATGGTTGATAAATTGAGTGGGAAATCTGTTGTTATCAATGCATTTAAGGGAATTAGCAAAGAAACTCCGTTTCGAATTAAATGGATTAAGAAAATTGCCAGTACGAAAACAATTCGATTAGGTCATTGTCCGGGAATTACAGAAGAAATGATGACAACCGGCCCGATGAATGTTGATTATAAAAAAATGCTGGACATAGCCAAACGGTTAATGAACAGTTTTGACCAGGCAAAGGCTGTCCACATTACAGCACCCGGTGGAACCGATGTTAAACTGGATATTGAAAATCGCCTGTTTAGTACAGATGTCCGGATTACTACTGAACATTTTGGAAATTTACCCTGTGGTGAAATTTGGTGTGCACCTGTGGAAACAAAAGGCAGTGGCGTAATTGTTTGTGATGGCTCCATTGGTGATGTCGGCAATGTATCCAGGCCATTAAAAATTATTTTGGAAAATGGCAAAATAGCTGGTTTAGAAAGTGAAGACCAAAAGCTGGTTGAGGAAATTGAACAACTGACCACTGTGGATAAAGAGGCGGGTATCATCGGTGAATTAGGTATTGGGTTGAACCCGGGTGCACAATTAACAGGAAATTTACTCGAAGATGAAAAAGCAAACGAAACAGCGCATATTGCTTTTGGTAATAACGAAGAAATGAATGGCGGACAGAATCGGTCGCAAACACATCGGGATTTCCTGTTTTATCGACCAACATTCAGAGTTACCTATAAAGATAACGCGAACAAAGTATTGATCAAAGATGGAAAATTTCAATTGAAAAAATAGGATCTGATAGCAGGGGGCGATAGTTTATTCGATCGTATAGGACGTGTAAATTTCCCCGGAATCCATCTTTTGTTTTAGCTTGTCTTTGAGAAATCGTTTCACAATAGCTCGTGTCGCTGGTATTAATACAGAAAATCCGATGGCATCGGTTATTAAGCCGGGAGTTACCAACAATAAAGCGCCTGCCAAAATGAGAACGCCGTCCAATAACGACTCTGCGGGAAGTTGGCCCGAATGCAAGCTTGAACGTATTCTGGTGATCGTTGTAAATCCTTGCTGTTTTGCAAGCCAGGCGCCTGCTATTCCGGTGAGAACAACAATTAATACCGTTGGCCCGAGGCCAATTTGCTGGCCGAGTTTAATCAGTAAACTCAACTCGATTAACGGAATGAGCGTAAAAAGTAAAAAGAATCTGAAAATCATTTTGTGCCAATATCATTTTGGTTTATGTTTAGTTAAAGATACAATAACTTGTTAACAGATGCAAGATTTTTATGGTAATTATCAAAAAAATAGCATTAATTATCCTGCTCACTTTTTTAATGGACTGCGATAATCCCTTTGCAACTCGTGACCCGGAAGACCCCACAGAAGAAAGGTCTACCTGGCTGCAACCGACAAGTCCGGATCGTGTAATTGATAATTTGCGCTATTCACTTATCGAGGCAAATTCTACGAATTATATGAAATGTTTCACAGACTCTGTATCGAGGTTTAAGTATGTTGCGGATCCGGCTGTTTACCAGAATAACCAGATTTTATTTGAAACCTGGAATTTAAATAGCGAGTTAACTTATATTACACAACTTTTTGCCGCCACTGCAGATTCAATCAGAAAAGTCGATTTTAACAGAATTGAATTCCTGGATTATCAGGATTCGGTGTTGATAAAAATTGATTATAACCTGGAACTAAAGCATAATCGTGGTGAAAGTTTTCCCAGAGATGCTGAGGGGCAGGCAAGTTTTGGGTTGAATTTTAGTAATGGAGAGTGGTATATTACTACATGGGAAGATTTTGGAGTCGTTGATAAATTTTCCTGGAGTTCTGTAAAAGCACGTTTTGGGAAATAGCATGAACAAGAAAAAACGAACCAAAAAAGGTTATCGCCGGAAGACAACAAGGAAGAAAAGTTCCGGAAAGTCCAGAGCTGTAAGCAGTTTTTTTAAATTGATTGTTTTAGTGGCTGTTGTAGGATTTATTATTTACCACTTCTTTTTTCGCGCTTCGGAATCTGGCCTGAATGTAACAACAACAAATCCTGTTCAAACAGCAGATGTACGTCCGGATAAGCCGAATATCGAAATTTCATCGCTTTCCAAACAGCAACGGATTCGATATGCGCTGCAACAACTGTTTAATGCATACGGATTTCGGGATGATTGGGTACAAGACAGCGATAACGTTACAACCGCCCGAATGCCTCAGGACTTTCCGAACATTGTGTTTGTAAAAGATGTAATTAACACAATGAATGAATGGAAATTCAATATTATTAACTCAACGGAAAATCTGACGACACAAAAGTCAACTATCAAGATTGGCGATAAAAAGGATGTGTTGCATACGCTTGTTTTACAACACGATATTTCGCTGAAAAAAGTAAAAGGCAAAATTGCTATTGTTATCGATGATTTTGGTTATAGCGAAAATGAAGAGATAAAAAATATTTTGAACGCGCATTTTCCGCTCACAATCGCTATTTTACCGGGTTTGGCCAAATCAAAGGCGCTCCATCAAATGGCGACCGAAGCAGGGAAGGAAAAAATTATCCACCTTCCAATGGAAGCAATAGACGAAAAAGTGGAATATACCGATTATACCTTGTATACGAATATGTCAGAAGAAGAGGTTAGACAACGCGTGCGAAAAGCAATGATTGATTTTCCCGGGGCTAAAGGAATTAATAATCACATGGGATCGAAGGCCACCCAGGATAAGCGGCTAATAAAAATAGTTTGTGAAGAGTTAAAGAAAAATAATTTTTATTTCATTGATAGTAAAACCACGTCAAAAAGCATTGCTTTTACAACAGCCAAAGAAATGAATTTACCGAGTATTGAAAACAATATTTTCCTGGAACGAGACCGGAATGATGATGAAGAATATTTACGTAAAAAGCTGACTGCTCTCGGCAAAATTGCTGAAAAGCAAGGATACGCACTGGCAATTGGCCATCCGTATAAAAATACAATAGACGTTTTGCTAAAAGTTGTTCCACAAATGGAAAAAGATGGCTATGTTTTTGTCTCGGCGTCGGAATTAATTAACAACACGGATTAAAATTTATATCGCATAAACGGAAAAATTATCTGGAGGAATTTATAATGAGATTGGGTGTTAATGTAGATCATATCGCAACTATCCGGGAGGCACGAAAAACAAAAGAACCGGATCCGGTTGCTGCCGCGCTACTTGCTGAAATTGCTGGCGCAGAAGGAATTGTTTGTCATTTACGCGAAGACCGACGGCATATAAAAGACCGGGATGTCTCGCTATTACGGCAGGTTGTAAAGACACATTTAAATTTGGAAATGGCGGCAACCAATGAAATGGTGAATAAAGCAATTCAAATTTTGCCGGATATGGTCACATTAGTGCCAGAACGACGCCAGGAATTAACAACCGAAGGCGGACTGGATGTCGCCGGTAACGCCAGTTACCTGGAAGAGGTGATTTCAACTTTGCGTGTAAATAATATCGTTGTGAGTCTTTTTATTGAACCGGATATTTATCACATCAAGGCGGCCGCGAAAATTGGCGCTGACTATGTGGAACTGCATACCGGAATCTATGCAAATGCCAAAGATTTGAATAAGGTGGTGGAAGAATTGGAAAAACTTAGATCTATGGCAATGGCCGCTGCAAAAATTGGATTAGGAGTGAGTGCCGGTCATGGGTTAGACTATCAGAATGTCGGCGAAATTGCTAAAATTGATCAAATTGAAGAATTAAATATCGGTCATTCCATTATCGGAAAAGCCGCTCTGGTTGGAATGGAGAGAGCCATACGGGATATGATGCGATTAATTAGATAAAAGGAACATAATATCATGAAGCAATTCTTTTTTTCAATAATTGTTTTTGTCATAATTCTAACAGCATTTAGCCCTGAACTATTCAGTCAAAAAATATCAAATAAAAAATATGTCTTTGAAATGAACATTGGACCAAAATTTCCCATTGGTGTTACCCGTGATGATATTACCACAGGATTGGGGCTTACTGCCGGAGTCGGATATAAATTAACCGATTACTTTGAAATTGGCCATCTTGCAATTGATTTCGGTAGTTCCTCACCACATAATCCGAATTCAATCGTTATTCAGGATTATTATTCTTATTACGGGCGGCTGGCAATGGAAACAGTCACTATTTTTGGGTTTCCGTTAACAACACGACTGCATTATAATTTCAATAAAATGTGGTTTGCAACTGTCGGAGCCGGCGCTGCATATTACTGGTTTTCATCAAAGCTTGAGGATCCAATTTATGGCAGACTTCAAAAGGAACGCAGTCGCAACGGGTGGGGACCTTACTTCGAGTTTGCGGTTGTTACTAATTTCTTTAGTGAAAATTGGTTAATCATGTTTAAAGGTGATTTTTCTGTATTAGATACGCATGGTAAAAATCTCTCTATCAGAGAAAATGTTGACCCAGATGAAAAAGTTGATCGAAGTGATAAATATTTGACAATTAGCCTTGGATTTCGATATCTTTTTTAAGCCTGCATTGAGCGCTTCAAAAACGAATCCCTCAACTCAGGCAATAATTATTTATTGACATTCAACCTTATGAGGTTAAATGCAAGCATATAAATATGTAATCGATGTTGATAAAAAGGGTAAAATTACTATCCCCAATATCCCTCAGATAAAGTCAAAAACAGTCGAAGTAATCATTTTACCTCTAAAAGATGATAATTATTTAGATTTGACAAATGCCTCAAATTCTTCCACTGAATTTTGGGATAATCCAGAAGATGAGGTGTGGGATCATGTATAAACAGAGGGATATAATAATCATTTTAGTTTTTATAATTTATTGTAGTTAGCAATAAAAATAAGTATCTTCTCAATATTTTATGGTAGATATGGGCGCTTGCCTCTATGTCGTATTT
>CAZCJL010000182.1:0-10208 GCA_964498785.1 uncultured Cytophagia bacterium | reverse complement strand
AAGAGAATCCGAAAGCTTTGATGCACACCATCAATTATTGAATGGATACTAAAAATTCAATAGAAACTTCAGATTTTTTAAAAATAAAACAAGAGTTAAATATAATTGAAAAACGAACAATTGTCAAGCGTATTTTTGGAATATTATTTTGAATGAATTTGAAGTGAAGTACAAAATGGGAATGGATAAAAAAACGGCCTCAGAAAGGTGAGGCCGTTGCATGGGGCAAATATGATTGCGCTTAGTTATTCTTTCTGTGAGCTATCTTCTTTAAATTCAAGAACATTCCTCAATTTTATTAACATCTCGTCCATTTTGCGCCGCTCTTCTTTGATGCGTGCCAGCTCAAGCTCAGCGCTTTCAATTTCCTGGCGTTCTTCTGTAATCTGATCGTAAATGCTTTTTTCTGATTTTTTCTCGCCCAGAAAGTTAAAGTCTGGTTGTTTTTCATGACGTCTTTGTAATTTGGCCATCAGATTAATTTTTATCCCAAAATTAAGTCTCCAGCCAGGATATACCGGAGATTCAGGAGAAACGCGTCGCGCTTCATCTGTTGGAACCGCGCTGCTGGTTCTGATATCCATACCAAAAATAACTGCCATCCAGTAATACGGGCGATAAGATATTCCCGGAGTCAGATAGGTGTAATTATAACGACTGTAGGTGGCAGGATTCGGCTTAGTAATTAATTGATTACCATAAAATTCCAGCGAGAAATCAAATTTTGATATTGGATAAATCAGGGCAAACCCGTACACGAGCTGTTTTGAATGAGAGTTTTGTTTATAAACCGTATTCTCGTTAATATAAATTGTGTTTCCTTTGTCATTATGATGGACGAATCCTAAATTGAGGTGCATATTCATGGCATCTTCGGGAAACAGCAGGTTTGATGAATACGACAAGAGGCCATTAATGGAAAATTCTACATTTCCACCCGTATAAGGCTCGTACGGAAGGTTATGATGTTCTGCCAGCGGAAGCCTGGAAGTAATCATAACACCGTAATTAACAGGTAGTGTTTTAGATCCCAAAGAAGCATATTTAAACTTAATAAACAAATCGTCCGGAAGATTATATCCTTTTCCAGCTTTATGGTTATCCTGGTACACTATTTGTGATACTCCAATTTCGTAAAACTGGCCAATTCCATAATCCAGATTAACAGCTCCCTGAGCATCCCAAAATGTACAGGCCGCTGTAGGCTGATTAACTCTATTAAATACTTCATTTCGGAAGTAGAATTTGGAATGCGCATGAATCGTTAAATCACCTTTATTTAAATTCCAGGCCGGAATAATATAAAGTGGATTTTGAAGTCCCTCTGAATTTAGCGCATAACTGTTAACAAATGAACATAATAAAACAAACACGAGAGAAATTAAAATTCGTTTCATAAGCATCTAATCAGTTGTTGTGAAATATTATCATTTGGCATAGTTAATGTCTAATATCAACACAATTTTTATGCCAACTACAAGTTATTAAATGTTTAATAAAATAACAATATATCTAATCTTAATAAATATAAATAAATAGCTATATTTTAATGTTTGTCTTAGGCTGAAACATTGATTTGAACCCGTATTATGTTGATACAATAACTTTCATTAATATATAAAATTTTACTTGACAAATATAAAATATTTATTTAGTTTATATCTCTTGAAAAAATAGAAATTTTCATGGTACCAGAATAAGGAAAAGGAATAACATCATGAAAGCGCATCAATGTTTTGGTATAGGATTGTTAATTTTATTCATTAATTACAGTTCCGTAAGATCAAATGACATTAGTGGTAGATTGGGTGTGGGGGCATTTTGTTCTGCAATAAAAATGACTGGTGGAGAAATAGAAGAGTCATCAATGGACCAATGGGCCGGGGTTCGGTTAAAATACGGTATTACCAGTTCATTTGCATGTGATGTTAATTTTGGATTTGGCTGGATATATTCTAGTAATCTTTTAGATAGTAGAAAATATGAACCATGCGGAGGATTTAAGACATTCTTGGTCCCATGGAATACTAATTTCATAGTACATGTACTTCCGTTAAAGAAATATCGACCCTATTTTTCATTCGGTGCCGGGGCGACTCAATGGGATATTCGAAAACTACCGAAAGAAAATATTGCGACATTCACTACAGGAGAGAGCATTTTCGGGAGTCAGTTAAACGCAACGTTAATAGGTGGCCTGGGTTGTGAACTTTTTGTAACGGAAAATGTTGCATTTGATTTATTTTTTAAGTATCATTTACTTTTGAAAGATAATAATGAGCCGATAAAATTAGGTGAAGATGCAAATGACTCCATCATCGAGCTTGGTTTCTCGTTGTCATTTTTTACTGGTGGATTCAAGGATACCGATTATGACGGAATCGAAGATAAATTTGATTTGGACATTTATAATCCCGAAGATTTTGATGGTTTCCAGGATAGTGATGGCAAGCCGGATTTGGATAATGACCAGGACGGAATTCCGGACAAGTTGGATAAGGCGCCAAATGCTCCGGAAGATGTGGACGGATACCAGGATGAAGATGGCATACCTGATCCTGACAACGATGGCGACTTGATTTTAGATCAGGTGGATAAGTGTAGCTGTCTTGCTGAGGATATGGATGGATTTGAGGATACTGATGGGTGTCCGGATTATGATAATGATGGAGATTCAATTCCTGATAGCGTGGATCAGTGCCCAAATTGGCCAGAAGACTTTAACGAATATATGGATGATGACGGATGTCCGGATCAAAAGCCGGCGTTTGCAGAAGTGGCGCAGGGACAGAAAGTGACGTTAACCGGAGTGAATTTCACGCCGAACAGCGCCCGATTGACAGATTCATCTTACGTGATTTTAGACGAAGTGGTGAAAACATTGCAGGCATTTCCTGAGATTAGCATCGAAATACGAGGTTATACGGATAGTATCGGAGATCGGCGAAATAATCAGATTCTTTCAGAACAGCGTGCTATTTCTGTAAAACAGTATCTGGTCAGTCAGGGGATAAATGAAGAACGGATTCATACAGTGGGTTTGGGAGAGCAAGATCCGGTTGCATCAAATAAAACAAAAACGGGCAGAGCAGCGAACAGGCGCATTGAATTTGTAAGACTAAAATGATTTTTTATTAAGCGGAGTAAGCTATTGATCGACAATCCAAATTATTTGGTTATCCATGGTCATTTTTATCAACCTCCCAGAGAAAATCCCTGGATTGAAGCAATAGAAAGACAGCCCAGCGCATCGCCATATCATGATTGGAACGAACGTGTCAGCGCTGAATGTTATACCCCGAATTCAATGTCTCGAATTATGGGCGGACGACAATATAGAATTGTTGACATTGTGAATAACTATGAGCGGGTCAGTTTTAATTTTGGCCCGACGTTGCTAAGTTGGTTAAAGAAAAAATTACCAGAGACCTACCAGGCAATTATCGATGGAGATCGTAAAAGTCGGGAATTATTCTCTGACCATGGAAATGCAATTGCACAGGGTTATAATCACATTATTTTGCCGTTAGCCAATACCCGTGATAAATATACCCAGATTAAATGGGGGATCGAAGATTTTAAATCGCATTTTAACCGAGAACCAGAATCAATCTGGTTGCCGGAAACAGCCGTCAATTATCCGACAGTGGACGCATTAATTGAATTGGGTGTTCAGTACATCATTCTTTCTCCCTTTCAGGCCCAACGTGTTCGTCTCCTAAAATCAAAAGATAACTGGATTGATGTAAGCAAAGGTAATATTGATTCAAGCCAGCCTTATCGATGTTTTTTAATGGATCAAAAAGGAAAAAAAGATAAAAATAAATATATTGATATTTTTTTCTATCATGGCGATTTGTCAAAACGAGTCGCTTTCGATCATTTGCTCCGGGATGGAAAGAATTTTGCCGATGAAATAATAAAATGTTATACGCCAAAACATCAAAGCCCACAACTCATTTCAATTGCGACAGACGGTGAATCTTATGGACACCACGAACCATTCGGAGATATGGGACTGGCTTTTTTCGTTCATCGGGCAGTGGAAAATTCTGGAATGACACTTACAAATTACGGAGAATATCTTGAAAAACATCCGCCACAGATGGAGGTTGAAATTAAACACGGACCAAACGGAGAGGGAACAGCCTGGAGTTGTGCCCATGGAGTGGGACGCTGGTATCGCGATTGCGGATGTTCTACCGGAGGTTATCCTGAATGGAATCAGCATTGGCGATCTCCGTTACGAAAAGCACTGGATCAGCTCCGTGATGAATTGATAGCCATTTTTGAAGAAAAGGGCGCCCATTATTTTAAAGATCCGTGGGAAGCCCGCAATGACTATATCAGCGTCATTTTAGATCGCTCCGACAATTCAGTGAATTCATTTTTTGAAAAATATGCTAATTTCGATTTATCCGAAAAAGAACTATCAACTGCCTTAAACCTCTTGGAAATGCAGCGCCATGCCATGCTAATGTACACCAGTTGCGGTTGGTTCTTTGCCGATATCTCCGGACTGGAAGTTGTCCAGATACTAAAATATGCTGCAAGAGCAATGGAACTGGGAAACAAATTTTCCAATCAGGATTTGGAGTTGAAATTTGCGGCAGAGCTCGACCATGCAAAAAGCAATATCCCTAAATTAGGAACAGGCAAGGATATTTATTATAATATGGTTAAACCTTCTGTAGTGACTACCGAAAAATTGGTGAACCACTATTCGATTTTGTCAACGATTAATGAAAATTCAAATTTGTCGAAAGTTTATAATTATGAGATTATCCGAAAGGATTATGATAAAAACGTAGGATCGAACCGATCCGTAGTTTTTGGTCATGTTAAGGTTTGTTCCGAGCTAACAAAAGAACAGGACGAATTTATTTTTGTCCTGCTTTATAAGGCACATAAAGAATATAAAACCGTCGTTAGTCCGATGGAAGCAATACCAGATTATTTGAAAGCAAAATCGGATGTGTTGGAATTATTTAAAAAAGATGAGAATTTATTTTGGGATATCCTGATTAAACAATGGGGCAGACGGATTTTTTCTGTTGCTGACATTTTGTACGAGGAACGGGAAAAATTATATCGGTTGATGTTAAAAGAAAAACTGGATAAATTAAGTCAGGACTATTGGAGTATCTATCAAGAAAATAAACATATTATATTGGAGTTGAATGAACAAAATATCCCCATTCCTGCCGAATTGAAATTACCTGTTGAATTAGGGTTGAGCCCGCGCCTGGAAGAAGAAATAAAAAGGGCGATTACGAATTATAATTTTGATAAAGCTCGTGAAATTGTTCAGGTGGCTGAGCGATTGAATTTAAATTTGTATAAAAATCGTTCCCAGCAATATTTTCAGCAGATTCTTGAGGAAAAAATTCGTTCTATATATCATACACTCAGTCGCCAGCAAACCGATGAAATGCTTCTTATCCTGGAAATCGCTTCAAATCTTAAAATTAATATTAAAGAAACAACTGTTCAAAATTATGTTTTCAAGATTTTGAGAGAAAAAGTTGCTCCTATGATGGTTGAAATTTTAACGGCTGATACACTTGATCCGCGATACTATTTTATCTCTTCGGTTTTACAACTGGCTTTTCGACTGAATTTCGATGTATCTAAATATAAACAGGCATTAAAAACGCTGGAACAAAAGCTAAGTGATAATCCTGAATATTGGCCATAAAATTATTTTGGATGTATAAAATTATCAAATCGTATGTTTAAATCCAAAAAATTAAAAGCTATTCGAAAAAATCTCTATCAGCATGTTGATGTTCTTGCAAATCAAATTGGTGAACGCAATTTGACAAATCAAGGTTCTCTCCGGAAAACAGTGGATTATATTTACGAACAAATGAATCGCTCTTCCCTCGATGTAAACCAGGTCAATTTTTCATTCGAAAATCAGACTTTTACAAATATTGTTGCTGAGAAAAAGGGTAATGAAAATACCGGTCAGATTTTCATTGTCGGTGCACATTATGATACTGTGGAAGATAGTCCCGGGGCTGATGATAACGCAACCGGGATTGCCGGACTATTAGAAATGATTCGGCTATTTAATAACTTTGAAAACAAACGAACGTATCGGTTTGTGGCATTTGCCCAGGAAGAACCTCCGTTTTACGGCACTCCGCAGATGGGCAGCCATGTTTATGCGGAATTGTGCAAACAAAAGAACGAAAACGTGCTGTTTATGACCTCCCTGGAAATGCTCGGGTATTTTCTTCGTGGAAAAAATAGCCAACGTTATCCACAACCAGATTTGGCTCGAAAGCACCCAACTCGGGGTAATTTTATTAGCGTTGTTGGCGACCCTGAATCCAAACCATTGCTGAAAAAAGTCAGCAAAACTATTTGCAAATTTACAACAATCCCAATCGAAGTTTTTATTGCGCACCGTGCCACACCAGGCGCAAATTTATCCGATCACGCATCCTTTTGGAAGTTTGGCTTTCGCGCCATTATGATTACCGATACGGCGTTTTATCGTAATCCACATTACCATAAACCAGACGATACCATCGATACAATTCATTTCAAAAAATTTTCGGACCTTGTATACGGATTAGCAGAAGCATATAAAGAATTTGATGATTTTGTTTTTAATTTTTAGCATAAGAGTTCGCATGTGAAAGTGCAAATTGAAGACAAATTTATCCAGGCAAAAACAGGGAATTTTGATGACTGCGAAGACGCAATTTTTATCGGCGATTATTATTTTGCCGTAATCGATGGCGCAACTTCAAAAGATGGTAAAAAATGGGGACAATATACAGGTGGCCAGCTTATTTCACACTTGTTATGCTGTGCATTTTCCGAGTTAAATCCTGACCTGGCTCCACAACATGCAGTTCACTTTCTTACAGATTTTGTGTGGCAGTACTATAACCGTCAGAATTGCGTTACTGAAACGGAAGCGTATCCGCAAAAGCGAATTATTGCATCAGTGGTGGCAATTAATTTAAAACGGAAGGAGGTATGGTCTGTGGGAGATTGTTATCGCGTAATTGGCTCACAAGTTAAACGTCATCCCAGAATGGGGGATCAAATATGCGCCAATCTGCGGGCAATGTATCTTGAACTTGAAGTTCTCAATGGCAAAACGATTGCTGAGTTGCGCTTGCATGATACTGGAAGAGAGTATATCCTGCCGATACTAAAGCAGCAGGCGATCTTTCATAATAATCCAAAAAGCGGAGATTACTGGTGCCCTGTTATCGATGGATTTCCTGTGCCCGCTGCTGGTATTGCTGTGGACTATATCAGGGAGCACGATAAAACCGTTATTTTGGCGTCAGATGGCTATCCGGTGCTAAAACCAGAATTGAGTGAATCTGAAAATGCACTTCAGTATATCATCAATGAAGATCCGCTTCTGTTTCGTAAATGTAAAGAGTTAAAATGTGTAATTCCCGGAAATCTCTCCTTTGATGATCGGTCATTTCTAAAACTTTCATTAAGTTGATGAAATTTCATAAGTGAAAAATGATAGCTCTTGATAAAAAATCACCCATATTAAAAATTGTACTCATTTTTATTCTATTGATCTGGATTCCAACGGTTTCTTATACGATATTTCAACTCAGCCGGATTGATAAAACAGAAACCATGATCCGTGAAATTTACGATCATCAGTTAAACGGGATTATTTTCTCCATTAATCAGTACTCGTGGGATGTTGCCATTAACTGGGCCAAAAATATCCGCACAATCTATCTTCAATATGTCGATAATCGTGACGGATTAAAGCGCGCTTATGAAGAGTTTGTCTCAAAAAATAGTGCACTCTCGGGTGCATTTCTTTATGATCAACAAAATAAGCGAATGATCGAATTTGATGTCGCTGATAGTCTGATTTCCGAACACGGAATAAAACAACTCATCGAAACGAATTCAGAGGCGATAGATCAACTATTTGAAGAATTTGCCAAAGGATACGATCGCATTGTCCCGTTTCCCTCGGCAAAAGATGTCGGACATTCTGATTTTACCCTCCTCATTTTTGCAATCTATTTACCGGGAATTGATAAAACCGAACGTGTTCTTGGCGCGATATTGGTGAATACTGCTTTCGCTGGTCGCGAAATTATCGGACGTAAATTGGATGAAATTGAAACCGAAGATTTTATGTTTGGATTGAAAAATAAAGTATCCGAAGAGTTGCTTTATACAACCGCGCAGGACGTAAGTTGGGATTCCTTTGAACGTCAGGGAAGTTTATGGCTGTTCCCTGAGATGGAGGTTTTAATCCGATTACGCGGAACTACCACCAAGCAAATTGCGCATGACAGAACTCGTATTAATGTGATCTCGCTGATTGCCATGAATATTGCGCTAATCGGCGGCATCTTGATGGTCTTGAGGTCGGTTTACCGGGAAATGCAATTATCTAAAATGAAATCCCATTTTGTTTCCAATGTGTCGCATGAATTACGGACACCATTATCCCTTATTCGGATGTTCGCCGAAACGCTGGAGTTGAAAAGAGTTCCCTCTGAAGAAAAAAGGATGCAATATTATCGAATCATCTCGAATGAATCCAACCGCCTGACCCGGATGATCAATAATATTTTAGATTTTTCCAGAATTGAAGCCGGCAGAAAAGAATTTCATTTGCAGAAAACAAATTTAGCAGAAATCGTGTACGACATTCTCGATAGCTATCGATTTCATTTAAACCAAAAGGGATTTGAATTACAAGAAGAAATTGATGAGAATTTACCATCAATAGTGGCTGACCCGGAAGCCGTGTCTCAGGCGTTTATTAATATTTTGGAAAATGCTGTGAAATATAGCAAGGAAACAAAATCCATTAAAGTGCGTCTTTATCGGGAGAATGAGCAAGTCGTGCTACAGGTCGAGGATAAAGGGATCGGAATTGAGAAAACCTACCAACAAAAAATCTTTGATAAATTTTATCGGGTGGGAGATAGCCTGGTTCATAATACAAAGGGCAGTGGTCTGGGGCTAACGCTCGTGAAATTTATTATGGATTATCATCACGGAAATGTGACTGTGCAAAGCAAACCCGGCGAGGGGAGTACGTTTTCCCTGATTTTTCCAATAAAAAATGTGGAGTAATGGATAATGCCAAAAATTTTAATTATTGAAGATGAACCTGAAATGCTGATGGGGCTTCAGGATAATTTTGAATTTGAAGGCTACGAAGTAATCAGTGCCAGCGATGGCGTGGCTGGTCTGGAAGCGGCGCTATCAGCAAACGCTGATCTCATTATTCTTGATATTATGCTGCCGAAAAAATCAGGATTTGATGTCTGTAAAGAACTGCGGGCTAAAAATATCAATACGCCGATTATTATACTAACTGCCAAAGGGCAGGAAATTGATAAAATATTGGGTCTGGAAATGGGCGCGGATGATTATATGACCAAGCCGTTCAGCATTCGTGAATTATTGGCTCGTGTAAAAGCTGTCCTGCGCAGGTATGACCACAATCAGAAGACACTTTCTAAATATACATTAGAAAATGTTGAAATTGATTTTGAAAAATATATCGCGCGCAAAGACAATATTGACCTGAATTTTACACATAAGGAATTCGAGATATTAAAATTTTTTATTCAACATCGCGGCGAAACAATCAGTCGCGAAAAATTACTTGACGATGTTTGGGGATACGAGGCGTATCCAACCAGCCGCACAGTTGATAATCACATATTAAAATTGCGCCAGAAGATTGAGAAGGATCCTGCGCATCCGCGTCATATTCTCACCGTGCATGGAATCGGATATAAATACGTGGATTAATTGGATGAATCCATGCCACCATTCCTGTTTTTACCACACCTTAAAAACGTGCTTTTGTGACATTTTTTTACAAATATTAACGCTATCATGACACATCTTTCCACTGATATGATTATATTTCCAATGTATCAGGGAAGGATATTTTAGTATCCATTCAATAATTGATGGTGTGCATCAAAGCTTTCGGATTCTCTTTAAATTTATTGATTAAGACGCGAATCTGTCATATCGGGCGAAGTCGAGATATGACAACATCCATTAGAAAAATGAAGATATATTGGGTATACATCCTCAAATGTCGCGATGGTAAATACAATACTGGTAGTACAAGTAACCTTGAGCAAAGAATCGCGCAACATAAGTCTGGCACGATAAAAGGATTTACTTCATTTAGGCTCCCGGTAGAACTCGTCTTTTCTCAC
>CAZCJL010000181.1:0-10354 GCA_964498785.1 uncultured Cytophagia bacterium | reverse complement strand
TGTTCAATCCGTGGGGATCAGTGGCAGATATTTATTTTATGACGCAAAGCGTCATGCAATGCGTGCCGCCGGAAACCGACGGCACGAGAACATTAAAAACTTCGGAAGTTTGCAATATTATCATGATAGAGTTACAATACCAAAAATCAACGGCGCGAGGGGAAATTCCCGATTGATTATTTTGGCGGGTAATTAGAACCACGGGATGAATCTCGTGTCAATCCGTGGGGATCAGTGGCATATAATTATTTTATGACGCAAAGCGTCATGCAATCCGTACCGCCGGAAACCGGCGGCACGAGAACATTAAAAACTTCGGAAGTTTGCTGCTCCGTTAAAAAAATGACTTGAAATTTTCATTCGCGTGTCATAAATTATGCATTGTCGGTTTTTAAGAATGCAGGCGCAATGGGGAATTTATTGTGGAAAATCAATGGAAGAAAATAGCTCGAATAAATTGCGGGTGATACTGGTGGATGACGAGTGGCTGATGCGGGAAGAGATGCGGATGTTACTGCGCGGGTATCCGGAAATTGAGATCGTCGGCGAGGCGGATAGTGTGCCCGCTGCAGTGGAGGTGATTCAGCAGACCCAGCCGGATGTGGTGTTTCTGGATATTCAGATGCCCGGAGAAACGGGATTAAAGCTTTTCGAGCGGGTGAAAATCGATTGTAAAGTAGTTTTTGTGACAGCTTATGATGAATACGCGATCAAAGCGTTCGATGTAAATGCGGTGGATTATATTCTGAAGCCGGTGAAAAAGGAACGGCTGGATAACACGATCCAGAGGCTGCTGTCGCAGGAGGCGAGACCACCGGCGCCTGTCCCGAAGCAGTTCGGGGCGAACGATTCGATCTATTTGATTGTGGATGACCGCTATAAGTTCGTGAAGATCCGGCTGATCAAATGCGTGCTGGCAGAGGGTAATTATTCGTACATTATCGATCAGTGCGATAAAAAGGGACTGGTGACAAAGACGCTGAAGGAATGGGAGGATATTTTACCGGAAAGCGATTTTGTGCGCATTCACCGGTCTACGATTGTGAATGTGAATTCCATCATGCGAATCGAGCAATTGAAAAACTACACGAGCTTGGTTTATATCGAGGGGATTGAGGAGCCGTTTGAGATGAGCCGGAGGTATGCGGCGCAGTTAAAATCAGACGCGAAACGGATTATGTGAATTAAGTTGAAAAGCTAACAGCCAACAGCTAATAGCCAACAACAGCCAACAGCCAATAGCTACTAGTTAATAACTCGCCCATTATGATTGCGGTAATCAATCACCATTTTCGCATGCACCCACCCCTCTTCCTCAAACAGCTCAAAAGTATAATTTTTTTCGAACATCAGTTGCAGCCGTTTTTTGATGTTTTCGATGGCAGTGCCGTGGATTTCGGAATCGTTGTTTGGCGCAGCCATCTGGCTGAGAAGTTTTCCGGTGTTGGCGATGTTTATGGTTAATTTCTCTTCATGGAAGGAAATATCGATCACGATGGTCAGCGGCAGTTTGCTGGTTTGCATGCCGTGTTTGATGGCATTTTCGATCAGCGGCTGCAGCGTGAACACCGGCACGATGCAGTCCCGGGCATTATCGTCGATGTTGAAAGTCACTTTCAGGGATTCCCGGAAGCGTATTTTTTCGATATTGAGGTAGCTGTGCGCGGCTTCAATTTCACCGTCCAGGCTGCTGCCTATTTTGTTGAATGTTTGCAGTGAATAGCGAAAGAACTCGGACAGTTCGCTGATCATTTGCCAGGCGCGGTCTTTATCGATCAGGATCATCGAACGGATGGAGCCGAGGGCGTTGAACAGGAAATGGGGATTCATCTGGCTGCGCAATAATTTTAACTGATTCAGATTCGCCAGCGAATTGGCGCGCAGAATATCCCGGCGCCGCTTCTGGTCGCTCATCAAATGAAAAATGACCAGTCCGATAAGACCGGCTAAGATAAATTTAAACCAGATCGTTTTCCAGAACGGCGGTGAAATCGTGATCTGCACCGAAGCTCCTTCCTCGTTCCAGTAGCCATCGTTATTTGCGGCTTTCACCCGGAATACATATTCGCCTGGATCGAGGTTGGTATAGGTGGCGATCCGCTGCTCGTTCACATAATTCCAGTCGGCGTCGAATCCTTCCATAATGTACGCATACTTGTTCTGTTTGCTGATGAAATAATTGAGCGCGGAAAATTCGAACGAGATGACCGAGTGTTTGTAATTCAGCGATATTTCCTTTGTCTCGCTGATATGATTCTGCAAAATGCCGTCTTTATCCGAGATTTTCACCGACTTGCTAAAAATCTTGAAATCTGTGATCACAACCGGCGGCAGATAGGTATTATCTTTTATATCTTCCGGCTGAAACATGGTCACGCCGTTGATGCCGCCGAATAGCAATTCACCTGCCCGTGTTTTGCAAAAGGCATTATAGCAAAACTGATTGCTTTGAATGCCATTTTCCCGATAAAAAGTCTTAATATCACCGGTTGCTGGTGTCAGTTTGGACAGTCCGTTTGATGAGCTAATCCATAAATTGTCCGCCGCGTCTTCAAGGATTCCGTGGATTATATTACTCGAAAGCCCGTTAGTTTTGGAATAAATTTTAAAGGTATCCTGCCCAACATCTAAAAAGTGAAGCCCGCCGCCGATAGTACAGAAGTACAGGTTGCCATTCTTATCTTCGTGGATCGAGCGCACCTCGATGCCGCTTATGTCGATATTCAGTTTGTACGTGCGGAGCTTGCCGCTGCGTTTATCGAGACGCCCGACATACCGTTCATTGCCGCCCATCCAGATAGTGCCGTTGCTGTCTTCGTGCAGCGCGTACACGTCATCAAAAGAATATTCACCTTCGAATTTATAGCGCACGAACCGCTGTTTTTTCGGGTCAAACCGGTTCAGTCCGCCGCCATTGGTTCCGATCCAGACGATGTCATCCGAATCGATCAATATCGCGAATACATCATCATCGGATAAACTGCCGGGATCGGCAGGATTGTGCTTGTAATGGATGCATTTGCCGCTGCGAGGATCCAGTATGTTGACGCCGCCCTGATAGGTTCCGATCCAGATATTGCCGCGGCGGTCTTCCACTAATGCCTTGATGTTCGCCGAGCTTAAGCTCGACGGATTTTCGGGATCGTATTTGTAATAGCGAAATGTTCCGGTTTTCCGGTTCAGGAAATTCACGCCGCCTTCTTCGGTGCCAAACCATAAATTCCGGTGGCGGTCTTCCAGAATGGCATAGACAACGGAGTGATTCAGGTGCTTCGGATTTTTGGCATCCGCCCGTAAATGCAGGAATTTGCTCTTGATCGTGCTTCGATAATTCACGCCGCCCCAGGTGCCGATCCAGATATCTCCACGGCGATCCCTGAAAATCGCCATGATATTATTCTGGCTGATGCTATATGCATTATTGGGATCGTAGACATAGCGTTCGAACGTGCCGCTTTTCGGATCAAATAGATATAAGCCGCTGCGGGTACCAACCCAGAGCGTGCCATCGCCGAAATCAAGTATCGCCTTGATCGAGCGGGTTTCGGGAATATCTTTGTCGAAATAGTATTGTGTGAAACCACCAGTTTTCCGATTAAATAAATTCAGCCCGCCACTATAAGTGCCGATCCACAAATTGCCGTTCATGTCTTTGTAAATAGAACGAATATCATTGTCGCTGACTGTAGAAGGATCGTTCCGGTCATGTTGAAAATTGGCAAATTTATCATTTTCAGGATTGAAGAGGATCAGCCCGCTGCTGAAAGTACCGATCCAGAATTTGCCGGAATCTTCGATGTACATCACGCTCACTTCATTGAGTTCCGGCTGTTTCGTTTCCGGGTGCAGCAGATAGTTTTTTACTTCCAAAGCTGTCAGATCGATGCGGTCGATCCCTCTGCCGGTCCCGAGCCAGATATAGCCATGATTGTCTTCCACAATCCAGTTTACATCGTTATCGCTGATCCGGAGATCGGACGCCGAATCACTTTTAAAATGATGAAATGCGTTCTTTTTGCGGTCGTAAATGTTCACACCGCCGGCTTCGGTGCCGATCCACATCAAACCGTTTCTATCTTCGATGATGCAACGAATCAGATTCGCCGATAGCCCTTCATCCTGATTGGGCTCTTTTTGAAAAACCGTAAAATCGTAACCATCGTAGCGGTTCAAGCCTTCGTTGGTGCCAAACCAAAGGAAGCCCCGGCTATCCTGATAAATGCAATTTACCTTTGAGTGCGACAATCCCTGATCGATGGTGAGATGATCGAATTTGATTTGATATTCCTGAGAGAAGAGGGGGGAGATGAAAATCAAGAGTACGAAAATGAGCATTTGTCTTTTAAACGAAACCGAAAATTTCATAATTATTCCAAAGTAAATCGCATCAATGATTTTTAAATGAAATAGTTTGAGTTACCACAGATGTCCCGTCAGCGACAATTGAAAATAGCCCACCAATTTATGGGAAAATTGAGTACCGAAAGGGACAACTGAATTTTTTTAATCGTCCTCACATGACTCTGTTTCGTTTTTTGCGTTAATTCCCGGCGATAAATTGCAGTGCTATTTTCGGACGTCCGCCAGCATGCGGACTATTTTGCCACATTCATTAAAGATAACATTTTTTAAATTTCAATCAATATAAATTTTATTTTTTACAGATTTATTTGAATTATCTCAGAAATACCGGTATTCTAAAAACTGACAGAGATTTTTACCGCTTAAACAACCATGTTGCCGCTTACACAGATTTTATTGCTTTTTTAATGTTTATTTTTTAAACTTGAACATAATACTTACAGAATCGAAAAATGAAAATAAAAAATCCTCTAAAAGTTCTCATTATAGACGACGAATGGCTGATCCGAGCTGAGCTGGAAAGAATGCTGAGTTCTTTCAACGAATTCGAAGTTGTTGCGGAAGCGTCCAATGCTTTGGAAGCGATTGATCTTCTGAAAGTAGTCCAACCTGATTTGATATTTCTTGATATATGCATGCCCGGTTTGTCCGGTTTCGATATGCTGGAAAAAGTTGATATTAATTTTGACATTATTTTCATTTCCGGCTATGGCGACAGGCTGCATCAGGCAGGTAATTATAATGCCATAGATTATTTACAAAAACCTGTGAAGCAGGAACGATTAACGAAAGCGATTAAAAAATTCCTTCAAAAGCGAGCCAAATCGATAGTAACTCAAAAAGAAACTTGAAATTGTTAAAGTGAACAAATGATAGAAAAAGTGGCATCTCTGCATTGAATCAATATTAAATTTATTAACAATGAAGAGGGAAAGTTATGAACACTTCGTTACTAAAACGATTCACAGTGGTTATGCTCGTGCTTTTTGCAACCGCAGCATTTGCACAGGGGAGAATTCGTGGTGTTGTCTCCGATTCTGTTACGATGGAAGCGCTCATCGGGGCAAATGTCTATATTCTGGGAACTGCTCTTGGAAGCGCAACGGATCTTGAGGGAGAATACCGTATTGAGAGAGTACCGCCAGGGATGTATACGCTGAGGATTTCCTACATCGGCTACCGCACGAACGATCTTCCGGTACGCATTGAACAGGGCAAGACGACAGAGATCAGCGCCAAATTGACGCTCGATGTTTACGAAGGCGCTTCGATTACTGTCACGGCGCAGGCAGAAGGACAGGCAGCTGCGATCAACCAGCAGATAACCTCCAACACGATCATTAATGTAGTATCCGAGGAGAAAATTCAGGAGTTGCCGGATGCCAATGCCGCTGAATCCATCGGACGGTTGCCGGGTGTTTCGGTGCAGCGCTCTGGCGGCGAGGCGAACAAGATCGTGCTGCGTGGTTTGAGCGATAAATTTTCCATGATTACAGTTGACGGCGTGCGGCTGGCGCCAACAGATCCCGACGCCCGCGGGGTCGATTTGAGCACGATCTCCCAGGGATCGCTGGCAGGAGTGGAGCTATACAAGGCTCTGACCCCGGACAAAGATGCCGACGCGATCGCAGGTGCCGTGAATCTGGTCACGAAAAAAGCCCCGGATGAACGATTTATCCGAGCTGATCTCACCGGCTCTTATAATGAAATGGATAACAGTTATAATCAGTATGATTTCACCGTGCGCTATGGCGAGCGCTTTTTTAATGATGTACTGGGAGTTCAGCTTTCCGGCAACCTTGAACGGCGTGATCGCAGCCGCGAGCAAACCGATCTCGATTGGGATGTGCGTACAATTAACGACGGTAAAGATTACGCGATGACCAACATCGTCCTCAATTATACCGACGAGATCAGGAAGCGACAGGGCTTCAGCGCGCTGATGGATATCAACACCCCTGACGGCGGCACGATCCGCATCAATAATATCTACAACAAAACTAACCGCGATTTTATCGATTACCAGCGAAATTACGCACTTACCGGTGACAACGATCTGGAATACAGCGCCCGTGACCGGGAGCAGAAAATTTCCACCTTCAATAGTCTCATTCGTGGCGAAAATTATTTCTGGGGATTGAAATCGGAATGGAGCGCCTCTTATGCGCGTTCAGAATCCGATTACCCGTATGATTTCGACATTACTTTCCTGGAGCCTTCTGAATGGGATTCGGAAAATGAAGTTGCGGTTTCGGGAATGGGTCGAATCGATCCGCAATATCGAAAAGGTCCGCCGGAAAAGATCATTTCGTACGCTGTCAATAATTTTGAAAAAGCGTACCTGAATACCGCGTTCTTTCGCGGCGAAAAAAATGATGATACCGAGAAAACCGCTTATCTGAATCTTGAACGGGATTATTCATTGAGCAAGAAGCTTTCCGGTACGCTTAAGATCGGCGGGAAATATCGGACCAAATCGCGGTCCCGTTCCCGGTCTGAGCTTTTCTCGCCATATTATGTACAGCAATATCGCTGGTACACCAGACTGGCAGACGGCACTGTCGTTGAAAAACAGTTAGCCGGTTCGTTCGATGATCTGCAAATGAGCGGTGGACAGGTGCTGGTCACGAATTTTCTGGGGACGTCTGCGAGAGACAGGGACGTGTATGACAAATATCGGTTATATCCGCTGATAGATCGCGATGCGCTGCGCGACTGGTGGCGATTGAACAAGAATGGCGTGCGCAATCCCGAAGGGCAGGATCCCGAATATGAGCGAAATCTGGAGCCAGACGCCACTTTCTATGACATCGACGAGCGGATTGCCGCAACCTATCTGATGAATACGCTGAATTTAGGACAGGATGTGACTTTTATCGCCGGTGTTCGCGTCGAGCAGGAAGACAACGATTATGCCTCCCGTTATTCTCCGGGCGATCTATCCGGATTCCCGGTTCCCAAAGGTTCGATCCGGGATACTTCGGCGGTGCACAAAGAGACGGTTGTTTTGCCGAATTTCCATTTGACGTTCCGACCGACCGGGTTCATGAATATTCGGCTGGCGGCGTACAAGGCATTGGCGCGACCGGATTTTAATCACAGGCTGGAAAATTATGTTGCCAGAAAACAGGGCACGTTCTACAGCGGAAATTCGCTGATCATCGGCAATCCCAATCTGAAGGCAGCCAAAGCCTGGAATTTTGAGTTGAATACATCGGTGTTCAATAACAAAATCGGACTTTTTTCTGTGTCTGCATTTTACAAAGATATTAAAGATATGTACCACCTGATGGACGAGCTGGCATTCCGCAAAGGCACGGATATCGATACGCTCGGTTTTGGCGATATCGGCTACGATGTGCCTGCGTCGTGGAAAGACATCGACTTCATTTTAACATACCCCTATAATTCTAAAAAACCGACGCATGTGTGGGGACTGGAAATCGAGCATCAGACGAATTTGAGATTTCTGCCCGGATTGCTGAGTAATATCGTGCTCAGTTATAATTTATCATTTATCAGGTCTGAAACATACATTCCGTCGACGCGATCTGTCGAATTTGAAAAGGACGTCGGGCTGCCATGGAAGATCAAGGATTACACGTATGTTCTGGAGCAGAAGAAACAGAAGCTGCCGGGACAGCCGGAGTTTTTCGGCAACTTTGCTATCGGATATGATATCGGTGGATTTTCCGCGCGACTTTCGATGTTTCATCAGGGTGAATTTAATGAGACATTTTCAGCAGACCGCAGAACGGATACAGCACAAATTGCATTCACCCGCTGGGATCTGGCTGTGAAATACCAGTTGACGCAGCACATTTCTCTCATGATGAATTTGAATAACTTAACGAATATCGAAGAAGGCACATCGATTATCAACCGGGTCACCGGCTGGAATCTGATTAACGAAACCGAAAAATATGGTCTGTCCGGTGATATCGGTTTACGAATAACGCTGTAATAAGTAGTTGGCATTATGTAGTGAGTTATAACCATTAATTAATCAAACATCCATTAACAAAATTAGGAGGTAGGCATGAAAAACGTACGATACTTAGTTGTAGCACTTTCCATGCTGATGTTAATCCCGGCTTTTGTCTCTGCCGAAGAATTATTCATTCCGGCGCCGACATCCGGAGACGATTTTTTAAATGATCACATCTATGGTGACACAACAGCGACGGGAGAAAGAGCCGATCTGGACCGGGTGTACGTCCTGGAAAGAGGGGGAATGTATTTTTTGAATGAGCGTCTTGTGAACGATGGCTGGGCGCTTCGTATAAAATCTCAGGAAGGCGAAGGCAAGCGAGCAGTTATTTACATGATTACCAACACTGCCACTGCCAGCTTTCCAAGTGAAATGAGCAGAATGCGCGAAGATCTCTGGCTGAAGGATTTGATCATTGTCGGTTTCTTCGAATCAGAAGATCCGAATATCAATGATATTGGTAATATTCCCGGTGGTATTTTTCGAAGCGATGCGCCGGGCTTCGATGTCGTGATTGATAACTGTTTGATCACGCAAACCCGCGGTCAGATACTTCGAACGCAATATGCAACCCGAGTTGTGAAAATTACAAACTCGATTTTCGCCAACATGGGTGATTTGGGGCGGTCTAATTTCGGAGCCGGTAAAGGAGTCGATTTCAGAGATACTTCCTGTGATTCGGCGATTTTCGTTAATAACACATTCGTGAATTTTCAGGACCGGGTCATCCGTCACAGATCGAGCACAGCAAGCATCAAGAACCTGATCTTCGATCACAATACGCTGGTGAACGGAATGTCCTATCATGGCACGCTGGCATTGGGATGGGTCGGCGACAAAGTAGACATCACCAATAATTTATTCGTAGATACATTTATTGCCGGCGAAGACTCCGATGCGGTGCGCCAGTCCGAGTTCGATGAAAGCGGCGAGCTGGATGAATACGGTGGTGGCAAAATGAACTGGATTTTCTCGGTTCCCAATGACACCACGGAATGGACAGTCAGCGGAAACTACTATTCTGTCAGTGATGCAGTGCAGGCATTTTATGATGCCCATGCAAATGATCCCGGTTTCAAAGGTGAAGGCGCTCCGCTTACGGATCATATCGTGGGCAAATTGGGCGATGCTGCTTCATCTGCATTTGTAAAAGAACTGGTAACACTGGGTGACAGACCGGAACCGATGATCGCGATGGCTGAATGGTACCGCAGTCCGAACGGCGGTAACAAGACAAAGGTGACCACTAATTTCAATCGTGAGACAGATGATTTCGATCGTAAACCCTATCAGTATTTTGATGAAACATTCGACTGCTCTTTCACGACCGATCTGAATGCGTACACCGGCGCTGCCGGTTTTCCGGCTGGCGATTTGAACTGGTTCCCGGAAAAGAAACAGGAATGGGAAGACCAGTCAACCGGCGTTGCTAACAATCGCGACCAGGTGCCGTCGGCTTTTGAATTAGCTCAGAATTATCCAAATCCGTTTAATCCAACGACGTCGATTTCTTATACGCTGCCCAATACTGCAAAAGTGACATTAACCGTGTACAATACTATCGGTCAGAAAGTTGCCGATCTGGTCAACGGACAGCAGAATGCCGGCAGCCATCAGGTAAATTGGGACGGACGGGATTTGACCGGAAGAGTTGCCACGACAGGCGTTTATTTTTATCAGCTCAAAGCCGATGATTTAACAATGACCAGGAAAATGCTCCTGGTGAAATAAATGTCAGGTAGATGTATCATAGCGGCTTTGTGAGAAAAAGCCCTGCCGGGATCGAGAAATTCCGGCAGGGTTATATAATGATTAGGAGGCTTTAATCGTTCGGAAAATTTAGCTTGAAATCTTGGAAAAGTTGTACATATTAAGAAATCGGACCTATATTTTTCGTCCGCTATTTGTTTTTATGATGATTAAAAATTATCAAGTTAAAGCCTCTCGTTTGTATCCATTCAATAATTGATGGTGTGCATCAAAGCTTTCGGATTCTCTTTA
>CAZCJL010000180.1:0-10437 GCA_964498785.1 uncultured Cytophagia bacterium | reverse complement strand
AATACGACATAGAGGCAATCGCCCATATCTACCATAAAATATTGAGAAGATACATAATTAACGCGTTTTCTGAGCTTCTAATAATTGAAAATATTCACTTGAAATTTATTGAAGATTTCTTTAATTTATAAATATCTATTTAAATATCAATTCTGGAATTTATAAAGGAGAATATTAAATGGTACTTGCCGAATTTTCAATGTTTCCCACAGACAGAGGTGAAAGTGTCAGTAAGTATGTCGCGGAAATTTTACACGTGATTGATGAAAGCGAAATATCATATCAGCTTACTCCAATGGGAACGGTGCTCGAAGGGTCGTGGGATGAAGTGATGAACGTGATTTCTTTGTGTTTTAAATCATTGGAGCCGTACAGCAACCGCATTTATTCCTCGATTAAAATCGATTATCGCCGCGGAGATCAGTCCCGTATGAAATCAAAGACTGAAAAGCTGGAATCGTTACTTCAGCGAAAATTGAAAACAATTTAACTCAGAAATATGAAAGTGGTCGTTTTATTTATTTGGTCGATTATCAGCCACCTGACAGTGTTTCACAAAATACAACCTGTATTGCTATGAAACATATTTTGTGTTAAGCTAATGTAATATGTTGTATGAAAACGACATTTAGCACCTATATTTTTCTGGTATTATTTTTGTCTGATTCCTCATAATTTCAAAGTTCCCACGACTTCTTAGTTATCCAAATGTCAACAATTTTATATCATCGGGTAAAAAATTAATCCTGAGCGCGAAAGACGTACGTTTAATAATTCACTTTTTGTTCCAGAATCAGTAATAAGGAGAAATACTATGACAGAGATTAATGAGATTTTGAAGGAAATGGCAGCGGATATACCGGGGTTGCTTTCTGCAAGCGTTGTGGGAATGGATGGCCTGGCGCTTGCAAATCACGTTATTGCCAAAGATTTCGATGTGGAAGTGGCTTGTGCTCAATTTGCCTTAGTTATGAAACTTGTTCAAAAGACAAGTACGCAATTAAAAGATAGCGAAGTTGAAGATAATTTGGTTTCCACAAAAAAATCCTACATATTAACTCGATTCCTTGGTGATGGAGATTATTATTTAGGTATTGCCGCTGACAAAGATACTGCTAATCTCGGAAATATAAGATTAATTGCACGAAACTATGCAGATACTCTATGGGAAGCTATTCCCAAACGGAAAAAATAATTAATCACAATAACTTAAAGATTAAGGAGCATCATTATGGCTACTGACATGGAAAAAAAAGAAAACAAACTTCGCCTTACTCGTCTGGCTTTGACAGGATTGGCAAAAGGTGTTTGGGATTTTGTTGGTGAAACAGCCTTTGCATTAACACCTGTCATTGGTGAAGACATTTTACAAATATTAGAAAAAGAAATGGGCTTAGAAATTCACGGAGAGAAACCGGAAGATGTGTTAAATGAAATCTCCCGTCTTTTTGTCGATGAATTCGGTTGCGCCGAAAGTATTGATGTGAATATCGAAAACGAAAATACCATTAAAGTCCAGGTAAACTCCTGTATTGATCGTGATGAAACAAAAAAGTTGAAAGATGAGGGAGTGCCAAAGCCATTTATCTGCCCGATTATGAACGCTTGTCTGGCTGCATTAAAACGTATGGATATTAGAGTTCATTCAGATATCGAAACAAGCCCGGAAGGTAATTGTTTAATTAGCTATGAAAAAGTATAATTTTTAAACAAGAAATTCGATGATATAAATTGGAGGTAGTATGAATTCAAATATTCATGCAAATGTTATCACAGATTTCAGTCCTGTTTCGCATACGCCTCGTGTTGATCCAATTTCTTATGTACATGACTTGGCCGCAGTGATTGGAAATGTATTTATCGGTAAACGCGTGATGGTTGCACCGGCAGCCTCAGTTCGTGGTGATGAAGGACAACCGATTCACATCTCTGATGAGGCAAATATTCAGGACGGCGTGGTGATCCATGCGCTGGAAACATGGTCGGACGGCGCACCAGTCGAAAAAAATCTGGTTAACGTGGCTGGTGAACATTACGCTGTCTATGTTGGCAAACGAGTTTCCCTGGCGCATCAATGTCAAATCCATGGTCCGGCGTTTGTTGGCGATGATTCGTTTATTGGAATGCAGGCGCTGGTATTTAAAGCGTCGGTCGGGGCGAATTGTGTTGTTGAGCCAAAAGCACTGTTAATGGGCGTTACGGTAGCGGAAGGTCGCTATGTGCCTGCCGGTAGTGTAATTACCACGCAACAACAGGCCGATGAATTACCTGAAATTACAGATGATTATTCGTTCAAAAATTTAAACGCTGGTGTGGTTCACGTAAATACTCATCTGGCAGATGCATATAATAAAATGAAATAGACGATGGACAGACCGGTGCTTTGTTGAGCAACCGGTCTGTCACATTTCCAAATTTGAATATAACGATTAAAGACACATTGAAAGAATTAATATTTTTCGAAAGATCCGATTGTCTAAGCCACGAAGAATCGCTTTATTGGAAAGACCTTCTTTATCGCGTAATTAAAGTGGGTACTGAGCTGGAATATGCTTTGCCACAAGGTGTTAAAAAAAAAGATGTCCTTCCTCAAATTATTGAAAATCTAAAGCCATCCTATAATATCAATCAATTAGGTCCTTATGGCGTTTTGGATGTGGAGAACGAACATTGCGGATTTGAAGTACGGGTCATTGGGCGACAACCTTATTATCAGGCGTTATTAGAACAATATAAACATATCATTTCTGTTATATTAAATTTTGGCGCCCGAACGAAATATACCTGTGGACTACATTATCATTTGTTAGCTATTGGGCTGAATGAAAGTGTCCCGGAAATCATTTTGGCCAATTTTTGGAACCTTGTCCGACGGTACGCGCCATCTTTAAAATTTATGACAAGTACTGGCTCAAAACGAGAAGCGTTATGTCGCCGGCGCAATCATAACAGTCATTTGGAGATGATTCGATTATGTCCGAGCGTTCAATCGATGAGGGATATTCAACTCCATTTAAATAATAGCAAAATTGTTCCAAAGCATCAAAATTTTTTCAACCTTGAACATCTTAAGTTTTCTGAAAGCGGAATTGTTGAGAATTTTCATGTTGAATTTCGTTTTCCGGATGCGAATTTATCAGCGATTTCAGTTGTCGTTAAAATGTTCCTCTTTTTGGCGATGTTGTTTAAAGCTGTTGAAATGAGTCAATTCGGATTAATTCATGTCGGGCGTACCTCGGAATGGAAACGAAAAATGGCGCTTTTGGACATGTTGAGCAACAATGACGGCAACCTGGCTTCAAGCGATACCAGCAAAATAACAGAAGCGGAACTGGATGAATTACGTGAGGGGAGCTTTGAATTATTAGGGTTATTAAAACCGTTATTTGTTAAATTTAATAATAATCCCAGTTTTGAGATATTATCTTTTCTGGCAAAAACTCCTGTTTGTTTATTGAGAATGCAAGGGAGTTCCTGGAATCAAATAGAAGCGATGCTGCAAAAGCGCGCAGAAAAACAAAAAATTAACTGGGACGCCACGGATCGAAGAATTATCCGGGTAATTGAACTTGCTTTGTTAGCAGGATTAAACTCTGTGCAAGAATGGAAAAAGTGCCTGATCGTAGAATTGCGCATTTCATCGCGGGAATTGGAAAATCGACTCACTGAATACAACTACTGGCGAGGTCTTTACTGGGACGCACAATTAGGATCGATTTTATTCTTAACATGAATGGCTACTTATGTGTGGATTATCTGCAATATTTTTATCACCGCAACATCGCACGACAGAACAATGGGATAATATCCGGAATATTTTCACCAGATGCCTTATCGTTAATGAAGAAAAGGGGCGTGAAGCAAGTGGAATTGGCCTGGTTTTTAAGCAAGGACATCAAATAGTTTATAAACAACCAATATCCGCGTCTGAATTTGTGAAGACGCCAATGTATAACAAAATGCTGTCATTGCTATCACATGATACTATCGCACTGCTGGGGCATACCAGAAAACCAACAAAGGGCAGCCAGAAAAATTACCTGAATAATCATCCCATTCATGCCGGGCACATCATTGGCATTCATAATGGTCATATCAAAAATGATGATCAATTGTTTGATGAATTTTCTCTTAACCGTGTCGCTGAAGTAGATAGTGAGGTGATTTTTCAATTGATACACGAGGCAAATCCGAAATCAATGGATCTTCATCATTATATTCAACATCTGAAAATGAAAATTCAGAAATTGAAAGGAAATTATACTTTCATTTTAAATGACAATCGCGCGCCAAATCGTTTCATTGTCATAAAAAAGAACAGGCCCCTTTCTTATCATTGGGACAAAAATTACCGCGCACTTTTTTTTTCCACAAGTTATCTTTTTTTGCGCAAGATGTTTGGTCGCCCGGTAATTGCAGAAAAATTTCCCTATAATTACGGCTATATTTTTGATAGCAATTTATTGGCGCTGCCAGCCCCGTCTGTTTTGCAAACGTTTCCGCTGTGAAAACTAAATAGTGATCTCAATTCCAATCGGACAATGATCCGACCCCATAATATCCGGCAGGATAAATGCGTTTTCAATATTGTTTTTCAAATTTTCACTGATAAAGAAATAGTCGATTCGCCAGCCGATATTTCTCGATCTGGCCCGGGTGCGCACGTCCCACCATGTATATTGTTCCGGTTGATCATTGAACATTCGAAGTGTATCCAGGTAGCCCGCGGCAATCATTTTGTCAATCCATGCCCGTTCTTCCGGAAGAAAACCGGACGTCTTTTCGTTGGCTTTGGGATGTGCCAAATCGATTTCCTTATGAGCAGTATTCACATCACCGCACATGATAATTTTTCGGCCATCTGCTTTCAATCGATTTGCAAAATCAAGATATGCATCGTAAAAATCCATTTTGTACTGCAACCGTTGCTTTGATTGCTTGCCATTGGGAAAATACACATTAATCAAAACGAACTGATCATAATCAGCAACAATCACCCGACCTTCATTGTCAAAGTGCGCCAACCCGAAACCATACTCTACTTTTTTCGGTTCTGGTTTTGTATAAAGCGCCACACCACTGTATCCCTTTTTCTCAGCCGATGCGAAATAGGCATGATAGCCATCAAGCCGGGTCAGCTTAGCTGATAATTGATCGGGATGCGCTTTTGTCTCCTGAATACAGAGAATATCCGGCTTCTCCTCAAAAAACCAATCCAGCGCCTCTTTGCGCTCAACTGCCCGAATGCCGTTCACATTCCAGGACAACAATCGGATTTTTGCCATGAAAGCTCCTTTCAAAAATATATTGATTATTACCGGTTGCTAATCCCTGATTAGTGATTCCCCGGTCATCAAATCCGGTTTTGGAATTCCCAGTAACTTCAATATCGTCGGTGCAATATCTGCTAACCTGCCGTCTTCCCGTAATTCTATTTTTCTGTTATCCGGCGTCATTACGATAAACGGTACTTTATTCAACGTATGCTGTGTGTGCGGCTGATTATTTTTAAAATCCCACATTTGTTCGCTGTTACCGTGATCCGCCGTGATGAGCACTGTTCCTCCTTTGTCATTGAACTGAGAGACGAGTTGGCCAACTAATTCATCGAGCCGTTCCAGTGCTGTTACAGCCGCTTCGAAGACGCCGGTATGCCCGACCATATCGCCGTTGGCAAAATTGAGGATGATCACATCATATTTATCAGCGTCAATTGCTTCTGATAATTTTGCAGCAACTTCCGGCGCGCTCATTTCCGGTTGCAGATCATACGTCGCAACCTTTGGCGATGGGACCATAATCCGATCTTCTCCTTCAAATAATTTTTCTTCACCGCCGTTGAAGAAATAGGTGACGTGGGCATATTTTTCCGTTTCTGCAATTCTTAATTGCGTCATCTTGTTTTTACTGAGCACTTCTCCCAAAATATCTTTCAGCGCTTCATCTTTAAATAATACCGGAAACGGAAATTCTTCCTGATAGCGGGTCATGGTTGTGTACAGCAGCTTCAATTTATGGTCGCGGTCAAAACCGTCAAAATCATCAAAATTAAATGCCATGGCAATTTCGCGCATTCGATCAGCCCGGAAATTAAATGTGAGCACTGCATCTCCGTCTTCAATCAGATGATTCTCACCATCATCATCTACCAGTATCGGTTTCAGGAACTCATCTGTTATTTTGTTGTCATACATTTCCTGAACCGCTGCAATCGGGTCTGTGGTATGAACAGCACCGGCTCCACTGGTCAATGCATCATACGCAATTTTGACACGCTCCCAGCGTTTGTCCCTGTCCATAATATAGTAACGCCCCACAATTGACGCCAGCTTGCCGACCTGTTCCTGTTTCATGAAATCGATAATATCGGCTAAATATCGCTTCCCACTATTAGGCGGTGTGTCGCGACCATCAGTAATTGCATGTAAGTAAATTTTTTGCACTCCGTTCTTTTTCAGGATTTTCAGGATTTTTTTCAGATGATTGAAATCAGAGTGAACGCCGGCATCAGACAACAGTCCGGTAAGATGCAAGGATGCATTCTTTTCTTTTACATACGAAACCATATCATTAAATTCCGGGATTTGCTCAAAGCTGCCATCTTCCAGCGCAACCGTAATTCGCACCAGATCCTGCATCACCACGCGTCCGGCGCCGATATTGATATGCCCGACCTCAGAATTTCCCATGATGCCATCCGGCAATCCCACAGCCCGTCCATGACAGGAAAGTTTGGTCCATGGGCGGGTTTTAAAATAATTATTTAAATTTGGAATATCTGCATTTTTAACTGCATTTCGATCTTTGTTTTCATTGATTCCGAATCCGTCCAGAATCATCAACAACAACTTATTCTTGTCCATTTTATACCTCGGTTGTAATTAATATTAAACGATTGGCATAATTATGATGAATCCATTGCAATCATATTTATTCGTTTCTATGTCAATTCAGAGGCAAGGCGTTGAAACACAACCTCTTGTAAAGATTCATACGAATGATTTTCCGGATACACAGGCTCTAAAAATTTGACATGAATCCGTTTCCATGGACGAGGTATTTTTTTACCGCGTGGCAGCGCATCGAACGCGCCTTTTATGGATACCGGCACAACAGGTACATTTAATTCACGACTTAAAATTGCAAATGTCTTTTTAAAGTTGCCCAGCGTTCCGTCCTTTGTACGTGTGCCTTCCGGGAAAATAATGATATTCCGGCCTTTTTTCAGAACCTCTGCCATTTTTTGAAGCGACAGTTTCAATTCTTTATTTACATCCATGATGATGATATTATTTCGGTTTGCCAGAAATTTAAGCCAGGCCTTGCGAATGTGTTTTTCTTTGGCATAAAAATAGGTTTTTTTCATTTGCTTATTTTTTAGATACGCGGCGACAAACAGTCCGTCAAAAAAGCTCTGATGGTTCGGAGCGATAATGAATGGAGATTCTGGTAAATTTTCCGCTCCCTCTCCTTTCAGGCGGAAATACAATTTTAAAAAGACTTTTGAAACGTTACGAAAAAGATTTTGCGTGAACCAGCTTTTTGGCAATTTAATATCGATTTTTTCTTTGAAAATTTCCGCCCACTTCACAGCTTCTACAGAAAGCTTACTCTTTTTTTCTTGCATGTAATTTGAAATTTTTTCCACAGTGGGATTTTTTACAAAGAAATCTTCTTTCACATCCACGCCAAAAGTACTTTGCAAAAAGGTTTGAAAACTTACTTTATCCAGCGAGTCAAGACCAAGATCGATTTCGATATGATCATCCGGGGCAACCTGTTGCGTGGTCTGATGTTGCAGATATTCTTTAATCGTAAAATATTCTTCAAATTTTGGTTCATCAATATTCTGTTTCGAGGGACCGGTTTCAACTAATTCAGATAACATGAAACGCTTAATTTTTCCGAGACGGGTTTTGGGTAATTCGTCTTTCAAAATTAAAAATTTCATGATCTTTTTGTAAGGCGAAACATGCTGATTATATTGATCAATGACATCCCACCGAAATTTCTCCTGTAAATCAACGACGCCCTCTTCTTTCACTTTTTTGAAATCCGGATAAATAGCCGCGTACAATACATCATCTTTCAAAAAAACAGCCACTTCCTGAATTATATCGGACATTGCCGATAATTTGAATTCGATTTCTACCGGATTCACGTTCTTCCCATTGGACAGCACCAGAATTTCCTTTCTACGACCGGTGACATGAATGTAACCTTTCTCATCAAGATGACCCAGATCTCCGGTATGCAGCCAGCCATCACGAATCACTTCTGCTGTTTCCTGCGGGCGTTTGTAATATCCCTGCATGATATTCCGCCCCCGGGCGATAATTTCGCCGTCTTTTATCCGAACCTCGGTGCAGCTCATCATCTCACCGGCAGAACCCACTTTTACTCGTCCCGGACGGGTGAAAGTGATCATTGGCGCTGCTTCGGTCATGCCGAAACCTTCCAGCACTTCAAAACCTAATGTTTTAAAATCTTTTCCGACTTCTTCATCTAATTTGGCGCCGCCACTGACCATGTATTTTAAATGACCGCCGAATTTCTGATGCACCTGCTTGAACAGACGTCGGGAAAAGTTTTGGGAATTCACTTTCCTGGAAATTGCGAACAGCGATTTTGCCAGACGATTTTTATTGATTTTATCCATAATCCCTTTACGGATCAGCGAATACAGGCGCGGCACCCCGATAATGATGGTGACGCCGTTATCCTGCAACGTTGCCATAATGTCTTCGGAAACCATGGAAGGTGAAAAAACAATTGTCGCACCCACGTACAGCGGGGCGACCATCGTTCCCAGCAACGGAAAAATGTGATGAAACGGAAGCAGCGCCATTACTTTGTCGTCAGGCGTGTAGATTTTTACATCATTGGATACGGCTTCAATATTGGCAAGCAAATTATCATACGACAACATAACGCCTTTTGGACTGCCGGTAGTTCCGGAGGTGTAAATTATGACTGCTGTTTTTTGGAGATCAGCGTCCGGAAAATCGACTGCATCCCCATTTATTTCCGGTAGCTGAATTTTTTCAAACACGTTCACGTGAATTTTATGATTTACCGATTTCAAAGCGTCACGCAATGTATTTTCGGTCTTTTCCGAACAGAAAATGACATCGGGGCGACAATCGTTAAGAATGTACGCGACTTCCTCCGCGGTGGACATAAAATCAATTGGAACAGCGATGCGATCATTTTTCCATGCAGCATAAAATGCGTAAACCCATTCTGGTTTGTTTTCCGAAAATATCGCGACTTTGTCCCCGTTTCCACTTTGAAATAGTTTTGAAAAGCTATTGACGTTTTGAATGAACTGGGAATAGCTTACCTGCAGGTCTTTCCACACAAGCGCGGTTTTTTGATGTGGCTTTATGAACATTTATTTTTCCTTTCATTATAACAACATTATTATGATGTATAATTATATTAAATCGACGTCAGATAAAACAACATGCCGAAAAAATGTGAAATACTTCCGCCTAAAACAAATAGATGCCAAACTGCATGAAAATAAGGCACACGTTTAATTGCATAAAAAACGACCCCCAGCGTGTAACTCACACCGCCGATGACCAGCCATACCAGAAATCCTGTGGGAACCATTCGGATCATCGGTTTTATTGCAATGAGAATAAGCCACCCCATGCCCACATAAAGCAATACTGACAAAATTTTATATTTGTCGATCAAAAACACTTTGGACAGAATTCCTAAAATGGCCAGTCCCCAAATAATGCCAAACAGTGTCCAGCCCCAGGGTCCACGCATCGGGACCAGCGTCACCGGTGTATAAGTTCCGGCAATCAGCAGAAAGATGGATGAGTGATCCAGAATCTGGAAAAATTTTTTTACTTTGGGACGCGTGAAACTATGGTACAGCGTAGAAGCAAGATAGAGGATAAAAAGAGTGGTTCCGAAAATACTGAAACTAACCACCCGCCATGCATCGCCGTACAGACTTGCATAAACCACCAGTAAAACAAGCGCTGCAAGACTCAGCGCAGCTCCGATTCCATGAATAATACTATTTGCAATTTCTTCGCCTACCGTCTGATCCGTTCTCATTTCTTCCCTTCAATACTCTTTCATTTTTCGCACCAGTTCCGGACCGAAAGCAAATCACGAGAATTTGTCAAATCCGAATTATCTGTATGCAGTTTAATTTAATTGATTCTATAATTTAATATTTCTATGCTATAAAACAAGTTATTTTTATGTGTTTAAAATTGGTATTCCATCATTTTGGGGTGCAATTCCATTTTGTTGGTATTTTAAAATCCTAAACAATGTTCTCGTTCCAATGCTTTGCGTTGGAATGGATTTTAGGACGCTTTGCGTCCAGTAGTAAAAATACGACGCAAAGCGTTGATCAATACATGGGGCTGTATCAAAAGTCATTTTTTGGTGTCATTCCTGCGAATG
>CAZCJL010000179.1:0-10563 GCA_964498785.1 uncultured Cytophagia bacterium | reverse complement strand
TCACTTCCCGACTTCGCTCGAAGTGACACCGACGGAATCTGTTTAAATACGACATCGCGGCAAGCGCCCATATCTACCATAAAATATTGAGAAGATACACTATTTTCGATATATCTGTCGGAATTAATTTATGTTAACATGTAATAGCAGATTGCATCTCAGAATGTCGGATTAATCTTTTGGAGAGGTACCGGAAGAGAAATTATTTCAAATTTTTGGTTCTTGTTTTTGTTCTTTTAATTTACTGTAAAAATAATCTTAAAGTCAAGTAGTAAATTTATGGGTCACTACATCTAATTTTTAAAACTAAATATTGAAGTTAGCCCTTATTTTCGTCAAATTTTTATATTTTAAATCTGTGATAGTTGCATTTGGAATTGTGCCGGGAAAAATTGGTTCTATTTACAGAAAAATCAGAACTGAACCAAATCATTTTTATATCAACTAAACAATGCCTCGATATCCTCACGTGTCAGCGATTTGAACAGGCTGGTATCAGTCGTGATCAGATTTGAGATCAGATCGGACTTCCGTTTTTGCAAATCCAATATTTTTTCCTCAACCGTGTCTTTAGTGATCATGCGATAAACGAACACCTTTTTGTCCTGCCCGATCCGATGTGTTCGATCCGTTGCCTGCATTTCCACTGCCGGATTCCACCACGGATCGTAATGGATCACATAATCCGCGGCCGTCAAATTGATACCGGTGCCCCCTGCTTTCAGACTGATCAGAAATATCTTTACATCATCATGGTTCTGAAAACGCTCCACGCACTGCTGGCGATTACGCGTGTGACCGTCCAGATATTCATAGCAAATCAGCCGCTGATCCAGGAATTTCCGAATCAGCTTCAACATTTTCACGAATTGCGAAAAGACGAGCACTTTGTGATTTTCCGAAATAACCTCTTCAATAATTTCCTTTAGCGATTCAAATTTGCCGGAATCTTCCCACACCGTGATATCCACCAAATTCGGATGACAGGCAATCTGCCGCAGCTTTACCAGTCCCTGCAGCACGTTCATGCGGGATTTGTCCAGACCGATATCATCAATTTTATCAAGTACCATCGCGCGATAATAATCCCGCCATTTGGTATACATTTTCTGTTGGCTCTTGCTCATATTACAATAATATATTTTTTCGGTTTTCGGTGGCAACTCTTTCGCCACATTTTCCTTTGTTCTCCTCAAAATAAACGGATAGATCATCTTCTTCAGGAGCAGCGCCGAGTCCTTATCCTTTCGTTTCTCAATCGGCGTGGCAAATGATTTTCTGAAAAAGTTCAGCGATCCCAGCAGTCCGGGATTCAGAAAGGAAAATTGTGACCACAGCTCCAGCGAATTATTCTCGATCGGCGTACCGGTCATTACCAGCCGGTGATTTGCCCGCAACAGCCGCGCTGCTTTAGCGGTTTTAGAGGTCGGGTTTTTGATCTTCTGCGATTCATCCAATATCACATAATGAAACTGAATAATTTTCAGTTTCAAAATATCCCGCAGCAAAATCCCATAAGTTGTGATGATCAGATCATATTCAGCAAAATCAGACAGTTCCTTATCCCGTTCGATTCCCACATGCTGATACAGCTTTAAATCAGGTGTAAATTTGTCCGCTTCGCATTCCCAATTAAAAACGACCGAAGTAGGACAAACGATCAGGCTGGGAAGCCCGTTTTTTTTATCCTTTTCATGTTGCAGCAGTGTCAGCGCCTGCAATGTTTTTCCAAGCCCCATATCATCGGCGAGGCAGCCGCCAAAGCGGAATTCCTGCAAAAAATTAAGCCAGTTATAGCCCTCATGCTGATATGAACGCAACTTGCCGTTCACGACTTTCGGAACCGGGACATTGACAACACCCTGAAAATTTCTCAGCTTTTTGATTCGTTGTTCGTAAAAGTCGTCGGTATGTTTCGTTGTCGCCTGTTCCAGTATTGCATCGATCGCCGGAATGTGCCATTCGGAGAGCCGCAATTTATCTTCATGCACTTCGCCAATATTTAGAATATAATTTAGCTTCTTCCGCCAGTCATCGGGCAAACGTGCGGCACTACCGTCCGCAAGTTGGATATATGATTTATGATAACCAATTTCTTTTTTTATTTCCTTCAGCGATAACCTCAAACCATCGAAATCAATTTTGACATTCAGATCAAACCAGTCATTTTTTGATTCCACTGATAGCTCGATGCGTGGCGGCGTGGCGCGCACTTTTAGCGTCTTAAGTTTTTCCTGCCCGAAAATATCAAATCCCTCGCTCGCCAGCAGCGGCAGGTTATCGAACAGCCAATCCCGCGCTTTGGATTTGCTGACATATAAATAGCCATTCCTATTCTCACGTAATCCCAACTGGATCAGTTGATTATAAATTTCATTTTCCTTTTTAAAATCCCGTTGAATTTTGAAAAATTCAAATCCCTCTTCCGAAGATTTATAGGAACCGTCTGTTACATCAAAAAAATCAAATTCTTTTTCATCGTAACAAAATCGTATATAAACCTGAAGATTTTTCGAATCCTCTTTCAGGTAAACCCGCTTTTTATCGAAATTAGAAATTGTGCGCACTTTTAATGAGTGAGGCAAATTTACCTTTGCGACAGAATCGATCTCACCATACACTTTCTCAATAAAATGAGGCGCCTCATCACGCGGAATTTTGATCTTTAAATCATCGGCTGTAAAAGGCAAAAGCAGATTTACATTATTACAGTTAGCTGCCTTATAGAGCGCATTTCCCTTTAGAATCCAGGTCGGATTTTCTGTCAAAATTTTGTATGTACTATCGATCGGCTCTTTTTTATCAGCGATTTGAATCATCGGGATAAATTGCATAAATTCATTTTTATTGACAAGAGTGAATTCAATGTGCGCCATCGATTCAGAGAACTCTAAATTATTCGACAATGCTTCGTCTGTTATTAAAAACAGCAGACTATTTTTAAGGAGATCGAAAAGCCTGCCCGATTTTTTGTCACCATATTCTATTAAATATTGATTATAATAATATCGATCATAAGCAGTCAGGTTTTGGGTTAAATATGAAATAATGAACGGATCGTTATCCGCATAAAGTAGATTATTCATGTTACTGGTTATAGCTGTAATATTCTCTGTTCGGCCAAGCATCCCGTCTTTTCTGATGTACATTTTTTGAGGCACTAATTCCCAACCATCCCAAAATGTTTTCATGATAAATGCGACCTGCCATTTCGCTTTCGATGGAGATTGTTTATATTGAAATTCATTTTCGATAAAAATACGTTTGAAAAATAATTCCCATGGCGGCTCGGTTTTCTCTTTGCGCACCAGATCACCATGAACCTGCAAATACTCCTGGAGAGCCAACAATGAAGCGACCTCGTGTTTGCAATATGTATAATAAGGGCAATCGCACGATAGCGTAATCCGATTATTTAAGAGCTTGCCCTCGACTGTATAAATGTACGTTCCCTCAACCTTGGCGGTAAACGATTGCAGCGTAACAGACTGCAGCTTAACCCTGTCTTGCTTAAAATACTTTACCCCGCGCTGATAAATAACAGGACCGAAGCGACGCTTTATTTCATCTTTTGATATCTCAAATTCTGTAAAATCCATACTGAACAATCTAATTTCAATTAACTGGTGATTGGCAAATTATTACCAATAATACATAATTTTGGAAACAAAATCAAGAAAATTTATCTTGAAAGTGAGAATTTGATTAAAAAGTGAGACGTGAAAATCGGGGTGTTGTTCTATGGGATGTGAATTAAATCGGCAAGAAAGATTTACTCATATTGATGTTAATTATATCTAAAATTCTAACAAGAAAATTATTATACAATTGTAGCCCACTAAACACACAAAAATACATGAAATGTTATTTATGTACAAAGTCAAGCTAAATGTAAAAAAATAATTAACTATTCAGGTGTCAGGAGCTGTATCAAAAGTCTAAAATTATTATTTTGCAATTTCATGAGGAATAGCGATCCAGCGATGGGATCGCTGATCTGCTAAAAAAATTACATAAGATAGATTACAACTCCTCGTTTAAATTGCTGGTTGGTTCAGGTTATCACTTTTTATCTAGCTTTTTGTATCTATTCCAACTCTGGCGTTCATTAATTTTTCATGTCAACTTTCCTCTGCGCCCTTTGCGGCTTTGCGTTGAGTTTCTTTAACGCAGAGCCGCAAAGAATAAAACAAAATTTCAATGTATTTTTCACCAATTTCGTGTTAACGGTATTTTATTAACTTTATTCTGGCTTGATTGATAAACTAATTTTCTTGCTTGCTTTTAATTCGATAATTGATTATTTTTTTGTTATATTCCATTGATATTTCAATCCTAAAAGAGTTAATTATATAAGACAGATTATGCGATGAAAATTCTATTAAGTTTTATTGACGAAAATGATTGCGACCCGTTTGAAAGAAAAGGAGCGATTTTATCAATCCTGATAAACAGGCATTTTAACAAAGTATATTTGTTATATAATAAAGCGAAATATCTGAAACCGGCTTCAGAAATATACCGCTATTGCGAACAGTATTTCCCCAAAACTCAGGTCGCTTATAAAGAAGCGCTTGCTGTAAATCCCACGGATTATAACACCGTTTATCCTGCCATGTACAAAGCGGTCGTGGAAATTGCAAAAGAAAATAGAAATGCCGACTATACAATTTCCTTGACTTCGGGCACGCCGACGATGCACGCCTGCTGGATATTTTTACAGCAGAGCGGCGCGATTCCGGCACATCTATTTGAAAGTAAATTATGTGGGCATAAACAATGCACTGTCGTCGTCAGGAAAAACCCGGATTGGTCTATTGGTGACTGTTTCCTTCTCATCAATAAAATAGGAGTACCGAAATTCTCCCTTGTGAGTCCGGGTGAAAAATCTGTGCACTGGATTTCGAAATACGATAGCATTACGTTCAACTAATTAGTTGTGGAATTTCCCCAGGGCGGTATGAATAATACAGGACTGGTCGTGGAAGAGCTGCCATACTCTTCCCGTTCGTCTATTCGAGAAACGACAGCCTGTGCTCGCTGAACGAGCTTCAGTGGATTCAGTATCAACCGGACAATTTTGGCAGCGCAATTACAAATCAGGAAGGCGCATTTATGTTAACAGACAACGGGTCTTATTTAGTGTTATTTTTTAAATGAGGAATGACAAAAAGCAAAGATATGGATGAGCAAGAACTGATAACAAAAATAAAGCACGGTGATCAAAATGCTTTCAAACAATTATTTGAACAGTATAAGGATTATGTTTATAATATTTGTTATCGGATGAGTGGCAATCGGGAAGAAGCTGAAGACACTACCCAGGATGTGTTTATTAAAATTTTTCATGCCATTGGAAAATTTCGGGGCGAGGCAAAATTGTCATCATGGATTTATCGCGTTGCAGTGAATACGTGCTTGAAAAAAGAGCGCCGGAAAAAGCTAACTAATCTAATGTCCCTCGAGTTCTTGTTTCAGGATAAAGAAATTTTCCAGCCCGTGTCGCCGGAAGATTCGCCTGATCAACAAATGGAAACTTCGGAAACAGAACAGATCGTGCAACAGGCTATCCGGCATCTTCCGGCCAGACAAAAGACAGCGATCATTTTGCACAGATATGAACATTTATCATACACAGAAATTGCCTCAGTGATGGAAATTAGCCTTTCGGCCGTGGAATCATTACTGCATCGTGCCAAAGAAAATCTGTCAGAAAAATTAATCCCATTGAAAAAACATTTATAATGACCGCAAGTTATTTTTAAGATATGGATCATATTGATAGAAACAAGGAAAAATAACATGAAACATAAAACCATCAAAAAAAAATTACTGCGCTATTTGGATAATGAGTTAGCCCAAAAAGAAAAGTTAAAAGTCCGCAGGCATCTGGAAAGCTGCCAGACATGTCAGAATGATTTGAAAATTATTAAATCGTTATGGCGGACTGGCCAGCCGGTTGAAAAATTATCAGTTCCGCCATTTCTCTGGACGCGAATTATAACCCGGCTAAAGTCAGAAAAACAGCAAGGCTTCGTTAATGAAATGAAATACGCCATTCTCCCAATGCTGCGCCCCGCAATAATAATTGTTGTCCTGCTTTTTATATTGGTCGGGGGTATCGATCTGGGAAACTGGCTAACCTCATCTCCTGGTGATCGCGCGGAATTGTCAAGCGAAAATACAACGGATAATTTTGGTTTGAGTTATTTTGAAGTATTGCCGCCGGGTTCCATCGATGGCCGGATTTTGGCATTAACTGAAAGCGAGATGTAAAAATGAAAAAAAGATTTATGTATCTAATTATCATCATTACACTGGTAAACCTGACCGCAATGGGCACCATTTTTTACCATCACTGGGGTAGTCTTGATCGAAAGTCCCAAACCGCGATGCCGGAATCACGATTTGAACAGGTCAAGCGAGAACTAGCCTTAACGCCGGCACAGGTCAGTCAATTTAAAGAAATTCGCCTCGAATTTCATTCCCGTATGGATTCGTCAGACCAAATGCTGGAAGTAATGAGACGCCAATTGTTTCAGGAAATCTGGCAACCCCAACCTGACGACGCCCGTATCGATTCAATGTTACAGCAGATCAGTCAATTGCAAATGGAATCTCAACATCTGGTTATCTGGCATTTTTACCAATTTAAAGAAGTCCTGACGACTGGGCAATGGCAAAAATTTTATGGTTTTGTTACCGAACGGTTTCCGGGTCCGGGAAAAGCATGTGTTTCAGGCCACCGGGCACAAACAGAAAAGGACACACAATGAGCATTCGTAATTCAAAAAATATGCCTGTATCTAACTGCTGGCTGTTTCTGTTAGTTGCGTTGATAGTTTTGCTGCAATCATCGAAATTATCTTCACAGGAGAACAATACAACTGTTTTCACATTAAACGCCTGTATAGAAGCAGCGTTACAGAATAATCCTCACATTCTTGGCTCAGGCTTTACCGTTGACCAAAGCCGGGTGCAAATTAATGAGGCGCGAGCCGGCTTTTATCCTAACCTGTCGTTCAGCGCATCTGGCAGCCAATCTACCCGGGAAAACAGCTTAACCAGTAAAGAAAACTGGAGCAGTGGTTTTTCCGCACATTATACCCTTTTTCAGGGATTTAAAACAGTGGCGTCTGTTAATGCAGTAAAAGCGAATTATCATGCGAGCAGGGCGCAACACGAAAGCAACCAGCACGAACTCATTATGATGGTAACCGAGGCCTATTACCGCTTGCTTCAGTCAGAACGGCTGGTAAAAGTCGCGGTTCAGTCAGTGCAGCGCGCCAGATTGCATCTGGATTTCTCCAACGCCCGATTTAAGGCAGGATTAGCAAACCGCTCGGATGTTTTAAAAACAACGGTGGAGCTCTCGGACGTCCAACTGTCGCTTATAAGGGCGCGGAATGTCAAACTTTCTGCTCAGGGGCAACTTAACATACAAATGGGACGGGCAGTGCATCTGTCACTTGAAATTATGGATGATCTGGAAACCAGCAATGCCGACCTTGACAGCAGCTCACTAAATATAGAAGATCAGTTTAATAAATTTTTGAAGATGGCGTTCCAAAACCGGCCGGAGCTGGATAAATTAGAAAGACAGATAAAAGCACAACAGGCAAATATCAATTATGCCCGTGGTGATTATTTGCCAATCCTTTCTCTGGACGGAAGTTATACGTATTCCGGAGAAACAATGGCTGATTTGAATTCATCTTCCTACATTGGCATGAGTTTGAGTTTTCCGTTGTTTAGCGGTTTTTCCCGGCCGTCGCGCGTAGAACAGGAAAATCTGGCTTTGCATAATCTGCAGCAACAACAGGAAAGCGTTCGCCAACAGATTGGTCTGGAAGTTTGGAACGCATATTTACAGGTAAAGGAAGCGGTCGAGCGGATTGCCAATTCGCGCATTTTTAATGAAAACGCTCTGGAGAATCGCAATATCGCCGAGGGCGAATACCGTGAAGGTTTGGGCTCCATGCTGGACGTCATCGACGCGCAAACAGCGCTGGTGAATTCCGAACAAACGTTAATCGAGGCGCTGGCAGATTACAAAATTGCACGGGCTACCCTGGAACGCGCCGTTGGAATGAAAAATATTGAGGAGATATTGAAGTGAAAAAGAAATGGTATGGAAGAATCGGAATATTGCTTACTTTGGTCGTTATTTTTATTGTTGTGCATTCAATTTTACCAGACTCCACGGAAAAATCAGATCAATACCAAACTGCAGTAGTGACGCGGCGCGATATCGGATCGAGCGTGCTGGCAACGGGTATCATTAAACCCATGGTGGGCGCCGAGGTACGGGTCGGATCACGGGTTTCCGGGCTGGTTAAAAACCTGTATGCGAACGTGGGCGATCATGTGGAGCCTGGTCAAATAATTGCCGAACTGGAGCCATCGGAATTGAAAGCAAAATATAACCAGGCTTATGCTGCCTGGCAAAACGCAACTGCCAATTTTGAGTACGCCAAACTGGACCTGGAACGACAAAAGTCCTTGCTCAAACAAAATTACATTTCGCAGAATCAACTCGATCTGGCTGAAAAATCGTATGAGGTAAACAAAGCCCAATTGGAACAGGCAAAGGCAAATCTGGAATATGCCCGGGTTCAATTGGACTATGCCAAAATAACCGCGCCCATTGCCGGCATTGTGGCGTCGGTTTCCACCCAGGAAGGCGAAACCGTTGCCGCCAGTTTTGCCGCACCCACATTTGTCACTATTATCGATCTGGAGCGATTGGAAGTCTGGGCGTATGTGGATGAAACCGACATCGGCAGAATATTAGTAGGACAACAGGCAATTTTTACCGTGGATACGTATCCCAATACCGACTTCGAGGGGATTGTTACTGCCATTTACCCCAAAGCAGTTATTCAGGATAATGTAGTGAATTATGTGGTTACATTAAAAATTACAGATTTCAGGGGAAAAACCCTGCGCCCGGAAATGACCACCAATGTGACGATTCAACTTGAAACACGAAAAGGCGTTTTAACAATTCCGCTTATCGCGATTCAAAGAGATCGCGGCGAAAGATTTGTTACTGTCATTAAAGGTAATAGCAAAATACAAAAAAAATTAAAAACAGGATGGAGCAGCAATGGTCAAATCGAAATCATTAGCGGATTAAATGAAGGCGATAAAATGCTTATTAGTGAATAAACAGAGGAAACGAAAATGAACAATACAATTATTGAAGCAAAAAACCTGTCCAAAATTTACGGTAAGGACGGCAGCGCCCAAGTGGTGGCGGTGGACAATGTTTCACTGGACATCCGCCAGGGTGAATTTGTGGCAATCATGGGCGCGTCGGGGTCCGGCAAATCGACTTTAATGAATATTCTGGGCTGCCTGGATAAACCCGACAGCGGGACTCTGCTGCTCGACAGAACAGAGGTCAGCAAACTGGACGATGAACAACTGGCAAAAGTCCGCAATCAAAAGATCGGCTTTGTATTTCAGACTTTTAATTTACTTGCCCGAACCAGCGCGCTGGAAAATGTGGAACTGCCGCTGATCTACTCGGACAAACAGAATATCACCCAACTGGCAAAAGATGCGCTGCAGGCTGTTGGCCTGGCTGACCGCATGGATCATCATCCCGGTGAACTTTCCGGCGGACAGCAGCAGCGGGTGGCCATCGCCCGGGCGCTGGTCAATGATCCGGAAATAATTTTTGCCGATGAACCCACCGGCAACCTGGACACCCATTCCAGTCTGGAGATTATCTCTTTGTTCACCGAATTGAACAACTCGGGGCGCACCATTGTGCTGGTAACCCATGAACCGGATATAGCCGCGCACACCCGGCGCATTATTAAAATCGCCGACGGCAAAGTTGTATCTGACAAAGAAAATAAAAATCCGGTTGACGCTAAAAAAGAACTGGAAAAAATTTCAACTGCGGAGGTGACCGATGAAAACCAATAGATTGATTAAAATCGCTTTACGCGGATTGAGCAGAAACAAACTGCGCACCTTTCTAATGATGATCGGCATCGTTATCGGCATCACCGCGCTGACGCTGATTATTTCTGCCGGATTGGGGGCGCAGAAAAAAGTGATGGACCGGGTTAAAAAATTCGGACTGGAAAGTATGATGGTGTTTGCCGGCGGTGGCAGGGAAATGGGCCGGCCGGTCGGCGGAGGGCCGGTAACAACATTTACCCTGCGCGACGCCGAAGCGATCAAACGGGAGGTGAAAACCGTTGACGAGGTGGCGCCATTCAACCGAAAACCCAATACAGAAATTAAATATCTGGATAAATCGACCACGGCACCCGTCTTCGGCATTACCCCTTCCTGGGCGTATGTATGGGATTGGGATGTGCAGTCCGGCGATTTTATTTCCGAAGACGATATAAATAATTTGAACCGCGTCTGCCTGATTGGTCCTACGGTGAAAAAAGAACTTTTCGGCGATGAAAATCCCATCGGAAAACAGATCCGCATCAGCAACGTGCAGTTTGAAGTAAAAGGCATCATGCAGCCCAAAGGATCCAGTCCCGGCGGCGGCGATATGGACAACCGCGTCAATATTCCATTGAGCACTTT
>CAZCJL010000178.1:0-10564 GCA_964498785.1 uncultured Cytophagia bacterium | reverse complement strand
AAATACGACATTGCGGCAAGCGCCCATATCTACCATAAAATATTGAGAAGATACAATTAACTGTATTGAAATATCAATATATGATGACGAATATGGAAGAATTGTAGAATTTTATAATACGGATTTTTTTGGTCATGGTTGTGAGGGCAAATATAAAGATTCAGGCGAAACTTATGATAGCAATATGTGGTACATAAATGGTAAAAAATGTTTGGCATCTAAAGCATATTTTGGTGGTATTGTAATAGAATTAAAGGAGTACTTATCAAAGCAATTGTATATACAGAATACGGACCACCGGAGGTTCTTCAAATAAAAGAGATTGAAAAGCCGGTTCAGAAAGATAATGAAGTACTGATAAAAATTCACGCGACGTCGGTGAATTACGGGGATATTACGGCGCGTAATTTCAAAAATCTTTCGTCCCGTGAGTTCAATATGCCGTTATTTCTCTGGTACCCATCGTTGTTGTATTTCGGTTTAAAAAAGCCGCGAGTCAATATATTGGGAAGTGAATTTGCCGGAGAAATTGAAAAAGTGGGCAAAGAGGTCTCCAAATTCAAAAAAGGTGATCCGGTTTTTGGGTATCGTGGTCAGAAAATGGGGACATACGCCGAGTATCTTTGCATGCCTGAAAACGGGTCGGTGGCAATTAAACCAGCAAATATGAGTTATGAGGAAGCTGCTGTTATTCCTTATGGCGGATTAATGGCGTTTAGCCTTCTCCAAAAAGCCAATATTCAAAACGGGCAGAAAGTCCTGATCAATGGTGCGTCCGGTGGCATGGGATCGATTGCCGTGCAGCTTGCTAAACATTATGGCGCCGAAGTAACCGGAGTCTGCGGCACGCCGCGATTGGAATTTGTGAAATCCCTGGGTGCGGATAAGGTTATTGATTACACCAAAGAGGATTTTACCGAGAAAAGTGAGACATACAATCTTATTTTTGATGTGCTGGGCAGAAGCTCATTTTCCCGCTGTAAAAATTCGCTGACGCAGAACGGAATTTATCTGCGTGCAAGTTTCAAAACGAAACAGCTTTTGCAAATGACGGGAACGTCACTCACAGGTGGTAAGAAAGTGATATGTGCATTGGCAAGCGAAAAACCGGAAAATCTTGTTACCATCAAAGAGCTTGTGGAGGCAGGGAAGATGAAATCGGTCATCGATCGGAGTTTCCCAATGGAGCAGGCTGCTGAAGCCCACAGGTATATTGAAGCTGGAACGAAGAAGGGGCATGTGGTTATAAAATTTTAAATTGATATGATACTTCTCGGCAAATTAATCTGACAATAAGATGATCGATTCAGGAAGATATATTATACAATTATGGGAGTTCGAAAATCAAATTTAAAATGATGCAAATTCCCGATACTACAATCAAATCATTTCCAGAGCAGAAGCAGAGGACATCGTCTGGGATTCCTCCGAAAAAATGAGCGCAGCAGCAGGAAGTATCTATTATGAGCTGGGCGTTGTGGTGGATCATAACCGTGATCCTGTCAAATCCGACCTTTCGTAGACGCAAACCACGAATTTCAAACAACTGGCGAAGAATGAAGATGCACAATTCGAAGAGAGTGAATCAAGTGTTGACATTACGAATCAGGGCAAGATGTTGGGTGGTTTATTTGGCAAAAAAATGAAAAGCATGGTCAAAAAAGAAGAAGAGAAGCTACAGGGTTTTATTAATATTTTTCAGGCGACCACCGAATTAAAGGATGTATCTTTTGCCAGCATCGATCCGGAAAAATTTGAAATGCCGTCGAAATATGAATTGGATAACTAACAATTTTATAGTAATATTGAAAAAACGGCAGGTGTTAAAGTGCATACCTGCCGTTTTTGTTAAAACATTTTTCCAGTTATGCTAAAACTCTATTGCCAGCCCACCCACCGGAAACACCTGCCATTGCAGGACTTCTTCCACAGAGCCATCGGATTTATAACTATAGGCCCAGATGTTGTCCCGGCCGTAAATATTCATAATATCAAAATAAGTGACCAGCGTGAGGTTGCGGTACATAAAACGCCGATCAAGCCGAAAATCGAGACGGTGATACGCGGGAAATCGCCGGGTATTTGAAAGCTGAGTTTCTTCGACAACCCAGTAATGCAAATTGGGATAATACGTTTGCCCGGTGTAGGGACGTCCACCCAGATATCGCCAGCGCGTGCTTATCTCAACCTGATCGGCAAATGGCAACGCCCAGGCCATTATTTTGTACCATGTTTTTTCAGCCATATTGCGGTACCATTTTTTATGCTGCAAATTAAAACGGATGCCATTGATAAAAGTGAAAATATGACGGTAATCATAATCCCAGTTATAATATTGGTCATAACGAGGATCAAATCCTTTTGAGATTGAATACGCGTAACTGATTGTGAAAAAATAACGGCGAGACATTTTCTTTTGCAGAAAAAGCTCAATCCCTTTGGAATAGCCTTTTCCCTTGCTTACCAGACGTCCCTCGGCGCGATCGAACGGATCCGGCGTTTCCCAGGAAACCGGGATCGGCACCTTGCGGTAATCTTTGTAAAATATCTCCAGGGTTCCTTTCATATCTTCGCTGAACAATCGCTCGATGCCAGCCACGATCTGTTGTGTCCGCTTGTAAGATAAATCATTATTCTTCGGATTTGCAGTAATGGAAACATAAGCTGGTGATTGCGATTGTTGTGCGACCGCGAGATTGAATTTCATATCTTTCATAAAATTCCATGATAATCCAATTCGGGGATCAATTGCTCTTTTTTTTATGTAGTTAAAATAATCTGCCCGTACACCAGCAGTAAGGGTCAGCCGGGAAAAGGGATACACTTTTAGCTGTCCGTAAAATCCTGCTTTATAACTTGTCTCATCGGTTTTCGCCTGCCATACCGGATAGCTCTGAAAAATACCGGTTTTTTGATGTGGCTGTACCGATGTATCATACGTGAAAATCGTATCCGCTTCTACCCATTCATCAATATCAAACGAACCTGCTTTTAGTACAGCTCCCAGATCGATTTCAAATCGTTTTGAGGGCAGCAGGGTTAAATCGTATTTCGCGGCACGTTCTATTTCAGTGGACAGGTTTGTGTAATAAGGATCATCGTCATCATCATACACATATTGATCCCAGTTGTTCAATGTTTGATAAAAGGTCAGGTTAGAAATACCCTTTTCGCCATAAAGTGTTCGCAACGTCGCTCCGAGTGCATATTGATAACTTTTAGAACGAACGTTTTCTGCCCCGCGGGAATACCCACTATCTTCCTCTTCATCTTCAATATTAATTTTGTCATCCCCAAAAATTGCATTGACAAGCAGCTTGTATTTTGGGGAGAAATCATACGCTATTTTTCCTTGCAGGCTGTAATATTTGGGAACCGCAGTCAATCCGGTGGATGAAATAATCAGATCGAGAAAACTCTTGCGTGCGCTGAGAATCCAGGAGCCCTTTCCTTTGTTAATTGGCCCTTCTGTCATGGCGCCGGCGCCGGCCATTCCCAGATAAAAATGTCCGGCGTATCGCTCCCGATTACCTTCTCTTAGTGAAATATCCATCACAGAAGATGCTTTATCCCCGTAACGTACAGGAAACGCACCCGCGTAAAAATCTACCCGACGGACAAAATAGGGATTCAGCATATTTATCGGTCCGCCGCTGGTACCCTGATAACCGAAATGATTGGGATTGGGAATTTCAATATTATCCATAATGAATAAATTCTCGCCCGGCATACCCCCGCGCACAATAATTTCATTATCCTGATCTGAAGCAGATACCACAGATGGCAATGCCTGAACCACACGCTGCACATCTTCCGCACTTCCGGGATCGCTGCGGATTTCCTCAAAATCCATACTGCGATTACTGATCACTGCATCCCTTGCTTCATGAAAATATCCCGCAGTTACCACAACACCTTCTGTTTCCAAAATCGTGGATTTCATTTCCACGTGCCGGGTTGTGGCCTTAGCAGGGACCACCACAACATTCGATAAAATCCGCGTTTCATACCCAATCATTCGGAAGCGCAGGTTGTATACACCAGCAGGTACGCGCTCGATGAGAAATGAACCTGACATATCTGCAGCGGCTCCTATTTGCGTTCCTTCTATCAGTATATTGACAGCCGGAAGTGGGTTTTGCGTGGTTTCATCCACAACTTTGCCTTTGATACTACCGTTGAGTTTTTCAGATACTTTCTGTCCAAATAATTCGGAGTTTACAAAAAATAGAAGACACAGAATTAACCCTTTTCTAATCAAGAAATAATGGCCCATTTTTCCCCTCTTGTAGTTTTTTCGATTCATACAATACTCGTTATATCTCTTTTTCAATCTTCCCAATTTCAACGCTAATTTCCGGATTCAATTCATTTAATGATAATATGCCATTGTTTCACCTGTGTTAATTTTTACCAGTTAACGGCAGAACTTCACCGGAATCTCGCAATCATAATATCCCGGAAAATTTTTATTTTATCAGATTCGAGCTATTTGTCAAACAATCGCAGCGAATTCATTCCGCCATCGACATGAAATATTTCGCCGGTAATCCATGACGCGCTATCATCCAACAAAAATGTTGTTAGTGAAGCGATATCTTCGGGTGTGCCCACTCGCTTCATCGGGTGACGCTCGGCAGAGGCTTTTCTACGCTCGTCCCGATTAAGCAGTCGTTCTGCCAGTGGCGTGTCTGTCATAGAAGGAGCGATTGCATTCACCCTGATTTTTGGTGCAAATTCCGCAGCCAGCGAACGGGTCAATCCTTCCACAGCTCCCTTTGCTCCGGCAACGGATGCATGAAACGGCATTCCGGTTTGCACTGCGACTGTGCTAAACAGCACAATCGAAGCGCCAGACGTTGATTTTCGTAATCTGGGTAAACATGCTCGAATCACGCGCACTGCACCCATAAAATTGATCTCAAAATCATCCCGGAAATCCTGATCACGAAGGTGATTAAACGGTATTAATCGGATGGTTCCCGGGCTATACACCAGTCCCTGCAAATCCGTCGCTATCTCATCGAGAGGAAAGTCGTCGTTGATCGCATCATATTTAACATACTTTATTCCATTGATTTTCTCTAACTCCTTTTGAGTGCGTGATGCTGCGATAACATTATATTTCTTCTGCACCAATTCACTCACAATGGCCAGACCGATACCGGAGCTACCCCCGATAACGAGAATGTTTTTCTCTTTTATCATCCCCATCTCCCCGTTGTCGTTATATTTGAATTTTACTCATATTTGATTTATTGAATTCCCCGATTAACGTATCCTGTTAATTCCACGTAGCCCATTCCCTCAACGGATTCACCGTTGTAATGACCCTCAACCGTTACAGCCCCTTCCCAATAGCGAACGGAGACATTTAATTCCTGATTTTGCATTACCGGATTGATATTGAGCATGATATTTTTATCTGATAACTCCAGTTGCCATCCTGCTGGATAGCGTCCACCAAGAGGACTTACCCAGAAATCAAGGACGTTCAGATTTACATCTTTTAGTGAAATCGTTTCATAATTACCCTTCTTATCAATCAAAGTACCTTTGCTAAACGGATCAGGAGTTCCGTCTTTGCGCCGAATCTGGTAGTACATCAATTCCGTATTATTATCTAATTGCAATGAAAACCAATCCCAGCCAACCTGATTTTGAGCCAGTGCGCTTGTACTCCATTCCCGATCCAGCCAGGCGTTGCCGGAAACAGCATGAGCTTTATCCTCGATCATAATTTCACCGTGGCACTTAAGTCTCGTCATGGAATAATAATACGAAGCATTTCCCGGTTCCGCGCCTTTTTGACTGAGGCCATTCTCTCCATTCAATACAATCGGCTTCATATTACGAAGTGTTAGCTCCAATGCGATATTTCCTTTAGCAGCTTCCAACCGAATCGTATCTAAATTTTCCTCATCCATGATTTCATAAGTAATATACCAATCTTCGATCGAGATGCGTAACGGATTTCGTTTCGCACCGGCGAGTCCCTGTGCCCCTCTTGCAAAGCGTTCAAACGCGTAAAAGCGCTGGTTTTTCACGTCTGTCAATGCGAAATGTCCCATGTAAACCTGATTTGTAGCCCAGTCCGATTCCCGGTCCGCCTGATTCGGCGATAGTGAATTTCGAAAAATAGTAAATTGAAACCCGAATTTTTGATCATTATCCGCCTTCAAATTTCCGGTAAGATACCACCATTCGGTTCTAAACTCAGGATGCGGGCCGTGATCATGGGGAAAACGAAACCTACGTTGCTGAATTGCACGGGCATATCCTTCTGTATTTTCATTAGTCATGGCTTCAGCGACTGAAATCTGCGCCCGTATTTCCGCATTATTATTCTGGCGGATCGCGAGAAACGCGATGAGTCCGAACAGTGATAATATTCCCGTTAGAAGTATAAAAAGCCGGCTCATTTATTCCTCCCTCATTGCGATTGCCGGCGACGTATTTGCCATTCGCCATGCCGGATATATTCCTGCCAGAATTGCTGCCACGACTGCAAGAATAACAGCCTGCACCAATAAATCCGGGCGAAAATGGAATTGCAATGTCCAGCCAAATGATCGCTTGTTGATGATATAAATTAAAACCCATGCCAGCAAATTTCCCAAAGGTAGTGAAAGTAAACCGGCAATAAACCCCATCATCATAGTCTGAATGGACACCAGTTTCCAGATTTGGCGGACAGTCATCCCGTTCGCGCGCAAAATCCCGAATTCCCGCCGGCGCTCAAATTGCAGCGCCATAAATGCACTTAAAATCCCGATAAATGCCACCAGAATTGCCAGAATTTGCAATACATTAGTAATTATGAAGGTGCGGTCGAAAATCTCAATGGATGTATCCAGCAGCGCTCGTTGTGACATCACAATAATTGTCTCATCCGGTTTCTTTTGTGCTTCTACTGCGGAGATCACTGTTTTTAGGTCAGCATCATTTTCGAGAAACAGGGAAATGCCGGAAAATGAATTATCATCAAAATACTGTCTAAATAGCGGGTAGTTCATGGAAATGACGCCCAGATCAGACGCGTAATCATAATAAACGCCAACGATTTTAAAAGCCTGCACACCCCTGTCAGTCGGGATATTAATAACAGAGCCCACACTCAGATTGCGGCGAAAGGCGAAAGTTTCGGAAACGATTAGTGCACCATTTTCTAAAAACTCGGGCCATAATTTTTCCGGCTGACCGGATTTGAATCGATATCCGCTAAAGTTATGCGCTTCGATATCCATTCCCCGTACATAAAACACATCATCACCAGTATTGATTTCGATCTCACGGTAATAATCAATTTCTTTTATTCCCGAGACATTTTCAAGCCGCGGCACGAGATCATTGGAAATGGAACCATCATTCAGCCTGGCAACATAACTCGGCGCTGAAATGAAAATATCTGCTTGCAGCCTGTTTTCAAGCCAGACAACAACAGTTGCCCGAAAACTGCTGATCATCGTTCCAACACCGACAGCCGTTGCCACAGCCAGACTGAGCGCTGCAATTGCCACATTAATCCGGCTCAACTGTGCCATGATATCGCGGGCTGCCATGCGGCCGAAAATTCCCAGCGCTTTTCCCATAAGTGGTGTTAATAGCCGCACCAATAATAGAATCGTTACTGGAGTGAGTAATGTAAAGCCAAAAACCAGAATCACAATACCAGCATAGCTGCTGTAAATGTTCGTTCCGGGCAACCATAGCACTGCTGCTCCCAGAATTAAAAATAAAATGCTTGCGAGGGTAATCACCGGAATTCGTTGTACAAATTTCGTTTCTAAAAACGACCGGCTTAACACCGCTCGCGCCGGAGCAGATGTTGCTTCCCGGGCTGGTTTTAGCGCTGCAAAAAAGGTCGCTCCGATTCCTAACATCATTCCTTTAAACAGACTGATAAACGGAATATCCGGTGAACGAACAGTGACCACAAAATACAGATCATTGATGGATTGCGTTACCAACCGCACGAGCCCCTTTCCAAGAATAACGCCGATAAAAATCCCGGCAATCGTCCCGATAATGCCAAGCATCAATGCTTCATTCAGAATTAGTGAAAATATCTCCTGCCGGGTGACTCCGATCGAACGCATCAATCCGATGTAAGAGCGGCGCTGCACCACAGAAAATGTCATTGTATTATAAATCAGGAACATCCCCACAATTAGCGCCAGCAGACTGAGCGCAGTCAAATTTATCTGGAAAGCGGCGACCATTTGTGCGGCTGTTTTGGAACGAGTATCAGAACGGAGAATGCTGACGCCGGCGGGCAGGTAACTTTCTATTTCTTCCTCTGTTATTTGGTTGGGATTCTCCTCAGATAAAATCAGATCGATTCGGCTCATCTGGCCTTTCATACCAAGCAGTTCCTGTGCCGTAGAAATATCTGTTACCAATAGATTTGCCAGCGCCTCCGTGCTGCGGGACGATTGCCCGGAAAAATACCCGATAATTTCAATATGCGTTTTATCTGAGCCAACAGTCACCGAAAGCGTATCACCGGTATTAACGCCAAATTCAAGTGCTGTGTTTCGGGACATTAACACTGCGTTCATTTTTGTCATAAAAGCAGATATTCCGCGCGTTCCCTGCTCTGAAAATTGCGCCAGAAAAGGTCGAAATGGCTGTTCAGCAAAAGGATCAATGCCAAACAGAGTAAACGTCCGTCCCTTTATTTGAACATACCCTTCCATAACCGGAGCTGCCGGGCGAATATTCTTTTTCACGCGCAGGTACTGATACAGCGAGTCCGGGATTCCGCCGGGACCGCCGACAATTTGATGAGTCGTCTTACCGGTCACGCTTTCCATGGACATTTGAAACGCGCGTCCTGCGCTTTCGTTGGCTAAATCCACGGCAATAACAACAGCCACTCCCAACGTGACGCCAACAATCGATAATCCAATTTGCCAGGGATGTTTCAGGAGATATCGAATACTCGATGTATTTAAAATTTTACTCATTTCTTGATTTATGATTTTAACGAAAATTATCTTTTCAGAATAGAGGTGAACCTAAGTTAACAGCTTTTTCCGGCGTCCGTTTGTTCGAACATTCCATCTTTTATACAGAAAATACGATCAGCCAGCCCAATAACCTCCTGGCTATGAGTCGCCATAAGCATTGTTTTTCCGCGTTGCCGCACCATGCGATCGAGCAAATCGATAATTTGCAATGCAGTTTCGTAATCGAGATTTCCGGTGGGTTCATCAGCAAGGATAATATCCGGATCGTGAATGAGTGCTCTGGCAATGGCAACCCGCTGTTGTTCTCCGCCCGAAAGTCGATCCGGAAATGCCGTCGCTTTACGCGTGAGACCAACCTCTTCCAATAATTGATGCACCATTTTAGTATTGTCACCTGATAATCGACCGTTCAACTTTAATTCAAGCGGAAGCACCAAATTTTCTTCGACTGTTAAAGTTGGTATCAAATTAAAAAATTGAAAGACAAAACCAATATGATGCCTTCGAAAAATTGTTCGATCCTGCTCTGAAAATTTTGTCAGGTTTTTACCATCGATGATAATATCACCGGAAGTAGGCAGATCGATTCCACTAATCAAATTTAGCAGCGTAGATTTTCCGGAACCGCTCTTTCCCAACAAAATAATCATTTCGCCATGTGAGAATTCCGCAGATACTCTTTCCAGCACTACTTGTTTAATTAATCCTTCTTTGTAAATCTTGCTTAAATCCCGAAGCCGGATCATGCTGTTGTTTTCCTTTTTTTAAGGTTCATCATTAATTTAATAATATATGAATATCTATCATTTAAAACCATATTAAAATAATCTAAAATAAAATTGATATAAAAAAAGCCCATGGCCACGTAGCCAGGGGCTTTGCTCATATTACCTGCGTGATTGCCTCTTATTTGACTGCAATCTGTTTTGGTTTTGTCTTTTCACTTTTTGGCACATCAATTGTCAAAATACCATCTTTATACTCTGCCTTTATCTCGTCTGCATTCGCATCATGAATTCGAAACGCGCGTTGAAATTTTCCATATCGTCTCTCTACACGGTGATAGTTATTCTCTTTTTCTTCGTTCTCTTGCTTCTTTTCACCGGAAATTACCAACATATCATCTTTAAAAGAAATATTTATATCGTCTTTACTTAAGCCCGGAAGCTCGGCTTTCACTTTATAGTCATTCTCCGTTTCAGACAGATCAACAGACGGGTTCCAGACTATATCAGACTGCCATTTTTCAAAACCAAAATCATTGAAAAAACGATCCGGGTCAAATACCGGACTTGCTATATCTCGTACGGGTCTCCATCGAATTAGTGTCATGATTAAACCCTCCTTCATTAATTATTTAATTCTTATTTTCATTATTACCATTTTTTTTATTTCACCCTCTATTGTGCAAAGGATATGCCATTTTTTTATGTAGGCAATAACTTATTAATTATTAAACAATTAATTTTGTTTTCTTGTATCTTCTCAATATTTTATGGTAGATATGGGCGCTTGCCGCTATGTCGTATTTAAACAGATTCCGTAGGTGTCACTTCGAGCGAAGTCGAGAAGTGACTCACTCGATACCTTTA
>CAZCJL010000177.1:0-10567 GCA_964498785.1 uncultured Cytophagia bacterium | reverse complement strand
AAGACAGATAAAGAAATGGTCGCACGCAAAGAAGAATGCGTTGATTGCTGGTGATTGGAGATTGTTGAAACAACTTGCAGTGTGCGCGAATGAAACACATCATCGAAAATTTAAAGGTATCGAGTGAGTCACTTCCCGACTTCGCTCGAAGTGACACCTACGGAATCTGTTTAAATACGAAATAGCGGCAATCGCCCATATCTACCATAAAATATTGAGAAGATACTCGAATTGTTCACTAATTCTAAAATTTCTATTGAATTCACCTGATATTCATTTTCATCCATAAAATTTTCTGCTTCATTCATTATTAGCAGAGCTTCTTCAACTCCAAAATATTTTTTTCTCATATAAAGCGCTAACAAACTTCGAAACTCGCTTCGCCATAAAACCGGAGCAATCCATTCAGGATCATACAATAATAACGATTTAGCCTTCTCTGTCTGATCTCCGTTAATAAATAAATAAGCGATCACATTCGTATCAACAACAATCATAATCGACCTGTGTTTTTAGCTTCATGCAATATTTCATCAGTTAAAGCAGGAGCTTTCATGTTTTCCTGGAGCGCTTCGATTTTAGAAATAAATAATTTGGGATTGATCTTTTTAGGTTTCATAGATTGTCTTAATCGAAATATTATTTCCCCATTAATACTGCGATAATTTATCTCTGCATTTTTCTTTATTTCGTCATATAAATCAGCAGGAATATTTTTTAATGTTATTGCTGGCATTTCGCACCTCATATTTTTATAGCGAATTAATACCAATATGGAAACTACAAAAATTTTCTTTAGATTTCAATAATAAAATGTATATATGTTCAAATCATTGAAAATTGTTCTCAATATAATAAACAGACCACGAAATGTCAACAAAAATTATGGCGAATTACAACTTTTAAAAGCAGATGCGAACTATAGCACTATAATAAAATTTTTGGGATTAAAAAGAAGCAGATTTATTTTATATCCTTTTGATCCGGTTATCCTGTCGAATCTTAAATTTCCGAAGTTGCAAAAACTTCGGAAATTGGATGTTTATAAATGATCCTCAAACGGCACTGAAATTTTCAGCAGTGTTTGCAGCGTTGTGTTAAGCGCATAAATGCAATCATCAAACCAGACGATTTGATTGATGTAGTAATTCTGATTTTTGGATGAATAGGGAAGCGCATAATGGTTGCGGATCGTTAAATCCTGATCGAGCTGATACAGCCGGTCTTTTGAGGCGAGCCACAGATATTTACCGTCCCAGGCAATGCCCTGCGGCGAGCTGACCGGCGACGGCTGAACTGACTGCGGAATAAGCTGCTCCTGCCATAATTTTGGGAATGTGTTGTAAACTGCATCGCACAGCCACATCGACCTGCCATCCCATGTCAAATCCCGAAGCTGGACAGTGGCGCCGTCTGAAAAACCAGCCAGAGAAATCTGTTCCACAATCCGCAGCGAATCCGAATCGATTTTGAATAATGTGTGTGGAATGCCCTGGACAATCCCGCTACGATAGTCAGAATAATACGCACCGGAAGTAGAATAAAAATAGCGCCCCTTTTTGAGAAGTCCGGTAAGTTCGTGCGTGATCGTGGCATAAACCGGGATTTCGATATAGCTTGAATCGGGAAACAGCACCGGCACAGTGGTATTTGTCGCGAGATAGGTATTATTAAACCAGGTGATCAGATATTGCGATACGCGCTTGATTGCGAAATTCTCATCCAGCACATAAATGGACCCGCCAATGTCATCGTAGCCGGTGAGGTAGATTTCGTCGTCCTCGCACCAGATACCGCCGGGATTTTCGACGGGCACTTCCTGTTTCCATACGAAAACCGCTTCCTTGATCATTGGGATGGTGCGCACCATATCGCGATTGTCATAATCCAGAAACTCCACCGAAATTTCGTCATCTTTATATTGCGGCGCTTCGATGTGCAGCCGGCGGGTACTGACTTTTATGTTTTCAAAACGATAGGCGCCGTCCGCATCCACCGTATCGATCAACCCGAGCGCCTCAATACTCAGCGCTGCCCCAGCCACCGGGCGGTTATTGTCCATATCCACAACTGTACCCTGAATGCTGAACATCGGTTCGCCGGCGCCGACAATCGTGTGCTCCTGGCGTTTATTACAAAAAAGCAGGCTAAAAGAAGTTAGCAGAATAAACAGATGAATTCTGTTAATTTTCATAGAATCTTTTCCTGATTGAAAATTATTACCCTATAAATTAACAAGATTTTTGAAAAAGTCAATAGGTAGTTGCAGATGGAAATGGCCTGATTGGGGATTCCTTCATATCTTAAAGACATTATATTGAAATAAGAAGCTATATTTAGAGTCATTAAAACGGCAAGTTATAAATAATATGTGAATAATAATTACTTTTATTGTTAATTAAGAAACATACATATTCAATTTTCGTGGATCAGTAATCACAATCTGGTTCTTTTCTTCGGTGATCAGCGCTTCATTCTTGAAGAAATTCAATGTACGGGAAAGAGTTTCAGGGATGGTTCCGATGATGGACGCCAGGTTTTTTTTGGAGATACGCAGCGTAAAAATATGCCTGTCTCCTGTGTGCTGCGAATTTTCTATCAGGTATTTTGCGAGCCGGGATTTAATATCGTGCAGCGACAGTTCTTCAATTTTATTTACCAATTGTCTCATGCGTTTGGAATAGGCAGCCATAATTTTGAAACTGATTTCCGGATGTTGTTTTAACAATTGCACAAATTCTGGTTTGGAGATGCGAATCAAATCAGTTTTTTCTATGGACTGACAATACGCAGGATATGTGTCAAAATCAAAAATGACAGCCTCTGCCAGCAGTTCACCGGCTTCCTGGATGTGCAAAATTTGCTCCATGCCGTCTGCGGATAGTTTGTACAATTTTACCGAACCTGTTACGACAATAAAAAAGGACGTGGCAGCCTGTCCTTCGGAAAACAGATGGTCGCCTTTATCGAGTTTTTTAAGTGATGTGAACGAGGTTATCTGTTCCAATTGACACGGGGCAAGTGAATTAAACAGAAATGTTCTCGAAAGATGGTCAATGATTTTCATAAAATGTACACGAAAAGTAGAGTGAATCGCTTAACTTTCAATGGACTTAAAATTGATTTACACATGATAATCAGTGTATTACTAAATGATCATGCGCAGGCAGGAGACAAAGGATCTTACACCACCATGTTTTTTCGATCTGAAGTTAGGTGGTATGAGATTTATTACTCTCCCTCTCCCGCCAGGCAGGTTGATCAGAATGATAATTGTTTATAAAGATGTTACATTTACTTATTCAATTCCAGTAAATTTTTTGATGTATTGTGCGCGTACGAATGTTTCGGATTTGGGATCATTTGTCTGATTAAGTACGCCTTTGAAATCAGTAATAGCTGCGAATTTTTTTTCATCCATCCAATTTTTGAGATCTTTCAATAACTCGTTTATTTTTTCCAAACCATCTTTATAAAGGACTGATGCAATTTGCACGGTAGACGCACCAGCCAGTATTTGTTTTGCAATATCTGTTGCTGTGCGAATATTTCCGCTGGCAGCAATATCGAGATTGAGTTTACCGGATAGAAGTGCGATCCAGCGCAGAGTGTGAGAAAAACCTACCGGATCATTAAACGCCGGTCTCATAATGTTCGCCATCTTGTTCAAATCAATATCTGGCTGGACAAAGCGGTTGAATAGCACCAAACCATCTGCGCCCTGATTATCCAGCTTTTCGGCGAAATTTCCAAATGAAGTGAAATAGGGAGAGAGTTTAAACGACACCGGGATTTCTATTTTTTCGAGAACCGTTTGTAGAATTTCCAGATAAATATTTTCGATGGCATAACTCCCTTTGTCTGAATCAAAGGGGAGCACATACGCATTCAATTCCAGAGCATCTGCGCCAGCGGCTTCTAACTCATAAGCATAACTTATCCACCATTTGGCACTATAGCAGTTGATGCTGGCAATCACCGGGATAGAAACAGATCGCTTCACTTCCTTGATGACTTCAACATAGTCCCGCGGACCGTAAAGCATATCAACCTCGGCACGGATGTAATCGAACGCTTCGGTATGCATCATCACACTGTTATCCAGCCCGCTGTCTTCATTTCGAATTTGTTCTTCGAATAAGGATTTCATTACAACGGCGCCCGCGCCGGCGTCTTCACATTTTTTTATCTGATCCGCTGTTTTGGTTAAACCACTGCTCGCAACGATGATCGGGTTTTCGAGAGCCAGCCCCAGATATTCTGTGGATAAATCCATATTTATTTTCTCCTCATATTAAAATAAAATAGTGTGCCTAATTTACTAAACTTTATAATTTAAGTCAAGTAAATCATTCAAATATTACTTATTTTAATTTGCTTTCAACCAACGCCAGAAATTCATCCTGCCCAATTTTACTGCGGATGTCAGCCGTCGATACATTGAAATTAACAACATCGATGCCATATTTATTGCGGCAGACCATGGGAAAACTGATATAGTACCCCCCCAATCCATCTAAAAAATCTGTGGTAATTCCTTGTTCCTCTTTACGGCCCCTGGTACGAATGCGGTTCAGCAGAATCCGGGAATCGTCCACCTGCAAAAAAATGATCAAATCCGGTTGCGTTACATTCTTGTTGACACGCTCGAAATATTCAAAATAGAGATTAAGCTCGTCATCCGTCAGGTTCCCGAGTCCGTGCAAATATTTTGCAAAAATTTCCGGATCTTCATATAACGACCGATCCTGGACACAGGATTTCGGTACAGTTTTAATCAATTCATGATGTTCGACACGGCGGATCAGAAATTCCATTTGCAGGGTAAACGACCATCGCTGCATATTCGCATAATATTGTCGCAAAAACCGATTGTCGATCACAGGTTCGTCGAACAACTCATACCCTAATTTCTGGCTGAGTAATTTTGCGGCAGTGGTTTTCCCGCAGCCAATATTTCCGGCAAGCGTAATAAATGTTTTTTCAGGCAAATAATCCCTCGCATTTGTTTTGGTTACACCAAAGAGAGTTCTATCGATTTCTCGAATGAATTTAAATATTTATTCCACGATTCAGTACTTATTTGAAGCTGTACATCAATTTCTAATTTAAGTATTTTATCATATATTTTTTCAAATTTCTTTTCAATGGCTATTTGATCTAACGCGATTCTCATTAAAATTTCTTTTGTATAAGGCCTTTTCGCATCACGGAAAGATATTGATTTTAACAGATTATGGGCTTTTTTATCCGTCAAAATACTCCAGGTAAATAAAGCCGGTTCGAGCTCATCAAAGCCCAAAAAATAACAGGTATCATCAAGCATCAGGCATTTATCATTTTCCGGAAGCACAATTGAAAAACAGGGGAATTTGTATAGCCCGGAAATGGCTATTTTATATGGTTTGAAAGAATATTCACCAATCCCAAATATGGAAAATTTTGGCTTGTTTCTGTAAATAGATGACTTTCGACGATTCAGCAGATTTTCATGATTGCTCAAATATGCAAATAATTTGGGGTATCTTTTTTTTAGATAACTTGTCTCTTCACCGATAAATCGCTGTGGAATGATCACGTATTTTCTTGGATCGCGCACAACATCGTTCTTCAAATCAGAGCTTTTAATCAGGCCGTAAACCAAATCATCTTCAATTTCTACGTGCTCATGAAGTCCATTCAGATAATGATTGTCATTTTTTATTAATTCGAACACCTTTGCACTATCATGCTTCACTCCCTGACGCCATTCATAAGGGGAATGTCCGTCATAAGTTTCGCTGTTTTCATAAGCATCCACATCAGAACTGAATTTATTATTATGCCAGCCAAATTTTACAGAAGCAGTGTTATCCGATAAATTTTCATAAGATTCGCACGTTAAATCATTGTCGGATTGATTGAAATCACAGGTGAATACCGACGCGCCAACAGACGCATTAAAATACTTCTTCGCATCGATTCTATATGTTTTGATATTGGATATAGTATAATTAAATTTATGAAGATTCTGAACAAGATTTTTAATAACAGAATTTTTTATCAGGAACACCATTTTGCCATTGACCGTGCTGAAATTATCGAACATTAACAGCGAAATACATTCTCCAATATCAAAATTGCCTTTGCCTGTTATTGCATCCAAACCCTTAAAATTCTTCAGGTTTGATTTATTCGGTACATTCGTTGAATTCAATGTGCTCAATTCCGAATTCGTGATCCAGGGTGGATTTCCCAAAACGAGCACCGGACCAGGCATTTTGTTTTGTGTATATTGAAAGTCAAATTCAAAAATATCTTGCTTGAATAAATATATGTCTGGTTTGATTTTTTGTGGATTGTCTAAAAAGTGTTCTAATAATCTAAATTTGGTTTCCCATACATACCTGTCATAAATCTCAACACCAACGATATATTCAATTGATTCGAAATGTTTCAGTGATGAAATGATAAATGAACCTTTCCCAAACGTTGGTTCGATGATTGTGCGGGGCTTGAAATTAGTTTTGATCAGAAATGAGCAAATTTTATTTGTTAATTCAGCGGATGTTTGGAAATCGCCATATTCTCGTCGTTGCGAATTATCATCAGAGACGCCGTTATTTAAATATAACAGAAAAAGCGACCAGGACTTGTCATCCTCAAAAAAATCAATAATGCCTGTCATTTCCTTTAAAATTAAATTTGCTGTGTAATGATTCTGACAGTGGCCAAGTTCGTTTTTCAAAAAATTGATGTTTATATCATTTAAGTAATTTTCTATGATTGGCAGCGGTTTCATTATGTATCTCATTATTAGACGCGGAGATTTTTATACTCTCAAGATACAACAATTTCTAAAATATAAAAAATGGGAGAAATTGTCAATCAAAATTTCTCCCATTGCGCAATTATCAATGCGAATGCAATTGATGTATTGTCGGAATAAAGCGTTGCTCTTTCATAAAAATATTATTCAATCCCCTGATCAGCACAAACGCCAGCACGAGGCCACCAAAACCAGTTAGAATCGCTTTCCCTTCTGAGGCAAAAACGTTTATTCCCACATAATAACCGGCAATGAGCAGAATAATCGGTACAATAAAAACCAGGAATGCGGAGAAAATACGCGTGTGCGGTTCAAACCGGATGGCGACAATATCACCTTCTTTCAAATTCTGAGGATTGTCAGAAATGGGTATTTCGATATGTCTGGCATTTTCGCCTCCAAAGGAAACGCACGCGTGTCGTGCCCCACAGGTTTTACACTCGGAGCTTGCTTCCATTAGAATGGTGGCTTTGCCCTGTATAATTCGAGTAATTTTTCCTTTTTCTATTTCCATGATAATTATGTCCTATACTTTCGTTTAGTTTGGTTAAATATATTAAATTATATCTGTACCCGCCGCAGTCGCAATGCGTTGGTCACTACCGTTACGCTGCTGGCAGCCATAGCAGCAGCGGCGAACATTGGATTTAGCAGAATGCCGAAAAACGGATACAACACACCTGCTGCGATAGGAATTCCCAGAGTATTGTAAATAAATGAACCGAACAGGTTTTGTTTGATATTGCGCATTGTAGCTTTGCTCAATTGGATCGCCGAGACAACGCCCATCAGATCGCCCTTGATAAGCGTGATATCGCTCGCTTCCATCGCGACGTCCGTGCCGGTACCGATGGCAATTCCCACATCTGCCTGCGCCAGCGCCGGCGCGTCGTTTATGCCGTCGCCGACCATCGCTACAGTGTAACCCTCAGCTTGCAGCGTTTTTACGTGCTGCGCTTTGTCTTCGGGCAGCACCTCGGCAAAAACGCGATCCAGACCAATTTGCCGGGAAATTGCGTCCGCAGTGCGCTTGTTATCGCCGGTAATCATTACGACATGCACGCCCTGTTGATGCAATTTCTCAATCGCTCGGCGGGAATCAACTTTTACCACATCTGCCAGTGCGATTACGCCGATCAGTTTGCCGTCAGCAGCGACCAGCATTGGCGTTTTACCGTCATTTGACAGTTTCTGCATCAACTCTTCGGCCTGCTCCGGATCGATTCGTCGGTCTTTCATTAATTTTTTATTTCCCAGAATGACCGTTGTTCCGTTAACCTGGGCTTCCACACCATGTCCGGGGATTGCGTTGAAATTTGTTACTTCCGGCAGGGTGATATTTTCATGTTTTGCCCTCTGAATAATCGCATCTCCTAACGGATGTTCCGATCCCTGTTCCACTGTTGCGGCGGCTTGCAATAAACGGGACTCGTCATAATTATCGAACGGAATAATATCCGTGACTTTTGGTTTGCCAACGGTAATGGTTCCGGTTTTATCGAAAATAACAGCACTAATTTTGTGAGCTGTTTCCAGCGCTTCGGCGCTTTTGATGAGAATACCATTCTCCGCGCCCTTTCCGGTTCCGACCATGATCGATGTGGGTGTTGCCAATCCCAGCGCACAGGGACAGGCGATGATCAGAACAGTAACGAATGTCACCAGTGCATAAATCAGCGCCGGTTGCGGTCCCACGATCAGCCAGATTATGAAGGAGATTGCCGCGACAACAATCACTGCCGGAACGAAAATGCCGGCAATAAAATCTGCCATTCGCTGAATCGGCGCTTTGGAGCCTTGCGCGTCCTGAACCAGTTTAATGATCTGCGCCAGCGCCGTATCCTTGCCCACACGTGTTGCCCGGAATTGAAATGAGCCGGTGGTATTTATCGTCGCGCCAATGACCTGTGTGCCCGGATGTTTTTCCACCGGAATGGATTCGCCGGTGACCATTGATTCATCTACCGCTGAGGCGCCGGAAATCAATTCTCCGTCCACCGGGACTTTTTCACCCGGACGCACGATAATAATATCACCTACCACAACATCGCGGATTGGGATGCTTGTTTCAACGCCATTTCGGATGACGCGGCCTGTTTTCGGCTGCAACCCAATTAGCTTTTTAATGGCGTCCGAAGTTCTGCCCTTTGCCCGGGCTTCAAGCAGCCTGCCAAATAAAATAAGCGTGATGATTACCGCTGTGGTATCGTAATAAATATGTCGCATGTTCTGCGGCAGGAAATCCGGTGCAAAGGTGGCGACAACAGAGTACAAATACGCGGCGCCGGTTCCGATGGCAATCAGCGAATTCATATCCGCTGCCCGGTGTTTTAACGCTTTATATGCGCCGACATAAAATTGAGTACCTGAATATAGCAGCACCGGCGTGGTGAATATGAATAAACCAATCCAGCGGATGGTTGCCGGAATGAGTTTTACAAACGGAAAAAGTCCGGGCATCGAACCGATGAATACAAATAGTGTCAGAATTCCGCTGAAAATCAGTTTGTTGAATAACCACCGGTAATTTTTTTCCCGCTCCTGCAATTCATAATCTTCAGTCACTTCATCGGTGACAGGCGCGGCATGATAGCCTGCCTGTTCCACGGCGTCAATCAAAGTTGCCTGATCCACAAAACCGGGGACATAGCGGACAGTCGCCCGCTCGGTCCCGAAATTGACAACTGCATCCAGCACGCCGGGGGTTTCACGTAGTGCATTTTCAACCCGGCGAACACATGCGGCGCAGGTCATCCCCTGAATCGCCAACTCTGTTTGCTGACTGCTGACATTATATCCCACTGATTGTACGGATTCGACGAGATGCGTTAAATCAGTCTGTTCATTGTCAAATTCAATATGCGCTGATTGATTGGCGTAATTCACTGATGCATTCTTCACGCCTGAATTCTGTTTCAGCGTTTTCCCGATAGTATTCGCACACGACGCGCAGCTCATGCCAGTAATCGGTAAATCGATTGTGGATATATGCTGCTGCCCGCGATTCGTATCGGAATTTTCTATTTTTATATCAAATAAATTTTTCGTTTTCATATATTTTAATGTATAGTTCGTTATCGTTCTAATAAGTATTAATAAAACAATTCTATATTACATAAGTTCCTGGAGATGGCTTGTCTCTTCATATCATAAATTCGATTGTTTTTAAATTTTGAGGAGAAGTTTTACAGCAGAGAAGCACGAGCGCAAAGAAATTAATATATCTAAATTTCTAAAACGAATCGTCAGAAATTGCGTCAACTGTTTAGTTTTTTATAATTAAAGCATAACCGCAGATTTCACAGATGACACAGGTTTTGTATCTTCGATATCAGCGTCATCTGTTGTATTACAACTAAATTACAATTTTAATTTTAGAATATTATATTATTCTTTATATTTCAATAACGTGCAAAATATATTACAAAAATAATAAAAATAACTTGACAATTTAAAATATAATTTTTATTTTAAAGACTTATGAACTTACATCATACTGCAACAAATTAGGGATGGAATACATCTGCTGGTGGTGCCGGTTTTTCTGTCCTGCTTTTCCCTGATACAACTTTTCCTGTGATTTGCTTCTTGAAATATTTTAAAGATTTGGTTCTGTTGAAATAGCTGCGCTAATTTTGGCTATGAGCGAACGCCTTTTTTCCTGAAAGGAGGTGATGGTTATGATTGTCTGCAGTGATTATTAATTCGTATCCATTCAATAATTGATGGTGTGCATCAAAGCTTTCGGATTCTCTTTAA
>CAZCJL010000176.1:0-10672 GCA_964498785.1 uncultured Cytophagia bacterium | reverse complement strand
AGATTCGCGTCTTAATCAATAAATTTAAAGAGAATCCGAAAGCTTTGATGCACAACATCAATTATTGAATGGATACAAAAATTCTATGACCGGATGAGATATGCTTCATATTTTGTCGTTGATTTTATTCATCCAGCCTTTAACTTGTAATCTGCAATTGATGGAGATGGTTGCTTTAATTAAGAAAATGAGAATGTTTTAAATCGTCGGTTAATTCAGCTTTTCCATAAATTGCTCAAATAACGTCAATTGATCCACAGAAATCTGATGCTGTGTCGCGAGATTTTGGCACTGTTGATCATATTTCTGGCGATATTCCTGTATTTCTGAAAAGGAAGGATTTTTATCTTTCAGTTTTTGTTCGATATCCTTTTTAATCTCTCTATATTTTTGAAATAATTGACGCTCCTCTAAAGAAACGTTGTATTGCCCGGTAAAAGACAGCGAGCCGTCTTTACGAAGGGCGTCCAGTAAATCCGGTATTTCCTCTACCGCGACCGGCTCCGGTTGGATCGGCCCTTCAGTTACATCTTTCGTATCCGGTATCGTCTGTTGCGGCTGCACTTCTACGATTTGCTTTGGAATATCCTCAAATACTGATTTTTGTGGTTCAGGTTCCTGTGGTTCTTCCTGCGGTATGACTGGCTCCAAAACAGGAGGAATATCAGGTTGGTTCGATTTTTCCACTATAGGCTTCACTGACTTCTGTTTGAATTTATCTGCAATTTGTGTATAATTCTCTTTAGCGAATTTTTTAATCTGCTCACCATTCTTATAAATTAAGTAAGCAGCGCCAATTGTCATGATTATAAATAAAAAGTTTCTCATCAGAAAGACCTCTTTTACCTCATTCTACTAACTACTTTTATAAATAATTTTTGAGCGATATAAAATCACCACAAAGATCACCCTGACTTAAAGGTTTATTCCGTCCTGGTGATCTTTGTGGTAAATATTTTTCGATTTATCGAATTTCAAAATTTTTGCCAGTTGACTAATTAAACCAGATTGAAATCCCGGCGTCAAAAAACAGATATTCGTATTTTAAATACTCTTCATCAAGTTTAAGTTTACGATTAATCCCGACCTGCCCAAACAGCGAAAATTTTTGATTGAATACAAGCTCAATACCAGCATCAGCCGCGCCATAATAGCCTTCCCATTTGTTCACCTGGGGCTGTATTGAAGAACCTTCCTTAAGATTCGATTTGAATTGTGCATAGCGTGCACCGGCTTCTACATACGGCATCAATCGCATTTTAAAAAAAAGCGGCACTTGAAATTGAATTCGTGCGCCCAGTCCAAAAGCGTTTTCAGTAATAAAACTATTCACATCATCGCGATTGATAGTTGCATCGGTAAATAAGCCATATTGATAATTTAAGCTGATATTAAAGTTGGGATGATTTCCCAAATAAAGCCAGGCCTTGAACTTTCCGGATTCATATTTCTCATATTGGTTCCGGAGTAGCTCAGAATGGAATTGGAATAATCCGACGCTAAATTTAAGACGACTTTTAGGAGCCAATCGCGCTTGTTTATCTTCGATAGCCGTTTCTTTTTGGCGTAGTTTCTTCCTGTATGTTTCCTTAACTTTCTTCCGTTCTCGTTCATAATGTTTGCGAACGTTCTCATCTTCTTCAATTTCTGCCAAAGATCCCAGACGAACTTCACGGTACTTTTTGTCCTGATCGATTGTAAAGTGATCGCGATAAATTTCATCAATCTTGCCATCTGCAATAAATTTTCTTCCATCTGCTTTGCGAAACATAAACTTGCGCTTCCGCTCAAGGTTCTGTTCTGTACCAAGATTGACTGTAATTTTTGCGGAATTTACCTGGATAACCTCACCAATTAAAGGATAATGTGAAATTATGCTATATAGCAAATTCTTTACAGTTTTTTCTATATCTTTACGGATACATTTTTCAGTGTTCTGAGCCTCAATTTGGTCTGTTCTATAATCCCGCATTCTCACAGTGACTGTATAACAATCAGCCACTACATCCGGAACAATTTCTCCCTGAATAATGTAATCAAAATCCGAGCTGCTTTTCGTCGATTCGAAAATATATCTTTTACCAAGACTTCGCGCATCAAATAAATTAAAGCGATGACTGTTTCGCAATTGCGTCTGACTTTGGATATAAAGATTTTCAAGAAATGTTTTATCCAGATTTCCTTCAAAACTCATCAAACCGACACTCAAGCGCTTCTTGCGCTCTTCTGCCATTTTAAGCACCGGAACAACCACATCACCAAGACCAATAAAATCATCCAAATCCGATGTTATTCCCCGTGCCTGCTGCCCATCAATTGTTTCTATTTTTACTTTCCCATACACTTTTCCATGAGTCTTTTTCAGGTTGAAGGTTTCTCCAACTTTCCACATCGGGTTTTCAGGATTGATATTGAACCAGATTCTGGGACCGTCCTTATTTACAATCTGGCCACCTGGCACAAGTTTATTTATGATTTCCTGTACGATTTTATCAATTGTTACGGAAAGCTGGGATTGATTTGACATCGATTGTGTAAAAGTGCCGTCAGTAACGCCATTTGACAAATCAATCCAGTTAACGGAAATTAAAAATCCCTGATATGCCTTTCCGACGCTTCCGGTAATCAACCGATTTGCATTCACCAGCTTACCGATTTTTTGATCACTTTCACGATCAAATACATACCGGTTTCGAATGACAATGCCATGCGTTTCCATGACATTTTGCCACTCCCGCTCGCTGACAAGTCTCAGCAGATTCGTTGCACTTAATTTGCCCCGCAACAATTCAGTTGCATTATTGGCAAGCATGGCGGGTACACCTTTGGGTTCGAGAGGTTTTACAAAAACGAGCGGTTTTTCAGCAGCACTAAGGTAAGAATTTAAAGAGAAAAAGAAGATGCAAAAGCTAACGAATAACGTGATTTTCTCTCCTCGCATAAAAAACTCCCACATTAAAGATAATATCATATTTTAATTGTTTTCAATTGAAAAATTCATATTTATTCTAAAATTCTAAATAGAATTTAATGAATTAATGCTAATTTATTGATTTCATATTTTATTAGGAGTGAAGCGCCTTTAGAGCCTGTCCAAAAACGACCCCCTTGCGAAGGTTTTTCAAAACGGGACAAGCTGTATATTGATACATATTCATGAATTTATCTATATATTGTGTTGTCGCGAAACCTTCTCAAGGGTTTTCCCGACGATATCAAAGTTCCTGGCCACGTTCTTTATGCGCTTCACTGTGGATCACATGAAGGCGATGCACTCCAATATAAACATATAATTATGTGTAAATTCAAATTTTCATTTTAGAAATTTAGATTTATTTTACAACGCACACCTGACAATTCTTTAAAATTCGATTTTGAAAATGAGATGAACTCAATATCTTCGCTGTTTTTTCATTGACAAAATACGTCCGAAAATTTGCGATCTTTTCCGGGACGACAAGTAACGGATTTTCACCAACCAACGCATCCTGTCTGGCAGCATCAAGATTCGTGTGGTATAATACCAGCCCATTTTCGATAGCCTGTTCTTTTTCAACCATTGCTGGCTCATAGAGCAACCTGTCACCATGCTGGATATAAATGACTATATTCGATTGCGGCGAAAATTTCCGCGCATCTAAAATGAGTCCTGTATAAGCGTCGTAATTTTGGTCATTATCTTCTACCACAACCGTTTTTTTCTCGTCCGCTGCCGGCTGCTCCGAAAAGCTGGACAGCAACCCGCTTTGTCCCAATAGCGGAACCTGGATTTTGTACCGCGCTTGAATGTATCCGTTGTTTAAATATGTGAGCTCTTTCACCAACGACTCAGACGCCGCGTTTAGAAATTTCTTTAAGCGTTCAATTTCCGATTCTTTGGAAACCCGTGTTAAATCCCGGGCTTTTTTAAGGAGATTCCGGGCAACGGCATTCTCCACCAGGCGGATGGCTGCATCCCTGTTTTTTCCAAAAGCGATGGCTTCAATGGAAAGAAAGTTGCTATCAAGATTGGCATTAGAGCTGACCACAACAGAATCGCTGTCGCTGTTTAATTCTAATTCCTGATGTGCGGATGCATTTGCCTTGTTCCGGTTGAATTGTTGTTCATAAGCCCGGACAGTTACGTTCCAGGCGGAACGCAATGCCTGTCTTTCGGCTTCATACTGTTGACGCAGGGCGCTTTTCTCCGAAAACTGACCACTGAGAAAAGTGAATGATATTAAAATAAGTGATAATTTCATAGATGCTCCTCACTCATCATTTTTTTCCAGCGAATCCGATCCAATGCTTTCGCAATCCAGTCTTTGGGAAAATGCTAACTACTGGAATGCAAATCACCGGACTGACTAACGAATTGTTTCATCATCCCTGATAAGAGCAAATTTTTGTCTGACCTCATCGGCAACCTGGCGTGCCAGCATTTGCAAAGCAGAATTTCCCGCGGCTTGCGGAGATTCTCTCAACTGACCGTCAGCTACAATTTTAGTATTCCACACTAATATCTGATTTCTTGTGTCAATGAGCTTTAGTTCGGCGCTGGCTTTCGCGATAAATAAACCGGGATTCAATGGCAACGGACCGGCGTTATATGCATACGACCGCCCGACAAGTACCAGCTTCCCGTCGATACAGGATGAATCGGGGATGTCGCTCAAACTCCCTTTTAAAAACGAAATCAATAATTCCTGAGACAACTCACAACCCTGGTCGACCAGCATTTGATTTTGCAGCAAGCACTGAATCACGCTGTTTTCTACAAATTTTTGAGATATTTCCGGTGAAATGGGCAACTCCGGAATGTTGACAACGACTTTCACCTGGTTTTTAAATGTAAACTCAATCGCGGGCAAACTGTTCGCAGCGCCAAATTTCGGCTGTAGCGACAGCTTAATTTCACCCAGAATTGGTTTTTGGTACGAATAAATAAATCGCCCCTGCACATCGGTAATTCCTGAACCAATGACCTGTGACTGTTCGATCACATCCACCTGAATGCCGCGCACCGGTGAATTGTGATACGCCATCTCAATTCCAACGGGTTCAGATAAATAATTGTCATCACCGACTGATTGATTTTTACCCAGTGGCCAGATTGTAACATCCGCTAAAATTGCTGCTTTTCTGATAGCTAAATCCGCTTTCCACTGATCCATTTTAATTGTATATTCAGGACGTAATCCTATCATTTGCCGGGTTTGTTCGCAGGTGTTTTCCAATTGAAGAATATCTTCCAAAATGGGTTGAATATCTGCGAAGACATCAGAATTTATCCGGGCCATACGTGAATGGCAGCTTTTCTCAATTTCCTCAAAAATCCGCCCGATCATGGCGTCATGAGCAGGCTTGGAAAACGGAACCTTCACGTAAGCAATATGGTAATAGCTGACCGAATTATTTTGCCTGCGCTTGTATTTTTGAACATGATATTTTTCCGCCTTAACTGCAATCAATCCTTTGGAAATAGCAATCGTTTGAATATCGCCCTCAGTATCTGTTTCGACGATATTTGGATCGGCCTTGCTATTTCGATCCAGGATTTTCTCGAGCTGGATTTTGGAGAGCATCACTCCGAGTCGGTCCAGAATCTGTTTGCGTGCATCCAGGAGCGCTGCGGAACGAGCGTCTGCTTCATGGGTATACGGTAAGGATATTCCCACAAAATAATTCGGGCTGATTTCCCGTGCCCATTGGGGTAACTTTTTACCTGAGACAATCTCTTCTTCGCCATATAGTGATTGCGCCAGACTATTGTCAACAGTTGTTATCCAAAAGAAAAGTACGCAGACATTTACAATTAAAAGCCACCATTTTTTTTTATTGTGCTTTTGTCGCATAATGCTATTCATCAAATAAAGATTTGCCGTTCAGTAGATCCTCTGCCTTTTGAATTAATTCCTGCTGCTGTTTGCTTGTGGCTGTTTGTCTGGCATTCTGAAAGGCTTCTTTGAGATATTTCTGCGTATCCCGTTCATCGAATTTCACCAGGGTATACGCTTTATAATAATTTTCAACAGATTTTTCAGGAAGAACGCGTTGCCAGCGTTCGATATGGTAATTTATAGCGCGGGTTTTTATATAACTTTCCGACAGTAATTCGCTTTCCTCTTTTTTCACAACAGCCGGATTGATAATATCAGAGGAAACACCGGACGTTACAATCGCTTCTTTCAATGCTCGTTTGCCTAATACTCCCATAAAATCGATGATCTGTTGGCGAGCGTCTTTCAGTGCATCAGCACGGGCATCGCCTTCCATTTTGAAATCATGAGATACACCAACAAAAGCTTTCAAATTTTGGCTGTCTTCGGAGGTCGGATCAAACACCCAATCAGGGCGTTTTTCCCCGGTAAGCTGCATTTCCGAGCCGGGAATCAATTCTTTGCTGGCACAACCGAATATACTAAGCAAAAAGAGAAGTCCGACGAGTGCTAAAATCGCATTTTTCATAATTTAGCAAGCTCCTTTTTGTAAATTATTTTTAAAGAAGTTAGCGCACGGTATTACCAATCAAATACCTGTTTCTGCAACAGATCTTCTGCTTTTTTAATCTGGTCACGCTTTAACTGATCTTCCTCTTGTTCTGCTGCTTTGGTCAAAGCCTTATTCGCCGTAATTTCAGCTAAATTTTTAGGATACAGTAATAGAACATAGGCTTTATAATATGGCCGTTTAATTCCTCCGGTCATTCGTTCCCATTTTTCAACGTAATATTCTTTCACTTCTCCCTGAAATTCCGATCTGGAAATAACTTCGGTGACATCATTTGAAGCAGTAGCCTCGGTGACAATATCCGCGTCCGCTCCGGCTGTTGAAAGCGCTTCTTTGGTATGTCGGGCAACACTGGATGAAATAAGCGTAATCGCTTCTTTCTGTGCCTGCAAAATAGCATCGCGACGCGCAGATGACTCCATTGCATAATTTTTGGAAACTCCGACAACTGCGCGTTGTGAATCGGTATTATGTTTCTGGTAATTTAATACCCAACCCGGCTCGTCTCCATCACTCAATTTTTGCTCCGAACCTTCTGTCAATTGTTTGGTAGACCCACAGCCCTGGATCATAATCAGGGCTGTCAGGAAAATTACTCCGAAAAACAACGATTGTTTTCTCATCTTTCCAAATCTCCGCTTTGGTTAATAATCATGTATTCAATTTATTAAATTAACGAAAATGAAATCTCTTTAAGAAAAACAATAAATTGCAAAAAATCGATTAAGAAAAAATTCAGGTGCTTACAAATGAGGAATTCTTGAAAATCTAAAAATGATAACCCAATTGCTATATTAAATTAAAAAATAGCGATAATAGAGCAAATCGGATCCAGCAAATTTTTGGTGTGTGGTGTGAATTAAAATGATCTTTATTCACTGGATCATTAAAATATCTTCATATAAAAGACAATATATTTTTATTACGCGCAGAATAACATAAGATTTAAATATAGTTATATTTTGAAAAATTGTCAAGTTAATTTTACGAAAGTATCCCTTTTATTTGCTATCTGTCACATTTCGCTTTCATCATGCGGCATTGAATAAAATATTAAAGCAACGTATTGTTAAACTCCGGCACCCATCCGGAGTGAAATCGCTATTGTTTTTTGGTAAATATTGTTTATTTCGGAAGGTGAAAATCACCGCTAACATCTTTATTCGGTTCCTGTTTGAGATCAATCACCCGCTGTAAAATCGGCTGTAATTTGTGTTTTAGTTTTCCGGTAGCAGAGCTTCCGTCATAACATCGGGGAATTCCCCACATACCGGGATGGCTTTGTCCCTCATGATTATGTCCATATAGCAATGCATCGATGAGTACGCCGGATTGAATATGAGCTGTGATCACCTCTTTTAATTTTTCCGAATCCTTTAATTGATGAAGAAATGTCGGATCGAACGGGTGATGATGCATGTACAACACTCGCTTTCCACACTTCATCACATCAACCCTGGATAAAATTGCATCCAGGCGTTGTAATTGCATATCCCCTAATTCTCCTTCAGCCCATAAATGATCAAGCAAGCCGAGCTCCTCCGCCATGCTATCCATGGCAATAAATGCTATCGCCTCGCTGCAATCATTCGGAAATTCCGTATCATAGACAATATCGACTTTCGGATAGTGAAGCGCATCATCGCCAAAGAAAATTGTCTTAAATATCTTAACGAATTTCCGCCTCCCGCGAATCCCGTTTCCATAATCATGGTTCCCGGGAACAGGAAATACTGTAAAACCGAGTGCTTTCAGATCATCAAAATAGAGTTTGATAATTTCATGTTTTTTTTTATTGGCATTGTTCACCAAATCTCCTGTCACCACGATGATGTATTGCGAAGCCTCTGCCTTAAGATCGCATAGATTGTTAATAATAGTATTCAGCGCCTCGGCGATTCGTTTATTTGTCCCGAAGTGGAGATCGCTTAAATGAATAATTTTTTTCATAATTCTCCTTTTTATTTAGATTGGCTGACAAAATTTGCATACTACCTGAAATATCCGGTCTCTCCTCAATCTAACGCTAAGAACTTTTTTTATATTATCAACTGTGCGTTTGCCAAAATTTGTACGCAATCTTTTGCCGAACTCTGCTTCCATTGATCCTATTTAAAATACACCATGCGCCGAATTTGTATTGACTGTCCATCGCTCATTTTATAAATATAAATACCACTGCTCAAGCCGGTTGCATCAAATTCCATACTGTGCATTCCCGCGGTTTTCACTTCATTTAAAAGTAATGCAACCTCCCGTCCGAGAACGTCATACACTGTTACATTCACCATAGCGGAATGCTCCAGATTATAATGGATTGTGGTTATCGCATTAAACGGATTGGGATAATTTTGTCCTAATTCAAAAGACTGCAATTTGTTTTCAGGAATTTTATTTTTCTTCTTAACATTTGTAATAATAACCTCAGGTGATTTTTTACGGTTGATCATCAGCATTGCGGCATCGGCAAAAATATATTCACCGGCAGTGACATTTTCATTACTCAATTTCAATACTTTATGACGTCCTTCGCGAAGCCAAACTACCCCTGCCGGCTGCCAACCGCCGCTATAATAGCCTTTCTGATCCAGATAAACCAGAGTTGAATCGTTGTCAGAATAAATGATGTATGGCGCCTGTGTGGTTCCCGCCGGTTTGTTCACGATATACGCGAAAACATCGAACCAGGCGCTGTAGGGAACATCGAAATAGTAACTGATTGAAGAATATTCGCTGTTGTTATTGCTTAAAAAATCAGGTTCAAAACCATCTCCGATACGATTGTCCCACGAACCAGAAATAACCACCCCCGAATCATCCTCATTGACGATTAACGCTTTAGGGCGCCAGATATTTCCGTGACGGTGAGGATTTAGCGCTGACCGCGAATAGTAAGTGGCTTTTAATGTATCGCCCAGTTGATTATTATTCAATCGAAGCCCTTCATAGAAGAAAAAAGCTTCACCCATCACGCTGCGCTTGCGGTTTAGTTCCAGACTTTTCAGTAGAACTCCCGGAGAAATCAGATAGCCCGGTCCTTTTAGATAAATGAGCATTCCGGAGAAAAAATTGTCTTTCTTGTTCCCGGGGATGTAAGTTAGCGCTTTATCCAGTTCATCGCGATATTCATTAAAATTTTCACGATAAACCTGTGGAATGATATTATCAACAATATCCTGCTCAACCCATGTTTTAGAATCCTGCAAATATTTCTGATATGACCAGGGAAAAAGGCTGGGACTGGAGGAGAAAATGACATGTTCGCTGCGCGCTTTCACAGAATCCCTGACTGTTTTATTAAAAGCTGTTAGTTTATCCGCGCGCCAGCGCATCCACAACGGATCGCTATAATTTTCAGGTGGTTCGGCACTATCGTTTTCAGCGGCATACAGAGTCGTGGTATATGATTCATACCCGCCTTCCACCGGCATTGCCGGAATGCGATCAGAAAATTCGATTCCATCCACATCGTAATTATCCACCACCTCTGTGACAAGTGACAGAATAAATTCCTGCACTTCCGGGTGAATGGCCGACATCCAGTCGAAACCGTTTTTCACGACAGGGTTGCCCTGGCTATCTAACAACGCCCAGGAGGGATAGCTTTGCAAAATATGGCCTCCATTTTGTGAATAGGACGTTGAGAATCCCATTTCAAACCACGGGAATACTTCCATACCATTCCGATGCGCTTCGATAATGATTCGTTTTAACGGATCCCGTCCAACCGGAATGGCCGGATGTAATGCCTTGCCGAAATAATCGTCCATCACCTGGCTGGGGTACAGGGTATAATCGCCATCTGCGCCGGAACTGTTCCAAACCACCGTTAAAATAACATTGATACCAATGGACGCCAGATAATCCATTCCTTCTGCGATTTTTTTATCATCAAAAAGAATATCACTGTCAACGTTAGTAATTTTAACCGCGCGGAATTCTACCGGCGATTGAGAAAAAAGGGATGAGGTCACCAGTAAAAACATAACATATTTTGCAAATTTCATAATGATTTCTTTTACTCACAAATGGTGAAAAATAAGACTATTAACCCAAGTTCACTTCCAATTTTAAAGAGTAAACTTCTTTTTATTTGATAACAATGACAGATGTTCGATTTATTAAATTACTTTTGTATCTTCTCAATATTTTATGGTAGATATGGGCGATTGCCGCTATGTCG
>CAZCJL010000175.1:0-10725 GCA_964498785.1 uncultured Cytophagia bacterium | reverse complement strand
GGGACAAGCCCGGAATGACATTTTACAAAAAAATCAGACTTATGATACAGCTCCGACACATGAATAGTTACAAAATATCAAATATATTTTTTAATGGATTTATATCTATCCTGAGTTTGTAATTCATGATCCAACTTTATTATCATAAACAAAATTTTAACTTGACTTTTAAAAATATATTTTGTAATTTTGGGGTACATTAATACCCGTTCACTTATATCAAAGGCGATGGAATACCAGGGACTTAAATTAACGAAAACACAGCAGAATGTATTGCGGGGGATAACGAATTTTGCTATCGAACGAGGGTATCCACCAACCATTCGGGAAATAATGGATTTGTTTGGCTACGCCTCTGTGAATAATGTGCAACGGATTTTAGCTGTTCTTGAAAAGAAAGGATATATCAGCCGAAAACATCGGGGAAATGCACGCAGCATTGAAATTTTAAAAGATGACAGCAATTTAAAGCCGGCTCCGAAAATGATACCTGTATTGGGACAGATTGCAGCCGGTGCTCCGATTTTGGCGCAGGAAAATATTCAGGGGTATATTTCGGCTGACCTGAGTTTTATCGGTGCCAAAGGTGATTTTGCGCTCCGCGTAAAAGGTGATAGTATGACCGGAGCAAATATATTCAATGATGATTTGATCATTGTCCGGGAAATGAGTAATCCCCAAAATAATGATATAATCGTCGCGCTGTTAGATGAAGAAGCGACTGTAAAACGCTTTGTCATTGAATCAAACCAAATTAAGTTAATGCCGGAAAACCCAAATTATCAACCGATTATTATCAATAAAAACGATCTCTATTTCCGTGTTTTGGGCAAAGTAGAAGCGGTGATTCATCGAATATGAAAATAACAGGGTGTATTCGTACCCTTTTTTATCGATATTTTAGACTCGTGAATTTTATACATAGTGGAGGTAATAATGAAACGTAACACAACAAACTGGTTGACCTATTGGGATAATGCGGACGATTTAAAATATTTGGAAAACGCCCGCGATAATATAAGTCAGGTGTACAATGATATAAAAAGCTCAATCGGCAGAAATCTGATGTCCGAAGAAATGCTTGAAATTCAGGAATCGTTGGAAATCCGTATAGAAGAATTGGAAAAATCCAAACAAGCTGCTTAATATCCTTAAAAAAAGAGTTGATAATCAGGTATATCCTTATCCCCTACTCCTCTTTCCAGGGTTCTGATAGGAATCTATCAGGCAACAAGCCTCTCTAACATTGAGAGGCTTTTTTTTTGAGATTTCGGGATTTATAAAAAGTCAGGGAAAAATATTACCATCAAGATCAAAACGATTAAAAATCTTTTTATTAAATTCGACAATGCTATTGATATTTAACAAATTTATTAATATTTTAGATCAAGAGAAATGATAACTTTGAGGAATGAATAAATGTATCCGGAAAGAGTAAATCAAATTTCGCCGTTCATCGTGATGGAGGTTTTGGAAAAAGCGCAGCAGATGGAACGATCCGGCGAGAATATTATTCATCTGGAAGTTGGTGAACCGGATTTTGACACACCCGCAGGAATCGTTGAAGCTGCAAAAACCGCGTTAAATAATGGAGAAACGCATTATACGCACAGCCTTGGAATTTGGGAGCTGCGGGAAGCGGTTGCCAATCATTATAAACGTAAATATCAGGTTGAGGTCGATCCGGCTCAGGTCATTATTACCTCCGGCACATCGCCGGGGCTGCTGCTGTTATTGTCCGCACTGCTGCATCCCGGCGATGAAGTGATTTGCAGCAATCCCGGCTACGCCTGCTATCCGAATTTCGTCCAGTATCTGGATGCCAGCATCAATTGTATTCATGTCAGTGAAGAAAACGGGTTCCAGTACCGCACGGAAGATGTCACTAAATGCATGACCCGGAAAACCAAAGCCATTTTGATCAACTCGCCGTCCAATCCCACCGGCAATCTGTTATCACCGGAAATCATGCAGGAAATTTCCGCACTCGGACCGATCGTCATCTCCGATGAAATTTATCACGGACTGGTGTATGAGGAACAAGAGCACTCCATTCTGGAATTCACCAGCAATGCCGTGGTATTGAACGGCTTTTCCAAACTCTACGCCATGACCGGCTGGCGACTGGGTTATTTAATCGTGCCGGAACATTTTGTGCGTCCGATTCAGAAATTGCTGCAGAATTTCTTCATTTCGGCCAATGCCTTTGTTCAGCGAGGGGGCGCTGCAGCATTAACCGCCCACCATCCGGAAGTCGATCAGATGATCGAGACCTACAACCAGCGCCGGAAATACATGCTCAGTCGTCTGAAGGAAATTGGCTTCAAAGTTGCGGTGGAGCCAAAAGGCGCGTTTTATATTTTAGCAAATGCAAAACAGTTTACATCGGATTCCTATAAATTTGCATTTGATATTCTGGAGCACGCCAAAGTCGCGGTCACGCCGGGTATCGATTTCGGCAGCAACGGCGAGGGCTTTTTGCGGTTTTCCTATGCCAATTCACTGGAGAATATCCGCATTGGCATGGAGCGGTTGGAGAGATATTTGGAAAGCAGATAGCTTATCTCGTGCCAATGCTTTGCGTTGGAATGCCTCTAACGACGCTTTGCGTCAAAAGCCTGATGTCGTGCAGAAGACGTTCAACGACGCAAAGCGTCGTCGGATGCATTCCAACGTAAAACGTGGGAACGAGGAAGCAGTCCATAAATGCACCTGAAACGCACAGGAGGACTGCCCTCCGGAACTCCGTCTCAAGGCTTACGAAAGGTCCATTGATACTCGTTGTTGTCGTCATCGACATATTTTAGCCAGATCGTCTTTTCGTCATAATCGAATAAAAACGGAACGTAGATCTGATCATTGTAGTAGATCTTCATTTGCAACTGGTCCCCTTCTTTTACAATGGTAACTCGCCCGCTAAGATTGTAGGAATAATTCGTTGACAAAAGGCAGGGATATTTTTCAACGGTAGACTCATCGAATGCAATATTGGCTGCCAGTGTTGCATTAAACGCTTCATCAATGGTGAAATAATTTCCATCGAGATTCTTAGTTCTTTCATACGCCTCGCTCGATCTACTGCATTTGACATAGAAAATCGCCAGATTATAGGTACCGGGCATGAGCTGTTCCACTCTGGCTGATACAGTGAATTCAATCGACCTTGTTGTGCTCTTAATATCACCGAATTCCGAACTTGTGGCTGTAATGATTGCAGTATAATCATCTGCAGAATTAAATGATGTAGAAAACGTATAAATACCAGATTTTCTACCATGATGACTAGTAATTTTCATCCTATCTTCGATGACCACAACATCGTCTTTCAGGATTTTTATTGATACGCGTAATTGCATTATTCCTTCGTACTTATCTTCACAGTGTTGGCCTGCCCCTTGATCGCTGCTGTTTGCAGTAACGTTCGCTACAAACTCAACTCTTTGATATATCGTTGGTTCCTCAGAAGTGATAGTAAACGAGTTGATCGTCGGGGCTTTTGGTCCCCAATGGGGTGGAGAAAGAATGCCACCGGTAAACAGAAAAAAGCCGATCAACAGCGCAGCAGTTAAGTAGATGTATTTGATATTTTGTTTCATGGTATTCTCCTTTAAAATAGTATGTTAGATTTTAGTGTCATGGCATCAAAAAGAGAAAAACATGCCCGCAGTGAAAGAATTATATTTCGCAAAATTATAATCGGCGACTAAATTCACAAACAGAAAACGGATATTCACGCCTAAATTGAAAACGTTACTATTTTCACTGTCCATTCCAAAATTGATTTTAACGGTCTGAATGCCGGCGTCGGTTTCGATGTCACGGGAATAATTAATTTCAGCGGAAGAACTGCTACGCAGATAACCGGCAAAAGGGGTAAAAGCGAACCAGCCAAAAGAGAATGTTTTGCCGACATTTACGCCGTAGCTCATGGCGCTCACATTAACTAAATCTTCTACAGAAAAATTTTGTTTTAAAAACCCAAGTGAAACATCAACCGGCAGAGGTGACTTGAACCAAACTCCCGGATTATGCTGCAATCCGATTCCAAACATACCCATTTTGCCGATATCTTCATGCGCATCAATGGGCGGGAGATATCGCAGCAGCATCCGCGTTCCATACAGGGTACCAATTTTTAATTGCGGAACGGCTGAGGGCATCATCGGAAAATTATCCAGAAATCCGGGCACGCCCAGATCGATAAGCTGCGACGGGAGTTTTACATAGACCGGGAAAGGATATTGGGGGTCGCTCACTTTAAAATCTTCAGCGCCATCCGGAGCGAACATTACTTTTATATTTCGGGAATTACTGCCGATAATGGACGGTCCATAAATCAGTATGTTAAAATCTTCCTGGATGATTTGTTGCACAACCTGCTCCTGAATGGCAGGATCATCGATAGACGCCGTCAGGATTGCCGCCTCGTCCTCGCTAAAACGAAACGTGCCCTCGGATTGAAAAAAGTCCTGATTTTCATCGAAATAGGATCCCATGCCAACCACACCCAATTCGATATCGAGTCCCAAAACTTTTTTCTCCGGCGGCGTGGTTAGCCAGCCGCTGTTAATATTCGCTCCGAACGTATTCACTAACGGACCGATATAATACTGTGCCGCACTCTCTGAAAGCTGTTCCAGCCTTTCTTCCAGTGATTGTGCAGATAGATAATTCTGACTTAACAGAAAAATACAAACAGTATAGATTAATTTTTTTATTTGAAACTTCACGGTTACCTCCTGAAATAATTACATTATGAATTACTCCTATATTTCGACATCTTCGTTTTATTACTTTATCGGGTTTTGAGTGTTCTGTGAAATAAAACTACGCCGATTTTTTTTTTGCATCCGAACAGGAACGGTTTTTTCTCCGGAAAAATGTGAGAAAAAAGTGTGGTGGTTTAACGCACAAAAGTATGTTCGCTGAAATTTGAGAAGCAAACAGGCGCTCTGTCGCTTTTTTTGAACAGGACGCATTCATTAGCGGCAGCACGCTCAGAGCTCCCGGAGTAGTTGCAGCGGTTTTCAGAAATGATCGTCGATTCATGTATTCTCTGCCTCTGTTCAATTTGTTAGCTGATTTAATCAAAGATAGTAATTTGGGGGGGAATATTTACTAATGATTAATTACTTTTTTATTGACATTCTGTAAGTTTATTATTAGATTAAATACAATACTCTCTCCTGCTGCTATGTTCAACCATTCGGACCTTTAACAGGTCTTATTATTGATAAGATATTCTCGGATAACTCTTGGATTAATCAAATAAGAAAGGCAAATGATGAAGAAAGAAATGCTATTGCTATTGATGCTCTTTTCTCTGCTATATTGTCTGAATTCTCCGGCTCAACAAAGTGACAAGTTAAAACCTTATGTAAATACTTTAAACGAAAAAGGTGAAAAGCCAATTCCATTTATTCTTGAGAAATTAAATTATTACGATCTGATTCTTTTTGATGATGCATTACATACGGCTGTCGAGCCTTTTGAGTTTTACCAGGAATTGCTTGAAAATGGAGACTTTCAGAAGAAAGTAAAATACATTTTTCTGGAAGTCGTTTCAGTGAATCAACAACCAGCGCTTGATGAATATTTTGAGTCAAAAACAGAGAATCCAAAACTTTTGTATCCTGCTTTTCAAAATGATTTCAGTGGTCAAGGCTGGCCGTATCAAACATATTTCGATCTACTGCAACGCATTTGGAAAATAAACTCGACATTACCCGCGCACGATCGGTTTAAGGTGGTTGCAGTGAACGCGCCTGTTTACTGGAAAGAAATGAACACTCCCAAAGATGTGGATTTATTCAGGCTTTCTATTTTGGGGAATGACTATACCATGTACAAAATCATCCTTTCGTATTTGAATTACTTTAAATCCGGTGAGAAAGGGATTTTTCTTACAAATACCCGTCATGCTTACAAGGGAATTAAAAATAGAAAAGATAAATATTACTGGAATTGCGGGACATTTTTCTATTTACATAATCCGGGAAAAACCTATTCCGTGCGCTTTCACAATATTAATTTAAGATTTCAGATGAAAAAAGATGTGGATGCCAGCACGCCTAAAACAACGGAAGGATTGGAAGATGTCATCATAAAATGGGTGCGTCTGGAAAACGGATTATGGGATAGCGCATTCGAAGTATTCGGAAATAAGCCGGTTGCATTTGATTTGAAAGGAACACCGTTCGGGGGTGCGGATTATATCGGCAACCACATGTTGAACGTAGCACCAGGTCAGACAATGTACGATGCGTATGATGCATTGATCTTTTTAGCCCCTGTCGATAAAATGCGCCAGACTGCGATTGTTGACTTTATCTATACAGAAAATTTCAAGCATGAATTAGCAGGACGATTAAAGATTCTTTATGCTGAAAAACAGCTGGAAAAAATTCTAAAAGACCATGGCGTGAGTTCAGTAAATGAATATATCGATAGCCAGTTTATATACAAGCCTGAAAAATTGCAGCCCATGTTAAAGCACATCGGTCTAATTGACGCATGGAAAAACAAGCAATAAAGCTGCTATATTACAAATAAAGTGAATGATAATTTCTTGCAAATCTGAAAATTATTCCTTATATTATCGAGTACTCAATCATCTTAAAATCGGAAAGATAGAAATATTAAACATGAAAACACAATCTTCTGACACATCCCCTGAAGCAGAGAAATTTCTTATTTCATTAATCAGAAAGCAGAGCCGCACCCAAAGATTTCGCCAGGTAGTTACATTATCTGATACTATGATCAAATTATCGAAACGGGCAATCGCACGCGCCAATAAACATCTGGACGAGGATGGCGTTAAGTTGCTATTTATCGAGTACCATTATGGAAAGGATCTGGCGGACAGGGTGAGAAAGTATATGGAACAAAGGAAACATGCAAAAAACTGAGATGATATCTGCTCTAACTCCGATTACCGACGCATTTGAAAAATATTCGATCCAATATTACATCGGAGGATCGGTTGCAAGCTCAATGTATGGGCTGGCTCGTTCTACTCAGGATATCGACATTGTCGCTGTTGTCAAACCACATCACATACCATTGCTGGAAAAGGAGCTGAACGAAATTTATTACATCGATGAAGACATGGTCAAAGAAGCTGTTCGGAACACTGCTTCTTTTAATTTAATTCATTTAGAGACTGCAATTAAGATAGATGTATTTATTCTTAAGGATATGGAATTCGATCTGAATGCATTAAACAGGAAACTTAAGGATTCATTGGATGATGATAAAAACGCGGCATTTTCTTTGCTTCCCCGGAAGATATAATTCTGACCAAATTACGCTGGTATCAATCTGGCGGAAAAATTTCGGAACGCCAGTGGAACGATGTGCTCGGTGTACTAAAAGTCCAAAGTGATTTTCTTGATGCCGAATATCTTCAGAAATGGGCAAATAAACTTGGCGTTTCAGATTTATTGAATGAAGTTTTTAAGGATGCTGGAATTTTGAAATAATTAGGGCAAGAAAGCAATTCAGTCCGCGCCCGGCAGGAAGATTGATAGAACATTATCTCCCTGAGCCTCATAATGCTCCTCAAAATTTACCGATTAAAGAAAAGAAATCTGCAATTTAACAGAAAACAGTGAAGGAGAAAATACGTTATGAGTAACCGCATTTTTATTTTCGAAGGGATTATCCAGGCGTTTATCGGAATCGGCGCCGTGATTTATGGCCCGCTTCTTATTATTGATCCCAGTGGTGGCAAAGCTGCCATGTCTGTTGATCTATTAAAAGGCTCACCATTCACAAATTATTTAATTCCCGGAATTTTGCTTTTCTTCATAAATGGAGTCGGTAATATTACGGGCTCGATCCTGAGTTTTAAAAAAAGTAACTATGCAGGGTATGCCGGTATTTTACTTGGTGTCGCGCTCATTATCTGGGTAGTTGTACAACTTATGCTGATTGGATATGCCAACTGGTTACAGCCCTTTTATCTGATTTTAGGTATATCAGAGCTAATATTGGGAATTGTGATATTTCGCACTGATCGGTGAATAAGCAGAGACAGAAACCGAAAATGGGGTGCAGAATGCGGATTATTAAAGTGCTCTTCGATTTTGGCAAAATTACCCAATACCTATTGCGCAGAAACGAAATATCGCGGTGGCTTCGATATGGGGTTTGAAGCCGACAGAATATAGTGACTTCGGTTAAAAAGTATTGTTTATTATTGCATTATTTTTAAAATTTACTTATATTTTGGTTGAAAAGAAGGTTCGATTGTACTCCTGAAATGACTAAATGTGAACTGCCAAATTAAACCGTGAGGCAAAACATGAAAAAATTTCAAATAGTTATTGCTTTGCTTATATTCTGTGCTCTTTTGTCCTTCCAACGAACTAACTCACAAACAAATTTACCGCGAAATTATTCCAAAGTCCGGCTATTTATCACGGCGCAGGGAACCGACGACCGGATCGCAGAAAAGGACGCTCTGACATTTGCCGAAACAGAGCAGCCGTTTGAAGCCGATCCGACAATTTTTATCGATCCCAATAAAACATTTCAAACTATCGAGGGATTTGGCGGCGCGCTGACAGATGCGTCGGCTGAGACATTCTTCAAATTGCCGGAAGATAAGCAGCAGGAATTTTTAACCGCGTGTTTCGATCCCGAAAAAGGCAATGGTTATAATTTGTGCCGGACGAATATCCATAGTTGCGACTTTTCGAGCGGCAGCTACACGTATGCCGAAAAAGAGGATATGGAACTGAAGCATTTTACCATTGAACACGACTTGAAGTACCGCATTCCCTTCATCAAAAAGGCGATGCAAAAGAGCGATAATAAAATGAAATTATTTGCCTCGCCCTGGAGTCCGCCGGCATGGATGAAAACGAATAACAACATGCTGCATGGTGGTAAATTGGATCCAAAATATAATCAAGCCTGGGCCGATTATTTTGTGAAATTTGTGCAGGAATACGAAAAACAGGGCGTGCCGGTCTGGGGACTGACCCTGCAAAACGAACCGATGGCGGTTCAGATTTGGGAATCGTGTATTTTCACAGCCGAAGAAGAGCGGGATTACGTTCGCGACTATCTCGGTCCGACGCTGGAAAAAAACAATCTGTCCCGACTGAAATTGATGATTTGGGATCACAACCGGGGTGTAATGTATCAACGGGCAAAAATTGTGTTCGACGATCCTGAAGCATCAAAATACGTGTGGGGAACCGGATTTCATTGGTATGTGTCTGACACTTACGAAAACGTGCGACTTGTTCACGACGCTTTTCCGGATAAGAAACTGGTATTTACCGAAGGCACGGTGGCGTCCTTTAGCCGGGAAAACGTGAATGCCTGGTGGCCCGGCGAAAAGTTTGCGAAAGATATTATCATGGATTTGAACAATTGGACACACGGCTGGGTTTTCTGGAACGTGCTGCTTGATGAACGCGGCGGACCGAATCACGTCGGGAATTTTTGTGTGGCGCCGGTGATGGCCGATACCCGCACCGGCGAGTTGCACTATATGAATTCGCATTACTATTTGGGGCATTTTTCACGGTTCATTCACGCTGGCGCAAAGCGAATTATCTGCTCTTCCAATATGGATGATTTGCTGGCAACCGCGTTTATCAATCCCGATAATACCATCGCTGTCGTTATTTTGAATCGCACTGATGAAGCCATGGATTTTGACCTGTGGCTGAAAGGCAAGGCGGCGCGAACCAAAAGTCCGGCGCATTCGATTATTACCATGCTCGTTAATTAGCGTTTGAAAGGCAACAGCAAGAATGTCATTCTTCACTTTCCTGCCAGGCGGGATCGTTCAAAATGACAAAACTGTTGTTTTCGTTCAGGTACTACTCATCCAATGCGAGTCCGCTCTTGTCAGTCCAAAGCAATTTAGCCACGAATGAATACGAATAGATACGAATTTTTTGTACAAATTCCAAAAAAGGTGTTCAAATAAGGGGGATTATTAGCAAATAATTATTATATCTAACTCAGACTAAAATAACAGCAAATATCCAGTGTAATAGCAGGAATTCTTTCAAAGCAATGATTGGGAAAAATGTAGTTCAATATAATGTGACCAGGTAAATTTTTAATTCAATGTGAAAGGAGCGTTATGGTAAAAGGCAGAAATGTTGTATCCATCGCATTCATTACAATCTTATTCACAACAGCTTGTCTTTCTCAAACATTTTTTCAATCGGCCCCCTTTGAAATCACATACCAATCCATTATTAAAAAATATTTTCCAGGTTCTGAAATAAAACATATATCAAGTAGGGGACTTGTTGTCATCTCCGAAAATAAAGCTAATCATTATGTACTTGATCCTTTTAGAAAATCACAACAGAAAGAAAATATATACTCAGTAAAAATAAATCCAAGAAAAGAAAATATATTTTTTAATACAAATGATCGTTATCTATTAATGAGAAAATCGGAAGGAAGCAATCGTGTCCTGAAAATTTACGATACAATAAAAGATACACCAAAGATAATTAGAAATGATGAGGGAATCGTTGTATCTGCTTCAGTTAAAGATCTTGAAAATATCCTTTATCAGGTTCGTAGTAAAAATTCGAGAGCTAAGATATATCTTATAACTGATAATAATCCGCCTGTTTTTGTAACTGACGGTATCGGTGAAAAATGGGCACCAAATGGTAAGTTTTTTTGTATCGATTCAATAATTGATGGTGTGCATCAAAGCTTTCGGATTCTCTTTAAATT
>CAZCJL010000174.1:0-11030 GCA_964498785.1 uncultured Cytophagia bacterium | reverse complement strand
TAAAAGGCGCTGCACTCCGGAGTGAAATCCCTTTATGGATTTCATCTGTCCCGAAGGGACATTTGATTACAGGCAATGCAATCCAGAAAAAATAGTATCAAGCTGTATCTCCGAGAGCTCCATAAATTTATCATAGCTATCCGGGTATCTTCGATTCATGTAAAACAGGAGAATTCCCGTAACAACATAGTGAATCTGATCTTTAACAATGGCTGCATTTTCAGCGCTTACAATATTATTGTCGACACAGTAATCCCATTCATCGGCTGACAGCCTGTCCAGTAAAGTGTAGATTAATTCAACATTCGAACGCTTGTTACTAATTTCAGTAATCCGCTCCAGAAAAAACAGATCGAAAATTCCCGGGTATTGTACAAAATATTTCATATAAGATTTTGCAATCGATTTAATTTTCTCGATGCCACGCGGCGAATTCTTTGTCTCGGCAACAACAAAATCCGCACATTCATCCTGAAAGTCTACAACACATTCAAAAACCAGATCTTTAACATCTTTGAAATAATTATACAACGTCGCATACGAATAGCCCGCATGATCGGCAATATTCCGAACATTGACGCTCCTGATCCCCTCACCCTTCAGAATTTGCTTGGTCGCTTGAATGAAGTAGCCCCTCATTCGCTGCTCCTGAATTTCTTTCTTCTCCATTATTAACTCCGTTCAAATGTATTAACACTGCTAACTTAATTAACGATGTTAATATAGTAAACTTTGTTAATTTTGTCAAGTCTTTTTTTTTATTAATTCATTTTCGGAGGTTGTTTTCTTGGTCAAAAATAAATAAAAATTTCCCTGTTAAAAAAACATTTAATATCGTCAGAAATTTAACGGTTCGTTCAAGACGAATGCACCTGATTTCACTTTTTCAGAAACAAACCGGTTGTACTTGTTATTAGTTCTTGATTTTTTGATATTTTCTGATTACTTTTATTTACTTTTTTAACCCCAAATATATCAATTCACGTAAACGTTATTGACATTGAAAACTTTATCAATTTCATACATTATCCTGAGAAAAGTGACAATTATGACAAAATATTTCCCTTACTTGCTACTAATAATCTTTTTAATTGCTGCAATTTCCTATGAATTCTCATTCGGTACTGAAAATGCTGCTACCACAACGAACACTGAAAACCGGGACAATGAAACTATTCGGGTGTATCTCGATTGTGAGGATTGTGATTTTTCTTTTATCAGACGGAATATTGATTTTGTCAATTACACTCGCGATCCCAAAGCCGCTCAGGTTCATATTCTTGTAACTGACCAGGAGACAGGAAGCGGTGGCGTCAAGTTCAATCTTTCTTTTATTGGGAGAGAAGCTTTCGCCGATTTTGAACAAACGCTGTGCTATATTTCGCCACAATCAGATACAGAAGATTTACAGCGCCGGGGATTGACCCGTGTTATAAAAATGGGGCTTCTGCCATTTGTTTCCCAAACTCCAATTGCATCAAAAATTGATATTAAATATTCAGAAAAAAATGAAACATCTGTTCAAAAACGCGCTGTCGATTCCTGGAATTATTGGGTATTTCAAATTGACTTGAGCGGAAATTTTGAAGCGGAAAAAAGTCAAAATCAATTAACGATGGTTAATTCGTGTACAGCCTTACGCATCACAGAGAACTGGAAGATATTATCTCAACTGGAATATCAACATGAACATGAAAATATTGATGACGACGGAGAAAAGATAAAAAGTTATCTCAGGCAGGGCGAAGGGACGTTTGAGCTGGTAAAAAGTCTGGATAGCCACTGGTCATTGGGATTGTCTGCAAATGCCCTGACAACAACGTATGAAAATATCGATTTTGAACTTTCTCTGGCTCCGGCAATTGAATATAATTTTTATCCCTGGATTTTATCCGATCGAAAATCCTTTACAATTGGCTATTATGCCGGGTTTCAACATGATAATTACATCCATGAGACATTGTATAGTAAATTCACTGAAAATTTGTTTTATCAATCGCTGAAACTGAAATTGGAGTTAAAACAACCCTGGGGTGAACTGGAAGCAAAAACCCTTTATTCCCATTACTTTCACGACATGAGCAAATATCGTCTTGACTATGAATTCGATATTTCGCTGCGTGTTACAAAGGGACTATTTTTCGTGATCGACTTTGAGGCGGAAAATATTCACGATCAGCTTTATCTGACAAAAGGGGACGCTTCATTAAAAGATATTCTACTAAAACGCAAACGATTGGCAACAGATTTTGATGTCTCATTAGAATTTGGCGTGCGTTACGCATTCGGTTCAATTTATAACAACATCGTGAATGATCGGTTGTAAATAACGTTTTTTATACTGAATTTCAGACACAATAATCTTTCATTTTTTTATGAACGAATATCCACCTCACTGAATCAACTGAATTTCTTGCTTTATGTCATTATCATTCATTTCCAGCGCCTCCCAAACATTGAACTCCTCGTACAATCCATAATCAATTAACGAGTAATCATTTCCTGCGGGTTGCTCTTTTGGCGGATATTTCCAACTCCAGGGAGTGACGATCCCCTCCCGCTGCTCCTGATGAAACGGACCGAGAATATTTTTCAACGAGCCAGTCACGCGCACGGAAATTGTATTTTTCCCTTTTTCAAGGAATTCGGAAATTTCCAACAAGTAAGGCTCGTTAAAAATGAGACCAGCGCTCTTTCCATTGACGATGACTTCTGCAACCGTTCCGGACCACTTCCCTAATTGCAAATAATATCTGTCTTTTTTGGCGATTTCCCAGGTCCGGGTATATTCCACAACTTCGCAATACATGGGCAATCCAATTTGCTGCCAGGAGCCAATAGTCAGTTTTTGGGGATCGGAAATAATAAAGCCCGGCTCAGCCGGCACAACCGCAAAATCACCACGGATGAAAACCGGCTCGATCTCCGCGTAAATCGACATCGGACGACAGATTAATTTCACCGCATTTCGCCCGGTTTTTACAAATTCGCCAATATTGTAAACGCCATTTTCATGCGACAACCACCATTCACCCGGGATTTGTCTGACCTGATTTTCATTGATAAACACCTGATACAGATGCGGAAATTCCACCACCAGTTGCAGGGATTTCATTCGCTCGTCATCAAAATCATTTTCAATGAAAAAGGGATACTCAACCCCGAAGCCGCTTTCCGGTGGAAATGTATCTGCCTCCACCAGTGTTGATTTGAATTGCACCGCGACCGTCCACGGATTGCCGCGCTCAAATCCATGCTGACGATACGTTTCCATCGCGGCGTCGTAATAATTGATGCCGGAGTACGTTTCTCCGTTTACCGAAAGATTGCAATAATCAAGCGCCAGAATATTTGGCGATAGCCGCCTGATCTCCGTTTCTCCGCCTCCCCGAATGCCAGATAAACCATCTATTTTGGGTGGACCTGTTTCAAAATCATATTCCACATCAGTCGCAAAAAACAGCTTTCCCTCGCCGGGCTGAATTTCAATCTTAAAAGAGTGCCAGTCGTTAATTTGCTTAACCGGATGTGTAAATATGTCCCCGCTCATCACATCAAGAAAATAAAGATATTTCTCATTGATGTAAATCTCTGCTCTTGAGCGTTCATTCAGACTGAAATTCGTAAAGAAAATCAAGTGCCCGTCTTTAAATTTTCGCCGGTGGTGATACAATTCCCCGTTGCCATTTCTTATCATGGATACAGAAAATCCGGCAGGCGCCAATTCGTTTTGAACATCTGTGAGTGACTGCACCAGTTGCCACAGATTTTTATGTTTTGTTCGAAGGTCAGAAATTTCCGTTGTTTCAGCGCCATCTACGCGAGTTATTTCATGTTCAAAAGAGATCACTTCTCCGCCCTGTTCCAGATAGTGCTTCAACACCTGAACCGTCGGAAAATCCAGATTATCTATCCCCGGCGGCAGGATTACACGATCATACTTCCTTTTATTGATGACGAATTTGCCATTCTCAGCTCTGCCATGATCCTTGATTATATTCTCACAGCCGATGTCATATTCAATATGCAACATTTCCAGTTCATCGATAAAATCATCAAATTTATTGCCGATTTCTTCAAATCGTTTATTCGATCCGAATTTCGAAAAGTACATCCACGCCGATGTCGTGGGTTCTATGACCAGAATTTTGTTGATTTGCTGTCCCGCCGCCAACGCCAACGACAGCCTGCCAAAATAATCGTTCTGAACCTTGTAATGCTCCCAAAACGGCGCGTGGTACGAGAAGGTCTGCGGAAAATCATATTTCCGCGTTCCCTGGATTGAATAATATGAAAGATGCTGCGTCATCAAATTCACGCCCAGCGCGTACTGCCAGTTGCCATTGCGCGTCATGTCCTCAAAATTCAGCTCGTAACCGGATGCGCCATACGTTTCAGAAAGCGTCCGGGCGCAGCCCATCTGATTGGCAAGGCTGATCAACTCTTTGGCTGCCCGGTTATTCCCGAATTGATCGGGACGCTCCGTCCGGGTATTGAACAACATATCGATGCCGGGCGTTTGATGCCAGGCGTACATTGCCATGTTGTCGCCGCCGTGCACCGGACTGGGCCAGCCATGCTCCCAATAATGACCTGTCCACTGAAGATTATTCGCTTTGCAATATTCGTAATTTGGTTTTGCCCAGCGGTCGATGAACAGTTGCAACAGGGTCTGATAATAATTATGCCGGATTTTTTTCCAGTCACCGACTTCCTCGATCAAAGAGGGCAGGTGTTCGACGAGACTGTAATTCCACGTTTTTTCGAAGACATCGAACAAATCCGGCGTCCAGCGAATGGCATTCCGGGGCGCGTCACGATTTATATTCGGCTCGTCGGTGAACAGCCCGGGAACGAGTTTGCCGAATTCATTGCCGAGCGTCTTTTCATATCCGGTCATTGTCGCATCCAGGAACGTATCTGCGACACCCTGCATCAGTAAATCAGGATATGGAAATCCGGCAGTAAACGGATGCGGCTGCCCGTGCACCAGCTCGAACAGAATATATTCGCCGGATTTTTTAATATTGTGCGCCAACGATGTTATATCGTTATATTTATCTCCGACTCTTTGCAAAATGACATTATACTGATCGAGGGAATCCGGTATTTGCCCGCTCTTGTGCATCCGCAGGGCAATTCCCTGATTGTATGATTCCGGCATCCTGTCCTGAACATGCCCGCCGGCAAATCCGCTGGGAAATGAATTTTCATCATAGAGCCACGTTTCCATATCCAGTTCCCGACCTTTTTCCATGACGAATTTGCATAATTCAAACCACTCATCAGAAAGGTACTCGGTTATCAACCCGGGTCGCGGATGCAGGAAAACCCCGCCGTATCCTTTATCCTTAAATTCGCGTAATTGAAATTCAAGCTCGCCCTTCTCCAATTTGCCATTTAATGACCAGAATGCCATGGGTCGATATCGCGGGGGCGGATCATCAAAATGATCAATCAATTCCTGAAATGAATTGAACTCTGCCGGGAATTTGGAACTTTGTTTTTTTGTACAGGAGATTGAAACTATCAAAAAAAGTATAAGGAAATATATTTTTCCTGATTTCATGATTTATCCCTTCTAAATGTTCTCACAATTTGCTAAAAAAACATATATCTGAATAACAAAAATTCCCTGTTTGAAGGGGGACGATTTCGCCACCGGCGAAATCAGGGGGATGTCTCACGCCATTGCTGCGGTGTATACCCATATTCATGAAACAATCGATAAATCCGTTTCATAGTATCGATGTCATCAAACAAACTCTCATGAATAACGATATTCATGGTTGTATTGTCGACCATGCTATCTAAAAAATATTTGAATACATCCACTTCATCCTGAAAACCCATGCCCAATTTTATCATCCCGGCTTCCTCGTGGATTCCTTTTCCCAGATGCGGCGCCAGCAGTGTCTCTCCTGAAAAGATTTTCATTATCTTCGCCGGATTCATGCTGGTGCCCGTGCTCCAGTTAATCGCCTTTTTATTATTCACCTTTTTGATATTGTCGATGTATGGATCGGAAAACGTGCACGAATGATAGAAAACAGGTCCGCAATCAGCAGTAATTTTGTTGATATACTCCACGCTCAACGGATAGTGCATCTCCGGCGAAACCATGGAATTGGCATCATCGCTGATGTAATAGCCAGCCGGATCGCTCCACAGTTGCGGGTGACACGCCGGATTGTAGCGTTTTCCGAGAATGGCTTTGAGCTCATTCACATAATCGATGATGAACGTAGTCACTTTGTTCAGCAGGATGTTGATTTCGTCGGGATTCGAAAGCAGTGCAATGTAAAACGACTGATCCCACATCAGCTCGCACACACCCAGCGGGGACTGAATATCCGGCAGCCGGATGAGCGTGTCCGCCGGCAGATCGCGCATCATTTTCCGCGCCAGGTTCAAAATCTCTCCGGTCCTCCCGGCGTACAAATCAGGCACCGCAATATCGTGCACCTGCTCCAGCTTCGTAATCAGCGGCTCGATCCATTCCCTGCCTTCGGATGTGAATTTGGGCTGACACCCGAACGCCAGCGCTATGGTGTGCGTATTCCAGTAATACGGCTCAATATTCGCGGTCGGCTGCGGCGTCCAGTCCCACTGTTCGATTTCCAGCGCGTCGGCGATTTTCGGGACATTTTGTCCGGTATAGAAACAGAATTTATTCGTGGGATTTTCGAGGGCGTTGTTTAGTTTTTGGATTATCTTTTTTTTCATCGGGTAGTCTCATATCATTTTTGGCATTTTGTGAATTACGCAAATACATTGGATCATTTTATATGAATATTTTCTCGGTGAATTTGCGTTACCTGTTTAGTTTTGTATAATTAAAGCATAACCGCAGATTTCACAGATGACACAGATTTTGTATCTACAAAATCAGCGTCATCTGTGGCTTTAGAACAGGATTGCAATTTTCATTTCGGATATTTCGATGATGAATGGTTTTTATTACCCACATATCCGGAAATTGCCAATGTTTGATAAACCCCGAATGGGTGACTTAATAAAGCACAGGGCATCGCCCTGTGAAGAGATCATATTGGAATATGAGAAGCCCTGAAAGGGCGATTTCAATCTGTTTCAAACTCAAAAACCAAAAAATAAAATAAGAATTTAATCACTAAAAGGCAAGACTGAATTTAGGATTGAAATATATTTTTGAAATGAAGTGCTATTCCCGGCTTTTCTTTTCAAATTTAATCGTGAAAAATTTATCCCCGCCGCTGATCCGAACAGAAATGCTATCTGCATTCAGCAGCCAGTATTCTATTCTGGTGGGAAAATCGTGAGTCATATTCTCAAAAACCGCTATGCTGTCATTCTGCTCGATGAGTTTGAAACTTATTGGGAATTCATTGTGGTCGACCTTTGCAACATAAAATATGTCACCGGACATCTCCAGCAGCCGCAGTGATTCAAAATTGAGTATTTCATCGCCGGACAACACAGAGCGAGTTACTCCCCCGCCTTCAAACGTTTTCGGGCTGACCCTGTGCCAGAATTCTGTCGTGATATTCGTCCCATCATCTGTCATCCATTCGCCCAGGATCCATTCTAACCGGCTTAGATCATCTCCCGAATTTACCGAGCGAACCATCAATAAAAAACTAAGCCAAAATGCAAACATCAATCTGTTCAATTGAATCCTCTCAAAATTTAATGATAATTTCGATTTTACTCCCGAAAGACCCACTCGACTAAAAATATCGGTTTACCATCAATAAAAAAATCATATATTTGATTCGGCTGCATCATGCGATGAGAGCTATTGCCGGGCGTACCTTTCATTCCCTGTCCCGGCATTCCCCGGTTTTTCCCGGGATGAATAGAAAATGCCCGGGAGTCAGGAATATTAATGCGCTGTTGCACAAGCAAGCTATCCCGCCCGGAAAGTCTGCTGTGCAGCCTGTCAAGCTGCTCTTCTTTTAGCAACAGATAAATTTTCGATCTCTCGCCGGACCAGTCACGCAAATTCTTTTTCACAGTAGTAAACAAATCATCTTCAGGCAGGTTTGTATATTTTTCACTAGCCTGCACATTTCTGATCTGATGGGTGTGGAAATGATGAATCTCATCAGAGAAAGATGGCGGCACGGATTGCGGAATTAGCATCGAAATATCTGATAATTTCCATTTACCAAACACATCCAGATTTTGCAGAATTCCTTCTTTGGCGATCACAATGCTTTCCTTAGGAACTTGCTTTTCAACGACTGTAGCTATTTTGTCAAGGACTGAATTTTTGATTTTCAAATGATGCAGTGAAAAAGCGGATCGCGGAAACCCGATTGTTAAAGTCAGCAGTACGACAATTAACGTCGAGACGATACCTGCGCGCTTCTTCCGTGCTGTAATGATTTTCAGCAACCAAACTGTGGCAAGGATATAAATCGGAAAGCTCGGCAACAGAAAGCGCATGGACTGCGGATCGGGCGCCCAGACATACGCCATGTACAAAAATGTCAGCGGAAGAATAATAAGTAGATATAAAATTCCCAGCTTCTGAAATTCTTTTTTCCGAATCATCACCCCGATACCGATCAATCCGGTAATGAACAAAATGCCGAGTCCCTCAAACATCAGTTGCGCAATATAGGGGACAAAATGATCCAGGAAATAATTAAAGCCGAAGTGAGCGGGTTCGTCGGTCAAGCCGTACCCTGTTTTCCAGAATGCGCCAAACGTGATTTGATTCCTCAGCGCCAGCGCAACGATTGGAATCCCCGCTCCGATGATTCCGGAAGCAAGCGAAGTGTAATAAAATTTGCTTTTCTCAAAATTGATCAGCAGAAAAATGGCAAATGCAAGCAGGATCAAAGTCTCGGCATATCGAATTGTCGGGATCATTCCAAAGCACAATCCGGCGAGAAAGATAGACCACATTGTTTTTTTCTTCTGCCAGACTGTGAGAAAAAATAGTCCGTAAATCAGAAAGAATATGACAGACGTGTGTGAGTCGCCGAAAAGCGCATGTTCATTTGCAATGGAATTCGCTGCAAATAGAAGCACAGCAAGAACTCCCCAGAAATCACCGATCCATAATCTGACAATCAAAAACAAACCCAACAGGGATAGAGACGCCAGAACCGGATTCAGGTAAAATGCAGCCCGTGCTCCAAAGGGTTTGTACAAAACAGCCAACATCACAGGAAAACCCGGCGGAAATGTGGTGTAATACTCATCCACCAGTGCAGGACTCCAGTGTGGTCCGATATACGACAGCCCGGATTCCGGCTGGTAACTCGTCCTGCTGGTTGTGGTGATCAATTTTGCCTGCGTAAAATAACCCTGCGCATCCGGAGTAGAAATTGCCGGCTCAAAATAGTGCATTAATAAGATAAAATGAATGACAACAATTAGAACGGCGAGTAGATAGTAGTCGTTGATTCGTTTCATTTTATTCCGCTTATAAAAATGAATTCTGATAATCGGATTGATTTTATTCATCAGAAAATATAATAAAATATTCAAATGATTGCAATCATGATTTTTTTTTGCCGGGTTTTCTTCAATTTATAGATTTATGACGTTCATATAGACCTCCATAATCGCCAATTTGTTATTGCATTTGAGCTTTTTTTTCACTAAATTATTATTGGCATGACAATTAATTTAAAGGAAATTTAAATGTACGATATCCTGACGGAACAAATAATCCAAAAATTAAACAAATTACCCATTGTGAAAAAAAAGGCGATATTAGAATTGATTCAGGAGGATTCAGCAAATATCTCCGGGAACGATAAAGAACACAATGAAAAATGGCGAAAAGAGCTTTTAACAACGTCCGTTTGGACTGAATCAGAAATAGAGGAAATATTAAAAGCAAGGGATTATATGGCGAGCAAATGAATTGCTTTTAAACTCATTCGTTCGTTAAGCGCGAACATTTGCATAAAAAATTACTATATTTTTCCACAACTACCTGCCATCCCAATCCACCACTAAACATTCTCTTCCACAATTTTTATCTCATCATCAGTCAAGCCGTAAAGGTTATAGACCATCCGGTCGATTTCGTGTTCGGTTTTTGAGATTTCTGATTTTAGTTTAAGAATTTCTGCTACTGTAGATTTAAAATATTCTCGCCATTGGTTATTTTCATCACCGATTTTAAATTCAATATTGTTCCTACTGAGTTCATGCTTAAATCCTTCATAGTCTAAATTCTCTAAATTAATAAGCTTTTTACTTATTTTTCGAAGCCCTGTTTCCTCAGACAATGTATCTAAAAAGGATGATAATACATATTGTATTTTATTTGTAATTTGTATCATTTTTTTTGTATATACCGATAACTTTACTTCACAATCATAAATTATCGGGAAAATACCCATTGTAGCTTTGCTATATGCATAATAACCACCTCTGAAAGGCGATGCATATTTTTGAATAAACCACTGTAATAATCTCGAATTCAAAATCGCTACTATATATTCTAATTGGATATTTTTTCTTGTTATTATCCCATACCCACCAGCTGTACCACCTCCAACAAAACAATACTCACCATTTTTATCTATTGTAAAAGTAGATTCTTTTGCTAAAACTTGTGTTAATATTTTTGGTTTAGACATTTGAGCAATATTTTGATTTCTACTATAGGCATACCACATTTCATTATCAAACTTACCTTTCTCTCTTTCTCTGAGTACTTTCTCATTTTCTTTTAAATATTCCCATATTTCTAAATCTTCACTTTTAATTTCTTCCTCATTTAATAGCTCTGCTTTATCACCATTTGTCCTATAAGGAAAAATAATGTAGTTTTTTGGGTTTGGTAAATTATAGCGAGAGATTTCCGTTCCCTTCAATAGTGGTTTAAATATTTTCTGATCATTTTTAAATTTATAGTATTTGCCTGTTTGTTTTGAAAAATACCCTCGTTTAGTTTTTTCTAAGATAAATACTGAATCTTTTCCCGTAACTAAACCTGATGAACTCGTAAAAAGTCATAAACAGGTTTAAGTTAATAAAAATAATAAAATAAAACGCAAAATAAATATTGCATTTAATTC
>CAZCJL010000173.1:0-11201 GCA_964498785.1 uncultured Cytophagia bacterium | reverse complement strand
AGAGAATCCGAAAGCTTTGATGCACACCATCAATTATTGAATGGATACTAAATTTATGATTTACGAATATACCGAACGTCACTCACAACAGATATATGAATAATCCAGACAAAAATTGTGAAATTAATATTGAAACAATCATTTTAAAGTATCAAAATAATTCGAAATTGTCAACATCTTATTTTTTGGGCAAAAGAGAAAATCGGAAGATGAATGCAGGTTTTTATTATTAGAGATTTTTCTCACGAATTTTTAATAGCATAGTTGTTGAAATTTGGGGAGCGACTGGTTCGGAAATCAAATTTATCGTGTATTCGTACACCGGGTCGTAACAGTGGCATTACCGCCTGAGGACGATATGTTCACTTTGACTGATTCAGAATCGGCGTCAATTTCCGGGCAAATTTCTGAAATTTCGATTTCCAGGAAACTAAGATTTTCCATTTCTTTTTGGAGATTGAATTGATCATTCAAGTTTTGCACCTGTTGCAACGAGTCAAATTTTTGACTGTGAAGCTCCCAATAATTTTTAAACGAATCATTGGGAAGCGATTGCCAGACCAATATTTGTTTTTTTTCCAGCGATCTCAAGTCTCTCGCAAGACGCTGATATTCGCGTTGATGAATTTTATTTTTTAATGTCCGGTCCATGCGGATGCGTAAATCGTTATCGATCCTGAATTGGAATTCCTGCATTTTATCCTGCTGTTCCGCTTTTAGTTCTTTTTTAAAGTCCTGGTTGAACTGTGCGATTATCCGAATGCGTTTGCCCAAATCTTCCAGTGCCTGTGGTGAAGGAGGTTTTGGCAGGCCTGCTTTTGGATGAGTATTACTCGCGACCGAATAACCACTGGATTTGGCGGGACCGATAACCGGGGCGTATTGAGAGGCGCGAATAATTTCCTTTGCCTGCTCCGGCGTTAGTTTCTTCTGTTCGTTGCTGAGGTTTAAAATCTGAGCAGCCATTTTTTCAATACTTTCACTGGGGATTTTTTGCTGGTCTGCGTTCTCCATGAATTGTTTATACGTTATCTCAACGCCCTCCCTGCCTTCTTTTTCCGGTACCATTGCCAACAGTTTTTCACCCAAGATATTTAATGCTTGATCCAATGCATCCTGGCTTTCTGATTTATCGAGATATAAAAACCAGTAGATACCGATGGATATAACCATGACAAGAAAAATGAATCCGATATTTTTTAATGTATTTAGCATAACGCATCTCCATGAAGCATATATTCGTAAGAAAAATAATCAAGTGGTTCTAAATATTAGACAGCGCGTTGCGATAGAAGGTTGCATCGATTTTGATTATTTTTTTAACCTCAGTAAATTATCCTCTTCAAGGCTCTGTAGTAAATATCAGTCAATAATTCAGGTTAAAAAGAAATACAAAAGCCCCCTTGGAATGTACACCTGATTTTCATATACGTTCATAAGGGGGCTTATCTATCTGCTATTATTTGATAATATTTTATTTTAATAAAATGAATTTGCGCATTTCACAATATGCGCCGGCAGTTAATCTGTATACATACACACCACTGCGTAAATTATCTGTTTTAATAGTAATTCGATGCCGACCTTGCTGCATATCCTGGTCGATAATTGTTAATAATTCTCTTCCCAGCAGGTTGTATATTTTTAATGTGACATGACAATCTTCCGGGATTGCGAAAGAGATATTTGTTGAATTGTTAAACGGATTCGGGTAGTTTTGACCCAATGAGAAATGCGCGGGCTGCGAAGCGATATTAATATCTCGCTGTGCGATTTTCTCCCGGCTCCCGTCAAAATCAATTTGGAATAATTGATAACTGTTCATCCCGGAAACCGGTTTTGTATCGGTGTAACTATATTGACGAGGTTTTGCCGTAGTGCCGTGTCCCTCCACAAATGCCAGTTTTTGACCGTTGCGCAAAATGTCAAAACCGTAGTTATTACTTTCGGATTCAGTGCGCCAGTTCAGCGCCACTGTTCCCTGATCGGCAAAAACCGTAAAAAAGCCTAATTCAACCGGCGATGGGATGGGGTCTCCCGGACTTTCTGCCACAGCATGTCCGATGAATGGCGGGCGCTGGTGCCCTTTCGGATCCGGGCGATGAATGCGCAACCGGCCATTATCATCTGTAAAGATATAAACGGATTCCTGAACCGTGCCGCCTGTTGCACTCTGATCGAGATCGTGTTTGAACGTAATAGATTTTAAACCATCTTCATTGGAGAAAATTCCGGTGACAACCACTGCATGACCGCGCCAGGTATCGCCGTCCCACCAGTAATAGCACAGCTCCACATCTTCGCCGTCTTCCATTTGTTGCTTCAGCCATTCCCAGGTCGGATAATTGCTGGTGCCGTTATCATTCCGCGCAATGGTTGTCCCGTCAGAACTCATTACATCCGAATTAATACTTTCTGACTGAAATTTTACATTGATGTTTAAAGAGTTGGTATTAATATAATCCAGTTTGCCTTTGAGGAAATTATCTATTGTAACACCCTGGTTATCCGCGCGTTCCATAAGATAGCTTAATTCCTCCATCGTGTTACGAATATCCGAATCGGGCAGAGTAATATCACCGTTGTCATGCAGCCACTTGAGACTATTCGCCGCGGACGCAGGAACGCAGGCATTGCGGTCGCCGGCATATACGTCAGTCACTGACGGGTATGTACCATAATCAAGATCAATATTGGGGACGGCACAGCCGCGATAGATTACGTCAGTGAAATCATCCAAACCATCAAAATCAAAAATGGCTGAATAGGTATCAATAACCTGAACTTTTGTGGTGGTATCTGTCGTCACGTCGTTAAATGTGTGGTCACTTAATGTGTCCACAGGTATATCATTAAAATCAACGACATCAGGCATCACTTCGCACAGTGTATCGGTAATGGAATATGCGAGTGAGACCGTATCTACAGCGACGCCGGCTGTGGCTTCCAGCAATTTCAGATTAATACGTGTTGCCATTTGTTGAATAGTTGCAATATTTGTACTGTCGGGTAGGTACAAATTTTGTACGATCCAAATAGGCGTATTTTCATTTGCAATGATGTTAAAGTATTTATCCGTCTCTTCTGGCGTATATCCTACTGTTATCAATCCGGTTTCTGAATATAGCTCCGGTAGTTCTCCACCGCGAAAATTTAATTGATAAACAGTAATTTCCGGCTCAACAGATGTTTGTAATTCTGACGGAAATAGTGAAGAGACGATAAAAAGGGATAATAAAGTCAGATAAAATAAAATGTTGATTTTGAGGTGACGTTTCATAATGTGCTCCTTTCTAGTTTTGGTATAAAATGTGATGTGAATCGTGTTGTTCGTATTTCTGATTTTGACCAACAACGAAAGGAAGTTTTGAAAGAACAATTTTTATGTGTAAAAATAAGATAAAATAAATGTAAGTTGAATAAAGAGAAATGTCAAGATAAAATCTATTTTTGAAAATTAAATTTATGTTATATTTGGTTGGTTAAACATTTTTGTAAAACAAATGTCTAATCATTACAGGAGTTAGAAAAATCGGAAAATACAGACTCGATAAATGATCACGAATTGAGATAGAGTCCGCCTGTTTGTTGCATCCATTCGGCGATTTTATCGACTGCCGTTGGAATATCATTATCCGAAATATCGAGCGCAAGAGTTTGCAACATGGATTGTTTTACCAGGTCACGCATCTGATGTTGTTCTTTGATGAAAATTTGCAACTCGTCATATTGAGAGGGATTGCCGGATACTTTAAGCCGCTCTTCCCGTGCGGCCTGGAAAGATTGAGGACTGCGATAGCAATAAATTAACCGGAAATTAAGCGCGTACAAGCGTTCCTCAAGCCAGCGAAAATCGATATCTTTCCCGTACATAGTCTGTTGCACTAATTTGGTGGATAAATGAAATCGATCAATGATCCAGGAATAATAACGCTGCAGTTCGAATAGTTTGACCCATGTACGATAGGTTTCCATTGCCTTTTCTTCTTCATCCGGTGCAAAATTAATGAGTCCGCGGCCCCAGGGAAAATTGGTGAACGCGCACCATTCCGCGGATATGATTGGGGAGTGATAGCGATATTTGCGCGGCCCGACAATTGCCGGGTTTTCATTTAACGCAAATGCAATTTCAGTTTTGAAAGTTAATCGGGTTCCTTCTAAAATAATTTTCGGTACAAGTTTTGGGGACATAGTATACTCTTAATGAATTATTACTTTTTATTACTCCGGTTTACGGCAAAGTTCTGAGTTGAATGTGAAAGCATCAACTAAAAAAAGATTTCCGAAATCTTGAAGATTTCGGAAATCTACGCTTATACTGCGTTCGTTGTACTACTCTGGTTAATTAATAAATTTTATTCCTCCAACTCCAACCCGTAATTTTCCGAGATATCCAGCGGCGGCATTGGCCCGTCCAGCGGATTATCCTCTTTCACATACCAGTCGTACCACTGAAGGACGCGATAAAGCACATCGATACGGCCTGGTTGCCGTGCGTTGCCATGGCCTTCTCCGGGATATTGAACCATTCGTACAGCCGGGTGGTTGTTCATTTTCAGACGACGATAGTATTCCAGGCTTTGCGAGGGATGGACGCGCGTATCCGCAGTTCCACCCAAAATTAACACCGCGGTCTCACTTTGATGGGCATAATAAATTGGACTGCGTTTCAGGCTTTCTTGCCACATTTCTTCTAATTTCACACCGGAATGAACATACAATTCTTCATACGGTATATCGGTAGTGCCGCGTTTGCTGATCAAGTCGCTGATGCCAACGAACATGCATACTGCATCCACATACTTTGTATAATAGGATGAGAACCACGCTGCGGCATAACCTCCGTAGGAACCACCACCGAGCCCGACCCGCTCTCTGTCAGCGAGTTCCTGTTCGATCAGATAATCGATTCCGTCGGCAATATCGTCAAATTCTTTACCAGCGGCATCTTCGTATCCGGTCAGCGCGTATTCCAGTCCGTAGCCAGTACTGGAGCGATAGTTCGGATAAAAGACAACATATCCTTTTCCTGCCATCACCTGCCCCGGTGTTGAGTAACGCGTCATCCAGCCGTTGGAGTAATTGGCTTCCGGTCCGCCATGAACAAATACGACCAGCGGATAGCGGTCGCCTGCCTTGTAGCCCACGGGACGGATCAACAATCCTTCAATAGTCACGCTGTCCCGTGATTGATATTGTACAAGAGTCTGTTTTCCCAGGTCTCGTTCAGTGATCCACGGATTGAGATTGGTCAACTGTTTCATCTTTTTATCAGGCTGCCAGTAAAAAATGTCGCCAGGTATTTCCGGCGATGAACCAACAAACGCGAAATGCTTGAAATTTTTCGTATAGCTTGGATTTCCAAAAATAATGCCTGTCTTCTTCGAATGCAGTAGAATGCTTCGCTCTCCCCCATTGACGTTTACAATACTCAATGTATTCCAAACGCCTTCGTTTGTGCGATAAAGAACTGTGTTATCATCTTTCCAATTTACCCATGTAACATGTCCTCTAAAATTCGGTGGCGTTAAATTTTTGGATTCGCCTCCGCTGACATCTACAACATACGCCTGGCTCACCTGATGATCCTTTAGCATTTTCGCAGCGCCATACGCCAATTTTGAGCCATCCGGGCTGAAGGCATAATTCCCAATTTTGCCTTCATTGTCAGAAATTTGTTTCATATCTTTGGTCGCGATATCAATCAAATAGATTTTGCGAAACATATAGCGATGATCGATCAAGTTTTTAGGTGAAACAGATGCTGCAATTGTTTTTCCATCCGGGCTGAATTCAAAATCCCAAACAGCTACACCCTCAGTTAGTTGTTCTGGTTTTGCCGAAAAAGTGGCGTCCTGGATATATATATTTCGATATTTCAGGTTTTCTTCGAAAAAGATAAAGCCATATCCTTTTTTAGCTAATTGTTTGTCTCGTTTTGAATCCGGTGGAACCGAGATAAACGCCAGCTTTTTCCCGGACGGATGCCATTGATACGAATAAATACCTGAGTCAAAATCAGTCAACTGAACAGCTTCTCCGCCAGCCGTGGAAATTATCCAGACCTGTCTGTTTTTACTACCATTTCGCTTTGTAATAAAAGAAATTTTTTTACCTGTCGGATGCCATTGCACCTGACTGATATTTTCTTTTCCGGTAATATAAGGAAATATTTCACCGGTTTTCACCGACATTAAATAGAGTTCACCATAAGCGCCACCGGGGTTTTCTGTGGCTAACCGGGGAACCCGAACCGTATACGCTACCCAGTCTCCGTCAGGGCTGATTTTGGCTGAGGTGCAGTATTTTGTGGACAAAACATCGGCGGGCATAAAAGCATCCGCCGCGAATGAATGTGCGACTGCTAACATAATTAAAAATAAGACAATATTGAAGTGTATTGATTTTAGATTTTTCATAAAACCTCCCTGTTCCTGTAAATGTAATATTTAGAAAAATAATTGCTAAAGAAGATTACCATTGGCAACCATTTGGACACGACCGCCAATGTAAATATCAATTTTATCGGCATTTTTCTCTGCCTTTAAGTGAAGCAAAGATGGCCGTCCGATTTCGTAACCCTGTTCGACTTTAATATTGATGGAATCGTTGTCATAATAGCGGTTACGGACAAGATAGCCGGCAAGACAGCCATTCGCGCTGCCGGTTGCCGGATCTTCCGGGACGCCGTAATAATCGGCAAATACGCGAACGCATAAATCATTAGACTGGTTATATGTATCCGGGCAGAAAAGAAGAATAGCTTTTGCTGTTTTATTTTTAATAAAGTTGAAAAATTGCTCTCTTTTAATATGCGCACGGTTGAGTGCGGCAATAGATAGAAGCGGCACAATAATGAACGGAATACCGGTGGAAACTTCCTGAATCGGGTAATCCGGATCAAAGTCTGTTTTTTCCAGATTCAGGCTGGTCAATAATTCGTTCACATCCAGTGTTTCGTAAAAGAGCGGATTAATTTGCTTCATGCTGAGAAGATTATTATCATCTTCATTGTTGTGAAATTTTACCGGAATTTTTCCGACTTTCAGATTCAATTTCAATTCATCAATTGGTTGTTTAATGATCTCGCGTTGAATGATAAATGCAGTTCCTAATGTTGGGTGTCCGGCAAACGGAACTTCCGCTGTTGGCGTAAATATTCGGACGTCATATCCGCCTTCGTTCGCTTTATCAGAATTAATAAATGTGGTTTCGGAATAATTCATTTCCCGCGCAATTTGCTGCATCTCTACTGTGGAAAGCGACGCCGTATTTCTTACAACTGCAAGCTGATTGCCGGTGTATTTTTTTTCAGCAAAAACATCGACAATATAAAATGGAATGTCTTTCATATTCGGTTCCTTGTTTTTAAAATATTTTTGCTCAGATTTACAAAATCTTTGAGATTTTAGTAATATAAATTCTTGATTAATGCACAAATTAAACGAGCCGAAAATTGAATTACCACACTTTTTAAAGCGTGGCATTGATTATTTTGCTCCTGATTTTTGGGGACGTTTTAAGCCCTGTTGTTTTTCAGACCCCAGTAATTTACCCTTCGCATTTCGACTGATTAAATCACGATATAAATCTCATGGCAATTCATCCGCATTATAAGATCATTAACGAATTCCAGCCGGTTTTTATGCTGTCCGAACGTCCGGGTTTCCGATATCTTTGAGATTTCAGTAATTACAGTTGCGCCCATGTGGTTCGCAATTTACGTATTTCCTCCATAATTGCATCGATTTCATCCATTGTATTATAAAAATGCGGCGAAATGCGAATTCCGGCGTCAGGGCGCCAGTCAATCAAAAAGTCACGTTTGAGTAAATCCTCGCTGATTTGCTTGCTGTTTTCCATGTCGACAATAACAGTTCCTCCACGTTGCCGATAATCCCGGGGACTGTTCAAACGTAATCCCTGTTCATCTGCCCGGCGGATAATGTGCTCGGTCAATTCGATCGACCGTTGACGAATACGGTCGACGCCAATTTCACGGATTATTTCATACCCAGCTTTTACCGCGTAAAGCGCTGGCAAATGAGGAGAGCCATTCAAAAATTTAAAATTGATTTTATCAGTAAACCGCATTTCCGGTTCAAAGGCAAATGGATCAACATGCGCCATCCAGCCAGTGATTTTGGGTTGTAATTTTTCAGCGATATCCGGCCGCACATACAAATATGCCGCGCCAGGCCCGCCGCAGAGCCATTTTATGGATCCGCCGACGACAAAATCGACGTTCAATTTCCGGACATCCACCGGAACCGTTCCTACGGACTGATAGGTATCCAGTATCACAAATGCGCCACAAGAGTGGGCTTTTTCGATAATTGCTTCTGCATTTTGAATATAAGCGCTTTTAAAAAGTACATGCGAGATGGGGACTAATAGTGTCCGATCGTCAATCGCTTCGAGCATTTTTTCTGTGGGAACGGTAATTCCGTCATCTGAATGAACAACTTCAATAATGGCGCCATCGGTAATTCTGGATTGATATAAATATCGAATCGAGGGGAAATTCATATCGCAGAACACAATTTTATTTTTTTTCGGTTTAAATTCAAAGCAAGAGAGTACAACAGCCTCGGCGATGGTGACGTTTTGGTGCATGGAAACGGTATCTACAGGCGCGTGAATAATATCAGCCAAAATGTTGCCGATTTCACCGATAAATTCCCACCAGCCTTCGGCCCACGCCCGGACGCCGCGCGTCGACCAGATGTCAGTATATGTCTTCAGGTTTTGCACAACAGTGCGAGGCATGGCGCCAAGGGAGTTATTAATTAAATACACAGTCTTTTCCAGGATCGGGAATTCATCTCTCCAGTTTAAAAGATCATCCATCTTCATTTCCCTTTGATATAATGTGTAATGCAGATGTCAGTAAAAAAGGCGAGCAATAATTGATGATAATAATCAGATTTTGTTTAAACATTCAATAAATTAATTTTGATTCATCGTGTCACGTATCTCGAAAATAATGTGATCATTAAAAGTACGCGACACATCGGTTTTAATCAATTCGATGTAAAATGCATTTCCGCTGCTATGGCAGCTCCGATAATTCCGGCATGATTTAAAAGCTGCGCCGGAATAATTTCTGCCTGCGGAGATAAATAATCAGCAAATTGATCGAACTTTTTGCTGGCGCCGCCGCCAATAATAATCAAATCAGGGTAGATAAGTTCTTCCAGTCGTATCAGATATTTATTGAAACGGTTGCCCCACTTTTTCCAGCTTAAATCTTTTTTCTTTCGTGTCGCGTCAGATGCGAATTTTTCAGCAACTTTCTGTTTTACAATGACATGTCCAAATTCTGTATTCGGTAATAATTGTCCGTTTGTAAAAACAGAGGTTCCCAAACCAGTGCCCACAGTAATAACAAGAATCACGCCGGATAAATTTTGCCCTGCGCCAAATTTTATTTCTGCCATCCCTGCAGAATCTGCGTCGTTTATCACCCACGTATCCATCCCGGTGATTTTTGAAAAAAGCTCCCGGGCATTAGTTCCGATCCATTTTTTATGAATATTGGACGCCGTTCGGACAAGTCCTTGTCGGACAACTGCAGGAAATCCACATCCGATGACTCCTTTCCAGTTGAAATGTGTCGTTATCGCCGATACAGTGTCGGCCACATCATCGGGCTTCGCAGGCCTGGGCGTGGCAATACGATGTCGCTCGGTAAGCAACTCGCCGCTCTCGGTGTTAATTACCGCTCCCTTAATTCCTGAACCACCAATATCGATTCCTAAAATTTCCAATGTCGTTTTTCCTTATGGATTCAACTAGTTAATTTTTTTTTTAAAAGAACATACATTATTTTTCGGTTGCAATATAATCAACTTTAATAACAAAATCAACCGATAATCCTGTTTCCGGGGCAATGAGCACATTTTTAACGATGCCGCTGAGCGTTAATTCTTTATTCCGCGGCTCTTCTGTTGAATTTATAGAAATCCGTAACAGAGACGTCCGGTTTTTGTGCAATGTTACCAAACCGGAATGCGAAATTTCAGGGAGAGCGTCTGTGATCTCCATTTCCATTGGAATTTCTGAGGGATTCTGAACTTGCAAATACTTTTATTTGCCTGTTATTGACATTTCGGGATTCATGATTTTAATGGATTTGTCAAATATCTGTTTGAGATATTCTTGTTTGCCTATGATGCGAGACTCTTTATAATAGACAGCCGTTCGTCCTGATTGTATCGGTTTCAAAAGATGAGTCACCGCATTGGGGGCATACATATTTATCAGTTGCCATTTATGTTTCTCCTCATGCAATTTATTTATTTTACCCTGTTCGCGACATCAATTAACATACTTGCAGTGAGTCGTGATCTGTTAACGATACCGGAAAATTTGCCCTTATCATCGACCACAGGTAGAATATCGATATTCAGGGATTCCATTTTTTCTAAAACAAGTTGTTTTTCCGTTGTCGGTTTAATGGCATGTTCGCTGGAAATGTACGATGGTAATTTGTTAAATTCTTTTACATCCGAGTCACGAAGCCAATTTTCAAAATTCCGCGAGCCAAAAGCCGCATCCGGACTCTGGAATATTATCTGTAGTTCACTGGCATCGCACATCCCGACAAATGTATCATCTTGATCTAAAATGATAATATATTTAAAAAATGAATACTGAGTGAGACGCGATAAATAATTTTCAATTGCCGGCCCGTAATAGCCGCGATATCCCAGTTGAAAAAACAGTGCTTCTGTTTTGTTCTGAATAAGTTGAGGAATCTCATCAACACTTCTTTTGGCATCTAACCGAATCGATTCGACTGGTAATTGTAGTTTATTCACCTGTTCTGTAATTGGTTCTTTTGATGCTTCTAAAAATGCGCGTTGGATTTTAACGCCACCAAATTCGAATTTATCGATGCGATTGGTTAGCAGCAGCCACAATAATATTGGAATTAAAGCCAATACGATATCTGACTGCTTAATTACAAAACTTTCTCCGACCCTCATGCGAATTAACACCACAATAATAATAATCCCGGCAAAAATTAAAAGTGCAATGGCTAAATCCGGCATGATGTCCTCCTTTTTTTTAATGATGATATAATTCGTAATTTAGCGTTTGCCTCATAAGCTAATGAGAGAATATTTATTCCAATAGCAAAAGGGTGCAATTCCATTTTGTTGGTATTTTAAAATCCTAAACAATGTTCTCGTTCC
>CAZCJL010000172.1:0-11209 GCA_964498785.1 uncultured Cytophagia bacterium | reverse complement strand
TAAATACGACATAGCAGCAAGCGCCCATATCTACCATAAAATATTGAGAAGATACGAGGTGCTGATCATGAAATTATTAGCAGGAAGCGTTATCCTGATATCACTCCTCATGTTAATCGGAATAAATTTAGAGGTGAAATCAGATAATATGAATGATAATATAAACCCAAAAAAGTCGCTGCAAAACGCGACGTTTGCCGGGGGATGTTTCTGGTGCATGGAACCGCCGTACGATAAACTGGATGGCGTTGAAAGCGTGGTTCCCGGCTATACCGGCGGCGATGTGGAAAATCCCACATATCAGCAGGTAACTTCCGGGAAGACCGGACATGTGGAAGCGGTTCAAATTACGTTCGATCCGTTGAAAATTAGCTTTGCCGAGCTGGTCGAGGTGTTCTGGACGCAGATTGATCCCACAGATGCCGGCGGGCAGTTTTTCGACCGCGGATCGCAGTACGAAACTGCGATCTTTTATCACGATGATGAACAAAAGGCGATTGCTGAAAAATCGAAACAAGCGCTGGATGAATCGGGTCGTTTCGATAAGCCGGTTGCCACGAAAATTTTGAAGGCAACACCGTTTTATGAAGCAGAAGAGTATCATCATGATTATTACAAAAAGAATCCGGTTCGATATAATTCATACAAAGCTGCTTCGGGGCGGGAAAATTTCATTAAAACGAAATGGGGTGATGTGATAAAAATTGATTTAAAGAAGCCGAAATATAACAAGCCTTCGGATGAAGAATTGAAGAAAAAGCTGACACGACTCCAGTATCAGGTCACTCAAAAAGAAGCGACAGAAAAACCATTTGATAATAACTATTGGGATAATAAAAAAGACGGCATTTATGTGGATATTGTCACCGGCGAGCCGCTGTTCAGTTCGCTGGATAAATATGATTCCGGTTGCGGCTGGCCCAGTTTCACGAAGCCGCTGGAAACAGAAAACATTATAAAACGAGAGGACCGAAAGCTGCTTATGCCTCGAATTGAAGTTCGCAGCAAACACGGCGATTCTCATTTGGGACATGTTTTTAATGACGGTCCCAAACCCACCGGAAAGCGGTATTGCATCAATTCGGCGTCCTTGCGATTTATTCCAAAAGAAGATTTGGAAAAAGAAGGCTACGGCGAATATGTGAAATTATTTGAAAATAATTAATAATTTTTCATCAAAAAGGGATTGCATTTTAAATTTAATGCAATCCCTTTTTTATAAATCCCCAAATTTCTCTCTTGCATTTCTTCCATAAATTTTTAAATTTATACTATTCCAAAATTCCCACCTAACAAGAGAGGATTTTTTTATGAAAAATGACGAACACGCTTTATCCAGACGCAGTTTTATTAAATCGAATATGATTCTTGCAGGAAGTGCTTTTCTTCCGCTAAACGCAGTCGCCGGAAATCGCAGCCAAGAACGTCCGAATATTCTGTGGATCACAAGTGAGGACAACAGCCCGCTGTTAGGCTGCTACGGGGATCCGCTGGCAACGACACCGAATCTGGACCGGCTGGCAGAACAAGGCGTCCGCTATACAAATGCGTATGCAACTGTGCCAGTGTGTGCTCCCGTGAGAAATACAATCATTACGGGAATGTATTGCAGTACACTCGGAAATGGAAATATGCGCAGTAACAATCCGATTCCCGGCTGGATTAAGTTTTATCCCCAGTATTTGCGCACAGCAGGATATTACTGCACAAATAATTCAAAGGAAGATTATAACACAATCAAACCGGATGGAGTTTGGGACGAATCCAGTAACACCGCGCATTATAAAAACCGAAAATCGGGGCAGCCATTTTTCGCTATTTTTAATTTAACCGCAAGTCACGAGAGTCAGGTACATTATACAGTATTAAAAGATAAGGATAAATTGAGGCACGATCCCGCTAAAGTAAAGCTGCCGCCCTATCATCCGGATACGCCGGAAATGCGTCACTGTTGGGCACAGTATTATGATCAGGTTTCTGAAATGGATCGACAGGCAGGGGAAATCATCAAAGAATTAGAAGATGCTGGGCTGGCAGAAAATACCATCATTTTTTATTATTCTGATCATGGGGGAGTGTTGCCGCGTAGTAAACGATTCTTATACAATTCAGGGACACATGTGCCATTTATCATTCGTTTTCCTGAAAAGTATCAACATCTGGCGCCAGGAAAGCCGGGAACAATAGTCGACCGGATGATCAGTTTTGTGGATTTGACACCGACGCTATTGAGCCTTGCCGGTGTTCCTGTTGCAGAAAATTTTCAGGGTCATGCATTTCTGGGATCGCAAAAAACCAAAGATCCTCAATACGTGCTGGGTGTCCGCAACCGCATGGATGAGCGAATCGATCTGATGCGTTCGCTGCGGGACGAGCGGTTTCTTTACATCCGTAATTATATGCCGTATCGGCCGTGGGGGCAGTATTTACGATATTTATGGCGGATGTCTGCTACTCAGTCATGGGAACAGGAATATCTGCAAGGTCGTTGCAATGCAGTACAAAGCGCATTTTGGGAACAAAAACCAGCAGAGGAGTTGTACGATGTGAAAGCCGATCCCCATAATGTGAACAATTTGGCAGATGACCCGAAATTTAAAAACGAGTTAGATCGATTTCGAAGTGCGCTTCGCGAAAAGTTGCTGGAAATCCGTGATCTCGCTTTCATTCCCGAGGGAGATCGGTTACTGCGCGCTGGCAAGGATACGATTTACGAGACATTTCAATCCGTAGGATTTCCGCTGGCGCGAGTCATTGAGACGGCTGAGATTGCCAGCGAAGGCAATCCTGCTTATTTAAATATTTTGATTGAAAGATTATCAGATGATGATAGCGCTGTTCGTTACTGGGCTGCCATTGGTTGTCGTGTGTTAAAAGATCGGGCAACAGCAGCGAAAGATGCGCTATTGAAGCAACTGGATGATCAATATGCTGATGTTCGTATTGCCGCGGCAGAGGCACTTTTTTACATTGGAGAAACCGAAAGTGCATTGAATCTGCTTATTCGGGAAGTGGATAGTGAACACGAAATGGCGGCGCTTCATGCAATCAACGTGCTAACGGCAATCGGAAAGCCCGCAAAACCGGCGACTAAAGCGGTTTTGCGACGATTATGGCACTGGGATTGTCCCGGTTATGTAAAACGCTCTGGCGCGCATTTTATTCAACTATTTGCACCGGAGTGGATGGATACGTTTTGATGATTTGAAATAGCGTAGTGAAACGAGTGCCGGATCGTTTTTTTACAGATAATGAACTTGATCTGGATGGGAATAGTGGCTGTTTTGCAGGCGATATTTTCGATCCCGCTGGCTTGCTAAAAGATTGGATGCTGAATGTTGTTGCATAGTGCAATAGATTACCAACGCCGAGATTTCCGAAATCTTCAGGATTTCGGAAATCTGGCTATGCGGTTATTTCAATTTTCAAAATTTATTTTAAAAGATATCTGGAAATTATTACGCTCTTAGTTTTTTGCGTCTTTGAACTGCTTCAGTTTCATCTTTTCCGGAGATAATTCTTGAGAGATGGTCTCTGTCCATTAAACGTTTTTCTATGATTTCGCAATATTCTTTCTTTATTTCTGTTCCCAACCAATTTCGTTCAAAAGCTTCTGCCACAGCATAAGTAGTCCCGGATCCGCCAAAAGGATCGACGACAAGATTGCCAAAATTGGAAGATGCCAAAATGCATTTTTTAACCAATTCGATTGGCTTTTGAGTTTCGTGAGTCGTCTTTTCCCAGGAGTGGTTTGAGAGCGTGGGAATTTCAAAGACATCTTTGGGTTTGGCGCCATTTGGATGCGGTTCCCATATATACTTTTTCCCTTTTCCATTATTATTTTGGGATGATTCCGCCTGCGGTCTTCTGGGATATTTTAAAGTATGCGCATTGTATGGAATCCTGACGCCGTCAATGTTGAATAGAAAATTTTTGCTTTTTCTAAAATGTAATAAACTTTCATGAGAACGGCCCCAATCGTTTCCCAGGTTCGCCTTGTTGCGATAGTACCACACAAGCCATTTACACCCTTTGAATAAATAATTTGCTGCCCATTTAATGTCAGCTAATATTTCAGAAAAACCGCAGACGTAAAGAGTTCCGTGCGGTTTTAATACCCGGTGAGCTTCCCGGATCCACAACAAGCTCCATTCAACATACTGTTTCTGTGATTGAAATGAATCCCATTCTGCCTTTTTAATATTATAAGGAGGATCAGCAAAAATTAAATCAACACGTTCATTATCAAGTGAAGATCGAATTAAAGGAACAGGATGACGAGTGTTGTGCTAATCAATCTCCACCTTACCTGAGTAGTACAATTGCTCTTTCTCAAAGTCCTGCAAATATTTGACTTTTACAGCCGTAATATCGCCATCCTTATTTGGCTGGGCAAGGAGAATGGGCATGGAGTAGCCAACATATTTAACGATCGGTCTTTTCCGGTGCACTTCTTTATAGCGCTGTACCATCTGATCCCGCCATTCCAGGTTGAAGTAAATACCGTATTTTTGAACAAGCTCTCTGGCTGCATCGTAATCGCCTTCAGCCTTGATGCGCATGATCTCCCGCAACAATTCGCCCACACCATTGCGGAATTTGAAAACCGAGTTCACTTTTGTGAATAATTTTCCCTTGATTTTTACCATATCGATCGCGCCTTTTTCCCGGAGATAACTCACGATCAGATGGCGGGCGCGTTCATGATCCTGCTCCACAGTGGTGCGATTTTCCATGCGGGTTAACATTAGCAGGTCATTTCGTGCCCACTGGCGGTAAACTTCGTCTGCCGAGCGCTTATCTTTGAGCAAGCCGATGTAATACAATTTGGGATCCTGAATAAACCACAGCGCCATTAACTCGGCGCGGGCTTCCTCCAGCGTGGAGTAATATTCGTTCAGAAAATCCGATGAATCGCCTGCTAAATCCGGCCTGACTTTACCGGAACCATGCCCGATGAGCTCGTGCAAGCAGACCATTGCAAATGAAGGGTCTTCTTTTACCCGTTGGAGCACTTTTATATCATGCGGATGGAAAAATTCGTCGATGAAACGCCGTGAAAAATCGATGTCATATTCCACGTCATTACCACCACTGATGCCTAAAATATTCGTAAAAATGAGATTTTTGGAGCCAAAGTGTTCGCGAAAATTCTGATCATTGGGCAGATTAATTCCGGCCGGAGTGATCGGTCCACGATCACCAGCACCTGAAATAACCAGTGCAGCAATGACTTTTGGTTTGACTTTAAATTCGGTGCGTTTGTACGCATCATCAAAGGGCGCATTTTTCTCGAAATATTCAGCCTGTTCCACCAGACGCTCCATGAGTTCGGTGCGCTGTTCATCTTCAAAATAGACAATACTCTGGAACGAACCTTTTTTCCCCAGCGGATCGGTATAAACTTCAATGAATCCCTGCAGGAAATCCACCCGCGATGTGTTCTTCAACCAAAGCTTGAATGCCTGGCTGGCGTATTTGGGATAACCGGTTTGATAAAAAAGAATCAGATGGTCGATGATCTGCGCTTGAATGGAGTCGGCATAAGGCTTTGCCAGTTTAAGATAATGAATGACTTCTTTTAACTGTGGCGCGTACAAACCTGCCGCAATCGCGGAGTCCGGCAAGCCTGCACGATACACCAACTCTGTTATCTTATCTCCTTTTTTCACCAGCCTGGAATTTGACGGAAATTTTTCATCGCCCTGTTCCAGCCAATCCATAACTTCTTTATAAGTGATATTATCATAAAAATTATTCGCTCCCGAAGCAATGATATCCTCACCGTTTTCCGAATTTTTGATGGTGAGCATGGACTGATAGCTGGAATCAAATATATTTTTCTGCAAAAGTGACAAATAATCATTCAGTGATAAAATATCCGGAATCATGAAATCGGCTCCGTTCGCGGCAGCCACATTACACGCACCACGAAACTCTGCTTCCGTCATCTTCGGAACGAATTTCTTTTTGGATGAATGAAAATACTGACTGCTATTCAGCCAGAATCTGTGTGTATATGCCCTGATTTCGTTATACATTTTTGCATCGAGTGTTTTAGCATGTTGCAGAATTTCCTCGCATAGATTTCGGATTGCCAGCGCATGTTCGTGATTTTGATCATAGTAAATATCACGCCCCGCCAATCCGGCCTGCACCAGATGATATGTTAGTATTTTTTCACGTAATGTCAGCTTTTCAAATCCATCGATGTATAACTGCCGCGCCTGGGTATCTGAAATGACATCAAGCAGCACATCATGTTTTGCAGACCGCTCGCCGATAAGCGGCAACATGGCGCAATTGAAAAGTAATAACAGGGATATGTATAACGTTGTTTTTTTCATGTTCCAAACGATAAATGATTACACCAGAGATTGTTCTGTAATTTGGCGGATGTTGTTCAAATCATCGGCTGATGGCACATACTGTACTTTATGCGAGGGGAGCACCTCGAATCCGCAATCATTGAGAATATCCTCGATTTGTTTCACGCTTTGACCGCCCCAACCATAAGAGCCAAAGGCCATTCCGGTTCGTCCTTTTGGCGCCAGACCGCAAAGATAGGTTAAAAATGCGGAAACTGTTGGCAGCATATTATTATTTAATGTTGGTGATCCGACGCAAATATATTGTGATGTCAGTACTTCCGTCATGATATCTGAAATGTGATTATGCTGTAAATTCAGCATCACTACCTGCATACCTCTGTTCTCAAAAGCGCAGCGAATTGCATGCGCCATTTTTTCCGTAGAGTGCCACATCGTGTCATAAATGATCAACGCCCGATCCGTTGTTTCATTCGACGACCACTTTTGGTATTCAGATAAAATATTATAATGGTGATCGCGCCAGATAATACCGTGACTTGGCGCAATAACGTCGATATTTAGTTTAAGTGCCGTGTCCAGTGCTTTCTTTACCTGCATACTATAAGGTAGTACAATATTCGCATAATACTTTTTTGCTTCATGAAAAATGACACTTATTGGGTATTCATCGTCAAAACGCTCAGAAGAAGCAAGGTGTTGCCCAAATGCATCATTGGAAAAAAGAATTTTGTTTTCCGGACAATAGCACACCATGTTATCAGGCCAGTGTACCATTTGAGTGAGTACAAAGTGCAAATTGCGCTGCCCCAGGTTCAGGGTATCTCCGGTTTTCATGACCTGGAAATTAAATTCACGCTTGTAGTGTGCTAATAATCCTTTTTGCCCTAACGGCGAGGTGATGACTTTTGCGTAGGGCGCCAGCTCCATTATTTTGGGAAGTCCGCCGGAATGATCCATTTCCACATGATTCGAGATCACATAATCAATTTTGCCCGGATCCACAATCGATCGAATTCGGTCCAACATCTCATCAACAAGATATGATTTTACTGTATCGATCAAGGTGATTTTATCATCAATAATCAAATACGCATTGTATGTCGATCCCCGCTGCGTTGAATATCCGTGAAAATTTCGTAAATTCCAATCAATCGCACCGACCCAGTAAATATTTTCTGTTATTTTTGCCGCTTTCATTTAGTCGTTCTCCTATGTGTTATTCAAGTAAAATAGTCAAGATAATTATATGAAAAGCATTGTTAAAAATCAACCACTTTTTTATGGGGCGAATTCACCAAAAGATAGGCGAAATTACTATTGACTTTTTATGGTAATTACTTTATATTTTTTGATTAAGCAAAAGTAAGATTCCGAATTGTTAATCGGATGTAAGCCTTAAAATAGAACTAAGAGAAAACCACTGATTAACGCAGATTGAAGACAGAGAAAGATATAGAGTGAAATTAAAATTCCAAGGGGAATTTGGTTTGATAAAACAATTATTAGAGCAGTATCTGAAAGAGTGTACTCTCACGTCGCAGCGCGGGGATGCTCGTGAAGAGAGCTATTACAAACACCTCGATGAATTAATTAAAAATTTCGCCGATCTGCTGAACATAAACAATATCGATATCACGATTCTTCCGAAAAAGACTGAAGCCGGTAACCCGGATTTTCGTATCTGGGATGGCAGGAACCATGTTACCGGGTATATCGAAGCCAAAAATCCATCGGTTTCCAACCTGGATTATATCGAAGATTCAGAGCAATTGAAGCGCTATCGTTCCACCTTTCCCAACGTTATTCTGACCAACTTTTTTGAGTTTCGCTTATACCGCGATGGCGAACGCATCGCACAGGCACAGATCGGGCGTCCGGTAATTGCAAAGCGATTGCAGACGCCGCCGCCTGCGGAGAATATCGATGAATTCAAAGAGCTGTTCGAATTATTTTTCTCCTTTTCGCTGCCAAAGGTTAGCAGCGCTCGTGGGCTTGCTGTAGAATTGGCAAAACGCACCCGTTTCCTGCGGGATGAAGTTATCGCGGTGGAATTGACTGAAAACAGCAGCAAAGGACACAGGCACATTCATGGATTTTATGATGCATTTAAAAAATTCCTGATCGGTACACTCACGCCAAAACAATTTGCGGATTTATACGCGCAAACCATTACGTATGGTTTGTTTGCCGCCCGCACCAGAGTCCCCCGTGAAAAGAGCGAATTCAGCCGCAAGCTGGCATTTGATTACATTCCCCACACCATCGGATTTTTGCGGGATGTGTTTCGATTTATTTCGCTGGAAGAACCACCCAAATCCCTGAAAATGATTGTGGAAGATATTGCTGAAATTCTGCATGTTACAAACGTGAATAAAATTCTGCATGAATATTACCGCAGCGGAAAGGGGAGAGACCCGATTATTCATTTTTATGAAACATTCCTGGCGACTTACGATCCTGATATTCGTGAGCGCCGCGGGGTTTATTACACCCCGGAACCTGTGGTTGGTTATATCGTGAGTTCAATTCATTCCATTTTGAAATCGCATTTTAAGTTAGTCGATGGGCTGGCAAGCGATGAGGTAAAATTACTGGACCCGGCAGGAGGTACGTTGACTTTTGTCGCCGAAGCCATTCGTCTGGCTGCCACTGAATTTGAGAAAAAATACGGCGCTGGCGGATTGAAACAGTGGATCAGTAACCATATTCTCAAAAACTACCACGCATTTGAATTGATGATGGCGCCGTATGCAATCGGTCACCTGAAAATGGGGTTTGTTTTTGAAGAGCTCGGTTACAAATTGGCTGATGATGAACGTTTTCAGCTTTACCTGACGAACACTCTGGAAATGGAAGAAATCGAGCAAATTGCGCTACCCGGTTTAAGCTCGATAAGCGAAGAAAGTTATCTGGCAAACAAAGTCAAGAAAGAGCAGCCAGTGCTTGTGATTTTAGGTAATCCGCCTTATAGCGGTTCTTCTGTCAACATCAATGATTGGACGGAAAAGTTACTCAAGGAAGATATTGACGGCACGCAAAGTTATTACAAGGTGGATGATGAACCGCTGGGTGAGAAAAATCCCAAATGGCTGCAGGACGATTATGTGAAGTTTTTGCGCTTTGCCCAATGGAAAATTCAGCAATCGGGCCAGGGAATAGTTGGCATGATTACCAATCACAGCTATCTGGACAATCCCACTTTTCGCGGCATGCGTCAGAGTTTGATGAAAACCTTTGATGAAATTTACGTGCTCGATTTGCATGGTAATAGCCTGAAAAAGGAAACCACGCCTGAAGGCGGAAAAGACGAAAATGTATTCGATATTCGCCAGGGAGTGGCCATTATTCTGCTTGTGAAAAATGTGAAACAGAAGCAAGCAAAGATATTTCATCATGACCTGTTCGGATTGCGCAAGGAAAAATACGAGTGGCTAAACGCGCATAAATTTTCTGAGAAAAATTATTCCCAGATAAATCCACAAACTCCTTATTATTTTTTGATTAAAAGAGATACCGGGAAAATTAAACGATATTTACGCTGGCCTAATATTAATGATATTTTTCTTTTAAATAGTGTCGGAATTGTTACTTCGCGCGATCAATTTGCCATCGATTTTAGCGAGCATGAATTACTGAATAAAATAATGCAATTCAGGAATCTTTCGCAAACTGATGAAATAATCGCGCAGGCATTCTATTTAAAAAATAAATCCAACTGGAAAATCCATGAAGCCAGAAAAAAGTTGAACGAGCTTGATGACTGGAAAGACCATTTTAAAGAAATATTATACAGGCCCTTTGATACTCGTTTCATCTATTACCACCCATCCATTATTGAAAGAATGCGTTATGAGGTAATGCGACATTTTGAAAATAGAAATATTGGATTAGCTGTTGGAAGGCAGGGACAGGTCGTTGGACTGGAGTATCCCTGGAATTTAATATTTATTTCCAATGAAATAGCTGATTTAAATTTATTTTATAGAGGAGGTGAATTAATCTTCCCGCTGTACATTTATCCTGAAAAGAAGAAAAGAAATACCAAGTCCGGCGGAACAATGATGATGGTTTTTGACAATACCGAAACTTACGGCAAAAAGCCCAATATCGCGCCGGCTGTGTTAGATAAACTGGCAGTAGCGTACGGGACCACGCCTTCACCGGAAGATATTTTGTATTACATTTACGGCGTGTTTTACAGCAACATTTACCGCGAAACCTACGCCGAGTTTTTAAAAATCGACTTTCCCCGAGTGCCATTTACTTCAAATTATGAGCTATTTAAATCTATTGGAAAATTTGGGAAGAAGTTGGTTGATTTACATTTACTGGAGAAATCGGCAGTAGATCCGCCTGTTGCCAAATATCCGCAGATCAGTGGAAATGACACAATCGACAAGATCCGCTACGTTGAAAATGAGCAACGCATTTACATTAATAAAGACAAATATTTTGAAGGCATTTCCCCGGCCATCTGGAATTATCGGATCGGCGGGTATCAGGTGTTACACAAATATTTGAAAGATCGAAAAGGCAGAAAGATGGACGACGTTCAGCATTATTGCCGTATCGTGACGGCATTAAGCAAAACGATTGAAATTCAGGGCAAGATCGATGAGATGTATCCGTATATCGAGGAGGGGATTATTGAACTTTAAGTAGAAAGTTCACTTCAAATCATATTATATCTAAAATTCTAAAAAGAAAATTATGATACAAGTGTAGCCCACTAAACACACAAAAATACATGAAATGTTATTTTTTATTTTGAATTAGTATCTTCTCAATATTTTATGGTAGATATGGGCGCTTGCCGCTATGTCGTATTTAAATATATTCCGTAGGTGTCACTTCGAGCGAAGTCGGGAAGTGACTCA
>CAZCJL010000171.1:0-11473 GCA_964498785.1 uncultured Cytophagia bacterium | reverse complement strand
AAAACGTAACTGAATATGCTCTTAACCGTTCACTGGGTAAAATTGCTTCATTGCCCAATATATTTATGAAATTGGAGTGCAACACCTTTACAGGCTGTTTATGCCTCGCAATGCATCCGTAATAACATTGAGTTATCCTATCTTGAAAACGTTATGTGAGCGGTTGCTTGCGCACCATGATAATTCTACCTTATTGATACAGTTATAAAGTTTATGTCATGTATCGGGATAGATTGTATGAAAAAATGGTTCCCCACATATATTTTTTTCCTTCTTATCACAAGTTCGGCGAACGGCCAATTCACCAAACAGATTGAATTTTTCAATCCGTCACACGTGGAATCGGTAACGAATCATCGGTTTGCGTTCGGCGATTTGGATGATGATGGAGACCTCGACATGATTATTGGCGAGTACCAGGGACGGCTTCTGTTTTATCGAAATACCGGTTCGCCGATGTCTCCGCAATGGTCCCAGGAGCTTTCAGTGCTGGCCGATATTTATATTCCGCCCGTTTCCGGCCCGCCATTTTCAGCGCCTTTTTTAGGGGATGTAGACGGTGATGGCGATTTAGACCTGATTGTGGGCGTCCGCGGCAGTTCCTCACTGAACGACATCTATTTTTTCCGAAATATTGGGAATAGGCTCAATCCGTCCTGGCAGCAGGAAAACGCTGTCATCCAGATATCCGAGGGTGAAATGGCTGTGCCGTTTTTGGCGGATATGGATAATGATCAGGATTTAGACATGGTCATCGGCGATATTGATGGTACCCTGCACTATTACCGAAATGTTGGCGACGCCCAGAACCCGCAGTGGGCGGAAGATGTAACATTTTTCCTGATTCCTACATACATTGATGCTGGTTCATCCAGCAGCCCGACAATGGCTGATTTAGATAATGACGGCGACTATGATTTGCTCATTGGTGCAGGTGATGGCACGTTAACCTATTATGAAAATCAGGGCAGCACTGAAATTCCGGAGTTTATTGAAAACACAACATTGTTTTCAGGGATTGACGCGGGACATAATTCCAATCCAACACTGGTTGACCTGGACGGCGATTCAGATTACGACCTCATCATTGGCAATTGGGAGAAGGGAATTGTCTATTTTGAAAATATTGGCACGAAAACTCAGCCCAAGTATACCCGAAGTGAAACAATATTTGCAGGCATTGATGTTGGGTTGAACAGCGCTCCGGCAATTTACGATGTGAATAATGATGGCCTCCCGGATTTAGTGCTCGGCCACAAACAATCGTCCCTGACAAGACCAGTGTATACATTTTTGAACCAGGGCACTCTAACAAACCCGGTCTGGAAAGAAAACACAGCAGCATTTCCTGAGATTACGGAAATTTTCGATAAATTTGTATCGCCGGCGTTTGCAGATTTGGACAATGACGGGGATGAGGACTTTATAACCGGCGCCTGGGATGGTCGGATTTATTGTTTTGAAAATACCGGTAACAAAAGTTCACCGGTATGGGAATATCGACCTCTCTGGTTTCTTGGCGTCGATATTGGCAATTACAGCATTCCGGCATTGGCAGATTTGGATAATGACGGCGATTACGATTTAACTATCGGAGAACAAAGCGGCCGGCTGGCATGTTTCTGGAATATCGGCACTCCGCAGGCTCCAAGTTTTAATATTCATGAGGCTGATACCAGTATTTACAGCAATATCGATGTGGGAAGCAATTCTGCCCCGGCGTTTATCGATATTGATGATGATGGCGATCTGGATTTGATTATTGGAGAGAGCAAAGGTTTTGTATATCTGTATGAAAATACCGGCAGCGCTAATTTGCCGATCTGGGAATATCGGGAAGACTTTTTTCAGGAAATGAACTTTGATATTGACTGGTTTCCCGTCCCAAAAGTTTACGACATGAACGGCGATGGCCGACAAGATTTGATTGTTGGCGAGCAGAGCGGCACGTTAAAGTTCTATATAAATAATTCTACGTCAGGCGGGGAAAAAGATCTATTGTTTCAAAATTTCAGACCGTCTGCGGTGTATGATACCAGTTCATTTTACATCACAGGCGTTATTTCCGGTGAAAACGGGGTGTATGACGATGACGCCGGCGCTAATGGCCAGGGAGTGTACCTGCTCTGGGACACTGACGGCGAGCTTATCAATTCTGCTAATGAACTGCAGCTCAGCCGCGTCAGTGGAGATACGTTCCGAACAATTGCGAAAATTCCCAGCCAGTTCAGAGATGCAGATTTTGTATTCCGCGTGTTTGCCTACGACAACCATGCGCCGGTAAAAAATGCCGGAAATAGCTCCCGCAACCGCATAACCATTTTGGATGATGATGATGATGCACCTGTGTTCATTTTTTTTTCACCGGACTCGGTGGATGATAACCTGGTTTTTTTCATTGAAGCAGGGCTTTCTGATCCCAGTGGCTATTTTGACGATGAAACCACATCAGATGGCCAGGGGGCTTTCCTGCGATGGGATAATGATGGTGAATTGATTGCATCCTATAACGAAGTTTCCATGTCCCCGGCCGCAGAGAATTTATTTCGAACCGATAGCCCGCTAACAGGACAATCAAGCGGATCAACAGTTTTATACCAGGTGTATATTTACGACAATGATTTTGACAATCGCTATACAGGAGATAGAAAACAGGGGATTTCCAATACGCGGCATATCTACGTGAGAAGTAACTCGTCCGGCAATGATGACGATGTGCTGGGCCCGAATTTCGCAAACATGAGTACCGTACCCGCCGAAGTTTATGATACGACCTCCTTCCATATACATATTGACATTACAGATTCCTCCGGCATTTTTGATGATAACACCGGGGCGTCCGGACAGGGCGTGCATGTTCGCTGGGACACGGACGGAGAATTGAATATCGATTTTCAGGAACAACAGATGTCCATGGTTGCCGGTAACAATTACCGTACAGATAAACCCATTCCTTCGCAATTCTGGGGAAGTAATTTTGTGTTTCAATTTTTTGCGTATGACAATAATTTCAACAGTTCAAACCCATCGGATAGAAATCCTGGCGTATCCTCAATTGAAACTGTTAAAATCCTGGATGATGACAATATTCCTCCTGTTTTTGTGGAAATTAAGCCGGCATTTGTCCGGGCAAAAACACCATTTTTCATCAAGGCGATTATTCGCGATAGTTCCGGAATTTTTGATGATGACACAGGCTCCTCGGGCCAGGGGGTGTTCATCACCTGGGATATGGATGGCGAATTGCTTCTGTCATCCAATGAAATGGAAATGAAATACACTACCGGCGATACGTTTGTGGCGGAAATGTCCATGCCCGGGCTTATACCCGGTTCGGAGTTTGTTTTCAATATTGTAGCAAATGACAATGATTTTGATAATAATGTCGCAGCCGACCGGCTTGGGGCAGAAAGTCAAATGCAGAATATTGTCATTTACACTGGCGGCGATATGGACGTACACGGCCCAACGTTTTCCGACTGGCAACCGCTGATGAAAGACGACGACGAGGCATTTATTCTCACCGGCGAAATTTATGATCCGGCCGGCGTTTACGACGATGAAACCGGCTCTGACGGAAAAGGAATTTATATTCTTTGGGATACAGATGGTGAACTGACCCGATCTGCCAATGAACTCCAGGTTGAATGGGTTTTGGGTAACACGTACCAATCTGTGGATTCCATCCCATCGCAGCCTTCGGATGTGGATGTTGTATGCCAGGTGTTTGCACGCGATAATGATCTCGATGATGGGCCGTTTGACCAGTCTTTGGGAATTAGTATGGCCCGGGTGGTGCGAATTTTGGATGACGATGAAGAGCCGCCGGCATTTTCAAATTTCAGTCCGGCGGAAGTTTATGATTCCGCTTCATTTTATATCGAATGCGATATTTCAGATATCTCCGGAATTTACGACGACGCAACCGGCAGTGATGGATTCGGTGTTTACTTGTTGATGGATACGGATGGTGAATTAGCTGTCGATGCGAATGAAATAAAAATGGATAAAATTTCTGGCGACAGGTATCGCAGCATCCGGCCGCTCCAGATACCTCAGCTTAACGAAAACCTGATTTACCAGGTTTTCGCGTATGATAACGATTTTGATAATCAGCAGGAGTCAGACAGAAAGCAGGGAGTCAGCCTTGCCCGGTCCATTTTCTTGCGGGATGATGACACAAAAGGGCCAACGTTCTCCAATTTTTCTCCAACCCGAATATCAGCCGGCAGCTCGTTCTATGTGGAATGCGATATTTATGATTCATCCGGTGTATACGATGATAATACCGGATCCGACAGACAGGGTGTTTATCTGCTGTGGGATCGGGATGGGGAATTGGGCCAGACTGCCATTGAAGTTCAGATGGACCCAATTAGCGAAAATCGTTTCCGTTCTGTGAACATCATCGATGGATTGGCCCAGGAAGATAACTTTGTGTGCCAGATTTTCGCGTATGATAACGATTTTGACAACGCATTTGCCGGAGACCGAAAACAGGCCGATTCTGCCATTTACCAAATAGATTTTTCGAATACCGGGCTTCGCTTTATAAAATTTGGCGTAGCGCCCAATCCGTTCACCGATATAACCTATTTCATTTTCAATCTTTCCAAAGATGCGAATGTGGAAATTGAATTATTCACATTATCCGGCGAACGGGTTATTAAATTAAATGAACGCTACATTTGCGGCAATACAGCGGAGATGGTCTGGAACGGAGCGAATGAAGCCTTCAACGAATTGGCCAGCGGCGTATACATGTTTCGGTTCATTGCTGAAGCGAATGGGAAATCCATTGAAAAATTCGGCAAGGTAGCTATTGTTCGATAGTTTCGTTTTTTTAGCAAAACCGCGAATTACGCGAATTAATAAAAACATGGGACACAGGTCACGCCATAGGCGGATGCGTTATTCGGCGCATTGATCGGATAACAGCATTTTCACCGGTTTAATTTTTAATTATCAGTTGAAATCCATTTTTTCTGTGTCTGATAAAAATAATGAACAAATTTCACAATTCTTTTGGTGTATAAATCGAATGAAAAATGCGGTAAAAAAAATATTGAAACACGTTACAATGTTGGTTGTGGCTTACCAACTTCTCGCGCTGCCGGTTTGGGGACAAGTACATAAAACCGGCACCACCAGCGCCAATTTTTTGAAAATCGGCGTCGATGCCCGTTCGCTGGGATTGGCCGGCGCTGTGGTGGGAATGACCGGAAATGTGTTGTCGCTGTACTGGAACCCGGCGGCCATTGGTTTTATCCCGCATACAGAACTGGGATTTATGCATCATCGCTATGTTCAGGATATGGCGCACGAATTCGCGGTGTTCACCACGCATATCAACCCGGACTGGAATTTTGCGCTGTCGTTTTCATATTTCAATGCCGGCGCCATGGATAAAACCGAGCGCACCGCTCCCGGAGAATTCGTTCAAACCGGCACGTTCAGCGCCTCGGATTTTTCACCGACCATTACGTCCGCGTACCGGGTGCGGAAGAATCTCAATCTCGGGGTGAGCCTCAAACCGATTTTTGAGGCCATCGATATTTATCACGGACAAACATTGGCGCTGGACTTCGGCGGATTGTACGCTGCCAATGGATTCGGTCTGGGCATGGCCGTTCGAAATATTGGACCAGGCCTGTCGCTCAGCGAAAAATCATTCGATTTACCGCGTATATTTTCTCTCGGCGGCTCATATCAATTTCAAAAATTTGCATTACTGGCTGCTGAATTGGAAAAACCGGCAGACAATTCGCTTCTCACAAAAATCGGAATCGAGTTGACGCCCTTAAAATTATTTTCACTGCGCACCGGGTATGCCTTTGGGCCGATGAACAATGAGTTGAAGAAAATTGCTGGTTTCGCGGCTGGCATGGGCTTCCGAGTCCGGAATTTTGCCATCGATTACGCCTTTAATCCAATGGGCGTGTTTGGCAACAGTCACCGCATTTCATTAATTTATTCGTTCCTGCAAAAAACAGAGCCAGGCCTGGACGTATTTGCGCAGCCGGAAAAAATTTCACCGGACAATGATGGTGTGGACGACTTTTGCACCTTTTTATTCAATTCTCAATTTTGTGAACCGATAAAGAAATGGGGGCTGAACCTGATGGATGAATCCAAAAACACGGTGAAAACCTGGAAGGGCAACGGCGCTATTCCTGAAAAACTGATTTGGTATGGCGAAACACATGACGGAGAACCGGCGCCAGCCGGACGTTATGTTTACGTGTTTTCCGTTTTATGCGGTTCTAACCAATTTCCATTGGAGAGAAAAGGCAGTGTGTTGATTGATGTTAAAAAAGGGAACGCTCCAATGCCGCAGCCAGTCGCAGAAAAGCAAGGCGAAAAAATGATCTTCACGCTAAGTGATATTTTATTTGACCTGAATCGCACAACGATTCGTCCTCAGAATGAATTTTATCTGAATAAAGTCGTTGATTTTCTCATTACCCATCCGAATGCCCGGGTGATTGTCAGCGGCCATACCGATAATTTGGCCAATAACGAATACAACATGCAGCTTTCATTAGCCCGGGCCAATGCAGTAAAAAATTATCTGCTTCGACAAACAAAACTCAATCCTGAGAATATCCAGACCCAGGGATTTGGTAAAACCCAGCCCATTGTACCGAATAACTCGGAATCGAACCGACAGAAAAATCGCCGCGTGGAAATTGTGTTTTTTTACAGCCGGGATTCGGATGAAATACAATCTGATGTCACAGCCCGGCAGAACAGGAACGCCTCTGTCGCACAGGTACAAAAAATAATCAACCTGGTGCAGGTGGCAGCGCTCGAATACGACGTTTATTACGGCGCAGCGGAAATTCGGTTAAAGGAGATGGCACGGGACGATGCACAACGAGCAGAAAACATCGCAAGAGCGGAAGCTGAAATGTGGGGTTATGGCCTTGTTAAAAAGATTGTCGATAATGAAAGATCGCTATACGAGATTATGGCCGGGATTGAATATCTTAAGGAAAACATTGACTGGAAACGAATATATTCTGCCTGGAACGGCCGATTAGTTGATGTGTCGGAAATTTACAAGGGACAGGCGCTATTCATTCTCTATAAAATGAATGGTTTTTAATAATTCGGATAACATCAATTAAAGTCCGTAACTTGATTCTCTTGTACTGCGAAATGAAAAACAGTCATTTTGAAAAAGATATAAATAACTTGGTGTGTTCAGTTTGATTTACACATTTGTCGTAATTTTAATTCCCAGGATTTATTTAGGATTTCATTACCCGACCAATATTATCAGCGGATTAATCATCGGATTGGCGGTGTTTCAACTAATAAAATGGCATTCGATTTCAGAGAAAAATCAACCAGAGTATTTTACGCGAAGCTTTTTTCATAACGTTTCAGTCGGCAATTCTTTTCGACTCTTTGCGAGATATTGGGAGCAATGTTTTTAAATTAATTAAATTTGTGGCAGGCTTATGAAAATTTTAATGATCTCGAAATCACTGCATTATTCATACACCGGAGGGATTCAGACGCATGTATGGAAACTTTCAAAGGAACTGATCGCCCGGGGCCATAGCGTGTCGATTATCACGGCGCAAAGCATTTTCAAGCCAAAGAAACCGTTTGTGGATGAAGGCGTCAAGGTGATCCCGGTATCGTATCTATCCGGTCGACTTGGGTTTTTCCATTTTTTTGCATTGGATGAATTTTCGTTCAATTATTTCGTTTTTCAAAAAATAAAAAACATGTTAGCCAAACAGCCGGACAGATTCGATGTAATTCACATTCAGGGGCGAAATGGATTTCTTTATCCCCGGTTTAAAAAAGAAAACTTTCCGCCGTCGGTTGTTACATTTCATGGCACAATGAAAAATGAAAATGATGCAGCATTGAAAGATAAAAACATTTCGTTTCAAAGGCGCCGGGAACTGAAACTGGTGCAAAGTTACGCTTCCGGCATTGAACGAAGATTGCTGGAAAGAACGGATGGCGTTATTGCTGTCAGCAAAAAGATGGCGGATGTGCTTAAAGAGGAATTTAAGCATCATCGGGAAGATGTAAACGTGATTTACAATGGATTAGATTTAAAGGATTATCAGCCGGCGCCACAGTCGAAAATTCCGTTCCACATCGTTTCGGTAGCGCGGCTGGATCCCAGAAAAGGGCTGCGCTTTTTAATTGAAGCAGCAAAGGCATTGGTCCGGGAAATTCCGCAGCTTACGGTTCACATTGCCGGTGAGGGTAATCACTGGTCTAAACTCGAGCAGCAAATTCGCGATGCCGGACTAAAAGATGTCGTCTTTTTGATCGGGAATAAAAGCGGTGCAGCTTTGCTTAAAGAATATCAGCAGGCAGAAGTATTCGCGCTTCCGTCGTTAGGCGAAAGCCAGGGCATCGTTTTTATGGAGGCCATGGCCTGTGGACTGCCGGTGATTGGTTTTGATATTGGCGGTGTAAATGAAATGATTACGAATGGCGTTGAAGGTTTTCTCGTTGAAAAAGAAAATGTAAACGCACTGACTTTGGCTATTCGGAAAATACTAACGAATAAGCAATTGGGCACTGAGATGGGAAACCGCGGAAGAAAACGAATTGAGAGCGAATTCCAATGGAGACAAATTGCAGAAAAAACAGAGCAGTTTTATGATAGAGTGGTACAAAAGAGTAAAGGCGTAGATAGCCGGCCGGTTCAAACTGAAAATGAAGCCGTTGCGGTGAAAAGCATTTAACCGGAATATTCTTCCCAAATAGAAAACCGGAAAATTAGATAGCGACTTTTAAAGCAGATCGAAGGACAAAACAGCTTGCAAAAATATTGGATCAAATCCGGCATGTTTTCGCTTTTGAGCAACGGTTCTATTCTTATGTTTGCGTTTCTCACATTCCTGGTGCTCGTTCGAATTCTGCCGCAGCAGGCCTTTGGCGTTTGGGTGCTGTATTTAACCGTCACCACGTTCCCAGAAATTTTACGGACAGGAATCACCCAGAATGCGCTGGTAAAGTACCTCGAAGGCGGGAACACGGATGATTATCGAAAAATTACCACCGCGTCGTTTTTGATTAATATTACCACAGGCCTGATTGGTGTTGCTATTGTTGCAGGTTTGGCGCCGCTATTGAGCCGTGTTTGGGGTGTGCCTGAACTACGAGACGTGCTTTGGTTGTATGGCCTATACAGCGTTTTTTATATTCCTTTGACCTTTTTCCAATTTTTAAGTGTGGCAAATCTCGATTTTCGCTCCAGTTTTTTTTCAACCCTGGCGTACAATGCCTGTAATTTTTTGCTTCTTGTTGGGCTGTATTATTTTCGCGGGAATATAAACGTTTTCGAACTGCCTGTCCTGCAATCCATTAGCGCACTATCAGGGCTCATCATTATTTTGATTTTCGGGAAAAGATATATCAAAATGTCTCGAAAAATGGACTGGACGTGGGTGTCCACATTATTTCATTACGGCAAGTACGTTATTGCGTCGGCGTTTTCGTCCATGCTGTTCAATCGAATGGATTTGATGATGATCGGTTATTTCCTCAACCCGGCAGCCGTGGCAATTTACAACATCCCGACCCGCATCGGCAATTACGTGGAAGTGCCCATGAATTCAATGGCATCCATCGTTTTCCCACAGGCGTCCATGCGCGTAAAAGAAATGGGAAAAGATAATGTACGCTACCTGTATGAGCGGTCCGTCGGAATAATGCTGGCCATAATTATCCCTCTTGCCATTTTGATGATAATTTTTGCTGAACCCATTGTAATACTGGTCGCAGGAGAAAATTACCGCTCGGCTGTGCCCATTATGCAATTGTTTGCACTGCTTTCCATGATTAAACCGTTCGGCAGGCAGGGCGGCACCATGCTCGATAGCATCGGACGTCCTCATTATAATTTCTATGTGCTGTTTTTTGTTCTGATTGTGAATTTCATGTTGAACTGGATTTTTATTGTTAAATTTGGAATAATGGGCGCCATTACCGCGACATTTATTTCAACGGTTATCGGAACAACAACGCAACAGCTTTTATTGATCAAGATGATTTCAATTAAAACACATCACCCGTTCATTTACATGTGGGTGTTTTACCGCGATGGTCTAAAAAAAATACGACATATTTTGTTCAGGCAACGAACTTCGGAGAATAAAGTATGATTCAAATTATGAAATATGTGCTGACAATTCCCCAGGTGTATTTTGTTTTTTATACCTGGCTCATGTTTATCGCTGTGCTGAGCGCTGTTATTTTCAAAATTCGCTATAAAACAAGCAGCTATTCAGGAGACAAGAAAAAGCGTTTTGCATTGATGGCGCCGGCGTATAAAGCAAACAACCAGCTTCTTCATGTAATTGACGCTTGTTTTTTACAAAATTATCCCCGTAATAAATTTGATGTATTTGTGCTGGCCCAACATTGTTCCGCCGAGTTAGTACATGCAGCCAAAGAAAAAGGCGCGTTGGTATGCGAAAAAACATTTGATCATAGTCACGGCAATCCCTATTTATTTGCACTAAATTTTTTTATCGATGAAATTGAACGTTTTGGAGTAAACGATCCCTACGATGCGATTGTGTTAGTGGATAAAGATAATTTATTGGAAGAAAATTTTCTTGCCACTGTCAATCAACGATTTCAGGAGGGGTTTGTGGCAGTTCAGGGGAAACGGCGGCCGTTTAACCTCGACACCAATGCAGCTTGTTTCGATTATCTTTCTGAGACAATGAATGATCAAATGCTCCGCGCAGCAAAGGCCGCGTTTGGGCTTTCCGCAGAAGTCAGTGGGTCTGGTATGGCGTTCGATTTCATTTTATATAAAAAGGCGATTTCGGCAGTGGACATGCAATCCCCGGTTCACGACAAAACCTTTTTTCTGGAATTATTAAAGCTTCGGGCACATGTGTTTTATGAACCGAACGCTGTTTTATTTGAGGAAAAAACCGAATCCTACCAGGCTATCACGCAACAGCGCACTCGTTGGATCAGCGGGCAATTTTACCTGCTCAAACATAATTTTTTAAAATTACTGTGGTTGGGTATCCGGCAAATGCGGTTCGACCCAATTGATTACGCTATTACGCTGTTCAAAATTCCCCGGGCGCTTCATGTGCTGGGGCTTGGTTTCTGGATTGTTGTTGGTTTTCTTTTTCCAGAAGTAAGTCTTGTTTCAGGCGTAGCCTGGGTTTATTATACACTTGGTTATTTTGCCAGCGTCATTTTCTTTCTACTGACAGATGGAGCGCCACGCCCGGTGTACCGCGCTCTTGCTTCAAGTCCATTGTTTATTATAAGCATCGTGAAATCGGCAATAAAAAGCGGGACGAAAAAAAATCAGGGCAAATTCATTCACACATCTCACAGCAAAGAAGTATCGCTGAAAGATATGAAATGAGTGCGTTATTCATTTAAACAAAACAAATTATGTTCCGATAAAAGTATCCATTCAATAATTGATGGTGTGCATCAAAGCTTTCGGATTCTCTTT